>NZ_JBIVOA010000002.1:690252-1034247 GCF_044753885.1 Streptomyces sp. NPDC093221 | reverse complement strand
CGCACCCGCCTCCGGCACCGCACCCGCCTCCGGCACCGCACCCGCCTCCGGCACCGCACCCGCCTCCGGCACCGCACCCGCCTCCGGCACCGCACCCGCCTCCGGCACCGCACCCGCACCCGCACCCGGCGCCGCGCTGGTCTCCGGGGCCAGCGCGCGGGGGCGGGGGGATGTTTCTGGGGGGGACCTTCGGGAGCGGTGGGCGGGGACGCTGCGGGGGTTGGCCGAGCGGGACGGGGCGATACCCGGGCTGCTGAGGGGGGCCGCGACGCGGCTGCTCATGGACGACGGGCGGATCGAGGCGGAGGACGCGGCGCGGCTGATGGGGCTGGCGCTGTCGCCGGGGACGGGGCCCGCGGAGGGGGCCGCGTGGATCGAGGGGTTCCTGTCCGGCGGCGGGATGCTGCTGGTGCACGACGAGCGGCTGCTGGCGCTGGTCGACGGCTGGCTGGCGGCCGTACCGGCGACGGCGTTCAACGACGTGCTGCCCCTGCTGCGGCGGACCTTCGCGGACTTCGAGACCGGAGTGCGGCGCAGCGTGGGGGAGTTGGTGCGGCGCGGCCCCTCGGCGGCGCGCCGCCCGGCCACCGCGTCGGACCCGGGCCTGCCCGGCTTCGGCACCGGCCTCGACGCGGCCCGCGCCGACGCCGTCCTGCACACCGTCCGGCTGCTGCTGGGCACGACCACCACGACCGATCTCGCCGCCAGGCTGACCAACGAGGGGGACCAGGCAGATGACTGACACCGATGAGCGGCTGCGCCGCTGGCGGCTCGTGCTCGGCGGCGGGGGCGCCGACGGCACCGGGTGCGAACTGACCGGCAGGGACGCGGCGATGGACCGTACCCTCGGCGCGCTGTACGGCGGCACGGGCAGCGCCTCGGGGCGCGGGGCCGACCGTTCTGCGGGCCTCGGCGGCTCCGCGCCGCAAGTGGCCCGCTGGCTCGGCGACATCCGTACGTACTTCCCCAGCTCCGTCGTCCAGGTGATGCAGCGGGACGCGATCGACCGGCTCGGGCTGTCGGCGCTGCTGCTGGAGCCGGAGATGCTGGAGGCCGTGGAGGCCGACGTGCACCTGGTCGGCACGCTGCTGTCGCTGAACAAGGCGATGCCCGACACCACCAAGGAGACGGCGCGGATGGTGGTCCGCAAGGTCGTGGACGACCTGGAGAAGCGGCTCGCCACCCGGACCCGCGCCACCCTCACCGGCGCGCTCGACCGCT
The DNA here is from genome assembly GCF_044753885.1 of Streptomyces sp. NPDC093221. Classification (NCBI taxonomy): domain Bacteria; kingdom Bacillati; phylum Actinomycetota; class Actinomycetes; order Kitasatosporales; family Streptomycetaceae; genus Streptomyces; species Streptomyces sp. NPDC093221. The sequence goes on along the minus strand of NZ_JBIVOA010000002.1, from coordinate 1,033,026 downwards.
CGGCGCGGGTCAGCCGCCCCCGGCACCGGGACATCGACTGGAACCGCACGATCCGCGCCAACCTCAAGAACTACCTGCCCGAGCACGGCACCGTCGTGCCCGAGCGGCTGATCGGCTACGGCCGCGCCGACCAGGCGGTGAAGAAGGACGTCGTCCTCTGCATCGACCAGTCGGGTTCGATGGCCGCCTCCGTCGTCTACGCGTCCGTCTTCGGCGCCGTCCTGGCCTCGATGCGGTCGATCGCCACCAAGCTCGTCGTCTTCGACACCGCCGTGGTCGACCTCACCGACGAGCTGGACGACCCGGTGGACGTGCTGTTCGGCACCCAGCTCGGCGGCGGCACCGACATCAACCGGGCGCTCGCGTACTGCCAGGGCCTGATCACCCGTCCGGCCGAAACCGTCGTCGTACTGATCAGCGATCTCTACGAGGGCGGTATCCGCGACGAGATGCTGAAGCGGGTGGCGGCCATGAAGGCGGCCGGCGTCCAGTTCGTGGCGCTGCTCGCGCTGTCCGACGAGGGCGCGCCCGCCTACGACCACGACCACGCCGCCGCGCTCGCCGCCCTCGGCGCACCCGCGTTCGCCTGCACCCCCGACCTCTTTCCCGATGTGATGGCAGCGGCGATCGAGAAACGCCCGATTCCGATACCGGAGGCGTGAACGACGATCGGGAACGGACCCGGACGGTGATCTGTGACCGTTCTCACCGCCCACATGTGATCTGCGATTTAGCCCGTCACCGCCCTCGGCGATAACCTGCGAGACGGACATGCCGCGTACTCGGTCACCGTGTGCGCTTCCCTTGTGACAGTGCAGTCGCCCTGCCCGTAGCGGCACGCCCAGGCAGATCAGGCAGAAACGCACGCAGCGCCGCACACATCAGGCGGCAGTAGCTTGCGAAATGCTGAATTCCAGGGAAACCAGGAACCCTGGAAACCAGGGAAAAGGGAGACGGACGCGCGTGGACCTGTTCGAGTACCAGGCGAGGGACCTCTTCGCCAAGCACGGTGTACCGGTGCTGGCCGGTGAAGTCATCGACACGCCTGAGGCGGCGCGCGAGGTGGCGGAGCGACTGGGCGGCCGTGCGGTCGTCAAGGCTCAGGTCAAGGTGGGCGGCCGCGGCAAGGCCGGTGGCGTGAAGCTGGCCGCCGACCCGGCCGACGCGGTGGCCAAGGCCGACGCGATCCTGGGCATGGACATCAAGGGCCACACGGTCCACAAGGTGATGCTCGCCGAGACCGCGGACATCAAGGAGGAGTACTACGTCTCCTTCCTGCTGGACCGCACCAACCGCACCTTCCTCGCCATGGCCTCCGTCGAGGGCGGTGTCGAGATCGAGGTCGTCGCCGAGGAGAACCCGGACGCGCTGGCCAAGGTCCCGGTCGACGCCCTGGAGGGTGTGACCCCGGAGAAGGCCGCCGAGATCGTCGCCGCCGCGAAGTTCCCGGCCGACATCGCCGACCAGGTCGCCTCCGTCCTCCAGCAGCTCTGGACCGTCTTCGTCAAGGAAGACGCCCTGCTGGTCGAGGTCAACCCGCTGGTCAAGACCGGCGAGGGCAAGATCGTCGCGCTCGATGGCAAGGTCTCGCTCGACGAGAACGCCGCGTTCCGGCAGCCGGAGCACGAGGCGCTCGAGGACAAGGCCGCCGCCAACCCGCTGGAGGCGAAGGCCAAGGCCAAGGGCCTCAACTACGTGAAGCTGGAAGGCGAGGTCGGCATCATCGGCAACGGCGCGGGGCTCGTCATGAGCACCCTCGACGTCGTCGCCTACGCCGGTGAGGCGCACGGCGGCGTGAAGCCCGCCAACTTCCTGGACATCGGCGGCGGCGCGTCCGCCGAGGTGATGGCCAACGGCCTGGAGATCATCCTCGGCGACCCGGACGTCAAGTCCGTCTTCGTCAACGTCTTCGGCGGCATCACCGCCTGCGACGAGGTCGCCAACGGCATCGTGCAGGCCCTGGAGCTGCTCAAGTCCAAGGGTGAGAACGTCACGAAGCCGCTGGTCGTACGCCTGGACGGCAACAACGCGGAGCTGGGTCGCAAGATCCTGTCCGACGCGAACCACCCGCTGGTACAGCGCGTGGACACCATGGACGGAGCGGCCGACAAGGCCGCCGAGCTGGCTGCGAAGTAAGGGACGAGGACACCGACAACCATGGCTATCTTCCTGACCAAGGACAGCAAGGTCATCGTCCAGGGCATGACCGGCGCCACCGGCATGAAGCACACCACGCTCATGCTCGCCGACGGCACGAACATCGTCGGCGGCGTCAACCCGCGCAAGGCGGGCACCACCGTCTCCTTCGACCAGGGCGAGGTCCCGGTCTTCGGCTCCGTCAAGGAGGCCATCGAGGCCACCGGCGCGGACGTGACGGTCATCTTCGTCCCGGAGAAGTTCACCAAGGACGCCGTGGTCGAGGCCATCGAGGCCGAGATCCCGCTCGCCGTGGTGATCACCGAGGGCGTCGCGGTGCACGACTCCGCCGCGTTCTGGGCGCTCGCCCAGGCCAAGGGCAACAAGACCCGGATCATCGGCCCGAACTGCCCCGGCCTGATCACCCCCGGCCAGTCCAACGCGGGCATCATTCCGGGCGACATCACCAAGCCCGGCCGCATCGGCCTGGTCTCCAAGTCCGGCACCCTGACGTACCAGATGATGTACGAGCTGCGCGACATCGGCTTCTCGTCCGCCGTCGGCATCGGCGGTGACCCGATCATCGGCACCACGCACATCGACGCGCTCGCCGCGTTCGAGGCCGACCCCGACACCGACCTGATCGTCATGATCGGCGAGATCGGCGGCGACGCCGAGGAGCGGGCCGCGGCCTTCATCGAGAAGAACGTGACGAAGCCGGTCGTCGGCTACGTCGCCGGTTTCACCGCGCCCGAGGGCAAGACGATGGGCCACGCGGGCGCCATCGTCTCCGGCTCCTCCGGCACGGCGCAGGCCAAGAAGGAGGCCCTGGAGGCCGCGGGCGTCAAGGTCGGCAAGACGCCGTCCGAGACGGCGCGCCTCGCGCGGTCGATCCTGGCCGGCTGACCCGCGGTCGGCTCGGCACGCCACCCGGCGCGGGTCCGGTTCCCTTCCTCGGAAGGGGCCGGACCCGCGCCGTTTCCGCGTCGCGCGGACGGAGCTCGGCCCAGCGGCCGTTCGCCGCTGCCGTCCCCGCCCGGACCGCGCCTGCGGCCAAGACCTCAGGGCAGCGGCGGTTTGCCGGTGTCCGGGCGGAGTCGTGCCCCGTGCTCGTCCCGTAGGCCGGGGCGGGGGTTGCGGTGTGCGGCCGGGGGGACGCGGGGCGGGACGGGCGGGGGTACGTCGGTGCGTGCGTCCGTTGTCACGCGCGCCGGGTCGTCGGAGGGGGCGTGGCCCGGGGCGCCGGGGGTGTCGGCGCGGTTGTGGCCCGCCTCGCGGGCGTGCCGGGGCGGCACCGGCTCGCTGTGGTCGGGCGCGACCGCCATGGTCACGACGGTGGCCGTCACGATCAGGGCGGTCAGGGCGAAGGCCGCGACCGTACGCCGCCGTACACCGCGCTCGCTCGCGTCCCGTACGGCGGCCGGCTTCCGGGTACGCGCGGGCGCGGCGTCGTCCTGCTCGTCGGCGAGCAGCGCGCCGAGTTCCACGGACAGGGGCTGGCCGTCCTCGGAGAGTTCCGGCAGCGCCGTGGTCAGGGCGGCCCGCGCGTGGGTGATGCGTGCCGCGGTGATGGGCGTACTGGACTCGGTCTCGGCGGCGGTGCCGGGCAGATCGAGGCCGAGGCCGTCGTAGAGGAGCAGGGCGCGGCGGTGCTCGGCCGGCAGCCGCAGCAGGGCCGCCGCCAGGGGGACGGGGGCGGCCGGGGCGGCGGGTTCGCGGCGGTGGGCCGGGACCCAGCGCTGCCAGGGCGCGAGGGCGAACGCGTAGGCGTTCGCGCGCAGCCAGCCGACCGGATCGGCGTCCCGCGCCACCTCCGGCCACCGCTGCCACGCCTGGTCGAAGGCGCGGGCCACGGCGTCGTCGGCGAGCCGCGGACTGCCGGTCAGGACCAGGACCTGGCGCACGAGCGGGTCCGCGCAGTGCGCGTACAGCGCGTCGAAGGCGGCCTCGGGGCTCGGGCCGGGGAGCACCGGCGGGGCCTGTGCCACGACGGGCGCGGCCACGACCGCCACGCGGCCCAGACCGACCGGCTCACGGGTGGGCGCGGGGGAGCGCGGGGGCCTTTTGCGCGCCGGAGCCGTGGGCGGAGGGGCCTTCGCCGCGGGGCTCTTGGACGGCGGGCTCTTCGCGGCCGGCCCCTCGGGCGCCGGGCTCTTGGGCGCGGGACCCGTGGGGCTCTGGGACGGAGCCGGGTCCGCGGCAGGTGCGGGCGCGCCGGACGACGGCGGTTTCTGCCGCTGCCGCGACGTCGGCTTCTGCTTGGCCGGTACGGGCTTGGGCGGTGACTGTGTCCCGCCGGTGCGCCTGCGGGCGCTCACCGCGGCGACCCCGAGCCGTCACGCCGTACCCGTGCTCGTACGGATACCCGTACATGTGACAGTGTGAAAAAAGGACACATAGCGCCCATCATGTGCGACACGACGACTTTTCGCCCGCTGCCGGGGCGAAACGGGTGTTGTTGGCACCATGGGTCGCCGTGACCCATACGACCGATCGCATCGCGGCACTGTCCGCCGAGGCCGCTGCCCGGCGGGTCGCGGCGGCACGCGCCACCGCGTTCGCCGGGGGAGCGGTCGCCGCCGGGCTCGGCCTCGGCGTCCTCGGCGCCGTCGTCCTCCTGCTCTGGATCGCCTCGCCCTTCCCCGACAGCGGCCTCGGCGGCGCCCTGCACGTCGGCGCCGCCCTGTGGCTGCTGGCCCAGGGCGCCGACCTGGTCCGTACGGAGACGCTCTCCGGCGCCGCCGCGCCCGTCGGTGTGACCCCGCTGCTGCTCACCGCCCTGCCGGGCTGGCTGCTCTTCCGCGCCGCGGCCTCCGCGGTCCGCACGGCGGCCGGGGGCGAGGACGGCCCGCGGCCCGCGGCCGACGTCCGTACGGTGGCCGCCACCGCGGGCTGGCTGCTCGGCGGATACCTGGCCGCCGCGTCCGGCGCCGTCGCGTACGCCGCGGGCGGGTCCTTCCGCGTCGACGTCCTCGCCGCGCTGCTCTACGTGCCGCTCTTCGCGACCGCCGTGACCGCCGCCGGGGCGTGGTCGGGGTGCGGGCGGCCGTCACTCGCGCGGGTCGGGCCGTACGGCCGGGAGGCCGTCGTCGCGCTGCGGGCCGCCGGGACGGCGGTGGGCGTCGTCATCGGCGGCGGCGCGCTCATCGGCGCCGCCGCCCTCGCGTGGCACGCCGGGGCCGCCGGGCGGACCTTCGCGCAGCTCAGCGCGCCACCGGCCGGACAGCTCGCCGTCCTGCTCGTCGCGGTCGCGCTCGTCCCCAACCTCGCCGTCTGGGGGGCCTCGTACGCGCTCGGGCCGGGGTTCGCCGTCGGCGTCGGCAGCGCGGTCGCTCCCGCCGGGGCCTCCGGCTATCCGACGCTGCCCGGATTTCCGCTGCTCGCCGCGTTGCCGGACGAGGGGAGCGGGGGGTTCGTCGGGTGGGCCACCCTCGCCGTGCCCGTTTGCGCGGGGGTTCTCGTCGCCCGGTCCGTGGGGCGCGCCGCCGACGCGTGGAGCCTGCGGCGTACGGCCTCGGTGGCCTCCGCGGCGGCCCTCGTCACCGGGGTCGCCTTCGCGCTGCTGGCCGCCGTGTCGGGCGGGCCCCTCGGCACCGTCACCCTCGCCGCCTTCGGCCCCTCCTGGTGGGCCACCGGCCTCGCCGCGCTCGCCTGGACGCTGCTGCTCGGTGCGCCCGGGGCCGTGGCGCTGCGCTGGCACCGGGACGGGGCCGCGGTCTTCCGTCCCCGGACCTGGGCCGGTTGGGTCCGGGCCCTGCGGCCCCTCGGCTGGCCTGCCGCCACCGCGCGCGCCGCGCGCGGGCTCTGGGGGCGGTGCGGCCCCGCGGTGCGGCGCCATGCCGCCGCCTTGCGGCCGACCCGCGCCGTTTCGGCGTCCGCCGAGGTCCCGGTGCCTGCGGTTCCACCGCCACTTCCTGCGGAGCCGCCGCCTCCGGCCGTTCCGCCCATGCCGACGCTGCCGCCTGCTCCGGTCGCCGCCCCGGACCCCGTCGTCCCCCGGCCCGAGCCGGACCCCGGGCCCGAGTAGGCCCCCCGCCGGGCTTTCAGCCCGAGAACCCACAGCGTCTGCCCCGCCGGGGCCGGTTCTCCCCCGCGCCCCCGGTGGGGGCTCGCCGCGCAGTTCCCCGCGCCCCTGAAAAGCAGGCCCTTCGTCTGCGCCCGGCGGAAGAGGTCGAGCCCCGTAGGGGCGCGGGGAACTGCGCGACCAGCCCCCACCGGGCGGACGCTCGGCGGATACGTGGCTGCCCCCCACCGGGGTCGGTGAGGGGCAGGAAGGTCACGCGCCCCCTGGAGGGGGGACCCGAATTCACGCGCCACCCCCCCGGAGGGGGTCAGCGGAGGCCGGGGAAGTCGCGGAGGGGGCTGGGGAGGAGATTCTGGCAGGAGTGCGACGCGGGCGTGGTGAGGGCGTCGCTCTTGCAGGTGAAGTAATCGCGGTAGGCGTACTGCAAGGAGTACGTGGTGACGACCAGCGCGAGCGTCACGGCACTGGTGATGATGCCGCTCCAGGCCGCGGTGACGAAGGAGCGCTGGGCGTCGGGCCCGGGCGCGGGCGGGGCGGGCCGGGGCGTCTGGGTGGCGTCGGCCAGGGCGGAGGCCGCCTCGGCGCGGGCCTTGGCCCGGTCCTGCGGGCTCATGCGGAGCGCGGAGATCCCCCAGTAGAGGGCGAGCGCGCCGAGCAGGAGCCCGACCGGGGTCCAGCCCAGGAGGGCGAAGATCAGTCCCCAGCCGCCGCAGACCAGCGAATAGCGCGACCGCCGCTGTGCGGGGTCGGTGGGGTCGAAGCGCGGGCCGCTGCCCGCGGGTCCGGTGGGACCGCCGCCCTGCTCCGGCCTGCGTCCGAACGGGTCAGGGCGTCCGCCCTGGGGCTGCTGATTGCTCCACCCGTGGCCCCACGCGGTGGGCGCGCCGTGCGGCGGCGGGGGCGGACCCTCCGGCTTGTCCCCGGAGCCGCCTTCCGACGAGCCCTCCGACGAGCCCTCCTTCGACGAACCGTCCGAGGGCTGCTGTCGCGGCTGCCATGGACGGTCGGGCGCGCCCTCCGGCGGCGGCGCGAAGGGATTGTCCTGCTGATCGCCCTCGGGCGCGCGCAGCGCGAGACGAATACGGCCGCTGCTCATGATGTGATGCGCCATCCCCTTGGGCTCGACTCCTTCTTCGGCTTGTACCGACGTGTACTGACGTCTTGCAACGACCGTACGACGATGTGCCATCCCTGTCAGATGCGTCACTTACGCCCGCGTGCGGGGCGCGCGAAGTGCCGCTCTCCCGGCAGACGCTACCGTCCGCGCGCTCCCCCGTCCCGTGGGGGCCGCCGGGAGTGCCGGTATCGTTGCTGACGGTCGGCGGCCTCGTAGGGTTCCCCGTCATCCGATCGGCCTCCGACTCGTACGATCCTCTAAACGAGAGAGCACCGCCAGTGGCCGCGCCCGCACACGCCTCCACCCCCGCCCGTCTCGTCGTCCTCGTCTCCGGTTCGGGGACCAATCTCCAGGCGCTGCTCGACGCCATCGAGGCCGATCCCTCGTACGGGGCCGGGGCCCGTGTGGTCGCCGTCGGCGCCGACCGCGACGGCATCGCGGGCCTGGACCGCGCCGTCCGCGCGGGCCTGCCCACCTTCGTCGTCCGCGTCAAGGACCACGAGGACCGCGCCGCCTGGGACCTCGCGCTCGCCGAGGCCACGGCGCGGTACGCGCCCGACCTCGTCGTCTCCGCGGGCTTCATGAAGATCGTCGGCAAGGAGTTCCTGGCCAGGTTCGGCGGCCGGATCATCAACACCCACCCCGCGCTGCTGCCGAGTTTCCCCGGCGCCCACGGCGTACGCGACGCGCTCGCGTACGGCGCCAAGGTGACCGGGTGCACCGTCCACTTCGTCGACGACGGCGTCGACACCGGCCCGGTCATCGCCCAGGGCGTGGTCGAGGTCCGGCCGGACGACACGGAGGACGCGCTCCACGAGCGCATCAAGGAAGTCGAGCGACGACTGCTCGTCGAGACCGTGGGGCGCCTGGCGCGCCACGGCTACCGCATTGAGGGACGAAAGGTTCATGTCGGTGAATAAGCCCATCCGTCGCGCGCTGATCAGTGTCTACGACAAGACGGGTCTCGAAGACCTGGCCCGCGGTCTGCACGAGGCGGGGGTGGAACTGGTGTCGACCGGGTCGACCGCCGCGAAGATCGCCGCCGCGGGCGTCCCCGTCACCAAGGTCGAGGAGCTGACCGGCTTCCCCGAGTGCCTGGACGGCCGGGTCAAGACGCTGCACCCGCGCGTCCACGCGGGCATCCTCGCCGATCTGCGCCTGCCCGACCACCAGCGGCAGCTCGCCGAACTCGGTGTCGAGCCGTTCGAGCTGGTCGTCGTCAACCTCTACCCGTTCAAGGAGACCGTCGCCTCGGGCGCGAGCCCCGACGAGTGCGTCGAGCAGATCGACATCGGCGGCCCCTCGATGGTCCGCGCCGCCGCCAAGAACCACCCGTCGGTCGCCGTCGTCGTCAGCCCGAACCGGTACGCCGACGTCCTGGCCGCCGTCCGCGACGGCGGCTTCGACCTCGCCGCCCGCAAGCGGCTCGCCGCCGAGGCGTTCCAGCACACCGCCGCGTACGACGTGGCCGTCGCCTCCTGGTTCCTGGACGGCTATGCGTCCAACGAGGAGTTCCCCGAGTTCAGCGGGCAGACGTACGACCTCCAGCAGACGCTGCGCTACGGCGAGAACCCGCACCAGGGCGCCGCGCTCTACAGCGACGGCAGCGGAAAGGGGCTGGCCGGGGCGGAGCAGTTGCACGGCAAGGAGATGTCGTACAACAACTACGTCGACACCGACGCCGCCCGCCGTGCCGCGTACGACCACGAGGGCGTCTGCGTCGCGATCATCAAGCACGCCAACCCGTGCGGGATCGCGGTCGGCACGGACGTCGCCGACGCCCACCGCAAGGCGCACGCCTGCGACCCGGTCTCCGCGTACGGCGGCGTCATCGCCGTCAACCGGCCCGTGTCGGTGGCCATGGCCGAGCAGGTCGCCGAGATCTTCACCGAGGTGATCGTCGCGCCCGGGTACGAGGACGGCGCCGTCGAGATCCTCGCGCGCAAGAAGAACATCCGCGTCCTGCGCTGCGCCGACGGGCCCGAGACCGTCACCGAGTACAAGCCCATCGAGGGCGGCCTCCTCGTCCAGGCCAAGGACCGCTTCCAGGCCGAGGGCGACGACCCCGAGACCTGGACCCTCGCCACCGGGGACGCGCTGACGGCGGCCCAGCTCGCCGAACTGGCCTTCGCCTGGCGCGCCTGCCGCGCCGTCAAGTCCAACGCCATTCTTCTCGCGAAGGGCGGCGCCACGGTCGGCGTCGGCATGGGGCAGGTCAACCGGGTCGACTCCGCCAGGCTCGCCGTCGAGCGCGCCGGGGCCGAGCGCGCCACCGGCTCCTACGCCGCCTCCGACGCCTTCTTCCCGTTCCCCGACGGGCTTGAGGTCCTCACCGCCGCCGGGGTCGCCGCCGTCGTCCAGCCGGGCGGGTCCATCCGCGACGAAGCCGTCATCGAGGCGGCGGCCAAGGCGGGAGTCACGATGTACCTGACGGGGACGCGGCACTTCTTCCACTAGGACCCTGGCGGTACGCCGATCCTTCACAGGGCGCGGGGACCGCGCGCCCGGCCGTGACGTGCTCGCACGTCACCACCGGCCCCGGCGGGGCGGACCGGTGGTCTTCGGACCACCGGCCGGTGGGGCCGGCCGCGCGGTTCCCCGCGCACGCGGCCCCGCGGGTCGGCCGATGACCCGTTCGTCATCTACACCGCTCGCGGCCCCGCGCACGCGGCCCCGCGGGGTCGGTCAGGACTGGTCCTTGATGACCACGGTGTGGACCATCTTGTCGGCGAAGGTCTGCTTCTTCGCGTCCCACAGCGGCCAGAGGAACCCGAGGTAGCACGGCAGGCCGTCCAGGACGTGGAGCAGGCGGCGGCCGAAGGCGAGGCCGAAGCCGAGGGTGGAGCCGTCGTGTTCGCGCAGGAGGCGGATGCCGACGATCTTCTTGCCGGGGGTCTGCCCGGTGCTGCCCTCGCGGTAGCAGAGGAAGAGCATGGCGACGAGGCTGAGCAGGCCGCCGATGAGGATCAGCGCGACGGAACCGCCTGAGACGTGCGGGTTGGGGCACGCGTCGCGGGGGATGCCCGCGTCGTCGCAGTCCTGCCAGCGGTCGGCGAGCTTGACGGACATCTGGGTGTAGCCCGCGATGACCAGCCCGCCCGGTACGAGGTTGAACATCAGCGCGTCGAGCAGCGTGGCGCCGAGCCGGGCGCCCCAACCGGCCAGCGGGGGCATGCCGGGCGGCAGGTTCCCCTGCGGGTAGCCGTACGGCGCCTGGCCCGGGTAGCCGCCGCCGGGGTAGCCGTAGCCGCCGGGCTGCTGCTGTTGCTGCGGGTATCCGGGGTAGCCGCCGGGCTGCTGCTGGTACGGGCCCGGCTGCTGCGGGACGCCCTGGCCGTACGGGTTCTGCGCGTAGGGCGGCTGCTGCGGCGGCTGGGACGGTCCGCCGTACGGGTTTCCGGGGCCGGGAGGGCCGGGGGGTTGGCTCACGTGCTGCTTCCTTACGCGCGCGGCTGGGACGACAGGGCCGGTCGGGACGGCGGCGGCCGGACCGCATCCGTCGTATATCCGTCGTACTGGCCCAATCGGGGGACGAGGCCACATCGTGGGGCCCCCGTGCCCCGGCGCGCAAGGGACCAGAGGTGTCGGACCGAGGTCGGGACGGTGCCTCCACGGTGCGGCGGTCCGGGCAGCGGCCGGGGCACCGGTCGAGGCACCCGTCCGGGCGTCGGCGGGCGTCGGCGGGGGCCGGGCACGGCACAGGCGGCGCTCAGGTGACACCCAGGCGGGGTTCGCGCCGGGGGCGGATTGGTCCGGCGCGGGTCCGATCCGCGAGAATGGCGGGCATGACCGCCCAGATTCTCGATGGCAAGGCCACCGCCGCCGCGATCAAGTCCGAACTCGCCGAACGCGTCAAGGCGCTGAAGGCCCGCGGGATCACCCCCGGCCTCGGCACGCTGCTGGTCGGCGACGACCCGGGCAGCAAGTGGTACGTCGCGGGCAAGCACCGCGACTGCGCGCAGGTGGGCATCGGCTCCATCCAGCGTGAACTCCCGGACACCGCCACGCAGGAGGAGATCGAGGCGGTCGTCCGCGAGCTGAACGCGGACCCGGCCTGCACCGGCTACATCGTGCAGCTCCCGCTCCCCAAGGGCATCGACACCAACCGGGTGCTGGAGCTGATGGACCCGGCCAAGGACGCGGACGGGCTGCACCCGATGAGCCTCGGCCGACTCGTGCTCAACGAGACCGGGCCGCTGCCCTGCACCCCCAACGGCATCGTGGAGCTGCTGCGCCGCCACGGCGTGGAGATCAACGGCGCCGACGTGGTCGTGGTCGGCCGCGGCATCACCGTGGGCCGCTCGATCGGCCTGCTGCTGACCCGTAAGTCGGAGAACGCGACGGTCACCTTGTGCCACACCGGCACTCGTGACCTCTCCGCGCATCTGCGGCAGGCCGACATCGTCGTGGCCGCCGCCGGTGTGCCGCACATCATCAAGCCGGAGGACGTGAAGCCGGGCGCGGCCGTCCTGGACGTCGGCGTGAGCCGTGACGAGAACGGCAAGATCGTCGGCGACGTGCATCCGGGCGTGGCCGAGGTGGCCGCCTGGATCTCGCCGAACCCCGGTGGCGTCGGCCCGATGACGCGGGCGCTGCTCCTCCAGAACGTGGTGGAGGCGTCCGAGCGGGCCGCGGGCGATGTCGGCTGATCCGGGTCCCGCGGCAGGGGCCGCGGACTTCGGCGCCGGGGGGCCGGGGACCGGCCGGACGCCGGGGGAGGGCCGTGAGAACGGCTCGGGCCCGGCGTCGGCGCCGGTGCCCGCCCCCTCGTCCTCCGGGCACTCCTCTGGGCACTCCCTCGGGCAGGCGGCCGGATTCACCGGGGAGCACGGCAGGCACGAGGCCGGGCCCGGCAGGACCACCGCGCGTCCCGAGGGCGGCGGCCGGGCGGCGGGCAAGGACGCCCCCGCGCCCGCCCGGCAGTGGCCGATCCTGCTGGTCATCTGCGGCGCGGCCATCGGGCTGATCGTCACGGCGGCCGGCGCCTTCCGCGCGGGCACGATCGTGATCGGGGCGTCGCTGCTGGTCGGCGCCGCGCTGCGCTGGGGCGTGACGGCGGTCGGCATGCTCGCGGTCCGCAGCCGGTTCACTGATGTGATCACGTACGGGCTGTTCGGTCTCGCGATCGTGCTGCTGGCGCTGATGGCGCAGCCGGATCCGCTGATCAGGATTCCGTTCCTGGAGGACATCATCCACTTCTCGGTGCGGTAGCCCGCAACGTTGGGCTGACGCGGGGCCAGGTTCTTTGGTGGCGCCGCCGCGTGGGCGCTTCGCGCAGGTCGCCACCGGTCCCGGCGGGGCACCCCGGTTGTTTCCCGACCACCGGCCGGTGGTGGGTTGCGCGCGCAGTTCCCCGCGCCCCTGACGGGGCGGGCCCCCTTTCGCCCGGGCGGCGGGCCGGTCTTTTGAGGGGCCCGGGGCTGTGTCTGATCTGCGGCTGCCGCCGCGTGGGCGCTCCGCTTAGGTCGCCACCGGCCCCCGTCGGCGCACCCCGGTTGTTTCCCGGCCACGGGCCGGTGGTGGGTTGCTCGTGCAGTTCCCCGCGCCCCTGGCGGGGCGGGCCCCCTTTCGCCTGGGCGGCGGGCCGATCTTTTTAGGGGCGCGGGGCTGTGTCTGATCTGCGGCTGCCGCCGCGTGGGCGCTCCGCTTAGGTCACCACCGGCCCCCGTCGGCGCACCCCGGTTGTTTCCCGGCCACGGGCCGGTGGTGGGTTGCTCGCGCAGTTCCCCGCGCCCCTGACGGGGCGGGCTCCCTTTCGTATGGGGGCGGGCCGGTCTTTTTGTTTGGGGGCGCGGGGAACTGCGCGGCCAGCCACGGCGCTCCCGCAGGTCACCACCGGCCCCGGCGGGGCAGTGCGGTTGTTTCCCGGCCTCCGGCCGGTGGGGGGTTGCGCGCGCAGTTCCCCGCGCCCCTGACGGGGCGCATCCCCCTGGGCGGCCCGCTGATAGCAGGTCCGGACGAGTTCGGGGACGCTGTCCGGAAAGTCCACCCGACAAGGGGACACCCGTTCTAGCGTTGCCCCCGGCGGGGGACTCGTTGAGATAGGGGGCACGATGGGGCAGTGGGAGCCGTTGGCGGAGCGGATTCCGGTGGATGTGCGGCGGCTGGCCGTGCAGTTACGCCGGATGAAGGACCGCGGCGGCCTGACGGTCCCGGCGCTGGCGGCGCGCACGGCGCAGTCCGCGGAGTCGTGGGAGAAGTACCTCAACGGCAGGCAACTGCCGCCGCTGGACGCGGTGGAGGTGCTGGCGCAGGCGAGCGGCGCGGACTACGACCGGGTCGGCGCGCTGTGGAAGCTGGCGGAGAAGGCCGCGACCGGCACCGGCGACAGGGGCCGGGGCAAACCCGTACCGCATCCCGATCCGCTGGACCCGCTGGGCCCGGAGGAGGGTCTGCCGGGCAACCGCCGCCGCAGGGCGCTGCTGTTCGGTACAGCGGGGGTGCTGGCGATCGGCGCGGCGGTGACGGTGCTGCTCGCGGCGGGCCCGAGCACCGGGCGGGCCCCGGCGCCCGAGGCGGCGCCGACGGTGACCGACCGGGCGGGCGCGCCGCTGACGCCGGGAGCGAAGGGCGCGGCGCCCCGTACGTCGCCCGGCACGGGCGGCGCGCCGGGAAGAACCGCCCCCGCGGCCGAGCCCTCGGTGACGGTGATGACGGGCGACGGCTCCCCGTCCGCCGGTCCGCCGGGAACACCCGGTGCCACGGCCACCCACGGCGCGGGCCCCGGCAGCGCGCCGAGCGGCGCTCCCGGCACCGTACCGACCGATTCCGGGTCCCCTTCGGCGCCCGCCTCCGGAGGAACCGTTTCTCCTACGGATACGCCCACCGGTCCGCCGTCCCCGACCGCGACCGCCACCGGCCGCGGCGGCCTGTGCCTCGGCCTGCTCGTCGTCAACCTCTGCCTGGGCGGCCAGGGCTGAGACGCGCGGACCCAAGTCCGCGCAAACCCGCGGACGCGGGTCCCGCGCGGCACGGGAACGTCACCCGGCGGCCTTCCCGGTGACCGGGGCCACACGCCCTCGCGTCACCGGCGGCGCCGCCGCGCGATAGCCTGACAGACGGCTCTCTTGACGACGAGAGAGTCACGTTCCGGGGCCGCTCGGGCCACTGCCGGGGCGGCAATGCCAGGTACCCGCAGGAAAAGGCCAGGAGAAGGCAATGACTCGCACCCCCGTCAACGTCACCGTCACCGGAGCGGCAGGCCAGATCGGCTACGCCCTCCTCTTCCGCATCGCCTCGGGCCACCTGCTCGGCGCGGACGTGCCGGTGAGGCTCCGTCTGCTGGAGATCCCCCAGGGCCTGAAGGCCGCGGAGGGGACCGCGATGGAGCTGGACGACGCCGCCTTCCCGCTCCTCCAGGGCATCGACATCACCGACGACCCGAACGTGGCCTTCGACGGCGCGAACGTCGCGCTGCTGGTCGGCGCCCGCCCCCGCACCAAGGGCATGGAGCGCGGCGACCTGCTGGAGGCCAACGGCGGCATCTTCAAGCCGCAGGGCAAGGCCATCAACGACCACGCGGCCGACGACATCAAGGTCCTGGTCGTCGGCAACCCGGCGAACACCAACGCGCTCATCGCGCAGTCCGCCGCCCCCGACGTACCGGCCGAGCGCTTCACCGCGATGACCCGCCTGGACCACAACCGCGCGGTCGCGCAGCTCGCGAAGAAGACCGGCGTGCCGGTCTCGGAGATCAAGCGGCTCACCATCTGGGGCAACCACTCGGCGACCCAGTACCCCGACATCTTCCACGCCGAGGTCGCGGGCAAGAACGCCGCCGAGGTCGTCAACGACGAGCAGTGGCTGGCCGACACCTTCATCCCGACCGTCGCCAAGCGCGGCGCCGCGATCATCGAGGCGCGCGGCGCGTCCTCCGCCGCCTCCGCCGCGTCGGCCGCCCTCGACCACGTCCACACCTGGGTCAACGGCACCGCGGAGGGCAACTGGACCTCCATGGGCATCGTCTCCGACGGCTCCTACGGCGTCCCGGCCGGTCTCATCTCGTCCTTCCCGGTCACCACGAAGAACGGCGCCTTCGAGATCGTCCAGGGCCTGGAGATCAACGAGTTCTCGCGCGCGCGCATCGACGCGTCCGTGAAGGAGCTGGAAGAAGAGCGCGCCGCCGTGCGCGAGCTGGGCCTCATCTGAGTCCCGCCTCTTTTCCGTCGGTAAGGGGTCCCGCCCTGGTGCGGGGCCCCTTACGTTTGCCCCATGGACGTCATCCTGCGCGAGGTACGCGACTCGGACCTGCCCGTCTTCTTCGTTCAGATGCAGGACCCCGAGGCGGTACGGATGGCCGCGTTCACCGCCGAGGACCCGTCGGACAGCGCCCGCTTCCACGCCCACTGGGCCCGCGTCCGCGCCACCCCCGGCGTCGTCAACCGCACGGTCGTCGCCGCTTCCGACGGTACGGTCGTCGGCCACGCCGCCGTCTACGGCCCGCCCGAGGAGCGCGAGGTCACGTACTGGATCGGCCGCGAGTTCTGGGGCCGCGGCGCCGCCACCGCCGCCCTCCGCCAACTCCTCGCCGTCGCCCCCGAACGCCCCCTGCACGCCCGCGCCGCCGCCGACAACCCCGGCTCGATCCGCGTCCTGCGCAAATGCGGCTTCCACCCCACCGGCACCGACCGCGGCTTCGCGAACGCCCGCGGTGAGGACATCGACGAGGTCCTCCTCACCCTCCCCGCCTGACCCCGACTCCCGTCTCCGCCGGCCCGCTTACCCGGGCGCCAGGACCTCGCACAGGCGGGAGAGGGCGCCGGAGAAGGCGTGGTCGGGGGGCGTGGCGTAGCCGATGACGAGGGAAGTGGGGGCGTGGGCGGTGGGGGCGCCGTAGACGGGGAGGCCGCTGAGGGCCAGGCCGAGGGCGTGGGCGCGGTCCACGAGGGCTTGCAACGGGCCGGTCTCCGGGGGGAGTTCGAGTACGGCGTGCAGGCCCGCGGCGATGCCGGAGACCCGGACGTGGGGGGCGTGTTCGGCCAGGGCCGCCACCAGGCGGTCGCGGCGGGCGCGGTAGTGCAGGCGCATGCGGCGTACGTGGCGGTCGTACGCGCCCGATCCGATGAATTCGGCGAGGGTCAACTGGTCGAGCACCGGCGAGTGGTGGTCGGCCATCCGCTTCTCGCGCACGACCGCGTCCAGCAGGTGCGGGGGCAGCGCGAGCCACGCCAGCCGCAGGCCCGGCGCGAGGCTCTTGCTGGCCGTGCCCGCGTACACGACGTGTCCGGGCGCGAGGCCCTGGAGGGCGCCGACGGGCTGCCGGTCGTAGCGGAACTCCCCGTCGTAGTCGTCCTCCAGGATCACCGCGCCGGTGCTCCGCGCCCACCCCGTGACGGCCGTCCGGCGCCCGGGGGAGAGCGGCACACCGGTCGGGAACTGGTGCGCGGGGGTCAGCAGCACCGCCTGCGCCGAGCCGTCCAGGCGGTCCACCCGCGCCCCGTCGCCGTCCACGTCCAGCGGCACCGTCTCAAGTCCCGCCGTGCGCAGCAGCGTTCGGGTGTCCGGGAAGCCCAGCGCCTCGACGGCGATCCGGCGGGCGCCCCGGCCGTACAGCGCGCGGGCCAGCAGGCCGACGCCCTGCACGTACCCCGTGCAGATCATCAGGTGCTCCGGGTCGGTCCGCACCCCGCGCACCCGCGCGAGATACGTGCTCAGCGCCGCCCGCAACTCCGGCCGCCCGCGCGGGTCGGTGTACCCGAACGCCTCGTTCGGCGCCGCCGCCAGCGCCCGCCGCGCCGCCGCCGACCACGCGGCGCGCGGAAAGGACGACAGGTCGGGCGAGCCGGGCCACAGGCTGTACGGGAGGCCGGTCGCGTTGTCCGGCACCAGCTCGACCGGGGCGACGGGCGTACGGCGCACGGGGGCGCGCTCCGCCCGGCCGGGGACCGCGGCCGGGCGCGGCGCCACCGTCGTGCCCGAGCCCTGCCGCGCGGTCAGCCACCCCTCGGCGACGAGCTGCGCGTACGCGTCCGCGACCGTGTTGCGCGCGAGGCCCAGATCCCCGGCCAGCACCCGGCTGGACGGCAGGCGGGTACCGGGGGAGAGGCGGCCGTCGCGCACGGCCTCGCGCAGGGCCCGCTCAAGACCGGCCCGCGCGCCGCCGCCCGCCGCGGCCCGCGCGGCGGGGAGGTCGAGCAGCAGGTCGTAGTCGGCGGTGCGCTCACCGCGAGTGGCCCAGTCATTCATGCTCCAAGTGGACCACGGTATGGAGCCACTTTCCTCCTACGGTGGAGGCATGACGACGACGACCGACGACACCGCTACCGTTCCCGCGCCCGCGCGCCGGATCGACCTCACCGACAAGGCCCCCGACTTCTACGCGGCCATGGCCGCCCTCGACAAGGCCGCCGCCCGCGGCCTCGACCCCGCCGTCCGCGAACTCGTCCGCGTCCGCGTCTCCCAGCTCAACGGCTGCGCCTACTGCGTCGACAAGCACAGCGCCGACGCCCGCGCCCTCGGCCTCACCGAGCAGAAGCTTTACGGCGTCACCGTCTGGCGCGAGACGCCCTTCTTCACCGCCCGCGAGCGCGCCGCCCTCGCCCTGGCCGAGGCCGTCACCCACCTCGGTGACCACGGCGTCCCCGACGCCGTCTTCGACGAGGCGGCCCGGCTCTTCGACGCCGACGAATTCCCCCGCCTCCTGGCCATGTGCGTCACCATGAACGCCTGGAACCGGATCGGCGTCTCCTGCCGGATGTCCCCGGCGGTCCGCGCGTAAGGCGCGGTACGGCCGCCGGTCAGGTCACGTACCGGGCGGCGGTACGGCCGCCGGTCAGGTCACGTACCGGGCGGCGGTACGGCCGCCGGTCAGGTCACGCGCCGGGCGGCGGTACGGCCGCCGGTCAGGTCACGCGCCGGGCGGCGGTACGGCGCCGGTCGCGTCACGCGTCGGGGTGGCGCGCCGCGTCGAGCAGGGAATGGGCGCCCCGCGCGACGAGTTCCGCGGCCAATTCCCTTCCGAGCCTTTCCGGCCGCTGCGCCGGACCGCTGACGGTGGCGGAAATCTGCGTCCTGCCGTCGAGAGACGTGACCTGTCCGAACAGCCGCAGATTTCCGGCCGGGTCCAATTCGGCGTAACCCCCGACCGGGACGCTGCACCCGCCGTGCAATTCGGCGAGGAACGCGCGTTCGGCGCGGACCCGCGCGTCGACGGAGGCGTCACCCGCGCAGGCGAGCAGGTCGCGTACGGCGGTGTCGTCCGCGCGGATCTGGATGCCGAGGGCGCCCTGGCCCGGACTCGGCGGGAAGAGGTCGAGCGGCAGCACCTCGCTCACAGCGCCGTCGAGACCGAGGCGGCGCAGGCCCGCCAGGGCCAGCACGACCGCGTCCAGCCCCTCGGTCGCCAGCTTCTCCAGGCGCGGCGGTACGTTGCCGCGAATCGGCACGATCCGCACGTCAGGGCGTACGGCGAGGAGCTGGCCGATCCGGCGGGCCGCCCCCGTACCGACCCTGGCCCCCTCCGGCAGCCCGGCGAGTGTCGCCCCGCACAGCGCGTCGGCCACGTCCTCCCGCCCCGGCGGCGGCAACAGGGTCAGGCCCGGCGGATTCGACGTCGGCAGGTCCTTGAGGGAGTGGACGACCACATCCACGTCACCGCGCGCCAGCGCGGCCTCCTGCTCCGTGCTGAACGCCGAACCGCCGCTCACCGCCGACACGTTGGCCAGCGGTGAGCGCCGGTCGCGGTCGCCGCCCTCCACGATCACCCGATGCCTGAAGGTCACCTCGGGAAACCGCTCCCTCAACGGCGCCAGATATTCACGCACTTGCGCCCTGGCGAGGTCGCTCCCGCGCGATCCGACAATGCAACGGCCCTGCTTCACATTCGCCAATTGCCCATGCCTCCAAGCGTTTCCGCTTCACCCTAAACCCGGCCGCCACCTCCTTTTGCACACACGTTGTCGGCAATACCGCGCGCCAGGGGACCGACAGGGGACCGGCCGTCAACCGGCCGTGGAGCGGCCGTCAACGGGCGGTGCCTCAGAAGCCGATGGGCTCGCGGAGCAGCAGTACGGTGCCGCGCCCCGGCACGTACTCCGCGTTGAGGACCAGGAGCCGGTTCACGGTGCTCGGCCAGCCGTGCACCTCCATGGTCCTGGCGCTCTCCAGCGGCAGGCAGTGCTCCTCCACCCGGCGCAGCGCCGTCTCCAGGTCCGGCACGACCTTCTGCGCGCCCACCACCCAGATCGCGCGCCCCGCCCCGCCCGCGTACCCGGGCAACTGACTCCCGCTGCCCGACGCGATCACCAGCGACCCCGTCTCGGTGACGGCGGCGACGCTCCCGACGCTGACGTCCGGAGCGGCAAGCGCCCGCCGGATCGCGTCCGCCTCGCTCGCCCGGTCCATGGCCAGCACGCGCGGCTTGACCGCCTCGTACCGCCCGCTCCCGTTGATGTCCTCCTCGATCCCGGACAGCCGCAGCGTCTCGCTGGCCCCGGTGAACACGCTCGCGCCCGGCGGGATCAGCTCGCCCACCCGGACCCGCGCGGCGGCCACGTCGTCGAGGATCTCCGCGTCGAAGCCGTGCAGCACCAGAGCCTCCGCCGCCCGCTCCAGCCGCTCCGCCGCCACCGCTTCCGTGAACGCGACGGCCGATGTCCGCGTACCCATGATCACTCCCGGCTTTCTGCCCGACCTGACGAATCAGCGCACCGCCCGTGGGTGGGCGGTGCGCTGATGTGTCGCACGGAAGCGTCCGAATGTGACCGACGGGGCTCGGCTTACGGCCGAAGCGCGGCCGAAGCGCGGCCGAAGCACGGTCGAAGCGCGGCAGGAGTCGCGGCCGGGCCGACCCCGCAGCGCCGTTACAGCCGCGTCGCGGCCTTGGCGGACTGCTGGTGCGGGACGGCCGAGAGGCCCTCGCGGCCGAAGGGGTACTCGCGCATCTTGCGCCAGACGCCGTCCTCGCCCTGCTCGTAGAGGGCGAAGCTGATCGCGGTCCAGGCGGCGGAGAAGGTGGCGAGCTCGGACTGGGCCAGGTCCATGGCGGGGTCGGGGATGCCGTGGGCGACCGTGACGTGCGGGTGGTACGGGAACTGGAGCTCGCGGGAGACGGGTCCCGAGCGGACCTGCTCCTGAAGCTGGGCACAGGCGTCGCCGCCGTCGGCGAGGCGGACGTAGACCACGGGGGAGAGCGGCCGGAAGGTGTCCGTGCCGTGCAGCCGCATCAGGAAGGGGCGGCCGTCGGCGGCGACCTGCGCGAGGTGGCGGCGCAGCGCCGGAAGCGTGCCGCAGTCGACCTCGGTGGGCGGCAGCAGCGTGACGTGGGTGGGGATCGCGTACGCCGCCGGATCGCCGAAACCGGCGCGCCGCTCCTGGAGCAGGCGCCCGTACGGCTCCGGGACCGCGATGGACACGCCGATCGTGGTGGTCGTGGAGGTCCCCACTGCGCTCACCCCTTTCCCCGTTCAGCCGGCCGCGTGGTCACCCCCGCGCGATGACCCCGCATGGTCATACAGCCATCATGCGGGACAATCATGCGAGAGCAGAAAAATCGTCCTCGGTACCGCCCCGTACCGTACTCAGTGCTTGGCGGGCAGGAAGCCGACCCGGTCGTACGCCCCGGCCAGCGTCTCCGCCGCCACGGCGCGCGCCTTCTCGGCACCCTTCGCCAGCACCGCGTCCAACGTCTCCGGGTCCCCCAGATACTCCTGCGTACGCTCACGGAACGGTGTGACCCACTCCACGAAGATCTCCGCGAGGTCGGTCTTCAGCGCACCGTAGCCCTTGCCCTCGTACCGCTCCTCGAGTTCCGGAATTCCGGTACCGGTGAGCGCGGAGTGAATCGTGAGCAGATTGCTGATGCCCGGCTTGTCTTTTTCGTCATATTTGACGACCGTGCCGGTGTCCGTCACCGCGCTGCGGAACTTCTTCGCCGACGTCTTCGGCTCGTCCAGCAGATTGACCAGGCCCTTCGGCGACGCCGCCGACTTGCTCATCTTGGCCGTCGGGTCCTGGAGGTCGTAGATCTTCGCGACCTCCCGCACGATGTGCGGCGCCGGGATGGTGAAGGTCGGGCCGAAGCGCGTGTTGAACCGCTCCGCCAGGTCGCGGGTCAGCTCGATGTGCTGCCGCTGGTCCTCGCCGACCGGCACCGCGTCCGCCTGGTACAGCAGGATGTCCGCGACCTGGAGGATCGGATACGTGAACAGGCCGACCGTCGAGCGGTCCGCGCCCTGCTTGGCCGACTTGTCCTTGAACTGCGTCATCCGGGACGCCTCGCCGAAGCCGGTCAGGCAGTTCATCACCCAGCCGAGCTGGGCGTGCTCGGGCACATGGCTCTGGATGAACAGCGTGCAGCGGTCCGGGTCGAGCCCGGCGGCCAGGAGCTGGGCGGCGGCCAGCCGCGTGTTCGCCCGCAGCTCGGCCGGGTCCTGCGGCACGGTGATCGCGTGCAGGTCGACCACCATGTAGAAGGCGTCGTGCGTCTCCTGGAGCGCCACGTACTGGCGGATCGCCCCCAGGTAGTTCCCCAGGTGGAACGAACCGGCGGTGGGCTGGATACCGGAAAGCGCGCGCGGGCGATCTGTTGCCATGTCCATCATTCTCTCAGGTGGTGACCCCGCTCCCATACCCCTGGTGGACACCACTGGCCGCCGTCGGTGAGGTTTCGCCGTGATCGCGGCGAGCGACGATAGAAAGGGGCGTCACCCCGCCCCTTCGCCCTGGCCTCCGACGTACAACGAACGGAGAACGCACGTGACCACCACCACCGCAGGTCCTTCCGGCACCGCAGGTACCACCGGCACCACCGGTGAGCGGATCGCCGCCGCCGAGGCGCACAGCGCGCACAATTACCACCCGCTTCCCGTCGTGGTCGCCACGGCCGAAGGCGCGTGGATGACCGACGTCGAGGGCCGCCGCTACCTCGACATGCTCGCGGGCTACTCGGCGCTGAACTTCGGCCACGCCAACCCCCGGCTGATCGCGGCGGCCAAGGCGCAGCTCGACCGGGTCACGCTGACCTCCCGCGCCTTCCACCACGACCGCTTCGCGGACTTCTGTACGCGGCTCGCCGAGCTGTGCGGCATGGAGATGGTGCTGCCGATGAACACCGGCGCCGAAGCGGTGGAGACCGCCGTGAAAACGGCGCGCAAGTGGGGCTACCGGGTCAAGGGCGTACCGGACGGCCGGGCCAGGATCGTCGTCGCGGCCGGCAACTTCCACGGGCGCACCACCACGATCGTCAGCTTCTCCACCGACCCCGAGGCGCGGGCGGACTTCGGCCCGTACACCCCCGGCTTCGTGACCGTCCCCTACGGCGACCTCGCCGCGCTCGAAGCGGCCGTGGACGACGAGACCGTCGCCGTGCTGCTGGAGCCGATCCAGGGCGAGGCGGGCGTCCTCGTGCCGCCGCCGGGCTATCTCGCCGGGGTGCGCCGGGTCACCGCCGAGCGCGGGGCGCTCTTCATCGCCGACGAGATCCAGTCCGGCCTCGGCAGGACCGGCCGCACCTTCGCCTGCGAGCACGAGGACGTCGTCCCCGACATGTACGTCCTCGGCAAGGCGCTCGGCGGCGGCGTCGTGCCCGTCTCGGCCGTGGTCTCCTCCCGCGACGTCCTCGGCGTCTACCGGCCCGGCGAACACGGGTCCACCTTCGGCGGGAACCCGCTGGCCTGCGCCGTCGGGCTCGAAGTCCTCGCCATGCTGCGCACCGGGGAGTACCAGGAGCGCGCCGCCGAACTCGGTGACCACCTGCACCGCGAGCTCGCCCTCCTCACCGGCTCCGGCAAGGTCACCGAGGTGCGCGGGCGCGGGCTGTGGGCCGGGGTCGACATCGATCCCGCCGTGGGGACCGGCCGCGAGATCTCCGAGCGGCTCATGGCGCTCGGGGTTCTCGCCAAGGACACCCACGGCAGCACCATTCGGCTGGCGCCGCCGCTCACCATCTCCAAGGACGACCTCGACTGGGGCCTCACCCAACTCCGCACGGTCCTCTCCGCCTGACCTTCCCCCCTCCCGCCGGCGGGGGCGGTTCCCTCCTCTCCGCACCACCGGCCGGTGGGGGCTGGCCGCTCAGTTCCCCGCGCCCCTGACGGGGCGGGCCGTCTTTCGTCCGGGGGTGGGCCGATCTTTTGGGGGGCGCGGGGAACTGCGCGCTCAGCCACATTGCTGCCGCAGGTCACCACCGGTCCCAGAGGGGCGATTCGGTTGGCTTCGGACCACCGGCCCGGTGGGGGCTGGCCGCGCAGTTCCCCGCGCCCCTGGCGGGCTGGGCCGTCTTTCGGTCGGGGGGGTGGGCCGATCTTTTGAGGGGCGCGGGGAACTGCGCGCTCAGCCACATTGCTGCCGCAGGTCACCACCGGGCCCGGAGGGGCGATTCGGTGGGCTCCGGGCTACCGGCCCGGTGGCGGCTGGCCGCGCAGTTCCTCGCGCCCCTGGCGGGGCGGGTCGTCCTTCGTCCGGGGGGTGGGCCGGTTTTTTTAGGGGCGCGGGGAACTGCGCGACGCGCCACGACGTGTGTGCGGGGCACCACCGGGCCCGGAGGGGCGATTCGGTGGGCTTCCGGCCACCGGCCGGTGGGAAGGGACGGCTCGCCGTCCGCGGCGGAGGAAGCGCTCGGGGCGGGGCCCGGGGTGCTGGACGCCCTAGAGTCAGTGGCGTGCTTCTGGGAATGGTGTGTGCGCTGGGCGCGGCCGTGTGTTTCGGGGTGGCGTCGGTGCTGCAAGCAGTGGCGGCGCGGGCGGCGGCGGAGCCGGGCGGAGGCTCGGGCTCCGCGGTCGACGCGCGGCTGCTGGGCAGGGCCCTGCGCGAGTGGCGCTACGTGGCGGGCCTGGGCCTCGACGGCGTGGGCTTCGCGCTGGAACTGGTCGCGCTGAGGTCGCTGCCGATCTACGCGGTGGGCGCGGCCCTGGCGGCGAGCCTGGCCGTCACGGCGGTCGCCGCGGCGCGGCTGCTGGACACGCGGCTGTCGCCGCGCGAGTGGGGCGCGGTCGCGGCGGTGTGCGGCGGCCTGGCGCTGCTGGGCATGGCCTCGGGCAGCGAGGGGGCCGGCGCGGACCACGGCGGCACGGCGCTGCGCTGGGGCACGCTGGCCACGGCCCTCGCCGTCCTCGCGGCGGGCACGGCGGCCGGCCGCCTCCCCGAACGCTCCCGCGCGGCGGCGCTGGGCCTCGGCGCGGGCCTCGGCTTCGGCGTGGTCGAGGTCGCCGTCCGCGTCATCGACGGCATGACCCCGGTGGCGCTGCTCACCAACCCGGCCGTGTACGGCCTCCTCGTCGGCGGCGGAGCCGCCTTCCTGCTGCTGACCTCCGCCCTCCAGCGCGGCTCGGTGACGGCCGCCACCGCGGGCATGGTCATCGGCGAGACCGTCGGCCCCGCGCTCGTCGGCGTCCTGGCCCTCGGCGACCGCACCCGCCACGGCTGGGCCCCGGTCGCGGTCGCGGGCTTCGCGCTCGCGGTCGTCGGCGCCCTGGCCCTGGCCCGCTTCGGCGAGGTCGCCCCGCCGCGGGAGGACGCGGAGAACACGACGGACGAGGCGACCCCCAGCCGCCTGTGAGCGGGGGTACGGCCGCTCAGCCCGCCGCGCGCGGAGTCAGCGGAGCCGTCAGCGTACGGAGATCGATCGCGTTCGCCATCGCGCGGTAACCGGCGTCGTTGGGATGCAGGTGGTCGCCGCTGTCGTAGGCGGGGGACAGGCGGTGCGGCCGGGCGGGGTCGCGCAGCGCGGCGGACAGGTCGAAGACGGCGTCGAAGGCGTGGCCGCCGAGCATCCAGCGGTTGACGGTCTCGCGGGTCCGCTCACCGGCGGGGGTGTAGGGGCGGGAGCCCTGGAAGGGCGGCAGGGTCGCGCCGTAGATCCGTACGCCCGCCGCGTGCGCCTGGCGGATGAGGGTGC
Organism: Streptomyces sp. NPDC093221; assembly: GCF_044753885.1. Taxonomy (NCBI): domain Bacteria; kingdom Bacillati; phylum Actinomycetota; class Actinomycetes; order Kitasatosporales; family Streptomycetaceae; genus Streptomyces; species Streptomyces sp. NPDC093221. Next base: position 1,007,916 of record NZ_JBIVOA010000002.1, on the reverse strand, counting down.
GGTAGGCGTCGATGAGGTCGGCCGCGGCGAGGTGCCCGTGCGGGCCGCGGTCGACGCTGATGTCGTTGATGCCCTCCAGCAGGACCACGGCCGTGACGCCGGGCTGGCCGAGCGCGTCGTGGGCGAAGCGGTGCAGGGCGCTGGTGCCGAAGCGGGTGCCGGTGTCGGTGAGCACCCGGTTGCCGCTCAGGCCCGCGTCCACGACGCCGAGGAGCGGGCCGCCCGGCCGGTCGCGCAGCCGCCGGGCGAGGACGTCGGGCCAGCGGGCGTTGGCCGACGTGCTGGAACCCGCGCCGTCCGTGAGGGAGTCGCCGAAGGCGACCAGGGTGCCGCGGGCGGTGGCGGACTCGACGTCGAGACCGCTGAGGTAGTACCAGACCCCGTTCGAGACGGGGTAGTGCGCGGTGGCGTCGGCGGCGGCGAAGTCGCCGGGCACCGAGTAGTACGTGGTCTCGGCGGCCAGCCAGTGCCGCCCCGACGCGCCCGCGTCACCGGGGAAGTAGACGCTGACCAGCAGATTCTCGTCCGCGTTGACGGTCATCGCGAGGGGGTCGGTCGCCGCGTCCCGCCCCGCCGGGACCGTCGTGGCGCCCGCCCCGGAGAACGTCGCGGTGTGATGCGTGCCGGGTACGGCGTCCCCGCCGTGCGCCTGTACGGCCACGTCCACGGCCCCGACCGGCAGCGGCCCGGTCCCGTACCGGTTCGACAGCCGCACGCGTACGCCCGTCCCGCCGATCGTCGGGTGCACGACCATGCGGACCGTGCGGCGGTGGACCCGCTGGCCGCCGCCCGCCAGCGCCGCCGTCCACGCGCCGACCCGGGTGAGCACGGGCCTGGACGGGGCCGCGCTCTGCACGGCCGACCTGGCGCCGGTCCCGGACAGCCCCGCGACGACGAAGACGGAGCTGACGACGACCGCGAAGGCCACGACCGGCGGGGTCAGCCACCGCAGCCGCCGGCCCCGAAGTCCTCTCCCGTCAGCGGGAGTCGCCCCCATGGCCCCCTCCTCCGGAACGCGGTGTCACCGTCTGTGGAGCGTACGACACGGCCGCCCGCCGCTGACGGCGCGCGCGGCGGAGCCGGTGCCGGGTCAGACCGGCAGGCGGCGGAAGAGCGGCCTCGGGACGTGCCGCAGGGCCGACATGACGACGCGCAGGGTGCCGGGCACCCAGACCGTTTCGCTGCGGCGGCGCAGCCCGGTCTCGATGGCGACCGCGACGGCCTCGGGGGTGGTGGCCAGCGGGGCCTCCTCGCGCCCCGCGGTCATCTTGGTGCGGACGAAGCCGGGGCGGACGATCATGACGTGCACGCCGGCCCCGTGCAGGGCGTCGCCGAGGCCCTGGGCGAAGGCGTCGAGCCCGGCCTTGCTGCTGCCGTAGATGAAGTTGGCGCGGCGGGCGCGCTCGCCGGCCACGGAGGACAGCACGACCAGCGAGCCGTGGCCCTGCGACTGGAGGGCGCCCGCGCAGACCAGGGAGGCGGAGACGGCGCCGGTGTAGTTGACCTGGGCGACGTGGACGGCCGAGAGCGGTTCCTGCTCGTCGCGGGCCTGGTCGCCGAGGACGCCGAAGGCGAGCAGCACCATGTCGATGTCGCCCTCGGTGAAGAGCTTGCCGAGGACCTCCTCGTGCGAGGCGGGGTCGAGGGCGTCGAAGCCGACCGCGTGGACGTCGGCGCCGAGCGCGCGCAACTGCGTCGCGGCGGCGTCCAGCGCCTCGGAGGGGCGGCCCGCGAGATAGACGGTACGGGTGCGGCGGGCGATGAGGCGGCGGGCGGTGGCCAGCGCGATCTCGGAGGTGCCGCCGAGGATCAGCAGGGACTGGGGGGCGCCGAACGCGTCCTTCACGGGAAGCTCCTTCGAGGCTGTGGCGGCGGGCCCTAGAGGGCCAGGCGGCGGGCGAGGTCGGACGTGATCACGCCGCGCGGGTCGTACGTGGCGCGCAGGGTGCGGAAGTCGTCGAGGCGCGGGTACATCCGGGCCAGGAGTTCGGGCCGCAGCCGCGCGTCCTTGGCGAGGTAGACCCGGCCGCCCGCCTCCGCGACCTCCTCGTCCAGCTCGTCGAGGAACGCGCCGAGGCCGGGGAGCGCGGCGGGGATGTCGAGGGCGAGGGTCCAGCCCGCCATCGGGAAGGAGAGCCAGCCGGGGTCGCCCTCGCCGAAGCGCTTGAGCACGGCGAGGAAGGACGGGCAGCCGCGGGCGCCGATCCGTCCGACGATGCGCCGCAGCGCCTCCTCCTGGCCGTGGCCGACGACGAACTGGTACTGGACGAAGCCGCTGCGGCCGTAGATCCGGTTCCAGTGCGGCAGCCCGTCCAGCGGGTGGAAGAAGGCGGACAGGCGCTGGAGTTCGCCGCGCCGCTCGCGCGGGGCCCTGCGGTACCAGAACTCGTTGAACAGGCCGACGCTGGTGCGGCCGAGCAGGCCCTCGGGGACGAAGCGTGGTGCGGCGGGCAGCCGTCCGGGGCGGAAGGCGAGCGGGTCGCGGCGCGCGCGGGACGTGGCGGGCAGCGCGTCGAGCGGGGCGTGGTCGCCGCGGGTGAGGACGGCGCGGCCGGTCTTCGCGCCGCGCGCGAGCAGGTCGATCCAGGCCACCGAGTAGCGGTACGTGTCGTCGGTCGCGGTCAGCCGCGCCATCAGGTCGTCCAGGTCGGTGGCGCGTTCGGTGTCCACGGTCATCAACGACGTCTGGACCAGCAGGAGCTGGAGGGTCGCGGCCAGGATGACGCCGGTCAGGCCCATGCCGCCGGCCGTCGCCCAGAACAGGCCCGGCTCGTCCTCGGGCGTGACCAGCCGGGTCTCGCCGTCACCGGTGAGCAGTTCGATGGCGCGCACATGGCGGGAGAAGGACCCGGAGCCGTGGTGGTTCTTGCCGTGGATGTCCGCGCCGATCGCGCCGCCGACCGTCACATAGCGGGTGCCGGGCGTGACGGGCACGAACCAGCCGAGCGGCAGCAGCACCTCCATCAGGCGGTGCAGCGAGACGCCCGCGTCGCACACGACCAGGCCGTTGACGGCGTCGATCTCGTGGACGCGGTCGAGTCCGGTCATGTCCAGGACGGCGCCGCCCGCGTTCTGCGCCGCGTCCCCGTAGGCCCGGCCCAGGCCCCGCGCGATGGCGCCGCGGCCGTCGCTGCCGGTGACCGCCGCGACGGCCGCCTCGTACGTCAGGGGGCGCAGGACGCGGGCGGTGGTGGGGGCGGTGCGGCCCCAGCCGGTGACCGGGCCGACGCGGCTGGGGAGGTCGGCGGGGCCGGAGCCGCGATCGAGGGGGGCGGCGGTGGGGTCGGTCGAGGCGTCGGTGGGGTCGGCCGAGGCGTCGGCGGCGGTGCGGCCCTCGCCGGTGACGGGGACGGTCGTCGCGGAGGGTACAGGCATGTCCGTGACCGTAGCGCTCTGAGTGGTGCGAAAGATCACGAATAGTGCGTTATGCGGCTTTTCTCACTGAAAAGGGTGAGTGGTGGTGCGTGAGGAGCCGTCGCGCACGGTAAGCACTCGGGGTCCAAGTGTGATGACCCGACAATTCGCCCAGGTGGGGCGGCCGGTCGCCCAGCTGTGGCGGCCCCGGGTCACGAGCCGTCGCTGCGAGGGAGTACCGACCAGTGCGCTACCCCGACTCCGCCGCGGAACGCGCGGACCACCACCTGCTGGCCGCGCTGCGCCGCCGCGGCACCGACCCCCGCGTCGCGGGTGCGGCCCGCGCGCTGTCCTGGGCGGGCGAGCACGGCGCGGTCTGGCTGGCCGCCGGTCTCGCCGGCGCCTGCGCCGACCCCGGCCGCCGCGGCGCCTGGCTGCGCGCCACCACACTGGTCGGCGCGGCCCACGCGGCGAGCATGGGCGTCAAACGGGTCGTCCGCCGCCCGCGCCCGGTGCTGCCGGACGCCGAACCGCTGGTCCGCACCGCCGGACAGCACAGCTTCCCCAGCTCGCACGCCACCTCGGCCGCCGCGGCCGTCGTCGCCTTCGGGGCACTGATGCCCCGTACGCCGTTCGCCGCGCCGCTCCCGCCGCTCGCCGCCGCCATGTGCGTGTCCCGGATGGTCGTCGGCGTCCACTACCCGAGCGACGTGGCCTGCGGCGCGCTGCTCGGCGCCGTCACCGCCCGGCTCGGCCGGAACTGGGCCCTGCGCGGAGGGCGGCCGTCATGACGGAACGCACCGCCGCGCTCATCGACGACGTACCGGCGACCGCCGTCCCCTCGGCCGGACGCTTCCCGCCCCCGGTCTCCGTACGGGGACTGCCCGCCGGTCTGGTGCGGACCGCCCGGCCCCGGCAGTGGGTCAAGAACGTCCTCGTGCTGGCCGCGCCACTGGCCGCCGGACGCCTGCTGTCCGCGCACGCCGTACTCCAGCTCGCCGTCGTCTTCGTGCTCTTCACCGGCTGCTCCGCCGCCGTCTATCTGATCAACGACGCCCGCGACGCCGACGCCGACCGCGCCCACCCCGTCAAGTGCCGCCGCCCGGTGGCCTGCGGACAGGTCCCGGTGCCGGTCGCGTACGCCACGGGCGGCGCCCTCGCGGTCCTCGCGCCCGCGGCGGCCGGGGTGCTCTGCAACCCGGACACGGCCGGGCTGCTCGCCGGATACGTGGTCATGCAGCTCGCCTACTGTGTGTGGCTCAAGCACATGCTGGTCGTCGACCTCGTCATCGTCACCACCGGCTTCCTGATGCGCGCCATGGCGGGCGGCCTCGCCCTCGGCATCGACCTGTCCCGCTGGTTCCTGATCACCTCGGGCTTCGGCGCGCTGTTCATGGTCGCCGCCAAGCGCTACTCCGAACTCGTCCTGATGTCGCGGCTCGCCGAACGGGCCACGGCGGCGGCCCCCGCGGCCCCGACGGTCGGACCCCAGCCGGACGCCACCGCCCCGGCGGCCCCCGCGCCGCCCGAGGACTCGGAGGGCTCCGAGGTCGGCGCCTCCCGCGCCCTCCTCGGCGCGTACACCACCGGCTACCTGCGCTTCGTCTGGCAGCTCGCCGCGGGCGGCGCCGTACTCGCCTACTGCCTGTGGTCGATGGAGACCGGCGCCTCGCCCAACGGCTGGCTCCCCTGGCGGCAGCTCTCGATGATCCCCTTCATCCTCTCCGTCCTGCGCTACGCCGTCTTCGCCGACGCGGGCTCCGCGGGCGCCCCCGAGGACGTCGTCCTGCGCGACCGCGCCCTGGTCGTCATCGCCCTGGCCTGGGTCGTCCTCTACGTCCTGGCGGCGGTCAACCGGTGAGGGCGCGCTCCCCTCGGGGCCTCAGCTCGGAAGTCCTCGGCTTCGCCCTCGCGGGCGGCGCCGCGTACGCCGCCGACCTCGGGCTGTTCGTCTGGCTGCGCGGCCCCGGCGGGTTCGGGCCGATCGGGGCGAAGGCGCTGTCGTTCCTCGCCGGGTGCACGGTGGCGTATCTCGGGAACGCGCTGGGGACCTATCGGGGCCGGACCCCCGCGGTCGGCAGGGCGCGGCAGTACGGGGTCTTCTTCGCGGTGAACGTGGCGGGCGCGCTCGTGCAGTTGGGCTGTCTGGGCGTATCGCACTACGTGCTCGGGCTGGCCAGTGCGCGCGCCGATGTCGTGTCGGGCGCGGGGATCGGCATGGCTCTCGCGACCGCGCTGCGCTTCTGGGGAACCCGCACCTTCGTGTTCCGCGGGACTGCGCGGGCCGGGGGAGGGTAGGCCCCCCGTTATGGACTGGTTGACAAGGTTGCCCTGGATCGGCCCGCGCATCGCCGCGGCGATGCGGACACACGGCTGGCGCGCCTTCGCGCACCTCCAGACCGTCCACTGGACGCGGCTGGCCGCCGCGATGACCTTCACCAGCTTCCTCTCGCTCTTCCCGCTGCTCGCGGTCGTCGCGGCGATCGGCGCCGCGCTGCTGTCGCAGCATCAGCTCGACACCCTCCAGCACAAGATCTCCGACCAGATCCCCGGCATCGCCGACCAGCTCGACATCAACGGCCTGGTCGCCAACGCCGGGACCATCGGCGGGATCGCCGGTGCCGCGCTGCTCTTCACCGGTATCGGCTGGGTCGGCTCGCTGCGCGACTGCCTGCGCGCCGTCTGGGACAAGGACGACGAGGAGCGCAACCCCGTCGTCGCCAAACTGGTCGACGGCGGCATCCTGCTCGGCCTCGGCGCGGCGGCCCTGCTCTCGCTCGCCGCCTCCGGCTTCGCGACCGCGGCCGTCGACTGGACCGTCCACAAGGCCGGGCTCGCCGACCACGGCCCCGGCCGCGCGCTGCTGACCGTCCTCGGCTTCTGCATCGCCGTCCTGGCCGACTTCCTGATCCTGACCTACCTGCTGACGCTGCTGCCGGGCGTCGAACCGTCGCGCCGCGCCGTGGTCCAGGCGGCGTTCATCGGCGCGGTCGGCTTCGAACTGCTGAAGGTGCTGCTCAGCGGCTACCTCCAGGGCGTCGCGGGCAAGAACGTGTACGGCGCCTTCGGTACGCCGGTCGCCCTGCTGCTCTGGATCAACTTCATGGCGAAGCTACTGCTGTACTGCGCCGCGTGGACGGCGACGCCCAGGCACGCGCCGCCGCCCGAGAAGGACGGCGAGGACGGCGGGGACGGTGGAGGCGGCGACGCCGCCGGGGAACCGGGGGAAGGCGTCGAGACCGTGGAGGTCGTCGAGGTGATCGAGGTCCACGGGGCCACGCGGGCCCCGGAGCCCGTCAGCCCTTCCGGCGCCGGGAGCGGCGGTCGGGACCGGACGCCGGACCGGACGCCCGATCGGGATCGGGATCAGGGCCAGGATCAGGGCCAGGGTCAGCACCGGGACGCGGAGCGGGATCAGGACGCGGGGCAGGATGAGGACCACCGCCGGCCGGGGACGGCAGCGGGCGGAGCTTCCGTACCACGATGAACGCCACGGCCAGGACGAGCAGGGAACCGGCGGCGACCCCCAGCGCCGTCCACAGGCCGTCGTGGGAGGAACCGGCCGTGGCGGAGGCGGTGGCCGGTCCCTTGTCGCCCTCGGGCGCCTTCGTCGTGGCGGTCGGCGGCGGCAGTTGGCTCAGCGGCGGGACCAGTGTGCCGACCGGCTTGACCGTAGGGGCGGCCTTGAAGCCCCAGTCCAGCAGCGAGGCGGCCTCGCGGTAGACCAGGTCGTGCTCGGCCTTCGGCGTCATGACGGTGACCAGCAGCGTTCGGCCGTCGCGCTGCGCGACCCCGGTGAAGGTGGCGCCCGCGTTGGTGGTGTTGCCGTTCTTGACGCCCGCGATGCCGGGGTAGGGGGACAGGCCGTAGTCGCCGCTGAGCAGCCGGTTGGTGTTCTGGATGCCGAACGACTCGCGCTTCTTGGTGGTCTTGCCGGTCTTCTTGTTCTTGTCGACCTTCCACTCGCCGGGGAACTGCGCGCTCACCGTCGAGCAGTACTCGCGGAAGTCGGCGTTCTGGAGCCCCGAGCGGGCGAAGAGCGTGAGGTCGTACGCGCTGCTGACCTGCCCGCGCTCGTCGTAGCCGTCGGGCGTGACCACATGCGTGTCGGCCGCCTGCAACTCCTTGGCCCGCGCGTTCATGTCCGCGACGGTCCTGGCGACGCCGCCGTTCATGGCGGACAGCACGTGCACCGCGTCGTTGCCCGAGCGCAGGAAGACACCGAGCCACAGGTCGTGGACGGTGTAGGTCAGATTCTCCTTGATGCCGACGAGGCTGCTGCCCTCGCCCATGCCCTGGAGGTCGCTCGGCAGCACCTTGCGCACGGTGTTCTTCGGGAACTTCGGCAGCACCGTGTCGGCGAACAGCATCTTCAGGGTGCTGGCCGGGGGGAGCCGCCAGTGCGCGTTGTGCGCGGCGTAGATCTCGCCGGTCTTGGCGTCCGCCACGATCCAGGACTTCGCCGTCAGCTTCGCGGGCAGCGCGGGCGCGCCCTGTCCCGGGTCCACCTGCGTGCCCGGCACGCCCAGCCGGTCGCCGCCCACCGTGGACATGTGCTCGGGCGGTCTCGGCGCGGGCTTGGTGCCGGCGGCCGGAGCCGCGCTCGCGGCCCCCGTCAGGACGGTGCCGCCGAGCAGCGCGGCGACGGCGGACACGGCGAGAACGGCCAGGGCGGAACGGTGCGGCGCGGTGCGGCGCGCGGCGGTCGTAGGCATGGGCACCCGAGGAAACGTACATGTCCTTTCCCGGCCGCCGCGCCCCCGGGTGCGGGCCGTCCGCCGTGACGATCCGCACGTCCCGCGCGGGGAACCGGCCACCCCCGTCGGCCCTCCTACCGGGGGGCCCGCACATACTGGGACGCATGAAGCTCAGTCGGCGCGTGTCCTGGTTCCTGGTCGCTTTCGGTGTGTGGTCGTGGATCGTCTGGGTCACCTTTGTCAAGAATTTGTGGAAGGACACCAGCGGTCTGGCCTTCCACGACGGCGACCACGGATCGCCCACCGCCTACTTCTGGATCCACCTCACTCTCGCGATCGTCTCCTTCCTCCTCGGCACCGCCATCGCGGCCCTCGGCGCGCGGAGCCTGCGGGCGCTGCGCCGCGAGGCGGCGCAGGCCGGTCCGGCCGACCCGGCGGAAGCGACCGCCCCGACTAGCCCGGCTGCCCCGGCTGATCGGGAGTCGGCCGACTCGACGGTGTGACCGCGGTGCGGCCGATCGTCGGGAGGATGAAGTCCTGGATGAGGGACTTGGCGTCGCGGACGACGGGGCGGAAGACCCGGTAGCGGGACAGGCCGATGACGCGGGCCGCCACGGGGGTGGAGCGGTGCACGAACTCGCGGGTCCGCGCGGTGTCGGGGGTGCGGTCGAAGACCCAGTAGAGGACGACGACCATGAGGTGCAGCCAGAGCAGTTCGGGGAGCAGCTCGGCGAGTTCGGAGTCGAGCTTGGGGGCGAGGTCGGAGCCGGACAGCACGTCGCGGAAGAGTTCGACGGCGGTGGCGCGGGCCGGGTGCGACTCGTTCGAGAACGGGCTGAGCGAGCTGTCCGGGTCGGCGGCCGTGCGGAAGAACTGGGCGGCGAATTCGTGGTACGCGGCCGCGGTGTCCAGCCAGGACGCGAGCGTGATCTCCAGGCGCTCCGCGAAGTCGGTCACCCCGCGCATGCGCACCCGGGCGTCGGCCGCGTGGTCGTGCGTCATCCGGTCGTAGAACCCCTGGATCAGGAATTCCTTGGACTGGAAGTAGTAGTAGGCGTTCCCGACCGAGACGCCCGCCTCCTGGGCGATGGCGCGCATCGTGGTCTTGTCGTAGCCGCGCTCGCGGAACAGCCGCATCGCGGTCTCCAGGATCACCGCGCGGGTCTGCTCGCTCTTGCCGGTCTTGGGCCGGGCCCGGCCGCCGGGCAGTTCCTCGCCCAGGCCGGGGCCCGGCTCCGCCGCCGGACCCGTGGCCGCGGGCTCCGGCTGGTCTGTCACGTGCTCCACCCGGGTGAGCCTATCCGTCGCCCGCACAGCCGTCGGCGCTGTCCGCGCCCCGGCCGCGCCGCGGGTCGGCCGGCGGTGCGGACGGCGGTGCCGACGGGGAGCCCGGGTCGCTCTGCGTCCAGCCGGTCGCCTTGTCGTAGATCCAGCCGGGTACGGACCTGACCGGCGCGGGGCCGGGCGCGCCCGCCGCGTTGCGCCCGGGGAACCAGGTCGGGGCCGCGGCCGAACGCTGCTTGCTCTCGCGGTACTTGGCCGCGGTCAGCACCGCCGCGCGGGCGAGCCTGCGGCCCGCGGGGGTGGCCAGGGTGTGCGAGAAGGCGCGGTGGTCGGCGAGCGCCCACAGGCACACCACCCAGGCGGAGTCGCCCCGGTAGAGCTGGCCCGCGTCGCCGACGACGGTGATCTCGCGCCCGGTCGCCGCGTGGTCGAGGCCGGGGAAGCGGTGCATGGCCTCGGGGGAGCCGACCGGCACCATGTCGAGTCTGACGAGCTGCCGCTGCCGGACGAGCCAGTCCCGTACGAAGGCGCACAGCCGGCAGGCGGGGTCGTACAGCACGGTGAGCCGCCGTACGGGCGGGCGGGGCGTCCGCGCCACGGGCCGCGCCGTCGGCCGGTCGGGCCGCGCGGTCACCGCGCTCTGCGTGAGGCGCGTCATGTCACACCCCGGCCGGGGTCGGGCCGTTCGGCTTCGTCCAGCCGTCGCTGTCCACCGGCGGGTACTGCTCGCGCTCCATCAGCCCGCGCCGCCGGATCTTGTTGAGCACGTAGACGTTGCCGAGGTGCATCACGCCGAGCACCAGCAGCACGACGCCGAGCTTGACCGACAGCGCCTCGAACAGGCCGCGCGCGTTGTCGACGGCGTCGGCCGACTTCAGGTAGAGGGCGACGAAGCCGAGGTTCACCAGATAGAAGCCGACCACCAGGAGGTGGTTGACGGCGTCGGCGAGCTTCTCGTCGCCGTGCAGCACGTCGGCGAGGAAGATCCGGCCGTTGCTGCTGAGGGTACGGGCCACCCAGACGGTCAGGCCGATGCTGACGGCCAGATAGATCACATACGCGAGGACGGTCAGGTCCATAGCGGGTCCACCCCTTGTTTGAACGTGTTCAAACCTGCTGACGCGACGACTCTAGACCCGGTTTTGAACATGTTCAAGGCCGGTGCTCCGGGCATACGGAAGGGCCCGGCTCCGAAGGTTTCGGAACCGGGCCCTGACAACGGGCGCCGCCGGGGGAGCGGCGGCGCCCGGCCGCGGTCAGTCCTGCGAATAACTCAGCTCCAGATCGACGTCACCGTCCCCCTCGCCGCCGTCGTCCGGGACCCGGACGGTGGCGGGGAACGGCGGATAGCCCATGGTCAGCAGCGTGTACCGGCCGGGGTAGAGATTGCCGAAGGCGTACGAGCCGTCCTTGCCGGTCCGCGTCTCCGCCACCTCGTGGCCGTCCGCGTCGTGCAGCACGACCCGCGCGTCCTCGACCGGCTGACCGTCCGCGCGCCGCACCGTACCGGTCAGCGCACCCGTCCCCGTGAGGCGCAGATCACACTCCACCGGGCGGTCGGAGGCCAGCACGCTCGCCGTCTGCGGGTGGTGTCCCGGCGCGTTGGCGACCAGGACGTACGAGCCCGCGCGCGGCGTCGGCAACAGGAAGGCGCCCTCGTCGTCCGCCGCCGCGCGGCCCACCTGGCGGCCGTCCGCCGCGATCAGCGTCAGCTCCGAGCGCGGCACCGGCAGCCCGGCGGCGCCCGTGACCCGGCCGCGTACGGCGGGCCCGGAGACGATGTCGGTACCGGCCCCGGCGGCCATCAGCGTGCCCGTCGGCGCGCCTGCCGCGGGGTCGTCGTCCTCGGCCGGCTCCACCGCCAGGTGCGGCAGCCGCTTGTTCAGCCACGCGGGCAGCCACCAGTTGGAGGTGCCGAACATGTGCATCAGCGACGGCACCAGCACCGTCCGCAGGATGAACGCGTCCAGCGCGACCGCGCCCGCCAGGCCGATGCCGAACATCGCCAGCACCCGCTCGCCGCTGAGCACGAAGGCGCCGAAGACGCAGATCATGATGACCGCCGCCGAGTTGATCACCCGGCTGGTCTCGGCGAGCCCGACCCGTACCGCCCGCGCGTTGTCCTTGGTGTGCACCCACTCCTCGTGCATCCGGCTGACCAGGAAGACCTGGTAGTCCATCGACAGGCCGAAGAGCAGCGAGAGCATGATGACCGGCAGGAAGGCGTCGATCGGCCCCTCGCGCCCGGCCAGCGAACCGCCCCAGCCCCACTGGAAGCAGGCCACCAGCACCCCGAAGGAGGCCGCCGCCGCGATCAGGTTCATCGCGGCGGCCGTCAGCGGCACCACCAGGCTGCGGAAGGCGACCAGCAGGAGCAGGAAGCCCAGCACGATGATCACGCCGATGAACAGCGGCAGCTTGTTGAACAGGACCGTCGCGAAGTCCTCGAAGATCGCCGTCTGGCCGCCGACGTACGCCCGCATCGTGCTGCCCCGCTCGGCGGCCGGGACGACGTCGTCGCGCAGGTGGTCGATCAGGTCGGAGGTCGCCTTGTCCTGCGGCGAGGTGGTCGGCACCGCCTGGATGAACGCCACCTTGTCGCCCGGCTTCATCGGCAGGGCGGCGGCGTACGCGATGCCGTCGGTGTCCTTCAACGTCGTGACCAGGCCGTTCAGCGCGGTCCTGTCCGCGCCGGTCGGCACCTCGGCGAGGATCGTCAACGGCCCGTTGAAACCGGGGCCGAAGCCGTCCGCGAGCATGTCGTACGCCTTGCGGGTGGTGGTCGTCGTCGGGTTGTTGCCCTGGTCGGAGGAGCCCAGGCGCAGGCCGAGCGCCGGGATCGCCAAGGTGGCCATCACGGCCACCGCCGCCACCGCGAGCACCCGCGGGTGCCGCTGGAGGAACGACGACCAGCGCGCCGCCGCGCCCGTCGCGACCTCCGGCTGCGGTCCCTCGGCCGCCAGCGCGCGGCGCTGCCCGCGGCTGAGCACCCGCATGCCCAGCAGGCCGAGCAGCGCGGGCAGCAGCGTCATCGCGGCGGCGACCGTGATGACGACGGTCAGCGCCGCCGCGACGGCCACACCGTCGAGGAAGGTCAGCCGCAGCGTGAACATGCCCAGCAGCGCGATGCAGACCGTGCCGCCCGCGAACAGCACGGCGCGGCCCGAGGTGTTGAGCGCGGTGACCGCCGCGTCCTCGGGGCTCTTCCCGCGCAGGATTCCCTTGCGGTGCCTGGTCACGATGAACAGCGCGTAGTCGATGCCGACGCCCAGACCCACCAGCGTCGCGAGCTGCGGCGAGAAGTCCGCCACGTCCATGCCGTGGCTGAGGATGATGATCGCCGACGACGAGATGCCGATGCCGAACAGCGCCGTCACGATCGGCAGCAGCATCCCGAACAGCGAGCCCAGCGCCAGGAACAGCACCACGGCCGCCGCCGCGATGCCGACGCCCTCGGCGAGGCCCGGCAGCGGCTGCTCCGCCTGCGCGGGCTTGTTGCCGCCGACCTCGACCCTCAGGCCCTTGGCCGCCGCGTGGTGCGCGGTGTCGATCAGCTTCTGCGCCTGGTCGTCGGAGAGGTCACCGCCGAGCTTGGTGTACGTCACCGTCGCGTACGCCGTACGGCCGTCCTTGCTGATCTGCGCCGCGCCCGCCGGGTCGTACGGGCTGACGACCTGCCCGACGTCCTTCTGCCGGGCGATGTCCGCCAGCGCCGGGTCGAGCCGCGCCCGTACCGAAGCGTCGCGCACCGTACCGGAGTCGACGTGCCACACCACCGTGTCGGCCTCGCCGGACCGCTCGGGCACCACCTGGTCCATCAGGTCCAGGACCTTGGTGGACTCGGTGCCCTTGAGCGAGAACGCGTTGGAGTAGCCGCTGCCGAGCGCGTTGCCCACCGCGCCGACGCACAGCAGCGCCGCCAGCCAGAACGACATCACCAGCCATTTGTGCCGAAAACACCATCGAGCCACAACGGCCACGACCACATCCCCCATCAACGAGCGTTCCACGACCGACGAGTTGACCAACGGGACCCGCGCACTGACCGACGGACCCGTGGACTGACCAACGAGCCTCTTCAGCCTCCGTGGCTGTCGCGCCGACCGCCAAGCCGATCCCGCTTCTCTCAAGGAACTCCAAAGTTCCGGCCGGGACGGGGTCGCGGGGGGAGTGCGGATACTGGTGGGCATGGACGCCACCGTGCTCATCGTGGAGGACGAACCGGGGATCGCGGACATCCTGCGCATCACCCTGAAATACAACGGCTTCACGGTGCACAGTGCCGCGACCGGGCGCGAGGCGCTGGCCGCCGCGCGCGAACACCGGCCCGACCTCGTACTGCTCGACGTGATGCTGCCGGACGGCAGCGGCTGGGAGGTCTGCCGCGCGCTGCGCCAGGAACGCGCCGCCGAGACCGACGCCGACGACCTCGCCGTCATCTTCGTCACCGCGCGGGACGCCCCGCGCGACGTGGTCGCCGGGCTCGCGCTCGGCGGCGACGACTACATCACCAAGCCGTTCGGCGTCGACGAGGTGGTGGCCCGCGTGCACGCGGTGCTGCGCCGCACCCGGCGCCGCGAGGGCGCCGACGGGCGCGTCCTGCGCCACGGCGACCTGGAGATGGACGAGGCCACGTACACCGTCCGCAGGTGCGGGCAGCCCGTCGAGCTGACGCCCACCGAGTACAACCTGCTGCGGCACCTGCTGCGCAACGCCGGGCGGATCGTCACCAAGGAGCAACTGCTCCAGCACGTCTGGCAGTACGACACGGCCGTCTCGTCCACGGTCGTCGAGACGTACATCTCGTATCTGCGGCGCAAGCTCGACCGGCTCGGGCCGCCGCTGATCGAGACCCGGCGGGGGATCGGATACGGGCTGCGCGCGGCGGAACCGGGCGCCGCCACGGACGGGGGAGCGGTGTGAAGGTGAACAAGTGCGGCCTGTGGCCCCGCCCGCACTCGCTGCGCGGGCGCTTCACGATCGCCAACGTGACCTTCCTCGCGGTCGGCCTGCTGCTCGCGGCCTGCGCGAGCATCGCCGCCACGTACATGGTGCTGGTCGGCGAGATCGACGACTCGCTGAAGGGCTCGCAGTCCTCGCTCGCCAAGACCTCGATCGACGCGGACATGGTGCGGCGGCTCTGCCAGCTCGCCGACCTCCTGCAGAGCGGGCAGGGCGGGCAGAACGGGGGCGGCGGGCCGGGGAGTTCGGCGATCGCGGTGGCGTTCCAGCAGGATCTGTTCGTCATGCTCGACCGGCGCGGCGAGCCCGCCGCCGTCTGCCAGGACGGCACCATTCCGGTCAGCTCCGAGCAGCGGCGGCTCGCCGAGGCGATCCCCGACCCGGCCGGGCTGGTCCGCAGCGGCGGCGCGAAGACCGTGAAGACCGGCTCGATGGAGTACCGGGTGGTCGCGATCCGGCTCTCCGACGGCACCATCGTGGTCAAGGGCATACGGCTCAGCGGCGTCAAGCACGCGATCGGCAATCTGCTGATCGTCGAATCGGTCGTCGGCGTGGTGCTGCTCGCGCTGCTCGCCACCGGCTCGCTGACCGCGGCCAGGCGGCGGCTGAGCCCGCTGGAGGACATGGTGGAGACCGCGTCCGCCATCGCCGGGGGCGACCTCGGGCGGCGGATCGGCACCGCGCGGCACGGCTCCAGCGAGGTCGAACAGCTCAGCGGCGCGCTCAACGCGATGCTCCAGCAGATCGAGACCGCCGTGACCGAAAGCGAGCGCGCCACCACACAGTTGCGGCGATTTCTGGCCGACGCCTCGCACGAGCTGCGCACCCCGCTGGCGTCGGTGCGCGGCTACCTCCAGCTCTACGAGAAGGGCATGCTCGACGCCGACGAGAAGGAGCGGGCGCTGAGCCGGGTCAGCTCCGAGGCGCTGCGGATGAGCCGCTTGGTCGACGAACTCCTCGCGCTGGCCAGGCTCGACGACCGGCCCGCGCTGCCGCACGGCGCCGTCGACCTGTCCCGGCTGGTCCGCGACGCCGCCGCCGACCTGGCCGCGCAGCAGCCGGAACGGCCGCTGACGCTGATGGTGCCCGACTGCCGGGCCGACGGCGGACCGCTGCCCGAAGTCCTCGGCGACGAGGCCGCGTTGCGGCAGGTCGTGGGCAATTTGCTGAGCAATGTGCGGGTGCACACCCCGGCCCGCTCCCCGGCCAGCGTCGAAGTCGCCGCGCGTGGCGAGAAACTGCTCTTGCGGATCACCGATTCGGGTCCCGGTATGAGCGAGCGGGACGCGGCCCGCGTCTTCGACCGGTTCTTCCGCGCCGACGCAGGACGCGCCCGCGACAGCGGCGGCGCGGGCCTCGGCATGGCCATCGTGCAGGCCGTCGTCCAGGCGCACCACGGCACGGTCGCGCTGGAGACGGCACCCGGCCGCGGCCTCACGGTCTGCGTGACGCTGCCGACGGTGGGCGCGGGGACGGCGGTCGGCGAGGACCCGGCGGCGGACGCGGCGAGGGGCCAGGAGACGGTGGTAACCGGTGCGAAGTCCACTGTCCCCGCCGCTACTTGACCAAATCTATAACAAACGGAAACCCGTACAACCCCTGTGCGACATCGGCCGTCCAACTCCCCACAACGAACCACCACTCGAAGTGACGGGGAGACACCATGCGAGGTCGCGCATTCACCGGACGGCTGCGCCCGGCGGCGCTGGCCCTTGGGGCGGCCGGGGTGTTAACGCTCGGCGGCGGAGCCGTGGCCTTCGGAGCCGACGGGCCGCCGGCGGACACCGCGCCGGCCGATTCGATCGACCTGGGCCTGCGCGCCTACGACGTGACCTTCGCGCCCACGGCGGCCGGGGCCGAACCGGTCACCCGCTCGATGGCGGTCACGATGCTCCACCACGACCCGAACGTGGCCGTGCCCGCACAGCGACTGACCTTCTCCGCGGCGGGCATGAAGAACGTCGCCGAGGTCGTCTGGCCGCAGGGCTGTACGGTGACCGGCGCCGACGCCGTCTGCACCGTGCCCGGCGCGCCGGTCGGGCGGCTCCACCTGCCCGACGTCGCGGTGAAGATCCGGCCGCTGCCGGGCGTGGCCGCCGGGGCCAAGGGGTCGTTCAGCGTCAGCCACCGCAACACCAACGGCAAGACGCAGACCTTCAAGCCGACGGTGACGCTGGCCGACGGCCCGTCCCTCGTCGTCGGCCGGGCGGCGGCCACGACCCTCGCCCCCGGAGCGAACGGCGACGTGCCGGTCACCGTCACCAACGAGGGCAACGCCGACGTCGCCTCGGTCCAACTGGAACTGCGGTGGTCGCACGGCCTCACCCCGGTCGAGCGCTTCTCCAACTGCGTGTACGACACCTCCCGCGACCCGCGGCAGGGCGTGGACCGTACGGTGGCGCGCTGCGCCATCGACCAGCCGCTCGCCGCCGGCGCCAGCTACGGCGTGCGCGACACCGTCTCGATGAAGGCGAACGCGGACGCCTACGCGGAGAGCGTGGACGTCACGGCGTTCACCCCGAAGGAGGCCACCGCGCACCCCGCGGGCGAGCCGGGCACCGGGCCCGCCCTGCACCTGGTGCCGGTTCCCGGCGGGACCCCGGGGGCGGACGGCCGTAACGACACCTCGTACGGCGGCGCGGACTTCACGGTCACCAACACCGCGGACTTCGGGATCTCCGCGCCCGAGGTCACCGGTGCGAACGGCGCGCAGGTCAAGCTCACCGTGCACGTGGACAACCACGGACCCGCCTCGATCGACCCGCTCGAGTACTTCACGCCGGTCACCCGCTTCGACGTCCGCGTGCCCGACGGCACCGCACTCGTGGAGTGGCCCGTGACGTGCGCGCCGCGCGACACCGCGAAGCGGTACCTGCGCTGCGCGTCGGACACGGAGTCCGACGTCGAGCGCCCGGTCACCCTCTACAGCGGGAAGTCGTACGACTTCCCGCTCACCCTGCGCGTCACGTCCACCGGCGTGCACCAGGGCGAGGCGGCGCTGCTGACGACCGGGCCGAACCGGATCGAGCTGCCCTTCGACCACAACGCGGCGAACAACACGGTCGCGCTCGTGGTCAAGACGTCGGCCTCGAACGCCTCGGCCACCGCCGGTTCTTCCGGCTCCTCCGGCTCCAACGGGACCACCGGATCGGCCGGGTCCTCCGGCGCGGTGTCCGGCGGCGCGGGCAACGCCTCGCTGCCCGCCACCGGCGCGGGCGCGACCCGGCTGATCGGCGGGATCGCGGTCGGCGCCGTCGCGTTCGGCGGCGCGGTGCTGTTCACCGCGCGCAACCGCCGCCGTACCGCGTAGTCCGCGGGTTCCCGACAGCTCCCCCCACGGGGTGATCAGACGGTGACCGGTGCCCGCTCCCTGGGGGCGTCGGTCACCGTCGTCGCGTGCCGCACACCGGGGACGGCCGCCGTCCCCAGGCACAGGGCGGCGACCAGCGCCGCCGCCACGTACAGCGGCACGGCGGGTCCGAAGGCGTCGCAGGCGAGCGGCGCGAGCGCGTATCCGACCGGCATCGCGCCGAGCGAGAGCAGCCAGTCGTACGAGGTCACGCGGGCCAGCACCCCGGCGGGCACCGAGCTGAACACGTAGGACTCCCAGACCGGGTTGAAGAAGCCGAGCGCGCCGAGGGCGAGGCCGTAGGAGACGATCAAGGGCACGGCAGGGGCGTCGGCGGCGAGCAGGACCAGCGGCAGCGCGTAGCTGGTCAGGGCCAGATTGCCGGTGAGCACGGGGCGGCGCAGCCGGGCGCGGGAGGCGAGCAGCGAGCCGGTCAGCAGGCCGACGGAGCCCGCTTCGAGCATCAGCACCCACATGCCGTCGCCGCCGCGCCGGTGGTGCGCGATCAGCGGGCCGAGGGTGGCCAGGACGGCGGCGGCCCCGTTCCACACCGCGTGGGCGATCAGGCTGGTCCAGTACCAGTCGCGGGCGCGGACCTCGGTCCAGCCCTGGA
This sequence comes from Streptomyces sp. NPDC093221, assembly GCF_044753885.1. Classification (NCBI taxonomy): domain Bacteria; kingdom Bacillati; phylum Actinomycetota; class Actinomycetes; order Kitasatosporales; family Streptomycetaceae; genus Streptomyces; species Streptomyces sp. NPDC093221. The sequence continues at coordinate 989,657 of NZ_JBIVOA010000002.1, read as the reverse complement.
CGAGGTCGGCGCGCATCGAGCGGCGCGGGATGGGGGTGCGGCGCACCCGGACGAGGGTGAGCAGCGCCGCACTCGCCGCGAAGGACGCGGCGTCCAGCAGGAACGCCCAGCCGGGCCCCGCGGTGAAGATCAGCAGTCCGGCGAGCGCGGGGCCACCGAGCCGGGTCGCGCTCGCGGCGGACGCCATCAGGGAGTTGGCGCCGAGCAGGCCGTCCTCCTCGACGGTGCCCGCGACCAGCGGCGCGGAGGTCGGGATGGCGAAGGCGGAGGCGGCGCCGCCGACGGTCTCGGCGACCGCGAGGACCAGGATGCTCGGGTCGCCGCCGACGAGTTCGAGGCCGACGAAGATCTGCGCGGCGCAGCGGACGAGGTCGGTGGTGAGCGCGACCTTGCGCGCGTCGAACCGGTCGGCGATCACGCCGCCGACCGGCAGCAGCAGGAGGCGCGGCACCATCGCGCAGCCCAGCACGACCGCGAGCGCGGACGCCGAGCCGGTCGCGCGGCTGATGGCGATGGCGAGCGCGGCCGGGACGACGGCGTCGCCGAGGGCGGAGAGCGTCCGGCCGAAGAAGAGCAGGCGGAACGAGCGGTGCCGGAGCGGGTGCCGGGGCTTGGGGGGCGGGGCGACGGGGTCCTGGCGGGAGCCGTCGCGGGGGGCGTCGTGCCGGTCGTCGCGGAGGTCGTCGTGCCGTTCGTCGCGGGGGTCGTCACGCGGGTCGTCGTGCCGGTCTTCGTGCCGGTCTTCGTGCGGGGGCGGGGTGGTCACGGCGAACAAGGTATTTCGGCGTCGAACATTTCGTCAACGAATATTTCGGCACCGACGTATCTCCGGTGGGTAGGCATAGGATCGGCCCATGCCCACCCCGCACGACTGGACCGACGGCCACGTCGCCCGCTGGCAGCCCGTACTGCCCGACCTCGACCCCGACGTCGAGGGCGCCGCCACCCGCGCCATGCTGTTCACCGACCACATCCGCAGGGTCAAACAGCGCTCGCTCGTCGACCACGGCCTGCACAAGCACGAGTACGAGACGCTGCACACGCTCGCCGGGCGCGGCGGCCGTACCGTTCCCTCCGAACTCGCCGCCGACCTCAAGATGGCCCCCGCCTCCATCACCGGCCGTCTCGACGGCCTGGAGCGGCGCGGGTACGTACGCCGTACGCCGTCGGCCGCCGACCGCCGCCGGGTCGACGTCGAACTCACCGAGGCGGGGCGGCAGGCGTGGCTCGGGGCGCTGGAGTTCCAGGGCCAGGAGGAGCGCCGGCTGCTGGGCGTGCTGACCCCGGCCGAACGGCGCACGCTCTCCGACCTGCTGCGGCGGGTGATGCTGGCGGCCGAGGGGAACGGGGACGGCGGTCGCGACTGCACGGGCTGAGCTGGCGTGGGACTTGCGCTGGAGTCGACTCCAACCCCTAGCGTCGTCGTCATGACCCCCGCAGACGGCTCCGACCCCACCGACCGCGCCGAATCCGCTCCCGCCGACGACCGGTACGCGCGCGGCCTGGCCGCCCTCCGCACGGTCACCGGCGACGAGCGCCCGGCCCTGCTCGACTCGGTCGCGGAGATCGCCCCCGACCTGGCCCGGATGACCATCGAGTTCGGCTACGGCGACATATGGTCACGCCCCGGCCTCACCCCGCGGCAGCGGCAGCTCGCCACCGTCGCCGCGCTCGCCGCCCTCGGCAACGCCGCCCCGCAGCTCCGCTTCCACATCGCCGGGGCGCTCAATGTCGGCTGCACCCGGCGCGAGATCGTCGAGACCTTCATCCACACCACCGTCTACGCCGGTTTCCCCGCCGCGCTCAACGCCCTCGGCGCCGCCCGCGAGGTCTTCGCGGACCACCCGGCCGACGACGACCCGGTCGTCAAGGAACCGGTCGACGGCGGCCGTTACGAACGCGGCCTGGACGCCCTGCGCACCGTCGACGGCCCCGACGGTGTCCGCGTCGTGGCCACCCTCGACGACATCGCCCCCGACCTCGGCCGCTACATCGTCGAGCACGTCTTCGGCGACATCTACTGCCGCACCGGCCTGGACCTCGTCACCCGCGAACTCCTCACCATCGCCATCTGCACCGCCCTCGGCACCGCCGCCCCCCAGCTCCGCATCCACATCCGCGCCTTCCTCCGCCTCGGCGGCACCCGCACCGAAGTCGTCGAAACGCTCACCCAAATGGCCGGCTACGCCGGTTTCCCCGCCGCCCTCAACGGCGTCACGGCAGCCCGCGAGATCTTCACCGAGCACGACGCGGCCGGGACCGCGGGCTAGCGCGCGCGAAGGGGACCGCGAAGGGACCCGCGAAGGGACCCGCGTACGGGCACGCGAAAGGGCCCGCCCGTGGCCGGTGGTGGCCGGTCGGGGCGGGCCCTTGGGGCCCAGGGGTCAGAAGCGGCGGGTGATCAGGGCGCGCTTGACTTCCTGGATCGCCTTCGTCACCTCGATGCCGCGCGGGCACGCGTCGGTGCAGTTGAAGGTGGTGCGGCAGCGCCAGACGCCGTCCTTGTCGTTCAGGATCTCCAGGCGCTGCTCACCCGCCTCGTCGCGGGAGTCGAAGATGAAACGGTGGGCGTTGACGATGGCCGCCGGGCCGAAGTACTGGCCGTCGTTCCAGAAGACCGGGCAGGACGACGTGCACGCGGCGCACAGGATGCACTTGGTGGTGTCGTCGAAGCGCTCACGGTCCTCGGCGGACTGAAGGCGCTCACGCGTCGGCTCGTTGCCCTTGGTGATCAGGAAGGGCATCACATCGCGGTACGCCTGGAAGAACGGGTCCATGTCGACCACGAGGTCCTTCAGCACGGTCAGGCCCTTGATCGCCTCGACCGTGATCGGCTTGTCCGGGTTGATGTCCTTGATCAGCGTCTTGCACGCCAGCCGGTTCTTGCCGTTGATCCGCATGGCGTCGGACCCGCAGATGCCGTGCGCGCACGAGCGGCGGAAGGTCAGCGAGCCGTCGATCTCCCACTTGACCTTGTGCAGCGCGTCCAGGACGCGCTCCTTCGGGTCGATGGCCAACTGGTAGTCGACCCACTCCGCGTCCGCCGCGACCTCCGGGTTGAACCGGCGGATCCGCAGCGTGATCGTGATCAGGTGTGCGTCGGTCACCTCGGCGGCGTCGAGGGCCGCCGAGTGCTTGTCGAGCGTCGGGGTGCTCATCAGTACTTACGCTCCATCGGCTGGTAGCGGGTCTGCACGACCGGCTTGTAGTCGAGGCGGATCGACTCGACGCCGGTCGCGTCCACCTCGCGGTAGGCCATCGTGTGCCGCATGAAGTTGACGTCGTCGCGGTTCGGGTAGTCCTCGCGGTAGTGACCGCCGCGCGACTCCTTGCGGGCGAGCGCGGAGACCGCCATGACCTCGGCCAGGTCGAGCAGATTGCCCAGCTCGACGGCCTCCAGCAGGTCGGTGTTGAACCGCTTGCCCTTGTCCTGGATCGCCACGTTCAGATAGCGCTCGCGCAGCTCGCCGATCTTCTCGACGGCCGTCTTGATGGTCTGCTCGGTGCGGAACACCATCACGTTGGCGTCCATGCACTCCTGCAGCTCCGTGCGGATCACCGAGACCCGCTCGGTGCCGGTGGACGCGCGCAGCCGCTCCACCTGCGCCTCGACCAGCGACGCCGGGTCGTCGGGCAGCGGCACGTAGTCGTGCGCGTGCGCGTACTCGGCGGCGGCGATGCCGGAACGGCGGCCGAAGACGTTGATGTCCAGCAGCGAGTTGGTGCCCAGCCGGTTCGCGCCGTGCACCGACACGCACGCGACCTCACCGGCCGCGTAGAGGCCCGGCACGACGGTGCTGTTGTCGCTCAGCACCTCGCCCTGCACGTTGGTCGGGATACCGCCCATCGCGTAGTGCGCGGTCGGCTGGATCGGGATCGGGTCGGTGTACGGCTCGATGCCCAGGTACGTCCGCGCGAACTCGGTGATGTCCGGCAGCTTCGCGTCGAGCTGCTCCGGCGGCAGGTGCGTGAGGTCGAGGTAGACGTGGTCGCCCTCGGGACCGCAGCCGCGGCCCTCACGGATCTCGGTGTAGATCGCGCGGGAGACGACGTCACGCGAGGCGAGGTCCTTCATGACCGGCGCGTACTTCTCCATGAAGCGCTCGCCGTCCTTGTTGCGGAGGATGCCGCCCTCACCGCGGGCGCCCTCCGTCAGCAGGATGCCCATCCGCCAGATGCCCGTCGGGTGGAACTGGAAGAACTCCATGTCCTCCAGCGGCAGCCCGCGCCGGTACACCGCGGCCTGACCGTCACCGGTCAGGGTGTGCGCGTTCGACGTCACCTTGAAGAACTTGCCGGTGCCGCCCGACGCGTAGATCACGGCCTTCGCCTGGAAGACGTGGATCTCGCCGGTGGCCAGTTCGTACGCGACCACGCCCGCGGAGCGCTTGACGCCGTCGACCTCGACCAGGAGCTGGTCCAGGACGTAGAACTCGTTGAAGAACTCCACGCCCTCCTTGACGCAGTTCTGGTACAGCGTCTGGAGGATCATGTGGCCGGTGCGGTCCGCGGCGTAGCAGGCGCGGCGCACCGCGGCCTCGCCGTGGTTGCGGGTGTGGCCGCCGAAGCGGCGCTGGTCGATCCGGCCCTCGGGCGTCCGGTTGAACGGCAGGCCCATCTTCTCCAGATCGAGGACCGCGTCGATGGCCTCCTTCGCCAGGATCTCGGCGGCGTCCTGGTCGACCAGGTAGTCACCGCCCTTGACCGTGTCGAAGGTGTGCCACTCCCAGTTGTCCTCCTCGACGTTCGCGAGGGCGGCGGCCATGCCGCCCTGGGCGGCGCCGGTGTGGGAGCGGGTCGGGTACAGCTTGGTCAGAACGGCGGTGCGGCTGCGCTTGGTGGCCTCGATGGCCGCGCGCATGCCGGCGCCGCCCGCGCCGACGATGACGGTGTCGTACTTGTGGATCTGCATGGGGGTCGCTTCCCTGTTCCAGCCCTGGCTCAGCGCTTGGCGTCAGCGGCTTCGCGGCTTGGCGGTGATGGCCGTGTCGGCCGCGTTAGCGGATGTTCGGGTCGAAGGTGAAGATCACCAGCGAACCGAGCACGATGGTGAACGCCGTCGCGGTGAACAGCAGCGTCTTCAGCCAGATGCGGGTGTTCGGCCGCTCGGCGTAGTCGTTGATGACGGTCCGCAGGCCGTTGCCGCCGTGCAGCATGGCCAGCCAGAGCATCACCAGGTCCCAGCCCTGCCAGAACGGCGAGGCCCAGCGGCCCGCGACGAACGCGAAGCCGACCTTGGTGACACCGCCGTCGAGCACGAGCTGGATCAGCAGGTGGCCGAGGACCAGGACGACCAGCACCACACCGGACAGCCGCATGAACAGCCAGCCGTACAGCTCGAAGTTGGTGCGGGAGCTGCGCGGGGTCCGCTTGGTGCGGGCGCGCGGCGGCTCGATGACCGGGGCCGGGTTGTCCGGGCTGTACGTGACGCTGGAGCCGGTCAGCTCGACCGCGTCCGCGGGAGTGATTTCGGTGGACATGTGCGGTCAGCTCCCGAACAGGACTCGTGCGGCGTGGCCGAGGACGGGGTAGATCGCGCCGACCATCAGGAGAGCCCACAGGCCGAGCACCGTCCACAGCATCTGCTTCTGGTAACGCGGGCCCTTGGTCCAGTAGTCGACCGCGATGATCCGCAGGCCGTTCAGCGCGTGGAAGAGGATCGCGGCCACGAGGCCGTACTCCAGCAGGCTGACGATGGGGGTCTTGTAGGTCGCGACGACCTTGTCGTAATCCTCGGGGGAGACCCGCACCAGGGCGGTGTCGAGGACATGGACGAACAGGAAGAAGAAGATGAGGACACCGGTGACTCGATGAGCCACCCAGGACCACATGCCTTCCCGGCCGCGGTACAGCGTTCCAGCCGGCACGGAAAAAACCCTCCGGGAGCGGGGCGAGGGGTGCCGGCTTCGGTGTCGGTCACGCCCGGCCGGGTACGGTCCACCGGCCCCGGCCATCGTAGCGACGCGATGTCGGCTCCGGACCGCGGGGTAGGCCAGGTGTGATCGATCCCGCACGGTCGGGTGAACCGGCGGGGGTCTTTCGCGGGCCGGACTCGGCCAGATGCCCACCGGTGTCCGCGAGTCGCAGCAGCCGCGCGCGGCAGATCCGGCGCAGCTGCTCGGCCGTCGCCACCGACTCCTCGTCCTCGTCGTGCCCCAGGCGCTGGCGCAGGCTCGCCAGCGTCAGGTCGAGGGCGGCGGCCGGGTCGTCGGGGTCGTCCAGGTCGGTCAGCGCGATCACGAAGGCGTGGCCGAACTTCGCCTCGTACGCCGCGTTCGCGGCCCGCAGCGCGGTGTGCACGGTCAGGCCGCCGCGGTCGGGCAGCGCGGTGGTGGCCTCGCCCGCCAGCGCCTCGGCGAGATCGCCCGACGTCAGGTCGTACGCCGCCTCGTCGGCCGCGGCGAGCAGCGCCTCGACCGTCGGATACGGCCGGTGCGCGGCCACCCGGCGGGCCCAGCGGTGGCTGCCGCAGCAGGTGCGCAGCGCCGCCTCCGCGACCAGGGAGGGGGCCCGGTTGAGCAGATACAGCCCCTCGGGCGGGGTGTCGCTGGACAGCGCTGGGCTCCTGGATCGGGTGGACCGGGGGTACGGAATCGGCACGGCGGTACGACAGGTGCGGATTCGGTACGGCTTCGGCTAGGGAAGGTACGGCAGGGGGAGTGCTCCCACTTTAGGGGCAGCCGGTTCGAACATGTCCGACGGGACCTTGAACTTCACTCGTACGTGAGGCGGCGCGCCCTCCGTTGACGCGCCCCCCGTTGACACGCTCCCGCTGACGCGACCTCCGTTGACGTGAGCCCCGTTGACGCGCCCCCGTCGGCCCGCCCCGGCCCGGCGCCGCTCAGTCCCACCAGAACGACCACAGCCGCTCCCCGCGCAGCGCCTCGGCGTAGTCGGGGAACGGAAACGTCCCGTCGTTCAGATTCGACGCCCCGGTCAGCACGTGTTCGAGCGCGACGTGCCCGGCGTGCGCGGAGGCCAGCGGCGGCGAGGCCACCGACACGAAGACCGACGAGCCCTCGAAGCCGATCACCCGCGCCCCGAACCGGTCCTCCCACGTACGCAGCAGCGCCGACAGCTCCAGCGCGGGCGCCTCGGTCTCCCAGCCCGCCAGCGCCGGGATGTCGGCGCTGCGTTCGGCGCGGACCAGCGCGATGTGCGCGATGAAACGGGTCGTGAAGTAGTGCAGCATCTGCCCGACGGCCGCGCGCGCCACCGCGTCGGGCGAAGGGCCGGGATGCGGCGGCGAGGCGGCGGCGAGCCCGGGAAAGGCGGTGAACGGCGGCCCCGGATCGGCCGCCAGCAGCGCCGCCGCGTCGTCCGGCCACACCTCGTCGATCGCCGGGTGCGGCGGAAGCAGCGACCGCGCCTCCTGGTACGTCCCCCACGACTCGCGCAGCGACGCCTCCGCGTCCACCGCGTCGATCTCGGCCGCGCGGTGCCCGAAGCCGTTCGCGCACGGCCACGCCATCAGCACCGGCCGCCAGCCGGTCTCCTCCTGCTGCGCCTGGTAGCGGGCCCACAACCGGCCCGGTGCGACCACGGGTTCGTCGCTCAGCCACAGTCCCGGCGCGGAGCCGGGGACCAGCCGTCCCGGCGGCAGTCCGCCCGGGAGCCCGTCGAGGAGGCGGTCCAATGACATCGGAGGACTCCTCAACGACCGTTCATGAGGGGACTGCGTGGGGAAGTTGACGACGGCCGGGGGCCGCCTCCCCCCACAGGAGCGTCCCCGGCCGCCGTCTTGTACGGCGTATCCCCGTTCAAAAGTGTCACCGCTCCCATGGTTCAAAAGTGTCAGCGCTCCCACATGAGGCAGGATGGGGCGAGTGTTCGAGGGGGTGGGGCCAGAGGTGGACCTGGAGACCGCGGTAGCCGGGGCGCAGCGCGGGGACGAAGCCGCGTTCCGCGTCGTGTACCGCGCTGTGCAACCGCAGTTGCTGCAATACGTCCGCAGCCTGGTCGGACCGGTGGACGCCGAGGACGTCGCCTCCGAGACCTGGTTGCAGATCGCCCGCGACCTCCCCAACTTCCGCGGCGCGGGCGACTCGGTGCGCGGCTGGGCGGCGCGCATAGCCCGCAACCGCGCGCTCGACCACATCCGTGCCCGCGCCCGGCGGCCCGTCTCCGGCGCGGGGGTCGACGAACTCGTCCAGCTCCCCGACCGGGCCGACACCGCGGGCGAGGCGCTGGACGCCGTCGCCACCGACCGCGCCCTGGCCGCGATAGCCGCCCTGCCGCGCGAGCAGGCCGAGGCCGTCCTGCTCCGCGTCGTCATGGGCCTGGACTCCACCAGCGCCGCCCGCGTCCTCGGCAAGCGCGCCGGGTCCGTCCGGATGGCCACCCACCGCGGCCTGCGCCGCCTGGCCGAACTCCTCGAACACGACGACGACCCGCGCGCCGACGCCGACCACGTCGGCGTGACCTTCTCGACCTCCAAGGCCCTGTGACGCGACCCGCGGGGCCCGATACGGCGCCGCGCGGGTCGCTTCCGGGGCCCGAGGCCCCGGCCGCCGACCCCTCCGACGAATCATGGGACGGCCGGGGCGGGTGCGGCCAGGTGACACTTCCGCGTGCCGGTGCGCTGTAGGAAGTGGACCGACTGGTCATCGGTCCTGCGGACCCCGGTTCTCCCCGTATCGGGGTCCGTGCAAAGGGCGCGGCCGGGCGCATTCCCCCTGCCCGGCCGCGCCCGTCACCACACGGATCGACGCTGCCCGCGTCACCAGTAGACGACGACCTTGTCACCCACCTTGACCTGGTCGAACAGCGCGGAGACCGCCGCCTTGTCCCGTACGTTCACACAGCCGTGCGAGGCGCCCGCGTAGCCGCGGGCCGCGAAGTCCGAGGAGTAGTGCACGGCCTGGCCGCCGCTGAAGAACATCGCGTACGGCATCGCCGTGTTGTAGAGCGTCGAGACGTGGTCGCGGCTCTTGAAGGTGACGTGGAAGAGCCCCTCGCGCGTCGGGGTGTACTGCGACCCGAAGCGGACGTCCATGGTGGCCCTGACCTTGCCGTCGACCACCCACGACAGCGTGCGAATGGTCTTGCTCACACACATGGCGCGGCCGGTCATGCAGCGCGGGTCGAGCTTGCCCGCGGGCTTGGGCGGCGCGACCGGGTACAGCTCCTTGTGGGTCGGGGCGTGGGTCAGCGAGCGCAGCTTCGTCCAGGTGTCCTGGGTGACGCGGCCGGTGATGGCCAGGCCGTGCCGCTCCTGGAAGTCGCTCACCGAGTGCTGGGTGACGGTGCCGTAGTAGCCGGTGGGGGACTGGCTGAAGAGGTGGAGCTGGGCGAGCCTGGCCTGGAGTTCGCGGACCTTGGCGCTGGTCGAGCCGGTGGCGATCACGGCGGGGACGACGGGCGGCGCGGTCGTGGCCGGAGCCGTCGGCGAGGCCGGTGCGGTCGTGGTGGGCGCGGCCGACGTCGTCGGGGGCGCGGTGGTGGCCGGCGGCTCCGACGACGGCTGCGCGGTCGTCGCGGTCGGCGACGGCGCGGCCGAGGTGGCCGGCGGCCTGTCCTTGCCCGAGGCCCCGGTGTCCTGCGGTCCGCAGCCCGCCAGCACGGCCGTCGAGAGCGCCGCCGTCACGACCGCCGCGGCCACCGCCAGCGGCGATCTGCTGCCCGTCCCCGTCATCGTCCTCATCCCCTGCGTCCCCCCGCTCGTACTTCCTGTTCTTCCCTAGACATCGATTCCCGGCCGTGCGGTTGCGCGAACCGCGGGGAAGACTGTGAGGAAGGTCCCAGGCCGCCGCGGTGCACCGCACGCAGGGCCGCCGCTACAGTCCGTTACGCCAGCCACACAGCCATTCAGCAGCACACGGAGGCGTGAAGATGACACGCGAGTCGGAGTCGGGACTGCCGATCGAGCCCGTTTACGGGCCGGGCGTGTTGGAGGGCTGGGATCCCGCGGCCGAGCTGGGGGAGCCGGGCGCGTTCCCGTTCACCCGCGGTGTGTACCCGTCGATGTACACCGGCCGTCCCTGGACGATGCGGCAGTACGCGGGCTTCGGCACGGCGGCGGAGTCCAACACCCGCTACAAGGGCCTGATCGCCAACGGCACGATGGGCCTGTCGGTCGCCTTCGACCTGCCCACCCAGATGGGCCACGACTCCGACGCGGTGATCGCGCACGGTGAGGTCGGCAAGGTCGGTGTGGCGATCGACTCGGTCGAGGACATGAAGGTCCTCTTCGACGGCATCCCGCTGGACCGCGTGTCGACGTCGATGACGATCAACGCGCCCGCCGCGCTCCTGCTGCTGATGTACCAGCTCGTCGCCGAGGAACAGGGCATCGAGGCGTCCGCGCTGACCGGCACGGTGCAGAACGACGTGCTGAAGGAGTACATCGCGCGGGGCACGTACATCTTCCCGCCCAAGCCGTCCCTGCGGCTGATCGCGGACATCTTCGGATACTGCAGGACCGAGATCCCGAAGTGGAACACCATCTCGATCTCCGGCTATCACATGGCGGAGGCCGGTGCCTCGCCCGCGCAGGAGATCGCGTTCACCCTCGCCGACGGCATCGAGTACGTGCGCACCGCCGTCGCCGCCGGGATGGACGTGGACGATTTCGCGCCCCGCCTGTCGTTCTTCTTCGTCGCCCGCACCACGATCCTGGAAGAGGTCGCGAAATTCCGGGCCGCGCGGCGCATCTGGGCGCGGGTGATGCGCGAGGAGTTCGGGGCGAAGAACCCGAAGTCGCTGATGCTGCGCTTCCACACCCAGACCGCCGGTGTGCAGCTCACCGCGCAGCAGCCCGAGGTCAATCTCGTACGGGTGGCCGTCCAGGGCCTGGCGGCGGTGCTGGGCGGCACGCAGTCGCTGCACACCAACTCCTTCGACGAGGCCATCGCGCTGCCCACCGACAAGTCCGCCCGGCTCGCGCTGCGCACCCAGCAGGTGCTGGCGTACGAGACGGACGTGACCGCGACCGTCGACCCCTTCGCCGGGTCGTACGTGGTGGAGAAGCTGACCGACGACGTCGAGGCCGCCGCGCTGGCGCTGATGGCGAAGGTCGAGGACCTCGGCGGCGCGGTCGCGGCGATCGAGAACGGTTTCCAGAAGTCGGAGATCGAGCGCAGCGCGTACCGGATCGCGCTCCAGACGGACTCCGGCGAGCGCGTGGTGGTCGGCGTGAACCGCTACCAGCTCGACGAGGAGGAGCCGTACGAGCCGCTGCGCGTCGACCCGGCCATCGAGGCCCAGCAGGCCGCCCGGCTGGCGGCCCTGCGCGCGGGCCGCGACCAGGACGCCGTGGACGCGGCGCTGGCGGCCCTGCAGAAGGCCGCGCAGGGCACCGACAACGTCCTCTACCCGATGAAGGAGGCGCTGCGGGCCCGCGCCACCGTCGGGGAGGTCTGCAACGCGCTGCGGGAGATCTGGGGCACGTACGTCCCCACGGACGCCTTCTGATCCGCGCCCGGGCCCGGTGACACCGTCACGCGGGCCCCGGGAGCGCCGTCAGAGCAGGTGGATCTGCGTGATCAGCATCGCCACCAGCACGGTGAGCGTCCAGCCCAGCACCTGCTCCATGAGGTGCTTGCGGTCCTTGGGCCCGCCCGTGCCGGTGCCGGGCTCGGTGTGCGGGCGGGGTGCGGCGAAGTCGCTCACGGTGTCGGTCCTCATCGTGTGGGTGTACGGCCCCTCAGGCCGGTGCGGCCCCCGGAAGTCCTCCACGATGCGCCGTCCGACGCCGCCGGTAAAGGGGCGAATGCCCCACCGGCGGCGATCGTGAGGGATGTCACCCCATGGTCGCCTTCTTCAGGGCGCGCGCCCTGCGGGCCACCCTGCGGACCGTCCGATTGCGCGGCACGAACGCCAGCCGGGCCGGTACCGCGCCCGGCAGCCCGAGCGAGGTCAGCCGCCGCCGCTTGAAGTACGGCCAGGTCGCCGCGCTCAGATGACCCGTCAGATACGCCTCCGCCCCGGCCCGCAGCTTCGGGTACGCCTTCGGCTGCATGCAGAAGCCCACCGCGTGCAGCAGCGGCGTCAGCTCCGCCGCCACCCGCTCGGGCGACGGCGACGACCAGGACCGTACGGCCGAGGCGTCCGCCAGGTCCGGCAGCAGCGCGTGCACGATCGTCACGGGCACCCGGTTGCTGTTCTGGTACGGCGACAGGCGCTCCAGCAGCAGCTTGGTGCCGGTACGGGCCACCGGGATGCCGTACAGCGCCGACGCGGTCAGCAGCGCGGTGGAGAAGCAGCCGACGACCAGCGCGGGGCGGGCCCGCTGGTAGACCACCTCGGCCAGCACCGGCGTGTTGAGCACCGTCAGCCTCGCGCCCAGCCGCTCGGCCTCGGCGCGCAGCGGCTCCGTCCAGTGCGCGGGCGCCGTGGGGTGCGGCTTGAAGACGATCGCGCGGTGCCCGAGGGCGGCGGCGCCGCGCACCATCGACAGGTGCAGCTCCTCCTCCTCGGCCACGGAGAGGATGCCGAGCGCCGACAGGTACTGGCCCAGCAGCAGCGCCGCGCCCTCCGGCACGTCCGCCAGATGCTCCTCGGCGAGGTCGGCGGAGCCCTCCGCGACCTCGGAGAGCACCTTGGTGAAGCCCTCGGTCGGCACCACCTGCGGCTCCACGCCGTGCTCGGAGAGCAGCAGCGGGCGCAGCCCCGGCACCAGGTCCAGGTGGTAGAGCCGGTCGATCCGGGTGTCGACCAGCAGCCCCAGCTTGTTGCGGGTCGGGCCGTACGACATCAGGCCGTCCGCGTACACGCTGATCGGGGCGCCGGTGAAGACCTGCACGAAGGAGAGCGCGGGCGCGACCTGGAGGGACTCGACGATCAGCTCCACCGCGTCGTCGCCCAGGCTCCACAGCATCCGCAGATGCCGTTCCCACAGCGGCACGTCGTCCGGGCGCGGGACCCAGCCGCCCGGGTGCAGCGGGGTGATCGTCTCGTTCCACGACACGATGCGGTCGAAGCGGTCGCGCAGCACCTCGAAGCCGGGCGCCTGGTCGAGCCCCGGATTGGTCTCGGGCACCGACGCGTTGTTGCTGACCACCAGGATGCGGCGGTCGGCGGGCGGGAACGACCCGGAGTCCAGGCCGGCGGCCAGCGTGGCGGCGCCGTACAGCGTGGAGGCCATGAAGAGCTGAGTGGTACGTGCCATCACGCGACCGCCGATCCGTTGTCCGTGGCGTCCGGATCGTCGTCGTCCTCGGGCTTCGCGGCGCCCGCCCCCGCTCCGGCGGCCGGGGAGGCGGAGGCCGCGGTGCGCCGTGCGGCGGGCGACAGCTCCGGGTAAGGATCGGCGTCCAGGCCGTCGGTCCTTACCGGCACCCGCCAGCGCAGGCGGCGGATCTTCACACTGCGCTCCAGGTCCATCGAGTCCAGCGCGTCGGTGAGCACGTCGTGCGGCAGCCGGTTCAGCGCGGCGGCGCTGATCGCCTTGAGCTTGCGGGCCAGCACGGGCTCGAAGCGGTCGATGTTGTCGAGGTGGTGGGCGATGATCGCGCAGTAGGTGCGGACCGCCTTGGGCAGGAACAGCTCCGCGTCCCGGTCCGCGGTGATCTCCGCGATGACCTGGTCGAAGGAGCGAACGAAGTCGAGCTGCCGGATGTCACCGATCTGGGTGAGCGAACTGGCCACGCCGCGCCGGTAGTAGACGCCCAGCAGGCCCAGCACCGCGCAGGACTTCGCCTCGCGGTGCAGCCGCCAGATCCACGGCCGGTCCTCGGCGGTGCGCAGGTGCTCGGGGAAGTGCAGCAGCCCCTCGTCCACGATCCGCCGGTGGTAGGCGCCCGCCCAGGAGTACGGGTAGTCGACCAGCGTCGGGCGGTCGGCGGGCAGGATCGTCGCGCGCGGGTCGAGCCGCTGACCCCGGCGGCCGTACGGCGCCCGGATGATGTTGCGGGTGCTGCCGGTGCACTGCACATGGTCGGTACGGATGAAGTCGACGTCCAACTCCTCCATCGCCCGCACCAGTTGCGGCAGATAGCCCGGGGCCATCCAGTCGTCGCCGTCGAGGAACGTCAGATACGTCCCCCTGGCCGCGTCGATGCCCGCGTTGCGCAGGCTCGCCACCCCGGTGTGGTCACGCCGGATGATCCGTGCGCCGGGCAGCGAGCCGACCCCTTGCTCCAGAAGCTCCGGAGTCCGGTCGGTCGACCCGTCGTCCATCAGCAGGAACTCGAAATCCGAGCGTGCATTGGCACGGAGACTGCGCAGCGCGTCGGGCACGAATTGCTGCACATTGAAAAAGGGCACGATAACGGTGAGCTTGACCACCCGCCGTACCTTAGGGCGTTTGCCTGTCCTTTTGCTTTGCGTCGAGCGTACATCTGGGTAAACGGCAGATGTCGGAGCGATGAAGCAGGCCCCGCACGGGCTCTTCTGCCGGTCGGAGAGCTCCTGGCCTATCCACGGCAGACGGCTAAGTGGCGGCTCTATGTTTACCTGCTGTTGGTCGCCAATTAGCACGATGAACTCAACGGCTTCCTAAGGTCTTGCCGTGCCAAAACGTAAGCCCGGCCCATTGCGGGTCACTGTGATCGCCGACTCGGACACCCGGTGGAAGTGGGGTGCGCTGACCGCGCGCCGGATCGACCCCGAGGCCCGACTCGACGCGCGGCTGCTGCGCGGCCGGGCCACCCCCACGCCCCGCCAACTGGCGGAACTCGGTATTCCGGCCGACTCCATGGAGGAGGCGACCGCCGCCGAGATGCTGGCCGACATCGACGAGGAGAGCTGCGACGTGGTCGTCATCTCCTGCGTCGGCGGCACCGTCCAGGCGCTCCTGCACGGCTTCGCGCGCGCCTGGGAAGGCCGCCCGCAGCGACCGCTGGTCGTCACCGGATACGTCGGCGTCGTATACGAGAAGCTCGCCGACGGTCTGCTGCTGCGCGCCGGGGCCGATGTCGTCCTCGCCAACAGCGCCGACGACGCACGGCGGTTCAGGGACGTGTACGAAGGCGTCGGCTACCGCACCACGAGCATCGTCGAGACCGCGCTGCCGTTCCTCGGCGGCGAGCCGTACCGGCCCGACGACCAGCGGCCGTTCACCGTCACCTTCGCCGTGCAGCCGTCCGCGCCCGAGGGCCGGGCCGACCGGACGCACCTGCTGCGCCGCACTGTCGACCACGCGCGGCGGCACACCGAGCGCGAGGTGCTGGTCAAGCTGCGCAGCAAGCCCGGCGAGCACACCACGCACATCGAGGAACACCCGTACCAGAAGCTGGTCGCCGCCCTCGATCCGCCGGACAACCTCCAGTTGGTCTACGGCAACATGGCCGACGTCCTGGACCGTACGGACCTGCTGGTCACGGTCAGTTCGACCGCCGCGCTCGAATCGCTGCACCGGGGCATCCCGACCGCGATCCTCACCGACCTCGGCATCCGCGAATCGCTCGGCAACCACCACTTCCTCGGCTCCGGCTGCTTCGCCTCCTGGGACGAACTGGACGACGGCCACGTGCCGCACGCCCACCCCGACTGGACCGCGGCCCACGGCGTCGCCGCCCTCGCGCCCTTCGCCGCCCTGCGCGCCCGCGTCCAGGCACTGCTCGCCGAACCCGAACTGCCGCGGATCACGCCGTACTACACGCTGCGCACCGCCCCCGGTTACCTCCCCGGTGTCCTCGCCCGCCACGGCCTCGACCCCAAGGGCGAACCCGTCGGCGGCCTCGCCCCGCGCGACCCCGGCCCCGTCCGCCGCGCGGTCCGCGACTTCGTCCGCAACTCCGCCCGCACCGCCTACCGCCAGGGCGTCCAGCGCGTCGCCCCCACCATCCGCCGCTGGGGCCAGCTGTGACGGCCCGCACGCGATTCCCGGCCGAGCGCGCGGTTCCCCGCGCCCCTGGAGCGGCCGTCCTCCGCATACGCGGCGAAAGCACAGAGCCCCTCGCGGGAGCGGGGCGCCGGGGCCGCCGGGCCCGAAAGACGACAGGAGTCACCCGATGAGCGACCGATCCACCACCCCGGCCGGAAGCGTCCTTGCCGTCATCCCCGCGCGCGGGGGGTCCAAGGGGGTGCCCGGCAAGAACCTGGCGCCGGTGGGCGGGGTGCCGCTGGTGGCGCGGGCGGTGGCGGCCTGCGTCGAGGCCGGGCGGGTGACCGCGGTCGTCGTCTCCACCGACGACCCCTCCATCGCCGAGGTCGCGCGCGCCGCGGGCGCCGAAGTCGTCCTGCGCCCGGCGGCGATCGCGGGCGACACCGCGACCAGCGAGGCCGCGGTGCTGCACGCGATGGACGCCCACGAGGCGATGAGCGGCGCGGCCACCGACGTCGTCCTGCTCGTCCAGTGCACCAGCCCGTTCATCACCGCGGAGGAGGTCGACGGCGTCGCCGCCGCGGTGCTGGACGGCGGCGCGGACACCGCCCACACCGTCGCCCCCTTCCACGGCTTCATATGGCGCGAGGCCGGGGACGCGGCGGCGGCCGACACGTCGCACGAGCCGGCGAACGGGACCGCGGAAGCCCCATCGGGCAGGACGGCCGACGTCACCGCGCCCGCCTCCGCCGTCACCGCACCTGCCGTCACCGCGCCCGCCTCCGCCGTCACCGCGCCCGCCGCCGGGGGCGCCGTCGGCGTCAACCACGACAAGTCCACCCGGCCGCGCCGCCAGGACCGGCCGCAGGACCTGCTGGAGACCGGCACCGCGTACGCGATGCGCGCCGACGGCTTCCGCGCCGCGAACCACCGCTTCTTCGGCAGGACCGCGCTGGTGCGCACCGACCCGGCCCGCGTGCTGGAGATCGACGAACCCGCCGACCTCGAACGGGCCCGTGCCCTCGCCCCGCTGCTCGACCCGCGCACGACGACCCCCGGCTGGGGCGACGTCGACGCGGTCGTCCTCGACTTCGACGGCACCCAGACCGACGACCGGGTGCTGATCGACGCCGACGGGCACGAGTCGGTCACCGTGCACCGCGGTGACGGCCTCGGCGTCGCGGCCCTGCGCCGCGCCGGAATGCCTGTCCTCATCCTGTCCACCGAGACCAACCCGGTCGTCGCCGCACGGGCCCGCAAGCTCAAGGTCCCCGTGCTGCACGGCATCGACCGCAAGGACCTCGCCCTCAAGCAGTGGTGCGAGGAGAACGGCATCGCGCCCGAGCGGGTGCTCTACGCGGGCAACGACGTCAACGACCTGCCGTGCTTCGGCCTGGTCGGCTGGCCCGTCGCCGTCGCCGGTGCCCACGACGTGGTGCGCGCCTCGGCCCGCGCCATCACCACCGCCCAGGGCGGTCACGGCGCGATCAGAGAGATCGCCGCCTGGCTGCTGGGCCCCACTCTCGCCCGCTGACAAGCAGCCGCCGGCGACCGCCGACCCCGGCCGCGCCGGCGGCACACATCCATCCCCCCGACAGTCCCAACCCGTAAGGAACACCCTCGTGACCACATCCATCCCCGCAAACCTCCGCCGCGTCGGCTCCCGCCACATCGGCAACGGACAGCCCGTCTACGTCACCGGCGAGATCGGCATCAACCACAACGGCGACCTGGAGAACGCGTTCGCACTGATCGACGCGGCCGTCGCCGCGGGCTGCGACGCGGTCAAGTTCCAGAAGCGCACCCCGGAGATCTGCACCCCGCGCGACCAGTGGGAGATCGAGCGCGACACCCCCTGGGGCCGTATGACGTACATCGACTACCGGCACCGCGTCGAGTTCGACGAGGCCGGCTACCGGTCGATCGACGAGTACTGCCGCAAGCGCGGCATCGACTGGTTCGCCTCCCCGTGGGACGTCGAGTCCGTCGCCTTCCTGGAGAAGTTCGACGTGCCCGCCCACAAGGTGGCCTCCGCCTGCCTGACCGACGACGACCTGCTGCGCGCCCTGCGCGGCACCGGCCGCACCGTGATCCTGTCCACCGGCATGTCCACGCCGAAGCAGATCCGGCACGCGGTCGAGGTGCTCGGCAGCGACAACATCGTGCTGTGCCACGCCACGTCGACGTACCCGGCCAAGCACGAAGAGCTGAACCTGCGCATGATCAACACCCTCCAGTCCGAGTACCCGAACGTGCCCGTCGGCTACTCCGGCCACGAGGTCGGCCTCCAGACCACGCTCGCCGCGGTCGCGCTCGGCGCCGTCTTCGTCGAGCGGCACATCACCCTCGACCGCGCCATGTGGGGCTCCGACCAGGCCGCCTCGGTCGAGTCGACCGGCCTGGAGCGCCTGGTGCGCGACATCCGGATCATCGAGACCTCCCTCGGTGACGGCGTCAAGAAGGTCTACGAGGGCGAGCTCGGCCCGATGAAGAAGCTGCGCCGCGTCGCGGGCGTCGTCGCCGAGTCCGAGGCCGCGGGCGTCGAGGCACCCGCCGCCGTCTGACCCCGGAAGGGCGGCGGGGATCACTGACCAGGACCGGCGGGACCGCGGGACCTTCGGGTCTCCCGGTCCCGCGCACAACCGCAGAGGAAAAGGGGAACGGCCATGACCGGTAAGCCCGCAGTCGCGGCCGGGCAGGTGCCCGCACCGGGTATCGGCGCCGTCGCGCTCGTCGAGTCACCCGTCCAGCTCCTCAACGTCCTGGAGTGGGCGCACATCCATCCGCCCACCGTCCCCGCCGCCCGCACCACCGGTGAACCGGCCGTACCCGCCGAACCGGAACCGGTCGCGCGACCGCTCACCGTCGTCGTCCTGTCCCCGGTCGACCCCACCAGCCGCGGCCAACTGCGCCGCATGGCCGAACTCGCCCGCGACGAGGGCGCGGTGGTCCGCTGGTTCGAGGCCCGCGGCAGCCGCGGCGGCCTCCTGCGTACGGCGGTCTCGCTCGCGCCGCTGCTCTTCCGGGTCGAGCACCTCGTGATCGGCGACCCGTTCTCACGCCTCGTCCAGGTGCTGCTCCCGCTGTGCCGCGCCCGTGAGCTGACCGTCGTGGACGACGGCACCGCGACCATGGAGTTCACCGAAATCCTCTCCAGAGGCGGCCGGTTGGTGCGCTGGCACCGCTCGGGGCGGCGCCGTTCGCCCGTCGACGCGGCCTTCGGGATCTTCTCCTCCGCGGCCCGCCGCCGCCTGACGCCCGGCAAGCGGCGCCATGTCGAACTCTTCAGCGCGATGCCCGCGACGCCGCCTCCGGGGATGGCGCTGCGCACCAACCGCTTCGCCTGGACCCGCAGCCGCTTCGGGCCGCCGCGCACGCTGGCGGGCACCGACCTGATCGGCACCTCCCTCGTCGAGACCGGCGTCGTCGACCCCGAGCGGTACCTCGCCGTCGTCCGCTCGCTCGCCGAACGGCACGGCGCCAAGCGGTACTTCGCCCACCGCCGCGAGGCCGTCGACAAGCTCCACCGGCTCGCCGCCGAGACCGGCCTGGAGATCGTCCGGCCCGACCTCCCGCTCGAACTCGTCGCCCGCCGCGGCCCGATCGGCCGGACCGTCCTGTCCTTCCCCTCCACGGTCGTGCACACGCTGCCGCTCGCGCTCGGCGGTACGGGAGTCCGTATCGTCGTCATCGACATCGACCAGGAGTGGCTGACGGCCGCCGCCTCGCCGCGCGCCCACACCTTCCTGACCGGCATCAACCACTCGGCCCGTGACCTGCACGGCCTGAACGGGGCCGAGTCCCCGAGCCCGGCCTGAGTCCCGGGTCCCGCCTGAGCCCCAGGGCCCCGGGTCGGGCTCAAGTCCCGGGTCCCGCCTGAGGCCCAGGGCCCCGGGTCCGGCTCAAGTCCCGCCGCCTCAGGGGACCTTGGTGACTTTGGTGACGGTGGTGTCGTCGGCGTCGAGCCGCCGCCCGTCCGCGGCGTGGACCTCCAGCGTGCGCAGGGGACGTCCCTGGCGGAGGTCGGTCAGCTCCGAGTGCGGCTCGTCGGGGGCGAAGAGATTGCGCTCGCCCCACTGCCGCAGCGCGACGACGACGGGGAACAGATCCTTGCCTTTCGGCGTCAGTACGTACTCGCGGTAGGCGCTGCCGTCCGAGGCGGGGACGGTGTCGAGCACCCCGGCGGCGACCAGCGAGCGCAGGCGCGCGGTGAGGATGTTCTTTGCGACGCCGAGACCGCGCTGGAACTCCCCGAAGCGGCGGCTGCCGTCGAAGGCGTCCCGCACGATCAGCAGGGACCACCAGTCCCCGATGGTGTCGACCGAGCGCGCGACGGGGCAGTCGCTGTCGTCGAAGCGGGTCCGCTCCACCATGTCGCCCTCCCTCTGTGACGTGTTCCATCCTGGTTGCATCATGCTACCGGATCGGCCTATGGTCCACCTGGTAGCAAGATGAAACCAGCGAGGGAGGGCGTGGCGTGGGAAGAGCGTGCGAGGTCGTGGGCGAGGCCGTTCCTGTCGATACGGCGCGGAGCGCGGGGCCCGGCGCGGCGAAACCCGGATTCACGCTGACCCGAGGCATCACCCTGCTCTTCGCGGTCGCCTGCGGCACCTCCGTGGCCAACGTCTACTTCGCGCAGCCCCTCCTGGTCACCCTGGGCCGCGACTTCTCGATCGGTACGGCGACGGTCGGCGCGATCGTGACGCTGACCCAGGTCGGTTACGGCCTCGGCCTCTTCTTCCTCGTACCGCTCGGCGACCTGCTCGACGGCAGACGCCTCGTCGTGGCACAACTCCTGCTCCTGGCAGGGGCGTTGACGGCGGTCGGCACCGCGGGCGACGCGGCGCTCCTGCTCGTGGGGCTCGCCGCCGTGGGACTGCTCGCGGTCGTCACCCAGACGCTCGTCGCCTTCGCCGCGTCGCTGGCTCCGCCCGGCGAACGCGGGCGCGTCGTCGGCCTGGTGACCAGCGGCGTGGTCACCGGCATCCTGCTCGCCCGTACCGCCTCCGGCGTCCTGGCCGACCTCGCGGGCTGGCGCTCGGTCTACCTCACCTCCGCCGTCCTGACCTGCGTGCTCGCCCTGGCCCTGCACCGCCTGCTGCCGTCCCGTCCCGGCGCTCCGCGAACGTCCGGGGGATACGGGCGGCTGCTGCGCTCCACCGTCACGCTGTTCGCGCGGGAACGCCTGCTCCGGATACGAGCCCTGCTCGCGCTCCTGGTCTTCGCCGCCTTCAGCGTCCTGTGGAGCAGCGTCGCGCTGCCGCTCAGCGAACCCCCGCTCTCCTTGTCCCACACCGCGATCGGCGCCTTCGGCCTGGCCGGGGCCGCCGGCGCCCTGGCAGCCACCGCGGCCGGCCGCCTCAACGACCGCGGCCTGTCCCAGCGCACCACCGGCATCGCCCTGACCCTGCTCACCGCCTCCTGGCTGCCCCTCGCCTTCACCCGCCAGTCCCTCTGGGCCCTCGCCGTCGGCGTCATCGTCCTCGACCTCGCCGTACAGGCCGTCCACGTCACCAACCAGACCCTCGTCCACGCCTTCCGCCCCGAAGCCGGCAGCCGCCTCATCGGCGGCTACATGGTCTTCTACTCCCTCGGCAGCGCCTCCGGCGCCTTCGCCGCCACCACCCTCTACGCCGCCGCGGGCTGGCCCGCCGTCTGCGCCCTCGGCGCCGCCCTGAGCCTGGCCGCTCTCCTCCTCTGGGCGGCCACAACTCCGCGCCGCCGCGAACCGCGCTGACGCTGTGGGGCGAGCCGATCTTTTTGGGGCGCTGGGGGCACCTCCCAGCGGTATCTGGGGGAGGAACTGCGCGGGCGGCCGAGACGTGGCTGCACGTCACCACCGGCCCCAGCGGGGCGATTCGGCTGTTGTCGGACCACCGGCCGGCGGGGCCAACGGGGCGGCGGTTCAGCCTCGTTCGCCTCACGTCAAGGCTGACGTAACCAAATGATCACCCCCGTGAGGTTGGCTTCGGGAATGACGGAGGGTTTAAGGGCCCCGGCCCACGTAGCGATCCTCGCCGGAGGCGACCCCGGTGGATTGGACGGCGACTCGCGTGCCCTGAGGGTGGCGGACGCGGCGCGGGCGGCGGGCTATCGGGTCACGCTGATCGGCAGGGCACCGGCGACGGTGACGCCGAAGGGCGTGGACGTACGGAAGGTCGCCGTGCGCGGCGTACTCGGCGCGCACCGGGTGCGGCGGCCGAGACCCGGGCTGCGCTGGCCGCTGGCGTACCGGAGCGCGGCGGCGTACGACCACCGCACGGCACTGGTGACGGCCGAGCGCGCGGTGCTCGTCACCCGCACCGCGGAACTGGACGTCGTGCACCGGGCGTTGCCGCTGCTGGCGGCGGCCCGCACGGGCCACGCGCTGGCGTGGCTGCGGCACGGACTGCGGGCCGGATGGACACGGCTGCGCGCGGCGCAGTACCTGGCGGCGGTCCGCCGCCGCAAAAGCCCGACGGCCCGGCTGGACAACTTCGTCACCGAGACGCTGCGGCTGCTGCTCGGCCGCCGCGCGTGGCGCCGCCTCGACCCCGGCCTGCTGGACGAGGAGGTCGCGTACGGCCCGGTGCTGGACGCCGTCCGCCCGCATCTGATCCACGCGCTCGGCCACCGGGCGCTCGGCGTCGCCACCCGCGCGGCGCTGCGGGCCGAAGGGGCGGGGCACCGTATCGAGGTCGTGTGGGACGCGCCGCCGCGCACCCCGGCCGCCTCCCGCCGCGCGGCCGTGGCGGGCGAGGCGTACGAACGGACCTTCGCGCCCGAGGCCGACGGCGTCGTCACCGTCGGCGAGGGCCTGGCAAGGGAGTTGCGCGCACGGCACCGGCTGGCGGCCACGCCCGCCGTGGTCCGCAACGCCCCGCCGCTGGCCGCCGCCTCCGTCGCCGCGCACCCCGCGGGCATCAGGGCGCGCTGCCATCTGGCGCCCGACATCCCGCTGTTGGTGCACACAGGACCCGTCACCCCGGACCGCGGCCCGGCCACCGTCGTGGAGGCGCTGCCCAAGCTGTACGACCTGCACGCCGCCTTCGTCGTGCCCGACCCCGGCCACCCGCACCTGCGCGAGCTGCGCGAGCGCGCCGCCCAACTCGGGGTCCACGGACGGCTGCACGTCCTCCCGTACGTCCCCGTCGCCGAGATCCCGCGCTTCCTCGCGTCCGCCGACATCGGCGTCCTGCCCGTCCATCAACTCCCGCACCACCAAACGGTGCTGGCCACCCGCTACTTCGAATACGCCCACGCCCGGCTGCCCGTGGTCGTCAGCGACGTCCGCGCCATGGCCGCCGCCACCCTCGAACTCGGCAACGGCGAGGTCTTCCGCGCCCGCGACACCGCCGACTTCGTCCGCGCGGTCGGCGCCGTCCTCACCAACCCGCGCCGCTACCGCAAGGCATACGACCGCACCGACATCCTCCGCCAATGGTCCTGGCAGACCGAGTCCGCCCCCCTCCTCGACCTCTACACCCGCCTCCTGGGCCCCCGCCCCTCCGACACCTGAGCCCCCTGAGCCCCCTGAGCCCCCGCCCGGTCCGCCAGCAACAGCGCGAGCGGCCCCGCGGGCAACAGAAACCGACCGTCCCCGGCGGCGCGCAAAGCCTCTCCCATGGACCACCACCCGAGCGCGAAGTCCGCTTCGCTTTCCGCGAGTTCCTGCGGACCACAACTCAGGCCGCGCGCTTCGTAGAGATACACGCGGGCGGGCGTGGCGACGGTGAGCGCGAACGACCCCAGCGATCGCCACACCGCCTACCAGACCGTGGCTGGCGACCGGAAAGCCGGAGTGGAGATCGCCGCGTTCCTGCCGAACCCTCACACCCGACGCCCCGGCCGGGGTGCGAGCCCTGCTCCACGAGCGGTTGGCGTGGGCCTGCGCCGTCGCGGGACTCGCCACGGAAGCGGAGAAGGCGCTCAGCCACGCCGAGGAAGCACTGGCCGACGTCGGCGCCGCGCCCCAACCCGACTGGGTGGCATGGGTCGACAGCAACGAACTCCAGATCATGTCCGGCCGCTGCTGGAGCGAACTGCGCCGTCCGCTGCGCGCCGTGCCCGTGCTGGAGGCAGCACTGGCCGGGTACGACGACAGCCACGCCCGCGACAAAGCGCTCTACCTGTCGTGGCTGGCCGCCTCCTACCTGACCGCCGGAGAGATCGAACAGGCCGCCAAGGTCACCGGCCGGGCGCTCGACCTCGCCAACGGGGTCGCATCCGTCCGTCCGAAGCAGCGCCTCGCACCGTTTGTGGAGCGGCTCGCGCGGCACCGTGATGTCGCCGCGGTGGCGGACGTGCTGGAGAAGGCAGCGGTCTGAGGGTTACGAAGCCGCTTCGGGCGTGGTGTTCGTCTCGATCCACCGGAAGGACGCCTCCGAACCGGCGACGACCGGCACCGCCGACACCTCGGGGTTGTCCCACGGATGGTGCCGCAACAGATGATCTTCGAGGGCCTGGTACCGCTCCGCCCGGGTGGTCAGCAGCAACCGCCACTCCTCCCCGGTACCGAACTTCCCCAGGTGCCAGAACACCGATGTCACCGGCCCGACGACCTGCGCCCCCGCGGCCAGCCGCTCACGCACCGCGGACGCGGCCAACTCCACCGCCTGGTCACGAGTTTCCGTAGCAGTGCTCACCTGAAGGAAGTCGCCCATGTCGCGAGAGTATCCGCCGCGTTGGGCGCGCAGCCGGGCGCGGTGGGCGGCGGAGGTGCGGGGCACGGGGGCGTGGGGCGCGGAACACTCGGGCGGCACACGTTGCCGTAACACGAGGGTCGTAAGGTAAGGGGTCTCACCCGTGAGGCGGGGGTCGTCGGAGACGGTCGCGTTGCCTCGCGTGGGACGGCTCGTTGAGCCAGTATGGGTGTAAGAGACCTAAAAAGTTTTCTTACCCCCGAGGGTGACTGGGTATGCGCCGATCGGGCGACTTCTTCTCCTCCCGCAGGACAAAAACTTTCCCGATCACGTAAGAGGAGCCGGTGATGGGCCCTACGCTGACTGAGGTGAACGATTCACCTACACCGCCGTCCGACGGGCTGACCGCGGCTGTGCTGTCCGGTCTCGCCGAGACCGTCGTGGACGACGCACTGCGCGCCGAGCTGATCGCCTTCCGCCGTGACCTGCACAGGAACCCCGAACTGGGGCGGCAGGAGTTCCGGACGACCGAGCAGATCAGGGCCCGGCTGGAGCGCGCGGGGCTGAGCCCGCGGGTGCTGCCCGGCGGGACCGGACTGGTGTGCGACATCGGCGACACGGACGACAGCGGCAGCGGCAGCGGCGAAGACACCGGCGCGGCACGCCCCCAGCGCCCCCGCCTCGCCCTGCGCGCCGACCTGGACGCGCTGCCGGTGCCCGACACCAAGACCGTGGAGTACCGATCGACGGTCGAGGGCCGGGCGCACGCGTGCGGCCACGACGTGCACACCACGATCGTGCTCGGCGCCGGCCTGGTCCTCGCGGAGCTGGACAAGCGGGGCGCGCTCCCGCGCCCGGTGCGGCTGGTGTTCCAGGCGGCCGAGGAGATCATGCCCGGCGGCGCGCTGGACGCGATCAAGGCGAACGTGCTCGACGGCGTCGACCGTATCCTCGCGGTGCACTGCGACCCCAAGGTGGAGGTCGGCAGGATCGGGCTGCGCCAGGGGCCGATCACCTCGGCCGCCGACCGGCTGACCCTGACGCTGGAGGGCCCCGGCGGACACAGCGCCCGCCCGCATCTGACCACCGACCTGGTGATGGCCACCGCGAAGCTCGCCGCCGAACTGCCCGCCGTACTGGCCAGGCGCGTGGACCCCAGGTCCGGGCTGAGCATCGTGTGGGGCCGCATCCAGGCCGGGCACGCGGCCAACGTCATCCCGCAGTACGCGGAGCTGGAGGGCACCGTCCGCTGCCTGGACCTGACGGCCTGGCACGACGCACCCGACCTGGTGCACGAGGTGATCGACCAGATCACGGCGATGTACCGGGCGAAGTGCGAGATCACCTACCAGCGCGGTGTGCCGCCGGTGGTCAACGAAGCGGTCTCGGTGGAGCTGCTGCGGGACGCGATGACCGCGCGCTACGGCCTGCACGCGGTCGAGGACACCGAGCAGAGCCTGGGCGGCGAGGACTTCTCCTGGTATCTGGAGCGGGTGCCGGGCGCGCTGGCCCGGCTCGGCGTGCGGCCGGTCGGCGACACCGCCAAGCGCGATCTGCACCAGGGCGATTTCGACGTGGACGAGGGGGCGATCGCGGTCGGCGTGGAGCTTTTCACGGCGGCTGTCCTGCTGTCCTGACACCGGGTGAACCCCCCGCTACCGGTCCGTCACCTGGCTGAAATGCGTCGATCCGATAACGGGCCGTCATTCGGTCTTTACCTGACATCTACGCGCGTTAAGCTCCCGCTTAGCCAGCGCCGGACGGGGCGCTTCAGACTGAAGGGGACCCTCTTGCGCCGGGTATCCAAGATCATCGTCGCGGGTATGGTGTCCGCGACTCTGGGGCTCACTGCCACCGCGTGCGGCAGCAGCAGCTCCTCGGACAGCGGCAAGGACAAGGGCGTCGGTCTCGCCTTCGACGTCGGCGGCCGTGGCGACCACTCCTTCAACGACTCCGCGGCCCGCGGCATGGACAAGGCCGTCAAGGAGTTCAAGATCGGGTCGAAGGACCAGACCGCCAGCAACGGCGAGACGGAGTCCGACCGCGAGCAGCGCCTCGACCTCCTCGCGGGCGGCGGCTACAACCCCGTCGTGGCGGTCGGCTTCACCTACGGCGACTCGGTCACGAAGATCGCCAAGAAGTACCCCAAGGTGACCTTCGGCATCGTCGACTCGGTCGTGGACCTGCCCAACGTCGACTCCATGGTCTTCGCCACCGAGCAGAGCTCGTACCTCGCCGGTGTGGCCGCGGCCCTGAAGACCAAGACCAACAAGGTCGGCTTCATCGGCGGTGTGCACAACACCCTGATCGGCACCTTCGACGCGGGCTTCGCCCAGGGCGTCAAGGACACCAAGCCGTCGGTCCAGCTCACCCGCCAGTACCTGTACGAGACCGACACCAAGGGCTTCAACGACCCGACGTCGGCGCAGGGCAAGGCGCAGGGCATGCTCGACAGCGGCGTGGACGTGATCTACACCGCCGCCGGTCTGTCCGGTGACGGCGCGATCCAGGCGGTGGCGGGCAAGGCCGGCGCCTGGGCGATCGGCGTGGACTCCGACCAGTACGAGGACCCGGCCCTGGCCAAGTACAAGGACCACATCCTGACCTCGGCGGTCAAGAACGTCGACGTGGCCACGTACGACCTGATCAAGTCGGTGCACGAGGGCAAGGCCAAGACCGGCACCAACACGTACGACCTGGCCAACGACGGTGTGTCGCTGGCGACGTCCGGCGGTTTCATCGCCGACATCCAGTCGCAGCTCGACACGGCCAAGCAGAAGATCGTCTCGGGCGCGATCAAGGTGAGCTCGAAGCCGTGACGTAAGCCGGGGACCCGGCCACGGGTCCCCGCTGGACCGGCGGTACGACAACCGGTTCGCGAGGCTCGGCGGGGGGATGCTGCGGCGCCCCCCGCCGAGCCTCGATCACTGTGCGGAACCATGTGGGAACACCCGGAAATCCCAGGAACCGTCCTGTCGGAATCCCGTGGTCCCCAGCCTGTGGAATGAACACAACTACGCGCGTAGAGTGCCATTTCCGCGATACGTTCACGCGATACCTTCACCCCACCCGCCCTGCCGCTCCGAGCCTTTCCCCCCAGGAGAGTGCGTCATCAACGCGTCCACGAGTCCACCCGCCGCCCCGGCCCCCGGCCGGTCCGCCGCGCCGCCCGCCGTCGAACTGCGCGGCATCACCAAGCGGTTCCCCGGCGTCGTCGCCAACCACGACATCGACATCACTGTGCGCAGCGGCACCGTGCACGCCCTCGTGGGCGAGAACGGCGCCGGCAAGTCCACCCTGATGAAGATCCTCTACGGCATGCAGAAGCCCGACGAGGGCACCATCGCCATCGACGGCGAGGTGGTGACGCTCGGCGACCCCGGCGACGCCATCGCCCGCGGGATCGGCATGGTGCACCAGCACTTCATGCTCGCCGACAACCTCACCGTGCTGGAGAACACCGTCCTCGGCAGCGAGGGCCTGCACGGCATCGGCGGCAAGGCCCGCGCCCGGATCAAGGAGCTGTCCGACGCCTACGGCCTCGGCGTACGCCCCGACGTCCTGGTCGAGGACCTGGGCGTCGCCGACCGGCAGCGGGTGGAGATCCTCAAGGTCCTCTACCGCGGCGCCCGCACGCTGATCCTGGACGAGCCGACCGCAGTCCTGGTGCCGCAGGAGGTCGACGCGCTCTTCGAGAACCTGCGCGGACTGAAGGCCGAGGGCCTGACCGTCATCTTCATCTCGCACAAGCTCGGCGAGGTGCTGTCGGTCGCCGACGTCATCACCGTCATCCGGCGCGGCACCACCGTCGGCGAGGCGGACCCGGGGACCACCACGGCCAAGCAGCTCGCCGAGCTGATGGTCGGCAGCGAACTGCCCTCGCCCGAGACCCGCGAGTCGACCGTCACCACCGAGCCGATGCTCACCGTGGACGGGCTGCGGCTGGGCACCGTCGACCTCGACGGCATCGAGCGCAAGGTGCTCGACGACATCTCCTTCACCATCCACAAGGGCGAGATCCTCGGTATCGCGGGCGTCGAGGGCAACGGCCAGGCCGAACTGGTCGAGGCCATCATGGGCATGCGGGAGCTGGACTCCGGCGGCCTCGTGCTCGACGGCAGCGACATCGCCCACGTGCCGACCCGCAAGCGGCGCGAGGACGGCATCGGCTACATCCCCGAGGACCGGCACCGGCACGGCCTGCTGCTGGAAGCGCCGCTGTGGGAGAACCGCATCCTCGGCCATGTCACCGAGCGCCCCAACAGCCGCGGCTTCCTGATCGACTCCGGCGCCGCCCGCCGCGACACCGAGCGGATCGTCAAGGAGTACGACGTCCGTACCCCCGGCATCGAGGTCACCGCGGCCTCGCTGTCCGGCGGCAACCAGCAGAAGCTGATCGTCGGCCGCGAGATGAGCCACCTGCCCAAGCTGCTGATCGCCGCGCACCCCACCCGGGGCGTGGACGTCGGCGCGCAGGCGCAGATCTGGGACCAGATCCGTGAGGCCCGCCGCGAGGGTCTGGCGGTGCTGCTGATCTCCGCCGACCTCGACGAGCTGATCGGCCTGTCCGACACTCTGCGCGTCATGTACCGGGGACGGCTCGTCGCCGACGCCGACCCCGCCACCATCACCCCGGAAGAGCTGGGATCCGCGATGACCGGTGCCGCCAGCGGCCATCTCGAACACGGGGCCGGGACCGACACCTCGGCCGTCTCAGAGGACCGGCCCAAGAAGCTCGGGGGAGAGGACCGATGAAGAAGTTCGACAAGGACCGGCTGGCCCTGGGCGTCGCCGCCCCCGTGCTCGCCGTCGTCGGCGCGCTGGTGGTCACCGCCCTGGTGCTGCTGGCCACCGGCAAGGAGCCGTTCCACGCGTTCGACGTGATGGTGAACTACGGCAGCAAGACCGACAGCCAGGTCTACATCCTCAACAAGGCGACCACGTACTACCTCGCGGGTCTCGCGGTGGCGGTCGGCTTCCGGATGAACCTGTTCAACATCGGTGTGGACGGCCAGTACCGGCTCGCGGCCTTCTTCGCCGCCGCCGCGGGCGGCGCGATGTCGATCCCCGGCATCATCCAGATCCCGGTCATCATCCTCACCGCCATGGTCGTCGGCGCGCTGTGGGCGGCCATCGCGGGTGTCCTCAAGGTGACCCGGGGGGTCAGCGAGGTCATCTCCACGATCATGCTGAACTCCCTCGCGGGCATCGTGATCGGCTACTTCCTGCGCGACGGACGGCTCGGCGTCACCGACAAAGCGGCGAACATGATCTCCACCAAGCCGCTGCCGTCCTCCAGCCACCTGTTCAACTTCACCACCTCCACCGACCCGGTCTTCGGCTTCATCGTCTTCGCGGTGCTGGCCGGTGTCATCTACTGGTTCGTGCTCTCGCGCACCCGCTTCGGCTTCGACCTGCGCGCGGTCGGCCGCTCGGAGTCCGCCGCCGAGGCCAGCGGCGTCAGCGTCAAGAAGATGGTCGTCACCAGCATGCTGATCTCCGGCGCGATGGCCGGACTCGTCGGCATGCCGACCCTGCTCAACCAGTCGTACGAGTACGGCACGGACTTCCCGACCGGTATCGGCTTCACCGGTATCGCGGTCGCCCTGCTCGGCCGCAACAACCCGATCGGCATCGGCATCGGCGCCCTGCTCTGGGCCTTCCTGGAGCGGGCCTCCAACGGCCTGGAGTTCGAGGGGTACGACAAGGAGATCGTCGGCGTCATCCAGGGCGTCATCGTCCTGGCCGTCGTCATCGCCTACGAACTGGTCCGCCGCTACGGCATCACCCGCCAGCAGCGCCAGGTGGGCGCGGAACTCGCCGCGGCGTCCGGTCCGGGCAACGGAACAGGCCCCGGCGCCGGCAACGGTTCAGGCACCGGCAACGGCACCGGCAACGGCAATGGCCCCGACTCCGGCCCCGACGACAAGCAGGAGGTGACGGCGTGACTGCCACCGCTACCCAGACCCCGCCGCCGGCCGCGCCGCGCGTGACCAACGGCGGCAAGGCGCCCCGGCTCAAGCTCACCTTCCCGGTGATCCTGCTGATGATCGCCGCCGCGCTGATCGTCGTCTCCCTGGTCCGGATCATCACCGGCGCCAACGACATCACCTCCGACGGCCAGATCGCCGGAGCGCTCGCCGGCGCCGTACCGATCGGCCTGGCAGGACTCGCCGGCCTGTGGTCCGAGCGGGCCGGTGTGGTCAACATCGGCCTCGAGGGCATGATGATCCTCGGCGCCTTCTTCGGCGCGGCGGTGGGCTGGCAGACCGACCCGTGGCTCGCCGTCCTGGCCGGTGTGCTCGGCGGCGCGGCGGGCGGCCTCGTGCACGCGATCGTCACCGTCACCTTCGGCGTCGACCACATCATCGCCGGTGTCGCCATGAACATCCTCGCCACCGGCGTCACCGCGTACCTCGCCAAGCGCTGGTTCACCGTCGGCGAGGCGGCCTCCAAGGGCGGCAGCCCCAAGCAGTCCCCGCCGATGGACTCCATCAAGTCCTTCACCGTGCCCGGACTCTCGCACTGGCTGGCCACCGTCGAGAACCACCACTGGTTCCTGATCTCCGACGTGGCGGGCATCCTCGGCGGCCTGGTCACGCACATCTCGTCGCTGACCATCCTCACGCTGGTGCTCTTCGTCGCCACCTTCTTCGTGCTGTGGCGCACCGCCTTCGGCCTGCGGCTGCGGTCCTGCGGCGAGAACCCGGTCGCCGCCGAATCCCTCGGCGTCAACGTGTACTTCTACAAGTACATGGCCGTCATCGTCTCCGGCGGCCTCGCCGGACTCGGCGGCGTCTTCCTCGCCATCGGCACGCACTTCTACCTCGCGGGCCAGACCGGCGGACGCGGCTACATCGGTCTCGCCGCCATGATCTTCGGCAACTGGCGCCCCGGCGGACTCGCCATGGGCGCGGGCCTGTTCGGGTACGCCGACAGCCTCCAGCTCCGCAACGGCAGCTCCTCCGTGCACGCCCTGCTGCTCCTGCTCGCGCTGCTGCTGCTGGCCATGGCCGCCTGGAAGTTCTTCCGCAAGTCCTACGTGCCCGCCGCCGTCGCCTTGGGCTTCGCCGTCCTGCTCGCCGTCTGGTACGCGCTGACCGACTCCGTCCCCGACGAGGTCGTCCAGGCCACGCCGTACGTCGCCACGCTGCTCGTCATGGGCCTGTCCGCACAGCGGCTGCGCATGCCGAAGGCGGACGGGGTCCCGTACCGGAAGGGGGAGGGCGGATGACGCCTCCCGTCACCGACCCGGCCGCCGTCGACTGGGACCGCCTGCGGTCCGCCGCCCGGGAGATCATGGAGAAGGCGTACGCGCCCTACTCCGGTTTCCCGGTCGGCGCCGCGGCGCTGGCCGTCGCCGACGACGGCACGGTCCGTACGGTCGTCGGCTGCAACGTCGAGAACGCCGCGTACGGGGTCGCGCTGTGCGCCGAGTGCGGGCTGGTCTCGGCGCTGCACGCCTCGGGCGGCGGCAGACTGACCGCCTTCACCTGCTCCGACCTGCGCGGCAACCTGTTGATGCCGTGCGGGCGGTGCCGCCAACTGCTGTGGGAGAACGGCGGGCCCGGCCTGCTGGTCGACACCGCGGGCGGCATCCGGCCGATGAGTGAGATCCTGCCGGACGCGTTCGGCCCGGAAGACCTGAACCGCTGACGCGGTTGAACCGCTACACCGCTAGGACTATTCGTGGACGTCATTTCCGTCATCCGTACCAAGCGGGACCGCCAGAGGCTGAGCGACGACCAGATCGACTGGGTCATCGACGCCTACACGCGCGGTGCCGTCGCCGACGAGCAGATGTCGGCGCTCGCCATGGCCATCCTGCTCAACGGCATGGACCGCGCCGAGATCGCCCGCTGGACCGCCGCGATGATCGACTCCGGTGAGCGGATGGACTTCTCGGCGCTCACCCGCCCCACCGCGGACAAGCACTCCACCGGCGGCGTCGGCGACAAGATCACGCTGCCGCTGGCCCCGCTGGTCGCCGCGTGCGGCGCCGCTGTCCCGCAGCTCTCCGGGCGCGGCCTCGGCCACACCGGGGGCACCCTCGACAAGCTCGAATCCATCCCCGGCTGGCGCGCCTCGATCTCCAACGAGGAGATGCTGGCCGTCCTGGACGACGTCGGCGCCGTCATCTGCGCCGCCGGGGACGGGCTCGCGCCCGCCGACAAGAAGCTGTACGCGCTGCGCGACGTGACCGGGACGGTCGAGGCCATCCCGCTGATCGCCTCCTCGATCATGTCCAAGAAGATCGCCGAGGGCACCGGGTCGCTCGTGCTCGACGTCAAGGTCGGCTCCGGCGCCTTCATGAAGTCCCTTGAGGACGCACGGGAGTTGGCGTCCACCATGGTCGGGCTCGGCACCGACCACGGCGTCCGCACGGTCGCCCTGCTCACCGACATGTCCGTACCCCTCGGGCTCACCGCGGGTAACGCGCTCGAAGTCCGCGAATCCGTCGAGGTGCTGGCCGGTGGCGGCCCCGCCGATGTCGTCGAGCTGACCCTGGCGCTCGCCCGCGAGATGCTGGCCGCCGCCGGGCTTCCCGACGCCGACCCCGCCAAGGCGCTCGCCGACGGCTCCGCCATGGACGTCTGGCGCCGCATGATCCGCGCCCAGGGCGGTGACCCTTCCGCTCCGCTCCCGGTGGCCCGCGAAACCCTCGTCGTCCCCGCGCCCGCCTCCGGCGTCCTCACCTCCCTCGACGCCTACGCCGTCGGTGTCGCCGCCTGGCGGCTCGGCGCCGGCCGCGCCCGCAAGGAGGACTCCGTCCAGGCGGGGGCCGGGGTCGAGCTGCACGCCAAACCGGGCGACTCCGTCGTAGCGGGCCAGCCCCTCCTGACCCTCCACACCGACACGCCGGAAAAGTTTCCGTACGCGGAGGAAGCCCTCGACGGCTCCTTCTCCGTTGCCCCGGAGGGTGCCGCCTTCTCCCCCCGCCCGATCATCCTCGACCGCATCGTCTAGGCCCCCGCGCCGGGCCCGCTGCCTTTGCGCAGGGCCTGGCCTTTAGGGGCGCGGGGAGGCACGGTGCCCGTGCGCAGGGCCTGGTTTTTAGGGGCGCGGGGAACTGCGCGCTCAGCCACGATGCTCCCGCAGGTCACCACCCGCCCCGGCGGGGCAGTTCGGTTGTCTCCGGACCACCGGCCGGTGGGGGCGGGCCGCGCAGTTCCTCCCCCAGCTACCGCTGGGAGGTGCCCCCAGCGCATTACAGGATCGGCCCACCGCCCTGGGTGGAAGGGGCGTCGGGGCCGCGCCCCGTAGAAGATCGGCTCACCGCCCCGGAGGGGCTCCCCGGGGATGTGTCAGGATCGGCGGATGGTGGGGATGAGGACGTGGGCGGTGGCGGCGGCGGCCGCAACGGTGTTGGCGGTGGGCGGGTGCGGGACGGACGCGGGGTCCGAGGCGGCCGTGGGGCTGCCGACGGACGCGGCACCCCCCGCGCCGGCGCCGGTGGTGACGGAACCGCCGTGTCCGGAGGGCGGCCTGGCCGTCACCGGTGAGGAACCGGACGCCGCGATGGGCCTGCGGGCGATGGCCGTCTACGTGACGAACTGCGGGAAGTCGCCGCGCACCGTGGAGGGTTACCCGCGGACGTATGTTCTGGACAAGGCGCGCGAGCGCCTGAAGGTGACGGTCCATCAGGGCTTGTCGATCACGACCGGCATCGACGACCCGGCCCCGACACGTATCGAACTGCGGCCGGGACAGCGGGCGTTGACAGTGCTGGTGTGGCGCAACACGGTGACGGACAGCACGGTGGCGGCGAGCACGGGCGAATACCTGGAGATCACGCCGGTCAAGGACGCCCCGCCCCAACGCGTGACGATGATGGTCGACTTGGGCACCACCGGAAAGCTGGACGTCACGGCGTGGCGGCGCCCGGCCGCCTGAGCGCGAGGCCCGCGACGAGCCCGACGGCGCCGACGGTCGCCAGCGCGAGCGACACCGTCGCGCCCCACCCCCCGGCGTGGAACGCGCCGGCGCCGAGCGTGCCGCCGAGGCTGTTGCCGATGTAGTACGCGGTCAGGTAGAGCGCGGACGCCTGCGCGCGGCCCGTGAGGGCCGTCCGGCTGACCGCGCCGGAGGCGGCCGAGTGGCCGGTGAAGAAACCGGCCGTGACCAGGACGAGCCCGAGCAGGATCAGGGCCAGGGACCCGGACAGGGTGAGCAGCAGCCCGGCGGCGCACAGTACGGCGGCGACGGTGAAGGCGCCGCGCAGGCCCGTACGGGCGAGGAGCGCGCCGGACGCGGCGGAGGCGGCCGTACCGACGAGGTAGACGAGGAAGATCGCGCCGACGGCGGTCTGGGAGAGGCCGAAGGGCGCGGCGGTCAGCCGGTAGCCGAGGACGGTGTAGACGGCGCCGAAGACCGCCATGAAGAGCAGGCCGATCGCGTAGAGGCCGCGCAGCAGCGGGTCGCCGAGGTGCCCGGTGACCGTGCGCCACAGCGCGGCCGGACGCACGGGTCCCGGCGTGAAGTGCCGGGCGGGCGGCACGAGCAGCCGGAAGGCGACCGCGCAGGCCAGCGCCGACAGGCCGACGGCGAAGAGCGCGGCGCGCCAGCCGAACGCCTCGGAGAGGACCCCGCCGACGACGCGCGAGCTCATGCCGCCGATGGAGTTGCCCGCCACGTACAGGCCGATCGCGGAGGGGACGGCGGCCGGGTGGACTTCCTCGGCGAGATACGCCATCGCGGTCGCGGGCAGCCCGGCGAGCGCCACGCCCTGCACGGCGCGCAGCGCGACGAGGACGGCCGGGTTGGGCGCGAAGGGCACGGCGAGGGCGAGCAGCGAGGCGGCGAAGACGGAGGCCGTCATCACCGGCGTACGGCCGTACTTCTCGCTGAAGGCGCTGACCGGCAGGAGCGCGACGGCCAGCGCGGCCGTCGTCGCCGAGACGGTGAGGCTGGCCCGCGCGGGGCTCAGCGACAGGCCGGAGGACAGGGCGGGCAGCAGCGCCTGCGTGGAGTAGAGCAGGGCGAAGGTGGCCAGTCCCGCGGCGAACAGCGCGAGGTTGGCGCGGCGGTAGCCGGGGGAGCCGGGGCGGAGCCGGTCATCGGCCGTGGTGGCGGCCTGCGTTCGGGCTCGGGCGTTCGCGCGGGTCGCGGCGACCGCCCCGGTGTCGGCGGGTGACATGTCACGACCGTAGGGGCGTCCACATTTATGCGTCCAATGCACAGATCGTGCATGATTGATGCACTGGTGCATGAGCGCAGGTGGAGGGGGCATATACGGTGGCCGACACAGCCGGTTCGGGGCCGGGCCCGGAGTCCTGGGGCGCGCTGCTGGCACCGCGCCTCGCGCAGTTCGCGGCCGTGGCGCGGCACGAGCATGTGACGCGCGCCGCCCAGGAGTTGGGCATGCCGCAGTCGACGCTCAGCCGCGCGCTGGCCCGTCTCGAAGCCGATCTCGGTGTCGCCCTCTTCGCCCGCCACGGCCGCGCCGTCCGCCTCACCCGCGCCGGGGTCACCTTCCGCGCCGCCGCCGAGCGGGCGCTCGCCGAGGTGGAACGGTCCGCCGAGTCCGTACGCCTCGACGCCGATCCCGACAGCGGGCGGGTCGCCTTCGGGTTCCTCCACACGCTCGGGCCCGAGACCGTCCCCTCCCTCCTGCGCGCCTTCCGCGCCGAGTATCCGCGCGTCCGCTTCCAGCTCGTGCAGACGTACGGCGAGGCCATGCTGGAACGCCTGCGGCTGGGCGAACTCGACCTCTGCCTGACGTCCCCGCCGCCGGACGAGGCGGGTCTCGTCGTCCGCAAACTCGACGAGCAGCGGCTGCGGCTCGTCGTCCCCGCCGGGCACCGGCTCGCCGGCCGTAAGCGCGTGCGGCTCGCCGAGGCCGCCGCCGAGGCGTTCGTCACGCTCGAACCGGGCTACGGGCTGCGGCGCATCACCGACGCCTTGTGCGCCGAGGCCGGGTTCACGCCGAGGGTCGCCTTCGAGGGCGAGGAGGCCGAGACGCTTCGGGGGCTGGTCGCCGCCGGGCTCGGCGTCGCCGTCCTTCCCCCGCCGGCCGTGCCCCGGCCCGGCGTCGTCGAACTCGACCTCACCGGGCGACGTGCCGTCCGCGAGATCGGTCTCGCCTGGCTCGACGGCGCCCCGGCCCCGCCCCCGGTCGCCGCTTTCCGTGCTTTCCTGCTCGCCCAGACGGGCACCCTTCTGCCGGCCTGAGCCGGTCTCCTGCGGAGGGCGAAGCCCGTCGTCTTTGGGGCGCGGCCCCTGTACGGTTCCTTGGCGTGGGACGCCAGCCCATGTTTTTAGGGGCGCGGGGAACTGCGCGCTCAGCCACGACGGCGGCGCGGGTAAAAAACCGCCCCAGTGGGGCAGACGCTGTGTGTTTCGCGACCACCGGCCGGTGGTGGGCTGGCCGCGCAGTTCCCCGCGCCCCTGCGGGGCACGTACCTCCGCCAGGCGCGGGAACAGGGGCCTCGCCCCTGACGGGGCCGTAAGGGGTCGGGTCAGACGCGGAGGGACTTGCCGAAGCCGGAGGCCAGGGGCATGCGGAGGCCGAGGGGCGGCGGAGCCGCGAGGGCGTCGGCGATGGGCCGGGCGTGGGGCCGGTCGAGAAGCGAGCCGAGGACGAAATCGGAGGTGAGGGCGAAGACCTCGCTGCGGTGCTGGTGGAGGCCGTGGCCGTCGGAGTGCACCTCGAAGCGGCAGGTGTCGCGGTTGACCTTCTTGAGGCGTTCGGCGAAGCCGTAGGAGATGTCGGGCGCGGTGGACTCGTCCTCGGTGCCGTGGACGAGCAGCACGCGCCGCCCGATGAGCTGCTTGACCGGCTCGGGCTCGGCACCGCGCGGCAGCCACGGAGAGAGCGCGACGACGGAGGTCACGGCGGGGTGACCGGCGGCGTGGAGGGCGGCCCGCGCGCCCATGTCCATGCCGACGAGGCAGACGGGCACGTCACCGTAGCGCCGTACGGCCTCGCCGACCGCCCACTCGGCGTCCTCCGCCGGATGCGCGTGCCCGCCGTTCCAGCCGCGGAAGCGGTAGTGCACGACGTGCGCGGCCACCCCGTCGGCGGCCCCCTCGCGGACGAGATGGCGGGCCAGCGGCCACATGACGGCCGCCGCCACCGGGGAGCGGCGCCGGGTGCTCAGCGCGTCACCGCCGGGCAGGGCGAGCACGACGGCGCGCACCGTGGCGCCGGTATCGTGTTCGCGCTGCCTCGGCGCGGGCACCAGCCCGGACGGCACCGGGCGGCCCAGTCGTGCGCCACGCGCCGGTAATGCTTGGGAAGCCATGGCGCAACGATGGCAGACGCAGGGGTGTGCACTGTATGGCCGGGCGGAAAATTGTTGGGCGCAGCGCGATATCTACGCGCGTAGGGGCTATCGTTTGAGCATGCAGAACCCCAAACCGAGCACTCCCACCCCGGAACAGATCCGCCGCGCCCCCAAGGCGCTGCTCCACGACCACCTCGACGGCGGCCTGCGCCCCGGCACGATCGTGGACATCGCGCGCGCGACCGGTTACGACGCGCTGCCCGAGACCGATCCGGACAAGCTCGGCGCGTGGTTCCGCGAGGCCGCCGACTCCGGTTCGCTGGAGCGGTATCTGGAGACGTTCGCGCACACCTGCGCCGTGATGCAGACGCGGGACGCGCTGGTGCGGGTCGCCGCCGAGTGCGCGCAGGACCTGGCGGCCGACGGCGTGGTCTACGCCGAGATCCGGTACGCGCCCGAGCAGCACCTGGAGCGCGGCCTGACCCTCGAAGAGGTCGTCGAGGCGGTCAACGAGGGCTTCAGGGAAGGCGAGCGCCGGGCGCGCGAGGACGGCCACCGCATTCGCGTCGGCGCGCTGCTGACCGCGATGCGGCACGCCGCCCGCTCCCAGGAGATCGCCGAACTGGCCAACCGCTACCGGGACCTGGGCGTCGTCGGCTTCGACATCGCGGGCGCCGAGGCCGGTTACCCGCCCACCCGGCACCTGGACGCCTTCGAGTACCTGAAGCGCGAGAACAACCACTTCACGATCCACGCGGGCGAGGCGTTCGGCCTGCCGTCCATCTGGCAGGCGCTCCAGTGGTGCGGCGCCGACCGGCTCGGGCACGGCGTGCGGATCATCGACGACATCTCCTCCGACGGGCGCGGCGACCAGGTCAAGCTCGGCCGCCTGGCGTCGTACGTGCGCGACAAGCGCGTGCCGCTGGAGATGTGCCCCACCTCCAACCTCCAGACCGGCGCGGCCAGCTCGTACGCCGAGCACCCGATCGGTCTGCTGCGGCGGCTGCACTTCCGGGTCACCGTCAACACCGACAACCGGCTGATGTCCGGCACCAGCATGAGTCAGGAGTTCGAGCACCTCGTGGAGGCGTTCGACTACACCCTCGATGACATGCAGTGGTTTACCGTCAATGCGATGAAATCAGCGTTCATCCCTTTCGATGAACGTCTGGCCATGATCAATGAGGTGATCAAGCCGGGGTACGCGGAGCTGAAGGCCGAGTGGCTGTTCCGGCAGTCGGCCGCCGCACCGACCCTGGCCAGCGATTCCGTGCCCGACGAGGGCTGACGGAACACCTTCACGGCGCGGCCGGCCCGAGGGGTGACGGCCGCGCCACGCCGTTTGCACGGCCGGTCAACATCTGACTACGTTCCGAAGTCATGCAGACCCGTACCCAGAAGACCCTCGCCACCACCGTGCTCGGCCTCGCCTTCGCCGCCGCCGCGGCGGGCACCGCCTCCGCTGCCTCCCTCCCGGCCCTGCCGATCACCGACCAGGCCGGTTCGCTGCTCGGCCACGCCGGTTCGCCCACCGTGCTCGACGGGACTCCGGTCGGCACCGCCGCCAAGCTCCTGCCCGGCGCCGCCGACAGCGCCAACGGCGCGCAGCAGGCGCTGACCAACGGCACCTCCGCGCTCCCCGGCAACCCGGGCAAGCTGCTGCCCTCCGGCAACCAGGTCAGCCCGGCGAACGGCCTCCTCGGCGGCCTCCCGGTCGGCGGCCTCACCGGCAAGT
The DNA here is from genome assembly GCF_044753885.1 of Streptomyces sp. NPDC093221. Lineage (NCBI taxonomy): Bacteria > Bacillati > Actinomycetota > Actinomycetes > Kitasatosporales > Streptomycetaceae > Streptomyces > Streptomyces sp. NPDC093221. The sequence continues at coordinate 950,369 of NZ_JBIVOA010000002.1, read as the reverse complement.
AGGCCGCGGACACGTAGGCACGTCTCCACGTCGGCACGGAGCAAGCAGGCAGGCACCGGCCGGAGTACGTACCGCCTCGGCGCGTACCGCCTCCGCGCGTACCGCCTCGGTACGTCGGCCGACCGGTCAGACCCCCACGGGCCGCGCCCCCGCCGAGCGATCCTCGGCAGGGGGCGCGGCCCGCTTGCGTGCCTCGCGCCTGCGCAGCGCGCGCCGCGCGGGCGGCACCACCAGGAGGTGCGCCAGCGCCACGCCCGCCGTGTTGAGCAGCAGCGCGTCCACGTCGAAGAGCTGGCCCGGCACCATCGTCTGAAGGAATTCCAGGGTCAGCGACACCATCAGCGAGGCGAAGACCGTCCGCGCGAAGGACGCGAAGCCCGAGGTGCGGACCCGGCCGCCCGCCATCGGCAGCAGCACGCCCAGCGGCGCGAGCAGACCCAGGCCCTCGGCGATCCGCCGGGCCGCCTCGCCCGCGCTCATCGCCAGGTCGGCGCGGATCGTGCCGAACGGCCGCAGATTCGGCGCGGGCACCCACGCCACGTAATGCGGACGCAGCAGCAGCCAGGCGACGAAAGCGAGGTACGCGGCGGTGAGCAGCAGCCCGGCCGCGCGCACCCTGAAACTGGAGCCTTCGTGCCGCACGCCCTCCAAGACGCGGCTTCACCCCACCGCGGTTCCCGCGCTGTCCGCGGCGTCCGGGCGGGTCCGCAGGTCGGGCGTGCAGGCGTAGCGGCGCGGCTTGCTGTCGGGGTCGTCGCCGCCGAGCACCACACCGCCGTCGCCGGTGACCGACGGGTCGTCGACGAGCGTGCAGACGATCTGCGCGAGCGCGAACGACGGCAGCTCGTCCACCGGCTGGTTCAGCCGCAGCGCGTTCTCGGGATCGCCCTTGAACGGCCCCAGGATTTCCAGGCTGGCCGGCACCTCGGTGGAGAAACCGGCCTGCGCCTCGGCCGACAGCGGGCTGCGCTGCAACTGCGCGACCAGCTCCCTGACCTGCGTCAGCCGGTCGATCCTGCCCGGCCGCAGCGTCACGTTCCGCTTGACCGGCGTGGTCTGCATGCTGCACACCAGATACACCTGGCGTACGACGGTGTCCGTCTCCGGCGCCTTGCCGTCGCGCGGCACCGCGCACGACACCCGCGACGGCGCGGGCCCCGCGTCCACCGGGACCGTGGTCGACCGGATGCCGCAGCCGCCGATCAGCGGCAGCGCGGCGAGCAGGACGACGGCCAGCACCTTGCGTGGCGCATGTCTCATCCGGCCGAGGCTCATCGGGCGGCGTCTCATCGAGCGGTGGTTCATCAGGCCGTATCTCGTCGGGCCGTATCTCGTCGGGCGGTGTCTCGTCGGGCCGTGTCTCATCGCGCGTCACCGCCGGGCCCCTGCGACGTGCCCGTGGCGCCCGAGCCGTTCGCGCCCCCGTCGCCGTCCGCGTCGTCCTCGTCCTCGTCGGTGCGCGGCCTGACCGGCAGCCGCAGCGTGAAGACCGCGCCGCCGTCGGGGGAGTTGGCCGCCGTGATGTCGCCGCCGTGGATGTGCGCGTTCTCCATCGCGATCGACAGGCCGAGACCGCTGCCCTCGGAGCGGGCGCGCGAGGCGTCGGCCTTGTAGAAGCGGTCGAAGACATGCGGGAGGACGTCCTCGGGGATGCCGGGGCCGTGGTCGGAGACCGCGATGACGACGTCGCCGTCCGCGCCCCCCTCCCTGCGCAGGCTGACCCGGACCGGGGAACCGCCGTGCTTGAGCGCGTTCCCGATCAGATTCGCCATGATCACATCCAGCCGTCGCGGGTCCAGGGTGGCCAGCAGGCCGCGCGGCGCGTCCAGTTCGACCGAGTCGACCCACGCCCTGGCGTCCATGCAGGCCATCACCATGTCCGCGACGTCGACCTCGTCGACCCGCAGCTTCGCGGTGCCCGCGTCGAAGCGGGTGACCTCCATCAACGTCTCCACCAACTCGTTCAGCCGCCGCGTCTCGCTGACCACCAGCCGTACCGCCGGGGCGATCATCGGGTCCAGCGCCTCCGCCTCGTCCTCCAGCACATCGGTGACCGCCGTGATGGCCGTCAGCGGGGTGCGCAACTCGTGCGACATGTCGGCCACGAAGCGGCGGCTGGCCGCCTCCCGCGCGCTCAACTCCTCGACGCGGCTCTCCAGCGCCTCGGCCGCGCTGTTGAACGTCCGTGACATCTCGGCGAGTTCGTCGGTGCCCGACACCTTCAGCCGGGTGTCCAGGTGGCCTTCGCCGAGCCGCTGCGCCGCCTCACCGAGCCGCCGCACCGGACGCAGGACGGTCGAGCCCGCAGCCTGGGCGAGCAGCGCGGCGCCCACCAGAGCGAGCAGGGTCGCGATCCCCAGCGACCAGGCGAGGGAGTTGAGGTCCTTGCGCTCCGCGTCCAGCGACTTGAGCATGTAGCCGGTCGCGCCGTCGTCGTTGATCCGCGCGCCCGCCACCAGATACGGGCGGCCCTGCAACGAGATCCGCATCCACCGCAGGTGGTAGCGGTTGTGGTCCTTGGCATCCGGGGTGTTGACCGCCCGCTGCAACTGCGCGGGCACGTCGTCCAGCGTGAACACGTCCCGGTTGGAGGGCGCGGCGCACGGCGCGTTGTCCCGCGTCGTGTCGATCAGCACCACCTGGTACGTGTCGGGTCCGCCGATCCGGCCCGCCGCCGTGTTCAGCGACTCGCAGGTCGGCGAGACCGGCAGCGAGGCCGCGTTGCGCTGCAAGGAGTCACGGAAGTCGTTCAGCGCGCTGTTCTGCGCGCGGGTCAGCACCGCGTCGCGGTTGAGCCAGTACGCGATGCCGGAGACGGAGACGGCGGCCGTGAGCGCGACGGCCGCGAAGACCGCGACCAGGCGCAGCCGCAGACTCGTCCAACGCACCATGCCGGGCGACCAGTTCCAGCCCCGGTCGCGTTCCTGGCCGGTGGCGGAGCCGGTGCCGGTGCCGGTGCCGGAGCCGGTGCCGTCGGAACCGCCGTCGTCCGAAGGGCCGTTGTCGGTCGGGCCGCTCTCGGAGGGGTTGTCGTGCCGATCCTGCCGGTCGTGCCGATCCTGCCCGCCGTGCCCGCCGTGCCCGTCGCCGAACCGCGATGTCACTGGGGCGTGTCCAGGCGGTAGCCCACGCCTCTGACCGTACGGATCAGGGTCGGTGACGACGGCACGTCCTCGATCTTGGCGCGCAGCCGCTGCACACACGCGTCGACGAGACGCGAGTCACCGAGGTAGTCGTGCTCCCACACCAGACGCAGCAACTGCTGCCGGGACAGCGCCTGTCCCGGCCTGCGGCTCAGTTCGAGCAGCAGGCGCAGCTCGGTCGGTGTGAGCTGAAGGTCCTCGCCGTCCTTCGTCACCGTCATGGCACTGCGGTCGATGACGATCGCACCGAAGGCCGCGGAGTCGGTGCTGTCCCGCTCGCCGCGCCGCAGCACCGCCCGGATGCGGGCGTCGAGCACCCGCGGCTGCACCGGCTTGATCACGTAGTCGTCGGCCCCGGACTCCAGCCCCACCACCACGTCGATGTCGTCGCTGCGCGCGGTGAGAAGGATGATCGGGAGCTGGTCGGTACGGCGGATGCGCCGGCACACCTCGAACCCGTCGATCCCCGGCAGCATCACGTCCAGCACGATCAGGTCGGGGCGCTGCTCCTTGAGCAGCTTCAGGCCGTCCTCGCCCGTCGCAGCGGCCACCACGCGGTGACCCTGACGGGACAGGCCGAGTTCGAGGCCCGTGCGGATGGCGTCGTCATCCTCGATAAGCAACAGGAAAGGCACGCCGGTCATTGTTGCCTAACGACGGCGTCCGCATGAAGTGCGGGGACCTTCCGCCCTGACATGACCCTGTCCGCGTGACCTGCTCGTGACCTGCTGACCGGCGGTGCCGCACCCGGGCCGACCGGCCGGTCACGCGGCGCGCGGCCTCTGTGACGGGCCTGTGACACTCGGCGGACAGCGTCATGAAACTGGCCCGGCAGTCTGTTGTCACATCGGAAGAGCGCACGCCGTACCGGATGCGACGCCGAAGACCACGCATCAGGTTCCAACGACGGGGGCGGGACATGAACACACTGCACATCACCACCGACACCGCGGTTCATGCGACGCACACGCACTCGGCGCACTCCACGGGGACCTGCGCCGTCCGCACCACGGAGAAGTCCGGCGCCGCGAACGGACGGGGGTACGTCCGCGGCGCCGTACGCGGCACCTCGTACCCGACGAGCGCCCGGCACCGCCCGCCGTTCATGGCGGCGGTCGACAGCGGCGCCGAGCACCAGGCGAAGCCCGTACCGTCCGCGACCACCGCCGACCAGCCGTCCGGCACCTTCGACGGCGCCGCCGCCCGCACCCCGGCGCGGGCCGAGGCCGAAGCGGCCTTCACCGCCTACGTCCAGGAGCGCCGCGCGTCGCTCTACGCGACCGCGTACCACCTCACCGGGGACCGCTTCGCGGCCGAGGACCTGCTCCAGAGCGCCCTGTTCTCCACCTACCGGGCCTGGGACCGGATCAGCGACAAGGCGGCCGTCGGCGGCTACCTGCGGCGCACCATGACCAATCTGCACATCAGCGCCTGGCGGCGGCGCAAGCTCAGCGAGTACCCGACGGAGGAGCTGCCCGAGACGGTCGGCGACACCGACGAGATGGGCGGCACCGAACTGCGCGCCGTCCTGTGGCAGGCGCTCGCCCGGCTGCCCGAGCAGCAGCGCACCATGCTCGTGCTCCGCTACTACGAGGGCCGCACCGACCCCGAGATCGCCGACATCCTCGGGATCAGCGTCGGCACCGTCAAGAGCAGCATCTGGCGCTCCCTGCGCCGCATGCGCGACGACGAGGCCCTGAGCTTCGGCCGCGACGAGGAGGACGCCTTCGGCGAACTGGTCGCCTGAGGGCCGTCCGAGGCCCAGCTCAAGGCCAAGGATTTCCACACGCCGGTACGGGGGCCGGTCGGGGGGACACGGGGGAGCAGGGGGGAAACGGGGGGGGTACGGGGGAGCAGGGTCGGACGGCCAGGGGAATGCCGTCCGGCCCTGTCGTACGTCCGCTGCCGTACAGCTCTACAGCTTTGCGGCTTTATAGCTCTACGGCGTCACGCCTCGGCCGGGACGCGGGGCAGCGGGGGCGCGGGGGTGACGGCCGCGGCGATACGTTCCAGCGCCTCGTCACGGCCGCAGGGGTGGCAGCCGAGAGCGGTCTGACGGGCCACGATCGCGCGTTCCGCGCGCATGAGGTTCCAGCCCCTGCGGACCAGGAACGGCACCGACTTCCGCGCCTCGCGCAGATCCCGTACGAAACGCCGGCGCGCGGTCGTCGTCGGGCGTCCGCGCAGGCACAGCGCGTCCGCGAGCAGCCCCAGCTCCCGGCAGCGCCCGGCGATCTCGGCGGCGAAGATGCCTTCGGCGACGAAGACGGGCGCTCCGTCGAGGTCGAGGCGGGTACGGCCGGTGACCGAACTCGTCGCGATGTCGTAGACCGGGGTGTCGGCGGCGCCGTCCGCGCAGAGCGCGGCCACGGCCGCGAGCGCCGCGTCCGCGTTCCACGAACCCGGGGCGTCCCAGTCGGTGCCCGCGCCGCTGGGCAGGGCGGGCAGCGTCGGGTCGTCGCACGCCTTGTAGAAGTCGTCGAGGGCCAGCACCGGCAGTCCGGCACGGGTGGCGAGGGACGATTTGCCGGACCCCGAGGGGCCGGTCAGCAGGATCACACGGGAGCGAAGCGACACCGGGGATGAACTCACGGAGAACAATTGTCCCGTATCCCCGGCCGGGGGACGACCCGCCGTAGGACAACTACCCTGCGCGGTCATTGCGTTACGCTGCGCCAGGAAGACCCCCGTCGACAGGAACCGGTCCATGCCTTCGCTCCGTACCGCCCTCGCCCTGACCCTCACCGCCGCCGCCGTCGTCGTACCGGCCGGTGTCGCCGCCGCCGATCCCCTCGCGGCGGCCCAGAGCGCCACCGACGCCCTCCCGACGTCCGACGTCACCTCCGCGCTCCCCACCCAGTACGTCACCGGCGCACTCGGCGCGGGCGTCGCCCCCGTCCGCGACCTCACGATCGATCCGTTGAGCAACACCGGTGTCGACCCGCTCGACAACGCCGTCGGCTCCCAGGTCGCCGATTTCCACCCCGTCTCCACCTCCGCCGTGACCGCTCCGATCACCAACGGGGGCTCCCTCGGCACGCTTCCCCTGGTGGGACCTGTCACGGGACTCCTCCCGCACTGAGCGGTTCCTTTGCCGGGGACGGCAGGCCGATTTTTCAGGGGCGCGGGGAACTGCGCGGCCCGCCCCCACCGGCCCGGTGGTCCGGAGACCACCGATCTGCCCCTCTGGGGCGGGTGGTGACGTGCACGCACGTCGTGGCTTGTCGCGCAGTTCCTCGCGCCCCTACGGGGGAGCCGTCAGGCGCCGATGGGGTGCCAGACGGTTTTGGTCTCGAGCCACGCGGTGAGGCGGGAGAGGCCGGGGTCCGTACCCCAGTCCTCCGGCGCCGGACGGCGCACCCGCTTCAGGTTGTCGGCCGCGCTCCGCTCCAACTCGGCGGCGAGGTCCGCGTCGGCGCCGGTGAGGTCGAGGCCGTTGACGTCCTGGTGGGCGGCGAGGGGCGCGGCGATCTCGGAGGTGCGGCCGGAGAGGATGTTGACGACGCCGCCCGGCACGTCGGAGGTGGCGAGGACTTCGCCGAGGGAGAGCGCGGGCAGTGGCGAGCGCTCGGAGGCGACGACCACGGCGGTGTTGCCGGTGGCGATCACCGGGGCGAGGACCGAGACGAGGCCGAGGAAGGACGAGTCCTGGGGAGCCAGGACGGCGACCACACCGGTCGGCTCGGGCGTCGAGAGGTTGAAGTAAGGACCGGCCACCTGGTTGGCGCCCCCTACCACCTGGGCGATCTTGTCGGTCCAGCCCGCGTACCAGACCCAGCGGTCGACGGCGGCGTCGACGGCGGCCCCGGCCTTCGTCTTGGAGAGCCCCTCGGCCTCCGCGACCTCGCGGACGAACTGCTCGCGCCGCCCCTCCAGCATCTCCGCGACGCGGTACAGCACCTGCCCGCGGTTGTACGCGGTCGCGCCGGACCAGCCGGACACGGCCTTGCGGGCGGCGACCACCGCGTCCCGCGCGTCCTTGCGGGACGCCTGCGGCGCGTTGGCCAGCCAGGCGCCGCCCTTGGAGTCCGTCACCTCGTACACCCGACCGCTCTCACTGCGGGGGAACTTGCCCCCGACGTACAGCTTGTAGGTCTTGAACACGCTCAGCCGAGCGTCGCGGACGTCAGACATCGAGGTACCCCTCCAGGCCGTGCCGACCGCCCTCGCGGCCGTAACCGGACTCCTTGTAGCCGCCGAAGGGGGAGGCCGGATCGAACTTGTTGAACGTGTTCGCCCACACCACACCGGCCCGGAGCTTGTTCGCCATCGACAGGATGCGCGAGCCCTTCTCGGTCCAGATGCCCGCGGACAGGCCGTACGGGGTGTTGTTGGCCTTCTCGACCGCCTCGGCCGGGGTGCGGAAGGTCAGCACCGACAGGACCGGGCCGAAGATCTCCTCGCGGGCGATGCGGTGCGCCTGGGTGACGCCGGTGAACAGCGTCGGGGCGAACCAGTAACCGGCGTCGGGCAGTTCGCACGCCGGGGCCCAGCGCTCGGCGCCCTCCTCCTCGCCGGCCTGCGCCAGCGCGGTGATCCGGGCCAACTGCTCGGCCGAGTTGATCGCGCCGATGTCGGTGTTCTTGTCCAGCGGGTCGCCGACCCGCAGCGTCGCCATCCGCCGCTTGAGCGCGTCGAGCACCTCGTCCTGCACCGACTCCTGGACCAGCAGCCGGGAGCCCGCGCAGCAGACATGGCCCTGGTTGAAGAAGATGCCGTTGACGATGCCCTCGACGGCCTGGTCGACCGGGGCGTCGTCGAAGACGATGTTCGCCGCCTTGCCGCCCAACTCCAGCGTGACCTTCTTGTCCGTGCCCGCGACCGTACGGGCGATGGCCTTGCCGACCCCGGTGGAGCCGGTGAAGGCGACCTTGTCCACGCCCTCGTGCGCGACCAGGGCCGCGCCCGCGTCCCCGTACCCCGTCAGGATGTTGACGACACCGCGCGGGAGGCCCGCCTGGCGGCAGACGTCGGCGAAGAACAGCGCGGACAGCGGGGTGGTCTCGGCGGGCTTGAGCACCACCGTGTTGCCCGCGGCCAGCGCCGGGGCGATCTTCCAGGCCAGCATCAGCAGCGGGAAGTTCCACGGGATGACCTGGCCGGCCACGCCGAGCGGGCGCGGGTCGGGGCCGTAGCCCGCGTACGCCAGCTTGTCGGCCCAGCCCGCGTAGTAGAAGAAGTGCGCGGCGACCAGCGGGAGGTCGACGTCGCGGGTCTCGCGGATCGGCTTGCCGTTGTCCAGCGACTCCAGCACCGCCAGTTCGCGGGAGCGCTCCTGGATGATGCGGGCGATCCTGAAGAGGTACTTGCCGCGCTCGGCGCCCGGCAGCGCGGACCACTTCTCGAACGCCTTGCGGGCCGCCTTCACCGCGCGGTCCACGTCCGCCTCGCCCGCGCGCGCGACCTCGGCGAGGACTTCCTCGCTGGACGGCGAGACGGACTTGAAGACGGCGCCGTCGGCGGCGGCGGTGAACTCGCCGTCGATGAACAGGCCGTAGGAAGGCGCGATGTCGACGACGGACCGCGACTCGGGCGCGGGCGCGTACGCGAATTTCTGGCCGGGTCGCTGGCCGGGATTCCGGCCGGGCCGCACGCCGGGCTGGCCGGTGCTCTGGTCGGTGCTCTGGTCGGTCATGGTTTTCAGTCCACCGTCACGTAATCGGGACCGGAGTACCGGCCGGTGCTGAGCTTTTGACGCTGCATCAGCAGATCGTTGAGCAGGCTGGAGGCGCCGAAGCGGAACCAGTCGGGGGACAGCCAGTCGTCGCCGAGCGTCTCGTTGACCATCACCAGGTACTTCACGGCGTCCTTGGAGGTCCTGATGCCGCCCGCGGGCTTCACTCCGACCTGTACGCCGACGGCCGCGCGGAAGTCGCGGACCGCTTCCAGCATGAGCAGGGTGTTCGCGGGGGTCGCGTTGACCGCGACCTTGCCCGTCGAGGTCTTGATGAAGTCCGCGCCCGCCAGCATCGCCAGCCAGGAGCAGCGGCGGATGTTGTCGTACGTCGCCAGCTCGCCGTTCTCGAAGATCACCTTCAGGTGGGCGGCGCTCTCGCCGTCGGGGCGGGCGCACGCCTCCTTGACGGCGCGGATCTCCTCGAACACGTCCATGTAGCGGCCGGACAGGAACGCGCCGCGGTCGATCACCATGTCGATCTCGTCCGCGCCGGCCGCGACCGCGTCGGCGGTGTCGGCCAGTTTCACGTCGCGCGCGACCCGGCCGGCCGGGAAGGCCGTCGCCACCGAGGCGACGTGCACGCCGGAGTCGCCCAGGGCCTCTTTGGCCGTCGCCACCATGTCGGGGTACACGCAGATCGCCGCGACCTTCGGGGTCGTGCGGTCGGTCGGGTCAGGACGCACGCCCTTCGCGCACAGCGCCCGGACCTTGCCGTGCGTGTCCGCGCCCTCCAGCGTCGTCAGGTCGATCATCGAGATCGCCAGGTCGATGGCGTACGCCTTCGCCGTCGTCTTGATCGACCGTGTGCCGAGCGACGCCGCCCGCCCTTCCAGGCCCACCGCGTCCACCCCCGGCAGTCCGTGCAGGAAGCGGCGCAGGGCGCTGTCCGAAGCGGTCACATCCGACATCGTCGCCGTACGGCGCGCGGCATCGGGATCATAGGCGGGGACTACCGGCGTAGGCGGCGGCGAAGACATGGTCACCACCTCAGCATATCTACGCGCGTAGCAACCCGCCACCCCCCTCCGGGCGAGGGTTCCCCCACCCTCGACGGCCCCCGATCTTTCCCGGGGCTCCCCTCTGAACGCTTCTCCGCCTTGGGCGGCGGGCCGATCTTTTGGGGGGCGCGGGGAACTGCGCGGCCAGCCATGGCGCTCCGCGCAGGTCGCCACCGGTCCCGGCGGGGCACCCCGGTTGTTCCCGGGCCACCGGCCAGTGGTGGGTTGCTCGCGCAGTTCCCCGCGCCCCTGACGGGGCGGGGCCCCTTTCGCATGGGGGGCGGGCCGATCGTTTGAGGGGCGCGGGGAACTGCGCGGTCAGCCATGGCGCTCCCGCAGGTCGCCACCGGGCCCGGCGGGGCAGCCCGGTTGTTTTCCGGTCACCGGCCGGTGGTGGGTTGCTCGCGCGGTTCCCCGCGCGAGCGGCGGGAAGTGCGGGTTTGGGGGAAAGATGCGGGAACGCAACAGGGCTGGGGGCGAGGGCGGCGGCTCGGTGGGGCAGAATCGGGGATTATGACGAGCCACCACAACCGCCCGGCCGCGCAGGCCACCACGCCCGACCCGGCAGGCGGGACACCGCAGTACCCCGACCGGGTCTACCGCTCGGTGGCCGGACTGTGCGCCGGTGTGCTGCTGCTGGTGCTCGCGCTGTGGCTGGGCGGCGACGCCGTGGTGCACGGCAAGGGACACGCGCCGTGGCTGGCGCTGGCCTCACTGCTGCTGGCGATCCCGCTGATCGTGGCGTTCACCTTGCGGCCCGCCGTCTACGCGGGCGAGCAGCGGCTCAAGGTCCGCAACCCGTTCAGGACGATCTCGGTGGCGTGGGCCGGCGTCGAGTCGCTGCGCGCGTCGTTCTCGAACGAGCTGTTCGCGGGCGGCAAGAAGTACCAGATCTGGGCGATCCCGGTTTCGCTGCGCGCGCGCAAGCGCGCGACCAAGCAGCAGATGCGCGCCAAGGCGGCGGGCGACGACCCCTTCGGCGCGCCCCCGCGCCGCAAGCCGCGCCCCGGCCTCCCGGTCGACGACGACGGCGCCTACCGTTCGCCCTCCGACCAGGCCATCCACGAGCTGCGCGAGCTCAAGGAGCGGCACGGCGCCGACGACGGCTCCGAGCCCCCGAAGCCCGAGATCCGCTGGGCCTACGAGGTCGTCGCCCCGGCCGTCGCCGGCTTCGTCGTCCTCGTCGTCCTCCTCGCCATCGGCGGCTGACTGACCTTTCCCCCTGAGGCCCCCTGAGCCCTGCGGAGGCCCCCCGAGGCCCCCGCGCCGCCCGGCGCGCCCTGCGAACGTCACCCCTAGCGACCGTCCGTGAACAAGGGGCAACTTCGCGGTGAAGGATGCCGTGGGCAACCTGTGAGACAACCCTCAATTATCTGAGGCCACATACATTGCCCGTGCCGCACGATCTACCGCGCGTGCGGCCTTCCTCGACGTGGGGCGACAAAGAGGTCATCAGGGGTGGGGTTGCGGCAGATGGCAGGAGAGATCGGTGGGGCCAGTGTGGTGGGGACACGGTGTCAGATCGACATCGACGAGAACGGGTGGCACTCGTGGCGACTGACGGCGAACAACGGCCGGGTGATCGCTCTCGGGGCGAACGCGTATCCGGACGACGCCGCGTGCAGGGCGTCCTTCGAGGGGCTGTGCGAGAGCGCGGAGGGACTGGCGGGCGGAGTACAGCACGCCGCCGAGTCCAATGGATGGATCTGGCGGTTACGGGACAGTGAGGGTCGTGTGCAGGCCGTGTCGGCGCGGGCGTACGAGCGGCACTCGACGTGCCAGGCCGCGTACGACCGGTTCCGTCTGACACTGCTCGGGCTCGGCGCCGCCGAATCCGTGCCCTGGGACGACGCGAGCTGACCGAAGAACCTCAACGGCCACGTTCCGTGCCGCGCCGACGCGCGGCGGGACGTGGCCGCCGTGTTTCCCCGCCCGCCCGGCCGGCCCCCGCGCCCCGCGCCCCGCGTCCGCCCCGCGCCCCGACCCGACCCGACCCGCCCGCCGCCCCCCGGCCCGTACGGCTGTACGGCCCACGTGATTCCGTACGGAAACCGAAGTTGCCCCTACGGGTGCTGTCGTTCACATCGGCTTGCGAATGCGGCCATCGCGGACCATGAGCGTCAATGCGTGACGATGCGAACACTGGCGAGAACCGGCGAGCCGGACCAGGGTGACGGGCCCGGAGCCGACAGCGCCCGGCGGCTGCACGCCGACTCGGGGCTGCCCGACCGGGTGTTCAGGGCAGTGGCGCGCGGCGGCGGCAGCCTGGTGCTCGTCGTGATGCTGCTGGTCGGCGGATTCCTGCTGTACCGGGCGTGGCAGGCGCTGCGCAAGGTGGGCGTTCCGGCGTTCCTGACCACCGCCGAATGGGACCCGGACGCCGGGCACTTCGGCATCGCGGCGGTCATCATCGGCACGGTGCTGATCGCGGCGGTCGCGATCGTCATCGCGGTGCCGATGGCGATCGGCACGGCGCTGTACATCTCGGAGTACGCCCCCGCCAGGCTGCGCCGCACGCTGGTCAGCACCGTGGACCTGATGGCCGCCGTGCCGTCGGTGGTCTACGGCCTGTGGGGGCTGTTCTTCCTCCAGGGCAAGGTGATCGGCCTGGCCCGCTGGCTGTCGACGTACTTCGGCTGGATCCCGCTCTTCCACGTGGACGGCGCCGACCCGCACGACCCGCTCGCCACCGCGACCGTCTACACCGCGTCCACCTTCGTCGCCGGAATCGTCGTGGCCATGATGGTCACCCCGATCATCTGCTCGATCATCCGCGAGGTGTTCTCGCAGGCCCCGGTGGGGGAGCGGGAGGGCGCGTACGCGCTGGGCGCGACCCGCTGGGGCATGATCCGCTCGGTCGTCCTGCCGTACGGCATGGGCGGCATGATCGGCGGCACCATGCTCGGCCTGGGCCGCGCGCTCGGCGAGACCATCGGCGTCTACCTGGTCATCTCGCCGATCTTCGTCATCCAGCCGCACATCCTCCAGAGCGGCACCAGCTCCGTCTCGTCGCTGATCGCGCTGCGGTACGGCGAGGCCAGCCCGCTGGGCATGTCCGCGCTGATGGCCGCGGGTCTGGCCCTCTTCCTCATGACGCTGGTGGTCAACTTCGCCGCTTCGTCGATCGTCGCCCGCAGCCGGTCCGGCGCCACCGCCGAGTAGCCGCCCAGTAGCCGACAGCCGAGCCGCCCAGTAGCCGAGCCGCCGAGCCGCCGCCCCACCGTCAGCCCGCATCCGTCAGCCGCACGCACGCCGTAGGCCGAGCGATCGGCGGAACCAGGAGACCCCCTCGTATGACCACGGACGCACCGGACTCCGTCACCACGGCGCCGGAATCCGCCGGGACCGCCACTACCGGGACCGCCACTACCGGGACCGCCACTACCGGAGCCGGGACGGGTACGGCCGGGCCGGACACCGTAGAGCTGGACGCCGTCGATCCCACGACGCCCGCCACCGCTCCGGCGCACCCGGCCCCGGCGCACCCGGCCAGGAAGGCCCCCGGCACCGGCACCGTCATCCCCGGCCCGCCCCCCGCGGCAGCGGAACGCCGGCGCTCCACCTCCACCGTCCGCCAGACCGACCTGCTCGGACTGCTCGGCTCGGCAGCCGCCTCCCTCTCCCTCACCTGGCTGTTCTTCGCCAGGATCGCCCCCTTCAGCGGGGCCCTCGGCTTCGTCGTCTTCTGGTACGCGCTGTTCATCGCGTTGTACGCGCTGCTGGTCTCCTTCGACGAGGACGGCCCGGTGGTGCGCGACAAGATCGCCTCCGCCGTGGTCCACAGCATCGCGGTGCTGCTGCTGGTCGCCCTGCTGTTCGTCGTCGTCTACACGCTGTGGTCCGGCCGCAGGGCGATACCGCACCTGAACTTCTTCACCCGGGACATGTCCGTCACCGGGCCGCTCGACCCGCTGAGCGCGGGCGGCATCAAGCACGCCGTGGTCGGCACGCTGATCGAGATCGGCATCGCCCTGGTCCTCACCGTCCCGGCGGGACTGCTGTGCGCGGTGTTCCTCAACGAGGTGCCCGGACGCTACGCGCGTTTCGTCCGTACGGTCGTCGAGGCGATGACCGCGCTGCCGTCGATCGTGGCCGGTCTGTTCATCTACGCCACCGTGATCCTCGCGCTGAACGTCCCCAAGTCGGGCTTCGCGGCGTCGCTGGCCATCTCCGTGATGATGCTGCCGATCATCATCCGCGCCTCCGACGTGGTGATCCGGCTGGTGCCCGGCACCCTGCGCGAGGCGTCGTACGCGCTGGGGTCGCCGCGCTGGCGGACCGTATGGCATGTGGTGCTGCCCACCGCCCGGTCGGGGCTGACCACCGCCGTCATCCTCGGCACCGCCCGCGGCATCGGCGAGACCTCTCCCGTCCTGCTGACGGCGGGCTTCGGCGCGAGCACCAACTACGACCCCTCGCAGAACCCGATGGTGTCGCTGCCGCTCGCGACCTTCGAGTTCGTGAAGTCCCCCCAACCCACCATGATCGCGCGCGGGTTCGGCGCGGCGTCGGTGCTGCTGGTGCTCGTCCTGGTGCTCTTCGCGCTCGCCCGGGTCCTCGGCGGGCGCGACGCGGGCCAGTTGAGCAGGCGCGGCACCCACCGCAGGGTCGTCGCCTCCCGCCGGGACACGCGCCGCTTCACCGAGCGCGCCGCGGCGCGCGACGGCTACTCGTCGGCGTCGGCCGCCCCGGCCTTCCGCACGACAACAATCCAACCTGCACAGGGAGTTGACGGATCGTGAAGAGGATCGGCTGGACGGGCCTCAGGGCGGCGAGGGCGGCGAGGGCGGCAGCGGGGGCGATGGCCGCGCTGCTGATCTCGCTGCTGTTCCTCGGCCAGGCACCGCCGGCCAAGGCCGACTCGTACGCGAGGATCAGCGGCGCCGGCTCGACCTGGAGCCAGAACGCCGTCGACCAGTGGCGGGCGAGCGTCAAGAAGTACGGCATGACCGTCGACTACACGGGCAGCGGCTCGTCCGACGGCCGCCAGCAGTTCACCAACGGCACCGTCGACTTCGCCGTGTCCGAAATCCCTTACGGCATGACCGAGTTCGGGGTGCGCGAACCTCCGCCCAAGCGCGGCTACGCGTACATGCCGATCGTCGCGGGCGGCACGGCCTTCATGTACAACCTGAAGATCGGCGGCAAGCGGGTCACCAATCTGCGTCTGAGCGGCGGCACGGTCGCCAAGATCTTCACCGGCCGGATCACCAACTGGTCCGACCGGCAGATCGCCGCCGACAACCCCGGCCTCACCCTCCCGGCCCGCAAGATCATCCCGGTGGTGCGCTCCGACGGCTCGGGCACCACCGCCCAGTTCACGCTGTGGATGTCCAAGCAGCAGGGCGCGGTGTGGAACGACTACTGCAAGCGCGCCAACAAGCCCACCCCGTGCGGCCTGACGTCGTACTACCCGGTGATCCCCGGCTCCGGCTTCATCGCCCAGTCCGGCTCGCTCGGCGTGTCCGGCTACACCCGGCAGAACTACGCCGAGGGCGCCATCACCTACGTCGAGTACTCCTACGCGGTCACCACCGGCTTCCCGGTCGCCAAGGTGCTCAACGCCAAGGGCTACTACACCGAGCCCACCGCCTCCAACGTCGCCGTGGCGCTGACCCAGGCGCAGATCAACCAGGACGAGAACTCCTCGCAGTATCTGACGCAGATCCTCGACAAGGTCTACGCGTACCAGGACGCGCGGACGTATCCGCTGTCCAGCTACAGCTACATGATCCTGCCGACCTCGCTGGACTCGCCGCTGACCGAGGACAAGGGCAGAACGCTCGGCGCGTTCGGCTACTACTTCCTGTGCCAAGGCCAGTCGCAGGCACAGCCGTTGGGCTTCTCGCCGCTGCCGAAGAACCTCGTGCAGGCCGGATTCGACCAGCTCAAACGCGTCCCCGGTGTGCAGGCCCAGACCATCAATCTGGCGGGCTGCCACAATCCGACCTTCTCCAGCGACGGCACCAACACCCTGGCCAAGAACGCGCCGTTCCCCAAGGCGTGCGACCGGCAGGGCACGCAGCAGTGCTCCGACGGCACGGGCGGCGCGTCCAGGCAGCCCACCTCGGTCAAGCCGCAGGCCAACGCCGCCTCCGGCGGCGGCTCCAACGGCGGCAACTCCGGTGGGAGCAAGGGCGGTTCCGGCGGTACGGGCGGCGGCTCGTCCGGCACCACGGCGGGCGCGAGCGGCGGTACGGGCACCACGTCCGGCGGCACCACGGCCGGTACGAGCGGCGCCGCCACCGGCGGTACGACCGCCACGGGCGGCACCGGCCAGAGCGTCGACCCCGACACCGGACTGCCCGCGGGCGATTCCGGCGGCACCGGCGGCAACCAGGACATCGTCGCCTCCAGCGTCGGCGTCGGCAACGAGACCTTCTGGGGCATGCGGACCTGGCTCATGGGGCTCTCCGCCCTGGCGCTGCTGCTGGTCGTCCTCGCCCCGCCCACCCTCGCCAGGCGGCTGACCAGGAACGGGAGGCGTGATGGCCGCGCGTAACCACCCCGGAGCCGCCCGAGGCCGCGTCCTGTCGGTCCGCCTCGGCGCGCTCCTCACCTCGGTGCTCGCCGCCGTCGGCCTGACCCTGCTGCCGCCGTCGGCGGGCGGCGGACAGGCCCACGCGGACACCGGCACGGACACCGGCTCCGCCGTCACCAAGCCCGGCACCAAGGGTCCCTACGACGACTTCTCGCACCTGAGGGTGACGGTCGAGCAGACGAGGAATCTGCGGACGCAGGGACTGAAGGTCTCATGGGCGGGCGGGGTGAAGAGCTCGCCCAACAACGCGGGCAACTACCTCCAGCTCATGCAGTGCTGGGGTGACGCGGCGACCGGCCCGACCCCGGAGCAGTGCGAGTACGGGAACCCGCCGCCGAACACGGGCGTGCTCAACGTCGGGCGGAGCGTGGGCAATCTGGACCCGCTGGAGCCGGCGCAGCACACCGTGCCCTTCACCACGGTGAAGGGCGCCAGCTCGACCGACGTCAACCAGTTCTTCACGCAGTACGCGACCAATGAGCAGGACCTCGCCACGACCGGCGTCGACGGCAGCGGCCAGACGATCTTCCAGGCGGAGGACGCGGACACCTCGCCGATCCTGGGGTGCGGCACGGTGGCGAGGACCGGTCAGGCGCCCGAGCCGTGCTGGCTCGTGGTCGTGCCCCGCGGCACCCACGAACCCGACGGCTCCGAAGCGCCGCCGCCCAACGGACTGATCAGCTCCCCGCTGTCCGCGGGGAACTGGGCCCAACGCATCGTGTTCCGCCTCGACTTCGCCCCGACCGACTCGCCCTGCCCGATCGGCCAGGACGAACAGCCCACCATCGGCTCCGAGATGATCTTCGAGGCGATGAGCTCCTGGGCGCCGACCCTGTGCACCTCGCAGAAGGTCACCTACGGATACGTTCCGCAGCTCGAGGACTTCTCCCGTACGCAGGTCACCAGCCCCGGTACGGGCTCGGCCGGACTCGCCTTCATCGAGAACCCGGTGCTGCCCCAGCCGGACGTGGCACCGGTCGTCCACGCGCCGGTCGCGGTCTCCGGACTCGTCATCGGCTACAGCGTCCAGGTGGCCGGGTCGTCCCAACAGGTGCCCCGGATACGGCTGAACGCGCGGCTCGTGGCGAAGATGCTCACCGAGTCCTACCAGTGCGACCTGCCGGGCAACGACTTCCCGCGCGGCAGACTTCCGGCGAAGAACCCGTTCGGTATCGAGCGCGATCCCGAATTCGCGCGGCTCAACGCCGGTGTGCCCTACCCCGTGGGCAGTTCCTGCGGATTCGGTATCGGGGTCCCGCAGGGCGCGAGCGATTCGGCGGGGCAGCTGTGGAAATGGCTGCTCTCCGACCCCGACGCGCGCAGCTTCCTTTCCGGAAAACCCGACCCGTGGGGCACGGTCATCAATCCGTATTTCCTGGAACTGGCACCGGTCAGCACCCCGCCGTCCGGCTTCGACAAGCCGGACCCGACGGTGTGGGCGCCCGACAGCCGCTTCCCCGACATCCGGCTGACGGCCGTCGGCGTGAACCCGTACGGCAGCGGTCTGAGCGACGACGCCAGGACGGTCCGCAAGGCCAACAACGGCGGCATCACCGGCTTCAACCCCACGTCCACGCCCCCGGCGCTGACGAAGGCCGAGACGCAGCCCGCGGGTTCGAACTTCATCATGGGCCTGACGGACGCGGCCAGCGCCGCCCGCTACCGGCTCGGCACCGCCGAACTCCTCAACGCCGACGGCCAGTTCGTCGCCCCGACGGTCGACTCGATGACCAGGGCGGTGAACGGGATGAAGGCGGGCAAGGCCCCGGGCGTCCTGGACGCGGACCCCTCCGCGAAGACACCGGGCGCCTACCCGCTCACCACCGTCACCTACGCCGCCGCCTCCACCTCGCTGGACGCCGCCGACCGCAAGACCTACGCCGCGCTGATCCGGTACGCGGCGGGCTCCGGCCAGCGACAGGGCATCGGCTTCGGCCTGTTGCCGCTCGGCTACGCACCCCTGACCGCCACCCTGCGCGAACAGGCCCTCACGGCCGCGTCCGCCCTGATCGCCGGTGTGCCCCCGGCCACGGGACCGGGTGACACGTCCTCCAACGGCGGTTCCGGCTCCGGCCCCGGCGGTACGGGAACGACCGGCGGCGGTACGGGCGGCGACGCCGGCCACGGAGCGACCGGCGGGGGACCGGGTCCGGGCGGCGCACCGCCCGCGTCCCCGTCGTCGTCGGCCCCCGCCGCCGGCACGACCAAGGGCTCCACCGGCGGACCCGCCGCCTCGCCCCCCGTCAGCAACGTCGCCCAGACCGGCGGCACCACCCCCCAGGCGATTCTCGGCGCCGTCCGCTGGGTGCTGCTGATCGTCCTCATCGCGGGCATCGCGGGCTCCCTGGCCGGACCCCTGCTGATGCGCGCGGGCGTCGTCCGCGGCAGGAAACCGGTGTGACGGGTACTTGGGCGCCCCTTGGAAGGAAAATAAAAGAGAATTTGGAATACCCGTTGTTCACTTTTGCGGGGCGGTAATTTTGGTTGCCACTTCTTGAGGAGATCGGCAGGATCATTCATGGCCGGACCGACAGGTCAGGTCTTCTGGGGGGAATTATCAATTCTCCTTGCGTGTCACACGTCTGGAAATTCCATCCGCATCGACTCGGAGGAAATACAGTGAACGTGAAATTCGCCAAGCGGGCGGCGATCGTGGTCGGTACCGCGACCCTCGGTGTCACCATCGTGGCCGGTACGGCTCAGGCCGACCCGGCGGCCGGTGTCCACCGCACGCTCGTCGCGGTCGGCTCCGACACCACGCAGGACGTGCTCAACGGCCTCGGCAACAAGATCGCCGACCCGAACCCGACCGGTTCCTCGGACGGCAACCTGATCGCGTCCTACGACGCCACCGGTTCCTCCACGATCTCGACGCGGGACACCACCTGTGCGTCGGTCACCCGCCCCGACGGCTCGGGCGCCGGTGTCAACGCGCTGCGCGCCGACATCGCGGCCGGCAGCCACTGCATCGACTTCGCCCGGTCCTCCTCCACCCCCAACGCCACGGGCCAGTTCACCTTCATCCCGTTCGCCGTGGACGCGGTGACGGCGGCGACGGCGACCACCACCAACCTGCCCGCCAACTTCACGTACCTGGCCGGTGGTTCCTCCCTGACGAACGCCCAGAAGGCCACCTCCGACCTGACCCGGGTCTACAACTGCCTGGACACGGCGGGCAACCCGCTGCCGGCCGGCACGTACCCGACCATCGGCGGCGTCACCGTCCACCCGCTGGTGCCGCAGGCCGGTTCCGGCACCCGCAAGTTCTGGGCCTCGACGCTGGGCTTCAACGCCACCACCCTGCCGTCCTGCGTCAAGGACACCGCCGCGAATGGCGCCGCCGTCCAGGAGCACAACGGCAGCGCCCTCCAGGGCCCGAACGACCTCATGCCGTTCTCGATCGCGCAGCACATCGCGCAGGGCCGCTCCCTGCCGGGCGTGACCGACCGTCGCAACGGCGCGGTGCTCAAGACCGTCAACTCCACCGCGCCGCTGAACGCGAGCGGGAACCTCAACACCGCGTTCCCGGTCACGCGTGAGGTCTACAACGTCATCCCGGACAGCCGGGTGACCGGCGAGACGCTCATCAAGAACACCTTCGTCGGCAGCGCCTCCAAGGTGTGCACCGCCAAGTACGACTCCACCACCACGGTGATCAACAAGTACGGCTTCGGCACCGACACCAACTGCGGCAACGCGACCACCCTGGTCAGCCGCGACCTCGTCTGACCCGTCGTCTGACCCGTCACAGCGGCGGACCACCGTCCGCCGGGCCGGGCGTCCCTCGGGGGCGCCCGGCCGCTCCCGGCACCGCGACGCGGTGCCACGTACACACCGGACTCCTTCAGGGGGAGAGAAGACAATGACGAGACGAAGACTGCGCGGCGTTCTGGTCGGCGCGCTCGCACTGGCCATGGGCACGGGCGCGCTGCTCGCGGGGGCGGCCACCGCAGACGCCACCACCGGTACCCCGACGGCGACTTCGGGTACGGTCACCCTCACCGCCCGCGGCACCGGCATCGACGACGACTCGCCGTTCGCGCGGGTGTCGGTCGACAAGGCGTGCCCGGCGAACTACCAGGACGCCCTCACGGTGTCGCTCGTGGTGCCGGACGGCCGGGAGTCGCTCCTGGCCTCCCACCTGACCGGCGGCGCCCCGTACACCAAGGCCCCGGTCACGGCGCAGGTCCCGGAGGCGTCGGGCAACGGCACCATCGTCCGGTCGATCGCCACCGCCTTCGACGTCGCCAGTGTCCCGGTGGCGGACGGCACCTACCCGATCCACGTGACCTGCGCGAACGCCGACCGGGCGAACTTCCCCGAGCACCCGACGTTCACCGGCTTCATCGACGTGACCGGTGACACCTGGCAGGTCTCCAGTCACGCCGCCCCGGTCGCCACCAGCGTCAGGCTCAGCGCCGACCCGGCCCACCACGTCCAGGTCGGCAAGCCCTTCACGCTCACCGCGAAGGTCGCGGGCGGCGTGCCCGGAGCCGTCCAGTTCGAGGCGGACAACGGCGTCACCGTGTACGACACCCCGGTGCCGGTCGTGAACGGCGTGGCCACCTTCCAGCCGCCGGCCAACACCGCGCCGAACGTCCGCAGTTACATCGCGGTCTTCATCCCCGCCGACCAACTCGCCTACGCGCAGGACTACTCGGTCCTCAGCTACTCGTTCGTCAACGCGCCGTCCGTCACGGTGACCGACGCGGACGGCAACGCCCTCGGGGACAGCCCGGAGTTGACCCCCGGACAGCACATCAAGGTCTCCGCGCAGGGCTTCCTGCCGCAGAGCCAGGAGCAGGTGCTGCCGTTCGTGTCCAACGCCCTCGCGCTCTTCGCCCCGGTGGCGACCGACGCGCGGGGCTCGGTCACCGGCTACGACCTGACGGTGCCGAAGCTGATCGCCCGCGGCTCCCACACCCTGACCCTCACCGGTCTGTGCAGCTTCGTCCAGGTCTCCTTCACCTTCACCACGAAGTGACCGCGAAACAGCGCTGACCAGCACAGACGTACCACCGGCCGGGCATCGTCCAGATGCCCGGCTGCCGCCGTGACACGGCGGAAACGGCACCGCCACCGCACGACCCGCACGTGATCACCGCACGACCCGCACGACTCGTACGACCGACGCATATCCCCGAGGGGACGAGGAGACATGAAACGAAGAATGCACGCGGCGCTGCTGAGCGTGCTCGCACTGGTCCTGGGCACCGGGGCCCTGGTCCTCACCACCGCGGGGACCGCGAACGCGGATCTGGCCGGGAACGTGACGCTGTCGCCCGCCGCCGGCACCGTCGACGACTCCCCGGCCTTCACGTCGGTCTCGGTCGACCAGGCATGCCCCGCGAACTACCAGGACGCCGTGAGCGTGTACATCGTCCTCGACGGCGCGGAGTCGCTCCTGGCGACCCACTTGACCAACGGCGCCCCGTTCTCGACCGCCCCCATCACCGCGCGGCTCCCGGCCTCGGGGGGCAACGGCACGATCCTCCGGTCGATCAGCTCCGCGTTCGACGCGTCAAGCGTGGAACTCGCCGACGGCACGTATCCGATCGACGTGGTCTGCAAGTCCGCCGACCCGTCCGCCGGGGACCTGCCGACCTTCACCACGTTCATCGAGATCACCGGCTCCGACTGGGCGGTGAAGACGGTCACCCCGCCGACGTCGACCTCCGTCGTTCTCACCGTCGACCCGGCGGGCCGGGCCGTGGCGGACAAGAAGATCACCCTCAAGGCCACCGTCACGCCGGACACCGCCGAAGGCACCGTGACCTTCAAGCAGGGCGCCGTGCCCGTCACCGGCGGGAACATGATTCCGCTGGTCAACGGCGTGGCGACGGCGAGCATTCCAGGGATCGGCAACCCCGGCGTCATCACGCTCTCGGCGCAGTTCACGCCCAGCGACCCGCTCAAGTTCGCCGCCGGCCAGAACGGGGTGTCGTATCCCGTGGTGGCCGAGCCCGACCTGACCGTGCTCGACGACTCCGGGACCGAACTGCACGACACCCCGGCGCTCACCAAGGGCCAGAAGATCAAGGTCACCGCGGAGGGGTTCCTGCCGGGCCCCACGGGCGGGAACGGCGAGAAGATCACCTTCGCGCTGGACGGGTCCCCGGCCGCCGACGACGCGACCGCCGACAACAGCGGCAAGATCGCCAACTACGCGGTGACCCTGCCCGCCGACCTCGCCGACGGCAGCCACTCCCTGGTGCTGACCGGCGCGACCAGCGGCATCAAGCAGACGTTCGCGTTCACGGCGGGCGCGGGCACCTCGCCGACCGACGATCCGACCGGCACGCCGACCGACGAGCCCACGGACACCCCGACCGACACCCCCACGGACACGCCCACCGACACCGGCGGCGCGGACGGCGGAGGCACGTCGACCGACGGCGGCGCGGCCAACGGCGGTCTGTCCAGCGGCGGTTCGTCGGGGACGTCGGGCGGCTCCGGCGGCAGCAACGGCCCGCTGGCGGCCACCGGAGCCACCGGTGTCGTCCCGCTGAGCGTGCTGGCGTTCCTGATGGTGACCGGTGGCGGCTATGCCGCCTACCGGGTGCGCAGGGACGGCAAGTTGCTCACCTTCGGTCCCACGCCGCGCGACTGACCGTACGCGGTACGCGGTACGCGGTACGCCGGGCGGCGGGCGGTTCCGACCGTCCGCCGCCCGGCGACCGGCCGTACTGCCGCCGTACGACCGGCCGTTACGACCGACCGCTACGACCGACCGCTACGACCGGTCCGTACGACCGCTGTCGGGGCCGCGTACGAGACCGCGGCGCCGACCCCCCGTCCGAGCACGTCAGCGAAACGCACGCACGCGAAGGAGCGCCACCCGTGGCCGTACTGTCACCGTCCCGCGAGGCCGCCGGGCCGCCGCCGGAACCGGCCGAGCCGCAGAAAGGTCGGGCGGCCGAACAGCCGCCCGCCGCCTGGTTCGTCATCCCGGGCGCGGCACTGACCCTGCTGGCCGCGCTGCTGCTCGGATTCGTCGTCAATCTCACGCTGCTCGGCCACGTCGAGCACGCCCGCGCCCAGCAGACCGGTTACGCCGACCTGCGCGCCCAACTCGCCAAGGGCACGGCCCCGGTGGGCCGCCTGGACGACAAGGGCGAGCCCGTGCCGCTGGGTTCGCCGGTCGCGGTGCTGCACATCAAGGCGATCGGCCTCAAGGAGGTCGTCTTCCAGGGCACGACGTCCGGTGTGCTCAGGTCGGGTCCTGGGCACCGCAGGGACACCCCGCTGCCGGGCCAGCCGGGCACCAGCATCGTGATGGGCCGTCAGTGGGGCTACGGCAGCCCGTTCAACCACATCGACGAGCTGAAGGCCGGGGACCCGATCACCGTCACGACGGGCCAGGGCCAGCAGCGGTACCAGGTGACCGGAGTGCGGCACGCGGGCGACCCGGCGCCCGCGCTGCCCGGCACCGGACAGGGCCGGCTGATCCTGATGACCGCGACCGGCGGCCTCTACACCCCGCACGGTGTGCTGCGGGTGGACGCGGAACTGGTCAGCGACGTCCAGCCGGGCCCGGCGGCGGGCGGCGGCATCTCGGCGGCCGAGCAGCCGCTGGCCGGTGACCCGGCCGCCTGGCTGCCGATCCTGCTGTGGACGCAGGGGCTGCTGCTCGTCGCGGTCGCCGTCACCTGGACCTACCGGCGCTGGGGGCGCTGGCAGACGTGGATCTGCGCGGTCCCGGTGCTCGCCGCCGTCGTGGTCGCCCTGTCCGGTGAGGCCACCCGCCTGCTGCCCAACCTGCTGTGAGACCGGCGTACTTGGGACCGGTGTGCTGGACCGGCGTGCTGGAGGCCGGACCTCCCGGGACCGGACCGCCTGGTACCGGACCGCCTGGGACCTGACCGCTTGAGCCGCTTTCGGACCGAGCCCGCCACGAACCGCCCCGACGCATACCCGACGCATATGAGGAACACGATGTCAGCGACTGACGAGACCGTCGTACTGCCGCCCGTCCCCGGCGACCCGCCGACCGGCGGCGACCCCCGCTCCGACCCCCGCTCCGACCCCCGTTCCGCCTCCCGTTCCGCGACCCTCGACGCCCGTGAGGTGTCGGCCTGGTTCGGCGACCACAAGGTGCTCGACCGGGTGTCGCTCACCATGCCCGCGCAGCGCGTCACCGCACTGATCGGCCCCTCCGGCTGCGGCAAGTCCACCTTCCTGCGCATCCTCAACCGCATGCACGAACTGATCGGCACCGCCTCGCTCGCCGGGCAGGTCCTGCTCGACGGCGAGGACATCTACGACCGGGGCCGCCGGATCACCCACGCCCGCCGCGAGATCGGCATGGTCTTCCAGAAGCCGAACCCGTTCCCCGCGATGTCGATCTACGACAACGTGCTGGCCGGACTGAAGATGAACGGCGTCAAGGCCGGGCGCGGCGAGCGCGACGACCTGGTCGAGGAGTGCCTGACCAAGGCCGGGCTGTGGAAGGAAGTACGCGACCGGCTGCGGCAGCCCGGCGGCGCGCTCTCCGGCGGCCAGCAGCAACGCCTGTGCATCGCACGGTCGTTGGCGGTACGGCCGCGCGTGCTGCTGATGGACGAGCCGTGCTCCGCGCTCGACCCGACCTCCACGCGGCGCATCGAGCAGACCATCGGCGAGCTGTCCGACGACGTGACCATCGTCATCGTCACCCACAACATGCAGCAGGCCGCCCGTGTCTCGGACTCCTGCGCCTTCTTCCTCGCCGAACAGGGCACGCCCGGCGTGATCGTGGAGCACGGCCCGACCGACGACATGTTCAACCGCCCGCAGGACCCACGCACGTCGGACTACGTCAACGGCCGGTTCGGCTGAGCGGCGGCGCCCCGTGCGACCTCCGCGCAGCCCACGGTGCCGCCCGTACGCACCCGCGCTGCTGACCGCGTCCGTGGCCACCGCGCTGGCCGCGGCCCTGACCTCGTGCGCCCACCCGGCGGCGCACACCCCACCGGCCGCCGCGGACCGTACGCGCGTCCCCGTACAGCGGCCGTCCGCCCCCGCCGTGCCCACCGCGCCCACCGCGCCCACCGCGCCCGCCGTGCCCAGCGCGCCTACCGTGCCCGACCCGTCCGCCGCGTCACCGGCCGGGGACGCCAACCGGCCGCATCCGTACGCCGATCCGGCCGCGAGCACCCCACCGGCCTTCCCGCCGCCGACCGGGAAGGCCGAGGCCGCGAAGGGCACGAAGGGAGCCGGGGCATCCGCCGCCCCCTCCCGGACGAGCGCGCCGCCGCCCGCCACGACGGCGGGTCGGCCGGGGCCGAACCCGTCCCGCGGCGCACCCGCCGCGCCGAAGAAGGCCGCCGCCGAGCGTCAATACCCGCCCGGCACCACGGTGTTGCGGATCGGCGACTGGTCACGGCCCGTCGTGCGCGGCGACCAGGCCACCATCGACGCGTGCGGGGCGGCCGTGCTGTTCTCGGGACCCGATCCGGCGCTCTCCGACGGCTACAAGATGCGGACCTCCGTCATCGTCGGCCACGACTACTGCGGCTACGACAAGCTCGCCCCGCTGCCGGTCGGCACCCGCGTCACCCTGGACACCCCGAAGGGCACGCTGTCCTTCCACGTCTACGCCACCTACGTCAACCCCGGCAGGGGCGGCCCCGACAACGGCCTCTACTGGGGCGACCTCACCCTCCAGACCTGCGTGGGCCCGGACACCGGCTTCAGCTATCTGACCCGCGACTGAACGGGCCCGACTCGCACGCGATGTGACGCGCCGTCAAATACCCGCCGCCGACGCCACATCCGCCTTCAGCGCGGCCATCACCTCGTCGGCCGTCCGCCGCGCCGCGCCCAGATCGGCGGCCGAGGCGACCGGCACCACGACCTCCAGGTAGCACTTCAGCTTCGGCTCGGTCCCGCTCGGCCGGACGACCACCCGCGCCGACTCGACGGTCCCGGCGCCCGCCAGGCGGTAGCGCAGCCCGTCCGTCGGCGGCAACTGCTCGCTGCCCGCGGCCAGATCGTCGGCCGACGTCACCGCGAGGCCCGCGAGCGCGGCCGGCGGCCGATCGCGCAGCCGGGCCATCGCGTCCGCGATCAGCGAGAGGTCGGCGACCCGCGCCGAGAGCTGGTCGGTGGCGTGCAGACCGTGGTCGAGCGCGATGTCGTCCAGCAGGTCGGTGAGCGTGCGCGAGTGCTGCTTGAGGGTCGCGGCCAGTTCGGCGATCAGCAGCGCCGCCGTGATGCCGTCCTTGTCGCGTACGCCCTCCGGGTCGACGCAGTAGCCCAGCGCCTCCTCGTACCCGTACCGCAGGCCCTCGACGCGGGCGATCCACTTGAAGCCGGTCAGCGTGTCCCGGTACGCCAGGCCCGCGCCCGCCGCGATCCTCGACAGCAGCGACGACGAGACGATGCTCGCCGCGAACGTGTCGCGCCCGGCCACCGCCGCGCCCGTACGCACCAGGTGCACCGCGAGCAGCGCGCCCAACTCGTCGCCGCGCAGCGTCCGCCAGCCCGCGGGGGAGTCGCGGTCGGGTACGGCGACGGCGCAGCGGTCGGCGTCCGGGTCGTTGGCGATCACGACGTCGGGGCCGACGGACTGGGCGCACTTGAACGCCAGGTCCATCGCCCCCGGCTCCTCCGGGTTCGGGAAGGCCACGGTGGGGAAGTCCGGGTCGGGCTCGGCCTGTTCGGACACGGGCGTCGGCGCGGGGAAACCGGCGCGGGAGAAGGCCGCCATCAGCGTCCGCAGGCCCACCCCGTGCATCGGCGTGTAGACCACCGACACATCGCGCGCGCCGCCCTCGGCGACCACGCCCGCCGCGCGGGCCAGATACGCCTCCACCACGTCGGGGCCGAGCACCCGCCAACCGCCCGCCGCCAGCGGCACATCGGCCAGCGCGCCCACCGCGGCGATCCGTTCGGCGATCTCCGCGTCGGCCGGGGGCACGATCTGCGAGCCGTCGCCCAGATAGACCTTGTAGCCGTTGTCCTGCGGCGGATTGTGGCTCGCGGTCACCATCACCCCGGCCGCGGCGCCCAAGTGCCTGATGGCGTAGGCCAGTACGGGCGTCGGCAGCGGCGAGGGCAGCAGCGCGGCGCGCAGCCCGGCGCCGACCATCACGGCCACGGTGTCGCGCGCGAAGTCGTACGACTTGTGCCGGGCGTCGTAGCCGACCACGACCAGGGCGTCCTCGGCGCGCTCCCCGAGATACGCGGCCAGGCCCGCGGCGGCCCTGATCACCACCGCGCGGTTCATCCGCATCGGCCCGGCGCCCAGCTCGCCGCGCAGGCCCGCGGTGCCGAACTGGAGCGTGCCGCTGAAACGGTCCGCC
Organism: Streptomyces sp. NPDC093221; assembly: GCF_044753885.1. Lineage (NCBI taxonomy): Bacteria > Bacillati > Actinomycetota > Actinomycetes > Kitasatosporales > Streptomycetaceae > Streptomyces > Streptomyces sp. NPDC093221. The sequence continues at coordinate 922,725 of NZ_JBIVOA010000002.1, read as the reverse complement.
AGATCCGCGAGCGCCTGCGCGCCGCCCGGGTCGTCCGGGCCCGCCTGCGCGGCCTCCAGGACGCCCGCCAGCTCCGCGCGGGTGTCCGGGTCCGGGTCCTCCGCCAGCCACTGGCGCGCGCGCTCCACCAGCTCACGCCCGCCGTTTCCGCCCGCCATGCCGCTCTCCGTTCCACGTGGGTCGGGCCGCCAGGGCCCGCCCCTCCAGCCGATGCCGCCGCGCGGGGCGGCAGGGCCGGTTTCCACCGGCAGGGTCAGTTTTACGTACTACCCCGCCCGTCCACCCGGCTTTACGCGCCCGCGGGCTCCACGTGCCTACAGACGTCCGAGGACGCGCCCGAGCAGCGAACCCATCCGGGTCGCGGACTCGCGGCCCGCCTCCAGCACTTCCTCGTGGTTGAGCGGCGCGCCCGTCATGCCCGCGGCCAGGTTCGTGACCAGCGAGATGCCCAGCACCTCGGCGCCGGCCTCGCGGGCCGCGATGGCCTCCAGCGTGGTCGACATCCCGACCAGGTCGCCGCCGATCGCCCGCACCATCCCGATCTCGGCCGGGGTCTCGTAGTGCGGCCCGGGAAGCTGGACGTAGACGCCCTCCTCCAGGGTCGGGTCGATCTCGCGGCACAGCGTCCGCAGCCGCGGCGAGTACAGGTCGGTGAGGTCGACGAAATTCGCGCCCACTATCGGCGAGGTCGCCGTCATGTTGATGTGGTCGCTGATCAGCACCGGCTGGCCCGGCAGGTAACCGGGGCGCAGGCCGCCGCAGCCGTTGGTGAGCACCACCGTCTTGCAGCCGGCCGCCACCGCCGTGCGCACTCCGTGCACGACGCTGGAGACGCCCCGGCCCTCGTACAGGTGCGTACGGCCCAGGAAGATCAGGGCGCGCACTCCGCCGATCCGCACGGAGCGGAGTTTGCCCGAGTGGCCCTCCACCGCCGGGGCCGGGAAGCCCGGCAGGTCGGTGATCGACAGCTCATAGTCCGCCACGCCCAGCTCGTCGGCCGCGGGCACCCAGCCCGAGCCCATCACCAGGGCGACGTCGTGGGTCTCGGCGCCGGTCAGCTCGCGCAGGCGGGCGGCGGCGGCGTCGGCCGCGGCGTAGGGGTCGGCATTCACAGAAGCGTTCACGCGCATGAGGGTAACCTGTCTCGGCCTACGCGCGTAGACGGTGCCCTGGGCTTACGAAGTGCGGCTCCCCCGGCAGGGCCCCGTTTTTGCCCGCCCGCCCACCCGTGCGGGTGCTTTTTCGTCTGCGGGTGCCGCTTGTGCCTGGTCGGTGCCGGGCCGGGGCACCTCCTCGAAATCCGTATCACCTGGCCTTCGCGAATCCGGCACCCGGCCGTCAACGTATTTCTGCGGGGGCACCCCGCCCCGTCCCCTCCCGGTACGTCGGCGTCCGCCTGTCCGGTGGGGGTTACCGGGAGGGGGGTGGATGGGGGCTCGGCCCCTGCGCCCCCCGACCCGCCCGCGGCGGCGGGAGGGGGATGGATGGGCTCGGGCACGTCGGCGTCTGACGGTCGGCTGTGGTGGTGGAGGGGGTGCGGTGCGGGTCCTGCGCCGCCGTCGACCCGCCGGGGTGGGCGCGAGGGCTCCAGTACGCCGGCGTGTGCCTGTGCGCTGTGGCTGAGGGAGGTGTCAAAGACCGGTGGGGGCGCCCGGCTGTTCCTCCACCGTGGGAAATCGGCGGAGACTGCCTGTCTCTGACACCTGTCCGCCTGCGGACCGTGTGAGGGGCCGTGCAGCCCCTTGGGTGGAGGACGCTCGGGGTGCCCTCACGGTCTTTGACACCCACCCCGGCCACCCCCACCGGACCGTCGGACGCCGACGTACCGGGAGGGGACGGGCCGGGGTGCCCCCGCAGAAATGCGGTGACAGGGAGGGTGCCGGATGAGCAAAGAGCAGGTAGCCGCATTTCGAGGAGGTGCCCCGGACCGGCACCGACCAGGCACAAGCGGCACCCGCAGACGAAGAATGCACCCGCACGGGTGGGCGGGCGGGAAAAAAAGACACGGGCGGGAAAGGCCCAGGCGCTAGCAGGGCCTCTTGCGGAGGGACATGACGTAGTCATGCGGGGCCCCGGCAGACTCGGCGGCGTCAGCCAACTCACCGAGGTAGCGGGCAGAGGGCAGCCCGCCCTCGTAATCGTTGAGCACGTAGAGCCACGAGGCGACCTCCCCGTCGAGCGTGTGAACGCGGACGGTGGCGCGCCGGTAGAGACCGAGCGGCACACCCTCCCAGCGATCGAGCGACTCCTCGTCGACGGGCGCGATGTCGTACAGCCCGACGAAGACCTGGCTGTCCTCGTCCTCCACGAGCGTGGCGAGCGCCCCCTCCCACCCCATCTGCTCGCCGCCGAAGGTGAGCCGCCAGCCGTCGAGCCAGCCGGTGCCGCGCAGGGGGGAGTGCGGGGCGCGGCGGGTCATCAGCCGCGCGTCGAGGTTGCTGGCGTAGGCGGCGTAGAGCGACATGACCACGAGAGTACGGGAGCACGCGCGGCGGACGGCCGCACGCCGTTTCGGGGTGTCCGCACGGCGGGCGGCGGCACCCGGATCGGACAAGCGTGCCCCCTGGCGGAGAACACTTGGCGCGTGCGGGACAATGGGGTACGTGACAAGGATCGTGATCATCGGAGGCGGACCCGGCGGCTACGAAGCTGCCCTGGTGGCGGCGCAGCTCGGCGCGGAGGTGACCGTCGTGGACTGCGACGGCCTGGGCGGGGCGTCGGTGCTGACCGACTGCGTACCGTCCAAGACCCTCATCGCCACCGCCGAGGTGATGACGACGTTCGATTCGTCGTACGAGGAACTCGGCATCATCGTCGCCGACGACACCCCGCCGCTGGAGCGCGCGGCGCGCGTCGTCGGGGTGGATCTGGGCAAGGTCAACCGACGCGTGAAGCGCCTGGCGCTCGCGCAGTCGCACGACATCACCGCGTCCGTGACGCGGGCCGGCGCCCGGGTGATGCGCGGGCGGGGGCGGCTCGACGGCTGTCAGACCGCCGCCGACGGCAGCCGCTGCGTGGTGGTCGAGGCCGCGGACGGCACGACCGAGCGGCTGACCGCAGACGCGGTGCTCGTGGCGACCGGCGCGCGCCCGCGCGAGCTGGAGGACGCGCTCCCGGACGGCGAGCGCATCCTCAACTGGACGCAGGTCTACGACCTGGACGAGCTGCCCGAGGAACTGATCGTGGTCGGCTCCGGCGTGACCGGCGCGGAGTTCGCGGGCGCGTACCAGGCGCTCGGCTCCACGGTGACGCTCGTGTCGTCCCGCGACCGGGTGCTGCCCGGCGAGGACCCGGACGCCGCCGCCGTACTGGAGGACGTCTTCCGGCGCCGCGGCATGAACGTGATGGCCCGCTCCCGCGCCCAGTCCGTCAAGCGGATCGGCGACCGGGTCGAGGTCGCGCTGGCCGACGGCCGGGTGATCACGGGCACGCACTGCCTGATGGCGGTCGGCGCGATCCCGAACACCTCGGGCATGGGGCTGGAGGAGTCGGGTGTGAAGCTGACCGACTCCGGTCACATCTGGACCGACAAGGTGTCGCGGACGAGCGCGCCCGGCGTGTACGCGGCCGGTGACGTGACCGGGATCTTCGCGCTCGCGTCGGTCGCGGCCATGCAGGGCCGGATCGCGATGTACCACTTCCTCGGCGACGCGGTGGCCCCGCTCAACCTCAAGACGGTCTCCTCGAACGTCTTCACCGACCCGGAGATCGCCACCGTCGGCTACACGCAGGCCGACGTGGACAACAAGCGGATCGTGGCCAATGTCGTCAAGCTGCCGCTGCTGCGCAATCCTCGGGCCAAGATGCAGGGCATCAGGGACGGCTTCGTGAAGCTGTTCTGCCGTCCCGGCACGGGCATCGTGGTCGGGGGAGTGGTGGTCGCGCCCAAGGCCAGCGAGCTGATCCACCCCATCTCGATCGCCGTCGACAACAATCTGACGGTCGAGCAGATCGCCAGCGCCTTCACCGTGTACCCGTCGCTGTCCGGCTCGGTGGCCGAGGTGGCACGGCAGTTGCACACCCGCAAGGCGGCCGAGGCGGATCTGGGCTGACGGCCCCTCGCGTCATCCGGAAAGGCGTCGTTTGCGAACGCACGGTCGGCGTATAGCACTCGCCGGTCTCTTTTGTGCACGACTTCCGTCATCTGGTGCAAAGTGCTGAAAGCCGACGGACGTTGGCGTTACTGTCGGTTCCGTGTTCGCTGCAGAACGTCGCCAATTGATCCTCGAAATGGTGCGGGCGAACGGGGCGGTCTCGCTCCGTGAACTCGCCCGTGTCGTCCAGACCTCAGAAGTGACCGTGCGCCGGGACGTGCGGGCGTTGGAGGCCGAAGGACTGCTGGACCGCCGGCACGGCGGTGCGGTCCTGCCCGGTGGCTTCACCAGGGAGTCCGGTTTCCCGCAGAAATCCCATCTAGCGACCGCGGAGAAGTCGGCCATCGCCGAACTCGCCGCCGATCTCGTGGACGAGGGCGAGGCCATCGTCGTCGGCGCGGGGACCACCACGCAGGAGCTGGCCCGTCGGCTCGCGCGGGTGCCGGGACTGACCGTGGTCACCAACTCCCTGCTGGTGGCACAGGCGTTGGCGCACGCCAACCGGGTCGAGGTGGTGATGACCGGCGGCACGCTGCGCGGGTCGAACTACGGCCTGGTGGGCAGCGGCGCCGAGCAGTCCCTCCAGGGGCTGCGGGTCTCGCGCGCCTTCCTGTCCGGCGCGGGCCTGACCGCCGAACGCGGCCTGTCCACGTCCAACATGCTCTCCGCGAGCGTGGACCGGGCGCTGGTGCAGTCCGCCGCCGAGGTCGTCGTCCTCGCCGACCACACCAAGCTCGGCACCGACACGATGTTCCAGACCGTGCCCACCGACCTCATCACCCACCTGGTCACCGACGAGCCGCCCGGCGGCGACGAGCGGGCCGGTACCGAACTCCAGGCGCTCGCCGACCGCGGCGTGCAGATCACCGTGGCGCCGCTGACCGGCGCGGACGCCATCGCCGCCGGACGTCCGCGCCACGACCAGCCTTTGCCAGGACCCCGGCGGCCCCAGCCCCTGCGCAGCGCCCAGCCGCTGCCCGGCGGCGGCCCGTCGCTGGCCGGAGGCGGCGGCACCGAGCCCACCCCGCGGCTGGCGGACGTCCGCCGCCGCTAGGGCACCCCGCCCACCGGAGCTCCCCGCTGCCCGAGCTTCCTAGACCGGCTCCGCGGCCGTCTCCCTCACGGCCCTGCGGCCGGTGTCCTCCACGGCCCCGCGGCCGGTGTCCTGCCGGGTCCGCAGGCCGTCCAGGGTCAGCGTCATCAGGCGAACGAACAGCCCCGTGTCCTCCCGGTTGTTCTCCGCGGTCAGCACGATCGCGTTGATCAGCTTGAGCAGGTCGGACATGGTGGCGTCCGGCCTGATCTCGCCCGCGTCCTGCGCGCGCCGCAGCAGCGCCTCGCCCGACGAGCGCAGCAGCGCCTTGCACGCGGGCATCTTCGCGTCCGGCGCGGACATGATGGCCTTGGCGAGGCCCCGGTACGCGGTGGAGTGCACGGCGACCGCGTAGAGCCACTTGGTGAGCGCGTCGACCGGGTCCGGCTCCTCCAGCAGTTCTTGCGCGCGCGCGTTGAGCTTGACCAGCTCCCGCTCGAAGACGGCGTTCATCAGGGTGTAGCGGTCGGGGAAGTGGCGGTACAGCGTGCCGATGCCCACCCCGGCCTGCCGCGCGATGTCCTCCAGGGCGACGTCGGTGCCGTGCACGAAGAAGGCCTGGGCGGCCTCTTCCAGCAGCCGGTCGTAATTGCGCTGCGCGTCTGCCCGCATGGCGTCATGCCTCCTGAAGTGCCGGTCCTCACGGCTCGCCCGTACCCGCGGCGCGCCCACGTCCACGGCTGACCACGCCCACGCCACCCGTGCCCGCGGCTCGCCGGAACCCATCGTTCGTCAAAGTCCGCCCAAAAGCGATTGTAGAACCGGAGGCTGTCTCCGTATAGTTAACGGAGGAACCCTCCGTTTATTGCTCTCCGCTGGAGGCTTACTCAGCATGTCCACACCCGCAGTGCGCGCGCTCTCCACCGCATCCCGCACTCCGTCCCCCGCCCGTGGGCGCCCGTTCATCGCCCTCGTGGCCATCGTCGGCACGCAGCTCATGCTGCTGCTCGACGCCACCGTGGTGAATGTCGCCCTGCCGGGCATCGGCACCCATCTCGGCTTCTCGCCCACCGGCATGTCCTGGGTGCTGAACGTCTACACGCTCGCCTTCGGCGGCCTGCTGCTGCTCGGCAGCCGGATAGGCGACCTGATCGGCCGCCGCAGGGCGCTGATGTGGGGCGTCGGCGCCTTCACCCTCGCCTCCGTGGCCGGCGGCGTCGCCAACGACTCCACCACCCTGCTCATCGCCCGCGGCCTGCAAGGCGCCGCCGCCGCGCTGGCCGCGCCCAGCACCCTGGCGCTGATCGCCACCTCGTTCTCCGAGGGCTCGGAACGCAACCGCGCGCTGAGCGTCTTCTCCGCGATCTCCGGCGCCGGTTCCGCGATCGGCCTCACCGTCGGCGGCATGCTCACCGACTGGGGCTCCTGGCGCTGGGTCTTCTTCGTCAACGTCCCCGTGGGCCTGGCCATCGTGCTGCTCGCCCCGCGCTACATCAAGGAGACCGAGCGCCACCCCGGCGGCCGGTTCGACATCGCCGGCGCCCTGACCGGCACCCTCGGCATGGCCTCGCTGGTCTACGCCTTCATCCGCGTCGGCGAGAGCCACTGGACCGACTCCCGCGCCCTGACCAGCTTCGTCATCGCCGCCGCCCTGCTCGTGTCGTTCCTGATCAACGAGACCCGCGTCGAGCGCCCGCTGGTCGTGCTGCGGCTCTTCCTCGACCGCAACCGCGCGCTGGCGTACGGGATCATGCTGCTCGTCCCCGCCGGGATGTTCGGCGTGTTCTACTTCTCCACCCAGTACCTTCAGACGTATCTGCACTACAGCCCGCTGCGGACCGGCTTCGCCTTCCTGCCGCTGGCAGGACCGCTGTTCGTCGCCGCCCGCCTCGCCCCGCGCGCCCTCGCCCGCTTCGGCGCCAAGCGCGTCGCCGCCACCGGCGGTCTGTTCAACGTCGGCGGCACGGTCTGGCTCTCCACGCTCAACGCGTCCGACGGGTACGCGGGCGGCATCCTCGGCCCGCTGATCCTGATCGGTGTCGGCGTCGGCTTCACGATGATGCCGCTCAACACCTTCATCCTCTCCGGCGTCGAGCCGAAGGAGGCGGGCTCCGCGTCCGGGCTGCTCCAGACGATGCAGCAGGTCGGCGGCAGCCTCGGACTGTCCATCCTGGTCACGGTGTTCGGCACCGTCTCGCGCCACGCGCACAGCGAGCCGTTCATCCACGGCGCCACCGCCGCCTTCACCGCCGCCGCGGTCTTCACCGCCCTGTCCGTCGCCCTGGTCCTGGCGCTGCGCAGCCCGAAACCGGTGTCCCTGCGCTGACGGCGACCCGTTGACGGGGCTCTGTTGACCGTGTTGACGGTACGGAGCCGCGTGCGTGGACCAACGCGCGAACGCCGGTGGGGCCGGTCGTCGTGACCGGCCCCACCGGCGTTTCGTACGTACGGCCGCTGCCGTACCGCCTTCGTGCGTGCTGTGGCGTCAGTCCTTGATTTCGCAGATGACGGCGCCGGAGGAGACGGAGGTGCCGACTTCGGCCTTGAGGCCGATGACGGTGCCCGACCGGTGGGCGTTCAGGGGCTGTTCCATCTTCATGGCCTCCAGGACCACGATCAGATCACCCGCGGTGACCTGCTGGCCCTCCTCGACCGCGACCTTCACGATGGTGCCCTGCATCGGCGAGGGCAGCGCGTCACCCGAGACCGCCGCACCCGCCTTCGCCGCCGTCCGCCGCTTGGGCTTGGCACCCCCCGCGGCCGCCGTCCGCGCCAGCGTCATCCCCAGCGACGCGGGCAGGGACACCTCCAGACGCTTCCCGCCGACCTCCACCACCACGGTCTCCCGGCCCGGCGCGTCGTCCTCGTCCACGACCGCACCCGCGAACGGCGGGATCGTGTTGTCGAACTCCGTCTCGATCCACCGCGTGTGCACCGTGAACGGACTGCCGTCGGCGGGTGCGAACGCCGGGTCGGTGACGACCGCACGGTGGAAGGGGATCGCGGTCGCCATCCCCTCCACCGTGAACTCGCCCAGCGCCCGCGCCGCACGCTGCAACGCCTGCTCACGCGTGGCACCGGTCACGACCAGCTTGGCCAGCAGCGAATCCCACGCCGGACCGATCACACTGCCGGACTCCACACCCGCGTCCAGCCGCACCCCCGGACCCGTCGGCGCGTCGAAACGCGTCACCGTGCCCGGCGCGGGCAGGAAACCCCGCCCCGGATCCTCACCGTTGATCCGGAACTCCACCGAATGCCCCCGCAGCACCGGGTCGTCATACCCCAGCGCCTCACCGTCGGCGATCCGGAACATCTCCCGCACCAGATCGATCCCCGAGACCTCCTCGGTCACCGGGTGCTCCACCTGCAGCCGGGTGTTGACCTCCAGGAACGAGATCGTGCCGTCCTGGCCCACCAGGAACTCACACGTGCCCGCACCCACATACCCCGCCTCACGCAGGATCGCCTTCGACGCGCTGTAGAGCTGGTCGACCTGCGCCTGCGACAAGTACGGGGCAGGGGCCTCCTCCACCAGCTTCTGATGACGCCGCTGCAACGAGCAGTCACGCGTGGAGACCACCACCACATTGCCGTGCGTGTCGGCCAGGCACTGCGTCTCCACATGCCGCGGACGGTCCAGGTAGCGCTCCACGAAGCACTCCCCGCGGCCGAACGCCGCGACCGCCTCACGCACCGCGGAGTCGTACAGCTCCGGCACCTCCTCCAGCGTCCGGGCCACCTTCAGACCCCGCCCGCCACCGCCGAACGCCGCCTTGATCGCGATCGGCAGCCCGTGCTCCTCAGCGAACGCCACGACCTCATCCGACCCCGACACCGGATCAGCGGTCCCCGCGACCAGCGGCGCACCCGCACGCTGCGCGATATGCCGCGCCGCGACCTTGTCACCCAGATCCCGGATCGCCTGCGGCGGCGGACCGATCCACGTCAGACCCGCGTCCAGGACCGCCTGCGCGAACTCCGCGTTCTCCGACAGGAATCCGTACCCCGGATGCACCGCGTCCGCACCCGACTCCGCCGCGGCGGCCAGCACCCTGGCGACATCCAGATAACTGGTCGCCGGAGTGTCACCGCCCAGCGCGTACGCCTCATCCGCCACCCGGACATGCACCGCGTCCCGGTCCGGATCGGCGTACACCGCCACACTCGCGATCCCCGCATCCCGGCAGGCACGGGCAACGCGGACAGCAATTTCACCGCGGTTCGCGATGAGCACCTTGCGCACGATGGCTCCCTCCTTGAAACAAGCCGAGTTTAGGTACTGGCCACACTTGGTGCCGAGGCACCCCTGCACGTGAGCTTCCCCACACGGAGGGTGATCCATGGGCCTGAAGAACCCGTGAACGCCTGCTCAGTCCACGGTACGGCCCCGCTCGGGCCGATGTCCCGCACTCATCGGTGTGGGGGAGATCTCCCTGTAAGTCTGCGAAGAGACCTGACGTTCTTTTGTGGAAACCCTACGAATAGCGAGCGGAATCTTTGCCGTCGGTGTTTCCCGACCGGCCGCCGGTGTCCCCGAACGAGTGGGGTGACGTTCCGGATCGCGCGCGCCGGACTCCCCGTACGGGTGGAACGACCGGCGTGGCCAGACCCCTTGCCGCCGGTTGTACCGGTGAGTAGCCTGCGACAGGCGGGGGTACCAGCGGTAACCGGGCCCCGGACGACGGCCGAAGGGGACAGTGTGCGCAGAGGTATAGCCGTCGGCACCGCCGTGGTCCTTGTTCTCGAAGCCCTCACCATCGCCTTCGTGAACTGGATACTCGGCCTCGCCGTACGCCATCAGTCCATGTCGCTCGCCGGTCTCGACTCCGACGCCATGGCCATCGGATCGTGGGTGGGCGGCGCGCTGTTCGGCCTCTTCCTCATCCTGTGCGCGGTGCTCGTCGTGCGGATAGTGCGCCGCGACGAGATGACCGGCCGGGTCGCCAGGATCGTGCTCATCGTCTGCGCGGTGGTGCACGGCGTGGTCGGCGCGCTGGTCGTCGGCCTGATCGGCTGGTACGCGTTCGTGCTGATGATGGTGATACTGGGCGGCCTCGTCGCCACGCTGCTGATGTACGCGCCCGAGGACCGGCCGCGGGAGGCCGCCGAGAGCGGGACCGCGAACGGCAACGGCGGCGAACTCCCGCCGCCCGCCACGGCCTGAGCGCCCCCGGAACCGACCCCGGACCCGGAACCGACCCCGGAACCGGCCCAGGACCGACCCCGGACCCCGCCTCCCGCGCCCGCTGACGGCGGCTCAGACCCACAGGTCGGTGATCCGTACCCCCAGCTCGGCCAGCAGCCGCCGCAGCAGCGGCAGGGACAGGCCGATCACGTTGCCCGCGTCGCCTTCGATGCCCTCCACGAAGGGCGCGGAGCGGCCGTCGAGGGTGAACGCGCCCGCCACGTACAGCGGTTCACCGCTCGCCACATACGCGGCGACCTCGTCGTCGTCCGGCGTCCCGAACCGTACGGTCGTGGACGCGGTCTCGGCGACCTGCTTGCCGCTCGCGGTGTCGATCACGCAGTGCCCGGTCCGCAGCACCCCGCTGCGCCCGCGCATCGCCTGCCAGCGCGCCACCGCCTCGGCCGCGTCCGCGGGCTTGCCCAGCGCCTGGCCGTCGAGTTCGAGTACGGAGTCGCAGCCGATCACCAGCTCGCCGCCGTCGAGCGCGCCGCTCCCGGCCACCGCGTTGGCCTTCGCCTCGGCCAGTACGCGGGCCAGTTCGGCGGGCGTGGCGGCCGTGATCGCGTCCTCGTCGACACCGCTGACGATCACGCGCGGGTCGAGGCCCGCCTGTTTCAGCAGCCCGAGCCGGGCGGGCGAGGCGGACGCGAGGACAAGGGTTCTGGAGCTGCTCATCGGCCCATCGTAGGCACCGACACCCGTACGGGGGACGCCGGTTCAGGACGCGGGTTCACGGCCGCGTCCGGGGCGGCTGGCGGCGCCGGTGCCGCTCTCCGGGCCGGTCCTGGCCGGTGCGGGCCGTTCTCCGGGCCGGTCCTGGCCGGGACGCGCGGGTTCACGACCTCCAGGTCGCCACCAGCATGACCACGGCGGCTGCCAGCGCGATCACCAGCATCGCGCGGCGCAGCATCGCCTGCGCCTTGCGCATCTCCTCCGGCGGTTCGTCCCGCGGGTCCGACCACAACATGTCTCCAGGGTTGCGCCCCGGCGAACCGGAGCGCCTGAGTACGGATACTCAGGATCACCCTGTTACTGGTGTGACATCCGCCGCCGACCCGACATTCCGCTCACGCGGGCCACGCCGACGCCCGCCACGCGCCGGGCCCCGGCGCCGGAACGCCGCGCGGCACATTGCGCGCCGGGTCGGCCCAGCCGTCCAGCGGGGCCGGGCCGTCGGCGCTCTTCCCGGCCGCCGCGGCCCGCGCCTGGACGAGGGCGACGACGGCCGCCAGTTCCTCGGGGGTCGGGCTGCCCCGCTCCACCTTGATCACCATGAGCGCTCTCCTCCTCGGCTCGCGGGTCCCTGCCCGGCGGGTCCCGCGGGTCCTCGCCCCCGGGCCCCGCGCGGTCCGTCTACAGCGGGATGTTGCCGTGCTTCTTCGGCGGCAGGCTCTCCCGCTTGTTGCGCAGCGTCCGCAGCGCCTTCACGAGCTGCGCGCGGGTCTGGGAGGGCGCGATGACCGCGTCCACGTAGCCGCGCTCCGCGGCGATGTACGGATTCAGCAGCGTGTCCTCGTAGTCCGCGATGAGCCGCGCCCGCAGCTCCTCCGCCTCCTGCGGGGTGGCCGCCTCCGCCAGCGTGCGGCGGTGCAGGATGTTGACGGCGCCCTGCGCGCCCATCACCGCGATCTGGGCCGTGGGCCAGGCCAGGTTCAGGTCCGCGCCCAGGTGCTTGGAGCCCATCACGTCGTACGCGCCGCCGTACGCCTTTCGAGTGATGATCGTGATCAGCGGAACCGTGGCCTCGGCGTACGCGTAGATCAATTTGGCACCGCGGCGGATGATGCCGTCCCACTCCTGACTGGTGCCGGGGAGAAATCCGGGAACGTCGACGAAAGTGACCACGGGGATGTTGAAGCTGTCGCAGGTCCGCACGAAACGCGCCGCCTTCTCGGAGGCGTTGATGTCGAGACAGCCCGCGAATTGGAGCGGCTGGTTGGCGACCACACCGACGGGACGGCCTTCGACACGGCCGAGACCGGTGAGGATGTTCGGCGCGAACAGCGCCTGGGTCTCCAGGAATTCGCCGTCGTCCAGGACGTGCTCGATCACCTTGTGCATGTCGTACGGCTGATTCGCCGAGTCCGGGATCAGCGTGTCCAGTTCGAGGTCCTCGTCCGTGACCGCCAGATCCGTCTCGGCGGCGAAGGACGGCGCCTCCTGGAGGTTGTTGCTCGGCAGGTACGACAGCAGCGCCTTGACGTACTCGAAGGCGTCCTTCTCGTCACCGGCCAGGTGATGCGCGTTCCCCGACGTCGAGTTGTGGGTACGGGCGCCGCCCAGCTCCTCCATGCCGACGTCCTCGCCGGTCACCGTCTTGATCACATCGGGACCCGTGATGAACATGTGCGAGGTCTGGTCGACCATCACCACGAAGTCGGTGATCGCGGGGGAGTACACCGCGCCGCCCGCGCACGGGCCCATGATCAGGCTGATCTGCGGGATCACCCCGGAGGCGTGGGTGTTGCGGCGGAAGATCTCGCCGTACATGCCGAGCGAGGTGACGCCCTCCTGGATGCGGGCGCCGCCGGAGTCGTTGATGCCGATCACCGGGCAGCCGGTCTTCAGCGCGAAGTCCATCACCTTGACGATCTTCTCGCCGTAGACCTCGCCGAGCGCGCCGCCGAAGACCGTGAAGTCCTGCGAGAACACCGCGACCGGGCGGCCCTCGACCGTGCCGTAGCCGGTGACGACACCGTCGCCGTACGGCCGGTTGCTCTCCAGGCCGAAGTTGGTCGAGCGGTGCCGAGCCAGCTCGTCCAGCTCGGTGAACGACCCCTCGTCCAGGAGCAGTTCGATCCGCTCGCGGGCCGTGCCCTTCCCCTTGGCGTGCTGCTTGTCCACCGCGCGCCCGGAGCCCGCGTGCGTCGCCTCCTCGATACGGCGGCGCAGGTCCGCGAGCTTGCCCGCGGTGGTGTGGATGTCGTGTTCCTGCTCGGACATGGAGGCGGCTCTCCTGCTCTCGGCGGGACTTGCTGACTGGCCGGTAACGCTGTTCCGTAGCGTAGTGGCGACTCTGGGGTACGAGCAGTGCGGCGTTGGACACACTCCGGTACCCGCCTCATAGGGTGAGGACATGACGCCCAGCCGCTGGTCCGACCTGGAACGACCGCCGCTCAACGCCGCCGCGCTGCGGCGCGCCGTGGTCACCCCCGACGCGCTGTGGACCGCGCTGGACGTGGTGGACGCCACCGGCTCCACCAACAGCGACCTGGCCGCCCGCGCCGCGCGGGGCGCCCCCGAGGGGGCGGTCCTCGTGGCCGAGGAGCAGACCGCGGGCCGCGGACGGCTGGACCGCCGCTGGTCGGCGCCGCCGCGCTCCGGGCTCTTCTTCTCGGTACTGCTCCGACCGGGTGGCGCCATGGCCGCCCGTACCGCGCCCGACGGCACGCCGCTCCCGGCGCACGCCCCGGTGCCGGTGCACCGCTGGGGCTGGCTGCCGCTGCTCGCCGGGGTCGCCACCGCCACCGCCCTGTCGCGTGCCGCGGGCGTCGACACGGCACTCAAGTGGCCCAACGACCTGCTGGTCACCGTGGACGGCGAGGAACGCAAGGCGGGCGGCATCCTCGCCGAGCGCGCGGGCGACGACGGCGTCGTCATCGGCATCGGCCTCAATGTGTCGCTGCGCGCCGCCGAGCTGCCCGTCCCCACCGCCGCGTCCCTCGCCCTGGCCGGGGCCAAGGGCACCGACCGCGACCCGCTGCTGCGGGCGGTCCTGCGCTCGCTGGCCGACTGGTACGGCGCCTGGCGCGCGGAGGACGGTGACCCCGCCGCGTCCCGGCTCCAGCAGACCTACGCGGCGGGCTGCGCCACCCTGGGCCGGGAGGTCCGCGCAGAGCTGCCGGGCGACAAGGAACTGGCCGGTACCGCGGTCGGGATCGACGGCGACGGCCGCCTGGTGATCGCCACCTCGGACGGCGCCGAGCAGCCGGTCGCCGCGGGCGACGTCGTCCACCTCAGGCCCGCGCGCTGACGCGGCGGGACACCGCCGCGGAGACCGGCTCGCGCGCCGTTCCGTCGCGCGTCACGGGTGTCTCACCGGCGCCCTGGTGAGAGTGAGCCACGGCACACCTGCCGTATCGTTGAGGGGCTGCGTCGTCTCGATGATCGGAAGGGCTGTGCGCAGGGATTCCTCAAGGGCTGGGCGGTGAGCGTGGAGAACGCGGGCACCCCGCCAGACGAGCCGCACGACTCGGATCCGGGTGCCGCCCCGGAGCCGGACGGCGTCGATCCCGCCGACCCTCCGATCGCACCGGACGCCGCGAACGTACCCGACCCCGTGAACGTGCCGGATCCGGCCGATTCCGTCGACGGCACGGACGCGTCAGATCCGGCCGACCCGGCCGATCCAGTGGATCCGGTCGATCTTGAGGAGCCGGGAGAGCCGGGCGAGTCGGGGGAGCACCCACTGGCGCTGCGCCTGGAACAGCTCATCCTCGGCGCGCCCCGCCGCTACACCCCCTTCCAGGCCGCCCGCACCGCGGGCGTCTCCATGGACCTGGCCTCCCGCTTCTGGCGGGCCATGGGCTTCGCCGACATCGGCCAGGCGCGCGCGCTCACCGAGGCGGACGTCCTCGCCCTGCGGCGGCTGGCCGGCCTGGTCGAGGCGGGGCTGCTCAGCGAGTCGATGGCCATCCAGGTCGCCCGCTCCACCGGCCAGACCACGGCCCGGCTCGCCGACTGGCAGACCGACTCCTTCCTCGAAGGTCTCACCGAGCCGCCCGAGCCGGGGATGACCCGCGCGGAAGTCGCGTATCCGCTGGTCGAACTCCTCCTGCCGGAACTGGAGGAGTTCCTCATCTACGTCTGGCGCCGCCAGGTCGCCGCCGCCACCAGCCGGGTCGTGCAGTCCGACGACGAGGAGGCCGTCGACCGGCGGCTGGCCGTCGGCTTCGCCGACCTCGTCGGCTTCACCCGGCTCACCCGGCGCCTGGAGGAGGAGGAACTGGGCGAGCTGGTCGAGGCGTTCGAGACCACGGCCGCCGACCAGGTCGCCGCGTACGGCGGACGGCTGATCAAGACCCTCGGCGACGAAGTCCTCTTCGTCGCCGACGACCCCGGCACCGCCGCCGAGATCGGCATACGCCTCATCGAGACCATGACCGGCGACGACAGCATGCCCGCCCTGCGCGTCGGCATGGCCTTCGGCACCGTCACCACCCGCATGGGCGACGTCTTCGGCACCACCGTGAACCTCGCCTCCCGGCTCACCTCGATAGCGCCGCGCGACGCCGTCCTCGTCGACGGCGACTTCGCCGAGGCGCTGGGCGAGGCCGGTGACGCGCCGCTGTCCGAGGCGGACGTGGACGCCACCGAGGCGGAGAAGTACCGCTTCGCCCTCCAGCCGATGTGGCGCCGCCCCGTGCGCGGCCTCGGCGTCGTCGAGCCCTGGCTGCTCTCCCGCCGGGACTGAGGTCCGCTCCGCCCCGACCGCGCCACGGGCGCGCGCTCCGGCCTGCCCGCGCGCCGCGTCCCTGACGCCGTGTCCCGCTTCCGCCGGATCACCCGACACCCCTTCGCCTCTTTTGGCGTGCCCTCTTGCCCACCCTGTTGGTTCCTTAGTACGGTAGGGAACCACCAGAGCAACGGAGGCACGATGTCACTCCTGGAAGAGGGCGGGCCGATCTTCGCCCAGATCGCAGCCGAGCTGGCGAATCAGATCGCCGACGGGACGGTGGGCGAGGGCGAGCGCGTCGCGTCGAGCAACGAGCTCGCGGTCTTCTACCGGGTCAACCCGGCCACCGCGGCCCGCGCGCTCACCGTCCTGTCGGACGAGGATCTGGTGGAGAAGCGGCGCGGCGTCGGCATGTTCGTCGCCCAGGGCGCGCGGGACCGGCTGGTGCGGGGCAGGCGGCGGCGCTTCGCGGACCGGTACGTACGGCCGCTGGCGGTCGAGGCGGCGCGGCTCGGGATCGGGCAGGACGAACTGTTCGGCCTGCTGCGCGACGAGCTGGCCTCGGTCGCGGTGACGTCGCAGGCGGCGGGCGCCACCGCGCCGCACTCCGCGCCGTCCGCCGGAACACCGGCCGCCACGACCGCTAGCACGACCGCCCCGCCTGGTACCACGACCGCCACCACGACCACGGCGGCGACGGTCGGGGGCGACGTATGAGCCCGGTCGTCTCGCTGACCGGCGTCGGACGCGCCTTCCGCGACCACCAGGCGCTCACCGACGTCAGCTTCGAGCTGGACACGCCGTGCATCGCCGGACTGGTGGGCCGCAACGGCGCGGGGAAGACGACGCTGCTGCGCATCCTGGCGGGCCAGGAGATCGCCACCTCCGGGACCGTGCACGCCTTCGGCGCCCGGCCGTTGGAGAACGACGCGGTGCTGCGCCGGATGATCCTCGTCCGCGAGGACCAGACGTACCCCGACCTGAAGGTGCGGCACGCCGTCGCGGCGGCCTCGCTGCTCTACCCGAACTGGGACAAGGAGCTGGCGGGCACGCTGCTGGACGCGTACGAGCTGCCGCCGACCCGGCCGATCAAGAAGCTCTCGCGCGGCATGCGGACCGCCCTCGGCATCATCATCGGGCTGGCCGCCCGCGCCGAACTCACGCTGTTCGACGAGCCGTACGCGGGCCTCGACGCGGTCGCCCGCTCGCTCTTCTACGACCAGCTCCTCGCCGACTACGCCGCCCACCCCCGGTGCGTCGTGCTCTCGACCCACCTCATCGACGAGGCCGCCGAACTCCTCGACCGCGTCCTGGTCCTGGACCGCGGCCGGCTGGTCCTCGACGCGCCGACCGAGGAACTGCGCGGCACCGCCACGACCGTCACCGGCCCGGCCACCGCCGTGGACCGCTTCATCGCCGCCCGTGCGACGCTGAGCCGCCGCACGATGGGCGCGCAGACCAGGGCGGTGATGGTAGGCCGCCTGGACGACCGCGACCGCGAACTGGCCGCACACCTGCGCCTGCGCCTGGAGGAGTGCACCCTCCAGCAGCTCGCGGTCCACGCGGCCGAGCGTCACGGCGCGCCCGGCGCCGGACCCCACGACCCGTCCGGCCTCACGACTGCGAGGGCATCCTGATGCGTCCCACCCCGGTGCTCTCCGTCGTCCGGTATCTGCTGCTGGACCGCTTCACCTACCTCGTCCTGCCCTGGGAGTGGGCCGCCTTCGGCTTCGTTCTGGACGTGGTGATCCTGCGGCTCACCCCGGCGGCCCACGCCGACCACCGCTGGGTCGGCGGCCTGGCCGCGGCCTTCCTCGTGATGTTCGCCGTGGGCCTCCAGACCGTCGCCCGCGCGCTGCCGTTCGCCCTCACCCTCGGTGTCAGCAGGCGCACCTACCTGCGCGGTGTCACCGCCCTGGCCGGGGCCCTCGCCGTGACCTTCGGGCTGGTCGTCGCGGTCGGCCAGGTCCTCGAACGCGCGACCGGCGGCTGGGGCATGCGCATGGCCTACTTCCGCGTCCCGTTCCTGCTGGACGGCGCCTGGTACGTCTCGTGGCTCACCGCCGCCGTCGTCTTCTTCCTGCTGTTCGTCTACGGGATGTGGTACGGCCTGGTCTTCCGCCGAGCCGGGTTGCCCGGCACCACCGCCTTCGGCGGGGCGCAGCTCGGGGTGCTGGCCCTGGTCGCGCTGATCGCCACATGGGCGCACGGCTGGAAGGGCATAGGCCACTTCTTCGCCGGGCTCACCGCCCTGGGGGTCACCGGGGTCCTCGCGGCCGTCGTCGCCGTGCTGCTGGCCGGGGGGTTCGCGACCGTCCACCGTATGACCGTATGAATCCGACGTGAGGCGAGCGCCGTCCGGCCCGGTGCGGTGCGAGCGCCGTCCGGCCCTGTGCGACCGTGCCGTCCCCCGCGGGGAGGGGGATGGCAGGATGGGGGTTCACGGTCGTTAACCGGAGGGCGGGCGAATGGAAGCGCAGGGGACGGCGGAACGACGGTTCGGGGAGTGGGTGGCGGTCCGCCGGCACGGCGAGCGCGTCGCGGAACTGGTGCTCGACCGGCCGAAGGCGATGAACGCCGTCTCCACGCGGATGGCCGTCGCGATCGGCGACGCCTGCGCGGCGCTGGCGGCCGACCCCGGCGTCAGCGTCACGGTCCTGACGTCCACCCACGACAAGGCGTTCTGCGTCGGCGCCGACCTCAAGGAGCGCAACGCGTTCACCGACGCCGACCTCGTACGCCAGCGCCCGCACACCAGGGCCGCGTACACCGGCGTCCTGGAACTGCCGATGCCCGCCGTCGCGGCGGTGCACGGCTACGCGCTCGGCGGCGGCTTCGAGCTGGCGCTCGCCTGTGACGTGATCGTGGCCGACGAGACGGCCGTCGTCGGCCTGCCCGAGGTCTCGGTCGGCGTCATCCCGGGCGGCGGCGGTACCCAACTGCTGCCCCGCAGGGTCGGCGCCGCCCGCGCGGCGGAACTGGTCTTCACCGCCCGCCGCGTACCGGCCGCCGAGGCGCTCGCCCTCGGCCTGGTGGACCAGCTCGCGGCCGGGAACGACGCCCGCGCCGAGGCGCTGGCGCTGGCCGACCGGATCGCCGCGAATTCGCCGGTCGGCCTGCGCTCGGCCAAGCGCGCGCTGCGCCTGGGCCAGGGCCTCGACCTGCGCGCCGGGCTGGAGATCGAGGACGCCGCCTGGCGCGCCACCGCCTTCTCCGCCGACCGCGCGGAAGGCGTGGCCGCCTTCAACGACAAGCGGCCCCCGCGGTGGCCCGGCGCGTGATCGCCGCGCGCGGCCACTGTGCGTAGTCGCCGACGGGCGGGCGCAGCGCCGAACGGGCTCCGTTCGGCGCAGCCAGCGCTCCAAACCGGACAAACCTCCCTAGCCTGGACAGATGGTGGACGGGACGGCCGATCTCCGGCTTCGAGCGGTCGTCGAGCTGGCACAGGCACTGGCGACCGAACAGACGCCGCTGGCCGCGGTACGGGCCGGGGCGCGGCGGGCGCGGCTCGCGATGGACGCGTCCTTCGCGGCGATCTCGACGTGGGAGCGGGAGACCGGGCGGCTGCGGGTCCTGGTCAACGACGGGGAGCTGGCGCCCGGCGAGGAGCCGGAGCCGGACGACGAGTCGTACTCGGTGCACGACTTCCCGGAGATCGTGGAGTTCCTGCACGGTGAGTGGGCGCGCGGCGGCGAGCCGCACGCCTGGGTCGAGACCGCCGAAGGAACCGGCGCGTCGCCCGGCGGCAGCAGTTGGGGCCGGGCCGCGGCGCTGCGGCGGCGCGGACGCGGCTCCTGCGTGGTCGCGCCGATCGTGCTGCACGGCAGGGCGTGGGGCGAGCTGTACGTGGCCAGGCGCGCCGGGGTGTCCGGCTTCGACCGCGGGGACGCCGACTTCGCGACGGTGCTGGCCGCCGTCATCGCCTCCGGGATCGCCCAGACCGAACGGCTCGCCGAGGTGCAGCGGCTGGCCTTCACCGACCCG
Organism: Streptomyces sp. NPDC093221; assembly: GCF_044753885.1. Taxonomy (NCBI): domain Bacteria; kingdom Bacillati; phylum Actinomycetota; class Actinomycetes; order Kitasatosporales; family Streptomycetaceae; genus Streptomyces; species Streptomyces sp. NPDC093221. Next base: position 903,028 of record NZ_JBIVOA010000002.1, on the reverse strand, counting down.
CTGACCGGGCTCGGCAACCGCCGGGCCGTGGACGTACGCCTCGACGAGGCGCTGGAACGGCACCGGGCGGACGGAGCCGTGGTCAGCCTGGTGGTGTGCGACCTCAACGGTCTGAAGAAGGTCAACGACCGGCTCGGGCACGCCGTCGGCGACCGGCTGCTGGAACGATTCGGCTCGCTGCTCTCGCTGTGCGGCGCCATGCTTCCCGGCAGCCTGGCCGCCCGCCTCGGCGGTGACGAATTCTGCGTCGTGGCCGTCGGGCAGGAGCCGGACGAGGTGGTCGCGGCGGCCGACGAGCTGTGCGGGCGGGCCGCGCAGCTCGAAGTCGGCGAGGGCGTGGCCTGCGGTGTGGCGTCCACAGGCGATCCGATCGGGCCCGTGCGCTCGGCGCGGCGGCTGTTCCGGCTGGCCGACGCGGCGCAGTACCAGGCCAAGGCGCTGCGCGCGGCGCACCCCGTCGTCGCGGGGCGCGCCGGGCCCGAGGACCCCGTCGTGCGGCTCGCCGACTCGCCGCCGGCCCGCGAGGGCGAGCGCCGCCGCATCCGCGGCAACCGTCCTTAGGGGGTGTCCGCGACGTCCCGTCCGGCCGGGACCCGCGGGGGCGGGGCCGGAGAGTGCTGGTCGCAGGGGGGAGTGACAGGGCGGCTTTCAGTGCTTAGGGTGCGTGAATATGAATATGCATAACGTGGTCATCGGTGCGCACGGCGCCCCCGCCGACGACGTACTCGCCGTGGCGCGCGACGGCGCGCGGGTGGAGCTGGCGCCGGAAGCGCTGGCGGGGATCGCCAGGGCGCGTGAGGTGATCGAGGCGCTGGCGGCGAAGCCCGAGCCGGTCTACGGGGTGTCGACGGGCTTCGGGGCCCTGGCGGTACGGCACATCAGCCCGGAGCTGCGGGCCCAGTTGCAGCGCAGCCTCGTACGGTCGCACGCGGCGGGGATGGGCCCGGCGGTGGAGCGCGAGGTGGTCCGCGGGCTGATGTTCCTGCGGCTGAAGACGCTGGCGTCCGGCCGTACCGGGGTGCGCCCGGTGGTCGCGGAGACGATGGCGGCGCTGCTGAACGCCGGGATCACGCCCGTCGTCCACGAATACGGCTCGCTCGGCTGCTCGGGCGACCTCGCCCCGCTGGCGCACTGCGCGCAGGTGCTGATGGGCGAGGGCGAGGCGGAGGGCCCGGACGGTACGGTGCGCCCCGCCGCGGAACTCCTCGCGGAGCACGGCATCGAGCCGGTCGTCCTGCGGGAGAAGGAGGGCCTGGCCCTCATCAACGGCACCGACGGCATGCTCGGCATGCTGGTGATGGCCTGCGCCGACCTGGCCCGGCTCTTCACCGCGGCCGACATCACCGCCGCGCTGACCCTGGAGGCCCTGCTCGGCACCGAGAAGGTCCTCGCCCCCGAGCTGCACGCGATCCGCCCGCACCCCGGCCAGGCGGCCAGCGCCGAGAACATGCGCCGGGTGCTGGAGGGTTCCGGGCTCACCGGCCACCACCAGGACGACGCGCCGCGCGTGCAGGACGCATATTCCATCCGCTGCGCCCCGCAGGTCGCGGGCGCGGGCCGCGACACCCTCGCGCACGCCCGCCTGGTCGCCGAGCGCGAACTGGCCGCCGCCGTCGACAACCCGGTGGTCCTTGAGGACGGCCGGGTCGAGTCCAACGGCAACTTCCACGGCGCGCCGGTCGCGTACGTCCTGGACTTCCTCGCCATCGCCGCCGCCGACCTCGGCTCCATCGCGGAGCGCCGCACCGACCGGCTGCTGGACAAGAACCGCTCGCACGGCCTGCCGCCGTTCCTGGCCGACGACCCCGGCCTCGACTCCGGTCTGATGATCGCCCAGTACACGCAGGCCGCGCTGGTCAGCGACATGAAGCGGCTCGCGGTGCCCGCGTCGGTGGACTCGATCCCGTCCTCCGCGATGCAGGAGGACCACGTCTCCATGGGCTGGTCGGCGGCGCGCAAGCTCCGTACGGCCGTCGACAACCTCACCCGGATCATCGCCGTCGAGATGTACGCGGCCACCCGCGCGCTGGAGATCAGGACCACGACGGGCGAGCAGCGCCCGGCGCCCGCTTCGGCCGCGGTCCTGGCGGCGGTACGCGCCGCGGGCGTGCTGGGCGCGGGCCCCGACCGCTTCCTGTCACCGGACCTGGAGGCGGCCTACCGCTTCGTACGGGCCGGAGAGCTGGCGCGCGCGGCGGAGTCGGTCACCGGCCCGCTCGCGTGAATCCGTGAGCGGAACGGCGACCGTGTGAGCGACGCCGTCAGAAGCTCTGGCGGGTGCGGCGGCCGGCGTTGACGATCAGCCCCGCGCCCGCCACCAGGAACGCGGCACCGCCGATGAGATACGGCTTGGTGTCGATGCTGCCGGTGTCGGCGAGGCCGATCTGCTCCGCGGCGGAGCGCGTGGTGGCCGTACTGGCCGTACTGGCCGTACTGGCCGTGCTTGTCGTACGGGTGTGGGCCGCGGTCTTCGTGTGCGCGGAGGTCGCGGCGTCGTCGGGACTCGCGCTCGCGGACGGGACGAAGAACAGCGCCGCGAGCGCGGCGGCCGCTGCTGCGGCGACATAGGGACGGGGCGAGGTCAACGGATCCCCCAGCTGGTGCGGCGAATTGACCGTAGGGGCAGATGGTAGTGACTTGGTGTGGCTCGTGGGAAGCCGCGGCGAAGGCGCTTACGCTCCGTGGCATGAGCGCTACTGAGATTCCCCGCGGCGAGAGCGGTCCGCGGTACGTACGACTCCAGGTGGAACTCGTCCTGGAGGTCTCCGGGCCCGACGAGCTGCGCGGCGCGGCCCTGGACCACATCGGCGCCGACGAGTTCATGCCGCCGCAGGAACGCCTGCACGCACGCGACGCCGTCGGCAAGGACGAGTCGGAGGCGCTGGCGTACCTCGTCGACCCGGCCGACCTGCTCTCGGCCGTGCCGGGCGTCGACCTCGTCCAGGCGTCGTGGTCGTGCGCGCACACCGAGTACGACCCGGACTCCGACGAGTGGGACCTCGACGAGGAGGACGCGGACGGGGACGCCGAGGACTAGGGCCTGTCCGGGGGTCCGGCGGCGCCGGAAGCGGAGCCGGACGCTCCGCGCCGACCGGCCCGGAGGCGGCGCCCGGACAACCCCTCCCACCTGCGCGAACGCGCCGCCTCCCGTCGCGTGCGGCCGGAACCGGCCCGCGTGCGTTACCCCACAATTCCGGCACTCGGGGCACGGTTACCGGTGTCGGCCTGTTTTCATGGCATGTGGACGAAGCTCGTCATTCACCCGCGAGCGACCCCAGCCCATTGGAGACACGCGTGACGCCGCCCGACAACGCACATGCCCCCGCCAAGCGCTCGCCCTTCACCCGCCGCCGCGCACTCGCGGCCGCCGCGGTGCTGATCGGCGGTGCCGTCACGCTGACGGCGTGCGGCGGCGGAGGCGGCGGTGGCGACAAGGCCGCGGGCGGCGACAAACCGACCAGCTCCGCCAGCTCGTCCCCGTCTGCCGGGCAGTCCCCGTCGGCCGCCGCCCAGTCCAAGGAGGACGCCGCGGCGGCGAAGCAGGCGTCCGACGCGAAGATCACCATCACGCCCAAGGACGGCAGCACCGGCGCGAGCATCCACAACGACGCCAAGGTCACGGTGGCGGGCGGCACCCTGACCTCGGTCACCATGACGTCCAAGGCCACCGGCAACAAGATCGCGGGCACCATATCCGCCGACCGCACGAGCTGGACCCCGGACGTCGCGCTGGCCCGCGGCACGCAGTACGCGATATCGGCCGCCGCCACCGACTCCCAGGGCCGTACGGCCGCGGCGAACGGCACCTTCTCGACCGTCTCCGCCGCCAGCAGCTTCATCGGCTACTTCACGCCGGAGGACGGCTCCACCGTCGGCGTCGGCATGCCGGTCTCGATCAACTTCGACAAGGCGATCACCAACCGCGCCGCCGTCGAGGCCGCGGTCTCGGTGACCTCCAGCAGCGGCCAGCGGGTCGAGGGCCACTGGTTCAGCTCCACCCGGCTCGACTTCCGCCCCCAGCAGTACTGGCAGGCGGGCTCGCACGTCTCCCTCAAGCTCAAGCTCGACGGCGTCAAGGGCGGCGCGGGTATCTACGGCGTCCAGGACAAGACGGTGAACTTCACCGTCGGCCGCTCCCAGGTCTCCACCGTCGACGCCGCGACCCACCAGATGACCGTCGTCCGCGACGGCAAGGTCCTCAAGACCATCCCGATCTCGGCGGGCGCCCCGGACCACAGCACGTACAACGGCCAGATGGTCATCTCCGAGAAGTACCAGACCACGCGGATGAACGGCGCGACGGTCGGCTTCACCGAGGACGACGGGAAGGGCGAGTACGACATCCCCGACGTCCCGCACGCCATGCGGCTCAGCAACTCCGGGACCTTCATCCACGGCAACTACTGGGGCAGCAAGTCGATCTTCGGCGCCACCAACACCAGCCACGGCTGCGTGGGCCTGAGCGACACCAAGGGCGGCAAGGACCCCAACACCCCGGCCGCCTGGTTCTACAACAACTCCATGGTCGGTGACGTCGTCATCGTCAAGGACTCCGCCGACAAGACGATCCAGCCGGACAACGGGCTCAACGGCTGGAACCTGTCCTGGGCGGCGTGGACGGCTCCGCAGGCGTAAGGCTTTCACGCCTCCTGCTGGAGGGCCCAGCTCGCCGGGTCCTCCAGCACCGTGCGGACGGAGCTGTACGCCGCGCCCCGCAGCACCCCGTCGCGGCCCAGCCTGGACGTCACCACGTCCTCAGGGCGCCACTGCCGGTCGGTGACGCGGGCCGCCAGCTCCCGCCGGACGCCCGGCAGCAGCCACGGCGCCAGTTCGGCCAGCGGGCCGCCGACCACCACCGCCTGCGGGTCCAGCAGGTTCACCGCGCCGCTCAGCGCGATGCCGAGCGCCGCGCCCGCCTCCTCCAGCGCCTTCAGCGCCGCCGGGTCGCCGTCGGCCGCCGCCGCCCGCAGTGCCGGGCCGCCGCCCGCGCCCACCCCCGCCGCCCGCAGCAGCGCCTCCTCGCCCGCGTACGTCTCCAGGCAGCCGTGCGCGCCGCACGAGCACAAGGGGCCGTCCGGGTGCACCGGTACGTGGCCCAGCTCGCCCGCGAAGCCGCGGGCGCCGCGGAACAGGCGGCCCTCCACGACGAGGGCGGCGCCGATGCCGATCTCCGCGGAGACGTGCACGAAGTCCGCGAGCCTCTCGTGGCCGCCGAGCCACAATTCGGCGAGCGCGCCGAGATTCGCCTCGTTCTCCACGACCGTGCCCTCGCCGAGGGGGGCCGCGACGGCCACGTCCTCCCAGCCCAGGTTCGGGGCGCGCAGGACCGTGCCGCGGTCCTTTCCGACCAGGCCGGGGACCGCCACTGTCGTGGCGACCGGGCGCAGGCCGCTCCCGGCCGCCTCCCTGGTCACCTTCGCCGTCAACTCGGCCAGTTCCGCCAGTACTTCGGCGGCCGGGCGGCCGCGGTTCGCCGCCTTCGCCTCGGCGTGGCAGCGGACGGTGCCGCGCAGGTCCACCACGCAGGCGGCCAGGTGGTCGACGCCGACCTCGGCGCCGAGGCCGGCGGGGCCGCGCTCGCTCAGGGCCAGGGCGGTGCCGGGGCGGCCGACGGTGCCGGGGCGCTGCGCGCCGCGCTCTTCCACCAGGCCGGCCGCCAGTAGTTCGTCCACCAGCGTCGAGACGGTCGCCCTCGTCAGGCCGACCTCTGCCGCGACGGCGGCGCGCGTGACGTTCTCGCCTGCGGCGAGGGCACGCATGACCAGTGCCATGTTGCGGCGCCTCAGGCCCGCTTGCGCGCCCATTCCCTTACCCACGCCGTCCTCCATCCCATCCCCCCAAGTATGTGCGGCTGCGCCGCGGCGGTGTTCTCTGCCCGCCCGCCCACCCGTGCGGGTGTTTTCTTCGTCTGCGGGTGCCGCTTGTGCCTGGTCGGTGCCGGTCCGGGGTACCTCCTCGAAATGCGGCTACCTGGCCTTGCTCATCCGGCACCCTTCTTGTCACCGCATTTCTGCGGGGGCACCCCGGCCCGTCCCCTCCCGGTACGTCGGCGTCCGCCCGTCCGGTGGGGGTTGCCGGGGGAGGGGGTTCTTTCGGCGGGCCGCCTTGCGCCGGTGCCCCCTCCCGATGAGTCGGAATGCTCGGGCCCTTCCTCCAACAGCCCAACGAAGCCCCTGCCAACCCCCCCCAGCACCCGCACCCCCCGCCCACCCGACTGGACGTCAGGTGGCGCAGGGGCCGGGCTCCCCCCCACCCCCTTGCGCCCACCCCGCCGGAGGGTTGGGCGTCGCAGGGCCCGCACCCCCTCCCACCCCCTCCCCCCCAGCCACAGCGGACAGGCGGACGCCGACGGACCGGAGGGGTCGGTGCGGGGTGCCCCCGCAGGGGGACGAACGGGCAAGGGCTGGACGTCATGGAAGTGGCCGCAGGTTCGTCGCCCGAGGAGGTGCCCCGGGCCGGGACCGACCGGGCACAAGCGGCACCCGCAGACGAAGAAAGCACTCGCACGGGTGGGCGGGTGGGAAAGAAACGGGCGCCGCCCCCAGAAAGGCGGCGGGGTCAGCGGCCGGCCGCCAGCGGGAGCGCGGAGGAGAGGCGGGCGAGCGCAGCGTCATCGCGGGGAAGGGGCGGGTGGAGAGCCCCTGCCGCGGTACCCCAGCGGAGCGCGACGGCGGAGGGAGACTCCTTGGTGAGGAGAGCCGCGGCCTGCGCGGCGGCGCCCAGCGCGACCAGCTCCGCGGCACGCGGCACCTGAACGGCCCGCCCCGAAAGGCGGCGGACGGTGTCGAGCCAGGCCGCGCCCCGGGCGCCGCCGCCGATGAGGAGAAGGGGCTGGTCGGAGGGGGCGGAGTCCACGGCGAGCACCTGGTCGAGGGCGGAGAGAAGCGCGTAGACGGCCCCGTCGTAGGCGGCCTGGAGCACCTGTCCGGCGGACGTGTCGTGGCGCAGGCCGGTCAGCAGCCCCGAGGCGTACGGCAGGTTGGGAGTGCGCTCACCGTCGAGGAAGGGGAGGAAGGCGACGGAGCCGCCGGGCTCCACCTCCTCCCGGTCGAGCCGCAGGAGCGCGGCCACCTTGTCGACGGCCAGCGTGCAGTTGAGGGTGCAGGCCAGCGGCAGCCAGCCCCCGTCGGCGGCGGCGAACCCCGCCACGGTCCCGGACGCGTCGGTGGGCCGCCGCCGCGAAACGGCGTAGACCGTACCGGAGGTACCGAGGCTGAGGACGGCGCGTCCGGGTTCGAGGCCGAGGCCCAGCGCGGCGGCGGCGTTGTCGCCGGTGCCGGAGGCGACAAGGGTGCCGGGCCGCAGGGGCAGACCGGCGGAGACGGCGCCCGCCTCCTCGCCGGGCCCGAGGACGGTCGGGAGCAGCGCGGGGTCGAGCCCGATCTCGGCGAGCAGCCCGTCGTCGTAGGTCTCGGTGCCCGAGGCCCACCAGCCGGTGCCGGAGACGTCGCCGCGGTCGGTGACGGCGGCGCCGCCGAGCCGCTCGGTGAGGAAGTCGTGGGGGAGGCGTACGGCCGCGGCGGCTGCCGCGACCTCGGGCTCGTGCTCGGTGAGCCATGCCCATTTGGCGGCGGTGAAGCTGGCCGCGGGGACGGAGCCGAAGCGCTCGGCCCACCACTGCGCGCCGTGCCGTTCGACGAGCGCGGCGGCCTGCGGCGCGGACCGTACGTCGTTCCAGAGCAGCGCGGGCCGCAGCGGGCGTCCGGCGGCGTCGAGGACGACCAGCCCGTGCTGCTGCCCGCCGACCGATATCGCCTCGGCGCGTGCCGCGTACTCCCCGGTCTGCCCGATCGCGTCGCGCAGCGCCGTCCACCACACCTCGGGGTCGGTCTCGCGTCCGGCCCCCGAGCTGACCGTGTGCGGCGCCTGCCCGGCGGCCAGGACGGCGCCGCTGTCCACGTCGACGGCCAGCACTTTCGTGGACTGCGTGGAGCTGTCCACCCCGAGTACGACCCGTCCCGTCCCTGCTTTCGACCCCATGCGATTCCCGATCCCTTCGCGAGCGCCACTTCCCATCGCTGGTCTCGCATACTAATTTGTTTAACAGTCTGACGAATAGGAGCCAGTCGCAATGACTTCCGAGAGTCTTACCCCGGCCCCCGAGCACAAGTTCACCTTCGGCCTGTGGACCGTCGGCTGGCAGGGCCGCGACCCGTTCGGCGACGCCACCCGCGCCCCGCTGGACCCGGTCGAGTCCGTCAACCGGCTCTCCGAGCTGGGCGCGTACGGCGTCACCTTCCACGACGACGACCTGATCCCGTTCGGCTCGACGGACGCGGAGCGCGACGCGCTGGTCAAGCGGTTCCGGCAGGCGCTGGACACCACCGGGATGACCACCCCGATGCTGACCACGAACCTCTTCACGCACCCGGTCTTCAAGGACGGCGCCTTCACCGCCAACGACCGCGACGTCCGCCGCTTCGCCCTCCGCAAGACCCTCCGCAACATCGACCTCGCCGCCGAGCTGGGCGCGGAGACGTATGTGGCGTGGGGCGGCCGGGAGGGCGCGGAGTCCGGCGGCGCCAAGGACGTACGGCTGGCGCTCGACCGGATGAAGGAGGCGTTCGACCTGCTCGGCGAGTACGTCACCGAGCAGGGCTACAACCTGCGGTTCGCGGTCGAGCCGAAGCCGAACGAGCCGCGCGGCGACATCCTGCTGCCGACCGTCGGCCACGCGCTGGCCTTCATCAACTCGCTGGAGCGCCCCGACATCGTCGGCGTCAACCCCGAGGTCGGCCACGAGCAGATGGCCGGGCTCAACTTCCCGCACGGCATCGCCCAGGCGCTGTGGCACGGCAAGCTCTTCCACATCGACCTCAACGGCCAGACCGGCATCAAGTACGACCAGGACCTCCGCTTCGGCGCGGGCGACCTGCGCTCCGCCTTCTGGCTGGTCGACCTGCTGGAGACCGCCGGATACCAGGGGCCGCGGCACTTCGACTTCAAGCCGCCGCGTACCGAGGACTACGACGGGGTGTGGGCGTCGGCCGCGGGCTGCATGCGCAACTACCTGATCCTCAAGGAGCGCGCCGCCGCCTTCCGCGCCGACCCCGAGGTGCAGGCCGCGCTGCGGGCCTCGCGCCTGGACGAGCTGGCCCTGCCGACGCTCGGCGCGGAGGACACGCTGGGCGGACGGCTGGCCGGACTGCTCGCCGACCGCGGCGCGTACGAGGACTTCGACGTCACGGCGGCGGCCGAGCGGGGCATGGCCTTCGAAGCGCTCGACCAGCTCGCCATGGACCACCTGCTGGGTGTCCGCTGACCGGGGGCAGGCGGCCCGGCCCGCGGTGACTCCCGCGGGGTGCGGGTCGCACCCCGCGTCAGATTTCCCGAGCGAACTGTCACGGGCCTGTGCAGGGCCCGTGGGAGAGCTGTTCAAGGAACTCCTCACCCGGGCTTTATCCCCGGCTCATCGCGGCACCCTGTTTCTCAGCACTCCCTCACACCCGCCTCACCGGAACGTCACCGCTGATTCCTAGCGTTCGCGGCAGCGGGAGCGGAGTGGACGCACCCCCTCCTCGCGTCCACTCCACTCCCGGCTCCACCCACTGCCACCCACGAGGAATCGGATGTTCTTCACGTATCTCCGGCGCGAGCTGCGCCGCCGACGCAAGGCGGCACTCGTCGTCGCCCTGGGCCTCGCGCTCGGCATCGGGCTGGTCATCACCGTCAACTCCGTCTCGTCCGGCATGGGCCAGGCGCAGGACAAGGTCCTCCAGTCGCTGTACGGCCTCGGTACGGACATGACCGTCACCAAGGCCGCGCCCGCCGCCACCGCGAGCGGCGGTACGACCCGCCCCAAGTTCGACTTCGACGCGAACAGCGACGGAAAGACGCAGAGCAGCGACCGCGTCATGGTCCAGGGCTTCCAGACGCTGGCGTCCTCGGTCGTCGGCAAGGTGAGCGGCCAGCAGCACGTCGCGGGCGCGGTCGGCGGCCTCAGCCTCCAAGTGCTCAAGATCGACGGCTCGTTCACACAAGGACAGTTCCAGCAGAAGCAGGGCACCTCCGGCGGCGGCGGGCGCGGCGGCGGCAACACCCCGCCGCAGGGCGAAGTCCGGGGCGGTGGCGCGCAGTTCGACGCCAACAGCTACACGCTGTACGGCGTCGATGTCTCCAACCTCGCGCTCGGACCGCTGACTTCGTCGAAGATCACCTCGGGCACCACCTTCACCGCCGCCCAGGCGGACGCCGAGGTCGCCGTCGCCGACTCCGCGTACGCCAAGGAGAACAAGCTCTCGGTCGGCTCGACGGTCACCGTAAAGGACACGAAGTACAAGGTCATCGGCATCGCGACCGCCGACAGCGGCCAGGCGGCGGCCAACCTCTACCTGCCGCTGAAGCAGGCGCAGACGCTCTCGGACTCCGCGGACAAGATCACCACGGTGTACGTCAAGGCGTCCGGCTCGCAGCAGATCGACAGCGTCAAGTCGGCCATCCAGAAGAACATTTCGGGGACCACGGTCACCACCTCGGCCGACCTGGCCTCCACCGTCTCCGGCTCGCTGTCGACGGCGTCCTCGCTCGCCACCAACGTCGGCAAGTGGCTGTCGATCGCCGTCCTCGTCGCGGCCTTCCTGGTCGCGGGGCTGCTCACCTCCTCCGCCGTCAGCAGGCGGGTACGGGAATTCGGCACGCTCAAGGCGCTCGGCTGGAAGAGCGGCCGGGTCACCCGGCAGGTGATGGGCGAAGCGCTGGTCAACGGGCTGCTCGGCGGTGTCCTCGGCATCGCGCTCGGCCTGGCGGGGGCGTACGCGGTCACCGCGATCAGCCCGACGCTCAGCGCTCAACTCGGCTCCAGCGGAGGCGGTGGCGGTGGCGGTGGCGGCGCAGGCGGCGGTGGCGGCGGCTTCGGCGGCCCGGCCCGTTCCGCCGCCAAGACCGTCGACATCGCGCTGAGCGCCCCGGTCAGCGTCCACACCATCGCCCTCGCCGTCGGCCTGGCCGTCGCGGGCGGCCTGATCGCGGGCGCCTTCGGCGGCTGGCGCGCCTCCCGGCTGCGCCCCGCCGACGCCCTGCGCCGCGTCGAATAGCCCCTCGTCCAGAAGGAATTGACCATGTATCAGTTGACTGGCGTGACCAAGCGCTACCGGCGCGGCAAGGCCACCGTGGACGCCCTCAAGGGCATCGACCTGGCCATCGCCGACGGCGACCAGCTCGTCATCCAGGGCCCCACCGGCGGCGGCAAGTCCACGCTCCTCCAGATGCTCGGCGGCCTCGACCGCCCGACATCGGGCGCCGTGGAACTGGACGGCGTCGACCTCGCCCAGCTCGGCGAGGCCAAGCTCACCAAGGTGCGGTCGGAGAACATCGGCTTCATCTTCCAGAGCTTCAACCTCATCCCGACCCTCACCGCGCAGGAGAACGTCGAGACCGCCCTCGTACCCATGGGGGTCAAGGGCGCGGCCCGCCGCGAACGCGCCGCGCGGGCACTGGAGTCGGTGGGCCTCGGCGAACGGCTGACCCACCTGCCGTCCGAGCTCTCCGGCGGCCAGCAGCAGCGCGTCGCCATCGCCCGCGCCCTGGTCAAGGAGCCCAAGGTGCTGCTCGCCGACGAGCCCACCGGCAACCTCGACGAGGGCACCCGCGACGACATCATGGACCTGCTCGAAGGGCTCTGGCGCGACCGCGGCCTCACCTTCATCCTCGTCACCCACGACTCGGGCATCGCCAAGCGGGCGCCGCGGCTGGCGACGATCAGGAAGGGGACGCTGACGCTGCGCGAGCGCACAGCCGCCTGAGTCGGGAGCGCGGCGGGCCCCCCGCCTCCCCTCCGCCGGTCGATCCGTCCGGCGGCGGAGAGGCGGCGCCGCGTTGTCGGTGCCCGGTGCCACGCTGGACCGCGGACGGGCCGCACGCCCGAGAGCCGGGCCGCCGTGCCCGGCCCGCCGCGACCAGGGGAGACCGATGTCAGAGCCGACCGCACCACTGCGTACGACCTTCACCGCCGTCGTCCTCGACGCGCCCGACGCGACGGCGCTCGCCGACTTCTACCGGCGGCTGCTCGGCTGGGAGGTCACCGCGCGGGAGCCCGACTGGGTGAAGCTCAACCCGCCCGGCGGCGGCACGGGCCTGTCCTTCCAGACCGAGCCCCTCTACACCCCGCCGACCTGGCCCTCCGCCCCCGCCGCGCAGCAGATGATGCTGCATCTCGACTTCGAGGTCACCGACCTCCCGGCGGGCACCGCCACCGCCCTGGCCTGCGGCGCCACCCTCGCCGCGTACCAGCCGGAGGACGACACGCGGATCTTCCTCGACCCGGCCGGTCACCCCTTCTGCCTCTGGGTGCGCACCGACGTCTGAGCCCCGCCGGGACCGGGGCCGCGGAGCCTCAGGACCCGGGCCGGGCCCGCTCCCGCCGACCCGCGCGGGAATCTCTTCGAGAAGATCCCGGATTCGCGCGTGAGGTCTCCGGATCAGGGGTGTCTTAAGAATGTCAGGGCCCATGAGGCCGCCACATGCACCGTAGGGTCGGCGTATTCGTACGATCCACCGTCGTGCGATCCGCGTCAGTGGATCCGCGCGACCCGGCCGGTGCACTTGCGAACACCAGGAGACCCGGTATGACCACGACGAAGGCCGAAGCGCCGGTTTCGCCCCAGCACACCAGCACGGACCGCGACGACGACGGCAGCAAGGGGCAGGGCCTGGAGAAGCGGGCCGACGGCGCCTTCCGCGTGCCCGCCGAGCGCGGCCGTACGTCCATCGCCAATTCCGTCGTGGAGAAGATCGCGGGCATGGCGGCACGTGAGGTGCTCGGCGTCCACGACTTCGGCGGCAGCCTCGCCCGCAGCATGGGCGCCATCCGCGACCGCGTCCCCGGTGGCCGCCCCAACGTGACCCGCGGCGTCAAGGTCGAGGTCGGCGAGCGGCAGACGGCCGTGGACCTGGAGCTGGTGGTCGAGTACGGCGTCGCCATCACCGATGTGTCCGCCGACGTACGGGAGAACGTGATCTCCGCCGTCGAGCGCATGACCGGCCTCGAGGTCGTCGAAGTCAACGTCTCGATCGTCGACGTGCACCTGCCCGACGAGGACGACGACACCCCCGCCGAGGGACGAGTGCAGTAGCCGTTCTCCGGGGGCGCCGGGGCTGTCCCACCCCGGCGCCCCCGCACGCCGCTGCCGCTCGCACGAACCCGGTGCCGTACGGCACACCCCCGTGGACCGCGATCACCTGTTGGACGGACGACGTTGACCTGCTTGTACGTGCCTCTGCTCGCCGCCGAGGACCCGGCGCGGTGCCGTGTCCGGTGAGGCGTCCGACGGGGCGCCGTCGCATGTGCCCCCGCCCGAGCCGGAGCCGCCGGCGTCCGGGCGGGAGGAAGACCTGCTGGTCGCCCGCGCGAGCGAGGGCGACGACGAGGCGTTCGAGATCCTGGTACGGCGGCACAGCGGCGAACTGCTGCGCCTGGCACGCCGGTTGCTCGGCAACGACGCCGAGGCGGAGGACGCGGTGCAGGACGCGTATGTCAGCGCGTGGCGGCGGCTGCCGGAGTTCCGCAGGAACGCGGCCTTCGGCACGTGGATGTACCGCATCGTGACCAACCGCTGCCTCAACGTCCTCAGGGGCCGCCGCCCCACCCAGCCGCTGGACTCGATCGTCGAACCCGCCGCGCCCGAGTACCAGTCCTCGCCCGTCCGCGCCGCGGAGTCCGCCGCGTCGGCCGAGGCGCTGCACGGCGCGCTGGCCGGGCTCACCCCCGAGCAGCGCGCGTGCTGGGTGCTGCGCGAATTCCACGGCCTGTCGTACGACGAGATCGCCGCCGCCGTGGGGATCGGCGAACCGGCCGTCCGGGGACGGATCTTCCGCGCCCGCCGCTATCTGACGGAGGCGATGGACACATGGCGCTAGACGACGAACTCCTGCCCTGCGACGCCTCGTTGGCCGATCTGTGGGAGGGCGGCGAGCCCGCCCCCGGCCACGAGGACTGCCCGCACTGCCGGGACTCGCTCGCCGAACTGGCCCAGCTCGACCAGGCCGTGCACCAGGCGCTGGCGGTACGCGACCTGCCCGCGCCCGATCTGGCCGCCCGCGTGATGGACCTGGTGCGGACCGAACTGCGGCCCGGCCGCCTCGTACCGCTCGGCGACCCCGCGGCCGACGACTGGATCACCGAGACCGCCGCCGCCCGGCTCTTCCGGCAGGCCGCGGACGCGGTTCCCGGTGTCGTGGCCGGGAGCTGCCGGATCACCGCGGCCCGCGAGCCCGCGCGCTACGTACTGCCCGGCCTGCCGCTGCCGCGCGTGCCGCTGCGGGTCCGCCTGGAAGTGGCCGTCGTCCTCAGCCGTACCGTCCCCGAGGCCGCCGCGGCGGTCCGCGAACGCGTCATGAACGCGGCGCACGCGGTGATCGGCCTGGACGTCGCCGCGGTGGACGTGTCGGTGGTGGACGTCCTGGACGACGGGGCGGCGGCCGACCGCCCGCTCAACGACGCGACCTCCGGGGAGGGCTGACCCGATGAACCCGCTGACCCGCACACCGGAAGAGCGCGAGACCGCGACCGCGGCGGGCGCCGCCGCGGTCGACGTCCCCGGCGTCGCCTACCTCAGCCCGCGCCTGACCGACCGGCTGCGCTCGCGTACCGCCCCCGGTGTCACCGTGCGGTGGCGGACCGACCCCGCGCAGTGCGCGGTCACGGTCTCGCTGGCCGTACGCACCGGCTACCAGGCGGCCCGGGTCGCCCAGCACGTGCGGGAGGCGGTCGTCGAGGCGGTCTACACGACGTATCCGCAGACGCTGACCACGCCGGTCACGGTGTCGGTGACGGTCACCGCGATCGTCTGAGACCGCCCGTTTTCACCGGGTACGTCCCCGCGCGTGATGTCCGTCCGCCCACGGTGTCCAAGGGTGCAGACCCTTCGAGATTCGAGAGAGGACACAGACCGCCATGGACGCCACGGCTCCCTTCACCTGTCCGACCGCGCTGGACGACGACGGGATACTCACCCTCCGGCCGTGCGGGGACATCGACCTCGAAGCGCGCCCGGCCCTGACCCAGGCCCAACTGGCGCTGCGCCCCGGCCTGCGGGGGGTCCACCTCGACTTCGACGCCGTCCCCTTCATGGACACGACGGCGCTGCGCTTCCTGAGCAGCCTGCACGCCCGCTGCACCGCCTTCGCGCTCCCGCTCCACATCACGGGTCTGCGCCCCCAGCACCGCCGCATGCTCTCCCTGTCCGACTACCGCCTCCCCACCTCCCCGACCTCCCCCACCACAACCGCCTGACCCTCCGGCGGCGCCCCGAAGCGGGCCACGCAGTGCCAGACGCGCTTGAGCGACTGCGGGTCGCGGCGGCCGGTGCGGGCGGCCTCGCCGATGACGCGCGGGTCGAGGAATCCGCCCTCCGCGATCTCGGCGCCCAGCGCGACGAATTCCGGCCCCCGGTAGTCCGGGTGGCGGCGCAACTCCGTGACGGCGAGGCGGAAACCGGCGTGCCACTCCAGCGGGCACGGCAGCAGGCGCGCGGCGTCCTCCACGGCGGTGCCGCGGTGGCTCGGGTCGAGCACCAGTGCCTCCACGTCCTCGGCGAGCACCACGGGACCGTGCACCTGCGCCTCCACATAGCCGTCGAGCGCGTCCCCCCGCCCGGCCGCGGTGTCCGCGCGGGCCAGCTCCACCAGGGCCGACACCGTCCCTTCGACCCCGAAGTCGGACGGTTCCCAGGCGCTGTCCGGATAGCAGAAGGTCGCCCGCGCCAGCGTCCCGGCGCGCAGCCGGAAGTGCGCGGACCCGAAGCGCGGGGCCGCGCCGACCCGCTCGCGCCGGAAGTTCAACGCCCCGTACACCGGCCGTGCCCGCCCGTCCGCCCGGTCGTACGCGCCCCCGAAGATCCGGCTCTCCCACCGCCACCGGTCTCCGCCCGGATACGCGGTCAGGCCCCCGTTGCTCGTGCCGGTCACGAACTGCGACCGGTACACGCCCTCCCGTCCCAGCGCCTCCAGCATCCCCCCGCGGTCCGGATGGAAATTCACGCTCACCCGCACCCCGGCGGCAACCGGCGTCCCGGCCCGCGCCAGCCCGGTCACGTGGCGCAACGCCTCATCCGCCGCGAGCGACGGTTCCCCGGTCACGTCATCCACCTCTTGCCCCCTGTCTCCTGTGCGGGCCGAGCCGTCGGCCGTCAGCGCGGGGCCGGGGCCGGGGTCGGGGCCAGGCCGTCGGCGACGAGGCCGGCGAGGACGGCTTCGCCGAGGGTCTGGACGGCGGACTGGGGGCGGACCATGACGGTGATCTCCTTGATCAGCCCGGCCGGGTCGAACTGGAGCATGTCGATGCCGTGGATCTCCTTGCCGTTGACGGTGGCGCGGAAGAGCAGGATCGCGGACGGGGCGTCGGTGCCGTCACCGGTGGTCCGGGCGGAGCCGTCGAACCGGCCGATGTAGCGGAAGTCCTCGAAGGTGCGCACCAGGACGTGGAAGAGGCCGACGACGAGCGGCTTGCCCTCGAACGGGGTGAACTTCACCGGGCTGTAGAGCCGGATGTCGTCGGTGAACAGGCGGCTGAGGGCCTCGACGTCGCCCGACTCGACGGCGGCGCGGAAGGCGGAGGGGTCTGCGGTCACGGCGTCCGTCGCGGTCACGGCGGCTGCTCCTTCGGTTCTGGAGGGCTGCCCTGGGCGGACCCCCTAGTCGTGCATCTGATTAGTCACTTTCTTGAGTACCATGTCGAGCGTACAACGGACCGGGCGGACGGGAGGAGGCCGAGCGATGGCTTTGCGCCACGCGGTCCTCGCGGCGCTGCTGGACGAGGAGCTGAGCGGCTACCAGCTGGCCAAGGCGTTCAACGTCGGCGTGGCCAACTTCTGGCACGCGCTGCCCCAGCAGCTCTACGCGGAACTGACCAGGCTGGAGAGCGACGGCCTGGTCACCGGCCGGGAGGTCGTCCAGGACACGCGGCCGAACAAGCGCCTCTTCCAGGTGACCGACGCCGGCCTCGCCGAACTGGAACGCTTCGCGGCGGCGCCCGCGAAACCGTCCTTCATCCGTGATGAACTCCTTGTGAAGGTTCAGACCGCCGACCGCCTCGGCACCGAGGCCGTCATCGCCCAGCTCATGGAGCGCGCCGCCTTCGCGGCGGCGAAGGCCGAGCTGTTCACGACCCTGCTCGGCAAGCTCCGCGGCGACCGGGACGAGGAGGACTTCCTGCGCCACGGCACCCGCATCGGCCCGTATCTGACGTGCCTGCGCGGCCTCGCCTTCGAGCGGGGAAACGCCGAGTGGTGCGAGCGCAGCGCGGCCGTGCTGCGCGCGAGGCTGTCGGCGCGGGCCTGACGGCGGCACTACGCTCGGGGCCATGAGCGACAAGCACATCGGGCACCAGGACATCGGCCACCAGCACTTCGAGACCCTCGCGATCCACGCCGGCCAGGCCGCGGACGCGCAGACCGGGGCCGTGGTGACGCCGATTTACCAGGTGTCGACGTACAAGCAGGACGGTGTCGGCGGCCTGCGCGGCGGCTACGAGTACAGCCGGTCGGCCAACCCGACCAGGACCGCCCTCGAAGAGAACCTGGCGGCGCTGGAGGGCGGCAGCCGCGGCCTCGCCTTCGCCTCGGGGCTCGCGGCCGAGGACTGCCTGCTGCGTACGATGCTCGCGCCGGGCGACCACGTGGTGATCCCGAACGACGCGTACGGCGGCACCTTCCGGCTCTTCGCGAAGGTCGTGGAGCGCTGGGGCGTGCGCTGGTCGGTGGCCGACACCTCCGACGTCCAGGCGGTACGGGACGCGCTCCGGCCGGAGACCAAGCTGATCTGGGTCGAGACGCCCTCGAACCCGCTGCTCGGCATCACCGACATCGCGGCGGTCGCCGGGGTCGCCCGGCAGGCCGGGGTGCGGCTGGTGGTCGACAACACCTTCGCGAGCCCTTACCTCCAGCAGCCGTTGGCGCTCGGCGCGGACGTCGTCGTGCACTCCACGACCAAGTACATGGGCGGGCACTCCGACGTGGTCGGCGGCGCGCTGGTCACCTCGGACGCGGGCCTGGGCGAGGAGTTGGCGTACCACCAGAACGCGATGGGCGCGGTCGCCGGGCCGTTCGACGCGTGGCTGGTGATGCGCGGCGTCAAGACGCTCGCGGTACGGATGGACCGGCACAGCGCCAACGCGACGCGGGTGGCCGGCATGCTGGCCGCGCACCCGAAGGTGGCGCAGGTGTACTACCCCGGTCTGCCGGAGCACGCGGGGCACGAGGTGGCCGCCAAGCAGATGAAGGCGTTCGGCGGCATGGTGTCCTTCCGCGTCGTGGGCGGCGAGGATGCGGCGGTCGCCGTCTGCGACCGCGCGGAGCTCTTCACGCTCGGCGAATCCCTCGGCGGCGTCGAGTCGTTGATCGAGCACCCGGGCCGTATGACGCACGCCTCGGTGGCCGGTTCCGCGCTGGAGGTGCCCGCCGATCTGGTACGCCTGTCGGTCGGCATCGAGGCCGCGGACGACCTGCTGGCCGACCTGGCGCAGGCCCTCGGCTGAGGTTGTGACACGGTCGTGAGAGCGTGAACTCCCGGGCCCGTACGGTCGCGCGCGCCGCGTACCGTACGGGCCCGGCGCCTTTCCCACGAAAGGCGTCAGCCCGTCGCCGACCACCAACTGCCGTCCGTCGGCGTCGTAGGGGCCGAGTGGTCGGGCCACGCCACCGCGGCCAGTACCAGACCGGCCACGACGGCCGCGAACAGCACCAGCCACAGGGCGAGTCGGACGACCCGGCGGCGGCGTACGATCCGGCGTCCGCGGGCGGCGGCGCGGGCGGTGAGATCGAGCGGGACCACCGGGTGCGGGGTGTCCAGCAGGCGGCGCACCTCGTCGTCGCGGCGGTTGGGCAGGCGGCTCACGGCGCCACCGCGCTGGACTCGGCCAACTCCGCTGCCTCGGAAGCCGGTTCGGTCTCCCCGGGGGCTCTGCGGGCCCGCGCCGCGGCGGCGGCCACGGCCCTGGCCGCCGCGGCGGCGGCCGGATCGTCCTCTTCGGGCCTGCTGCGCAACGTGGCCGTCCCGCGGGCGCAGATGGCGCGCACCCGCTCGACGGGCAGGCCGAGTTGGGCCGCGGTCTGCTCCTCCGCGACGCCCTCGAAGTGCCGCATCACGACGATCAGCCGCTCCTGGCCGCTGAGCCGGTCGAGGGTGCCGCCGCGGGGCCGCCGCCACCACGGGCGGTAGGCGAACCGCCGTACCAGCTCGCTCCTGGCCCGTTCGTACGGGTCCTCCGCGCGCATCGTGAGCCAGTTGGCGTAGACGTGCGCGAGCGTCGCGGTCAGGAGGCGGTCGGCGGCCTCAGGGTCGCCCGCCAGCAGTGTGGCGGCGTGCAGCAGACGGCCCGCCGCGCCCGCGGTGAACGCCGCGAATTCGGCGTCCCGTCGGTTTTCCGCTGCCGCCCGGCGCTTCCCCACGCGGCCATGGGACGGCAACCGGGCGTTCCGGGTCAAGCCCCTTGCGTGTCTCCCCGCGACCCCGTCGCGCCGCCGGTCCCCTCGGTCCCACCGGCCTCGTCGGACTCCGGCTCCTCGCGCTGTCCCGCCCCGGTGTGCCAGTCGGCGAGCGAGGTGTTGAAGCGGGCCAGCAGCTCGGTGAAGATCTCCCGCTCCCGCGGGGTCCACTCGTCGGTGACCTCGGCCATCAGCCGGCGGCGGGAGTCGCGTACCGCGTCGAGCCGGGACCGGCCGCGCGGCGACAGGGCGAGGACGACCGCGCGGCCGTCCTCCGGGTGCGAGGTGCGCTTGACCAGGCCGGTGTCGACGAGCGGGGCGACCTGACGGGTGACCGTGGAGGAGTCGATGCCCATGGCCTCGGCGAGCGCCTTGACGCCCATCGGGCCTTCGCGGTCGAGCCGGTTGAGCAGCAGGTAGGCGGCGCGGTCCATGGAGTTGCGGGCCTTGCCGACTCCGCCGAGCCGCGTCTGTTCCGCGCGACGGGCGAAAAGTGCGACCTGGTGCTGGAGGCGCTCAAGGAGTTCGGTCGAGGTCTCCGTGGGGTTGGACATGACCTTGAAGCTCGCGTTCTGTCGGTCCTGTGAAGGGGAACGGGAAGGCGGAAGTTGTGGAGAAGAGTACGCGGCGCGGAAGGCCCCGTGACCCTTCACCGGCAATACGCCGCCCGCCGCGGCCCCGGCCCTGACACGTATTCCGGCCGCCGGTGACACCCTTGGCCCCCGGCGGTGGCGGTCCGCCGGAGCTGGGAGACTGGGCCCATGGACAGTTCGGTGCCCGCAGCGTCCCCTTCGATCACCCTCGATGACGTGCGAGGAGCGCACAAAATGCTCTCCGGGGTGGCCCGTATCACCGCGATGGAAGGCAGCCGCCATCTGTCGTCGCTGGTCGGAGCACCTGTGCACCTCAAATGCGAGAATCTTCAACGCACAGGTTCGTTCAAAATTCGCGGCGCGTACGTCCGCATCGCGGGCCTCGGCCCGGAGGAGCGCGCGGCCGGGGTGGTGGCGGCCAGCGCCGGGAACCACGCCCAGGGCGTGGCCCTCGCGGCCTCCCTGCTCGGCGTCCGCTCGACCGTCTTCATGCCCGTCGGCGCCCCGCTGCCCAAGGTGGCCGCGACCCGTGACTACGGCGCCGAGGTACGGCTGCACGGCGCGGTCGTCGACGAGACGCTGCGGGCGGCCATCGAGTACGCCGAGCAGACCGGGGCGGTCTTCATCCACCCCTTCGACCACCCGGACATCATCGCCGGGCAGGGCACGGTGGGCCTGGAGATCCTTGAGCAGTGCCCCGAGGTCGGCACCATCGTGGTCGGCATCGGCGGCGGCGGTCTCGCCGCCGGTCTCGCGGTCGCCGTCAAGGCGCTGCGGCCCGATGTGAAGATCGTCGGCGTGCAGGCCGCGGGCGCCGCCGCGTATCCGCCCTCGCTCGCCGTCGGCCGCCCGGTGGCGCTCGGCACGGTCGCCACGATGGCCGACGGAATCATGGTCGGCCGTCCGGGCGACATACCGTTCGCCCTGGTCAGGGACCTGGTGGACGAGGTCGTGACGGTGACGGAGGACCAGCTCTCCTCCGCGCTGCTGCTCTGCCTGGAACGCGCGAAGCTGGTCGTGGAACCGGCCGGGGCCAGTCCGGTCGCGGCGCTGCTGGCCGCGCCCGAGGCGCTGCGGGGGCCCGTCGTCGCGGTGCTCTCCGGCGGCAATGTCGACCCGCTGCTGATGCAGCGCATCCTGCGGCACGGCATGTCGGCCGCCGGCCGTTACCTGTCCCTGCGGCTGCGTCTCACCGACCGGCCCGGCGCGCTCGCCACGCTCCTGGGGGTGTTGTCAGTGGTCGACGCTAACGTCCTCGATGTCAGCCATGTGCGCACCGACCCGCGGCTCGGCCTCACCGAGGCCGAGGTCGAGGTGCACCTGGAAACCAAGGGACCTGAGCACTGTGTCGCCGTGGGCGAGGCACTGGAGAACGCGGGTTACACCGTCATCCGGTGACCGCCCCGGCGGGCGGAGCTCGCCGTCGTACGACCCGCCGCCGCGGGGGAATCGCCCGCCGAGCCCCCGCGGCGGCGCGCCGTGTACCAGGTTCCGTGGCGGACGCGAAATTGGCTTGACGCGATATATCGCGTCTGTCATTCTCGCGTTCCATCGCGGTTCGCCGCGCGGTCCGCCGCGCGCTGAGCGATGAGTTTCGGCCGTTCGGGCGGTCGAAGTCATGAAGCCGCACACCGCACCAGTCGTGAGAGCTGCACACCGCACCAACGGACGGAGTGACAAAATGCCGGGCGCCATCTATGCAGAGGGTCTTGTGAAGACCTTCGGCGATGTCAAGGCACTGGGGGGAGTGGACCTCGACGTGCCGGAGGGCACGGTCCTCGGGCTGCTCGGGCCGAACGGCGCGGGAAAGACCACCGCCGTCCGGGTCCTGACCACACTCCTGCAACCCGACAGCGGCAGAGCCGTCGTCGCGGGCATCGACGTACTGAAGCACCCCAACGAGGTCCGCAGGCACATCGGCCTGTCGGGACAGTTCGCCGCGGTCGACGAGTATCTGACCGGCCGGGAGAACATCCAAATGGTCGGCCAGCTCTACCAGATGAGCGCCAAGGCGGCCCGCGCGCGGGCCGACGAACTGCTGGAGCGCTTCAATCTGGCGGACGCCGCGAACCGGCCCTCCAAGACCTACTCCGGCGGTATGCGCCGCCGCCTCGACCTCGCCGCCGCGCTCGTCGTGAGCCCGCCGGTGATGTTCATGGACGAGCCGACCACCGGACTCGACCCGCGCAACCGCCAGCAGCTCTGGGAGGTCATCCAGGAACTGGTCGCGGGCGGCACCACCTTGCTGCTCACCACCCAGTATCTGGAAGAGGCCGACCACCTCGCGCACGACATCTGCGTGATCGACCACGGCAAGGTCATCGCGCGCGGCACCTCCGACCAGCTCAAGGCGCAGACCGGCGGCGAACGCGTCGAGGTCGTCGTGCACGAGCGGGACCGCATCTCCGACGCCGCCCGCGCGCTCGCCGGATTCGGCAAGGGCGACGCGAAGATCGAGGAACACCAGCGGAAGATCACCGTCCCGGTGACCGGCGGCGCCAAGCTGCTCGCCGAGGTGATCCGCGACCTGGACGCGCAGGGCATCGAGATCGACGACATCGGCCTGCGCCGACCCACCCTGGACGACGTGTTCATCTCCCTGACCGGCCACGCGGCCGAGCAGGACAACGCCGCCGACGAGGAGACCGAGGACCCGGGCGCCCGCAAGGCCGACGCGTCCCGCAAGGAGGCAGTCAAGTGAGCGCCACGACCGACATCGTGACCACCGCCGCGCCCAAGGGCGCGGGCGGCGTCGTCCAGTCCGTCAGGGACTCGCTGGTCGTCGCCAAGCGCAATCTGATCCGGATGCTGCGCATCCCCGAGATGATCATCTTCGGGCTGATCCAGCCGATCATGTTCGTGGTGCTGTTCAGCTACGTCTTCGGCGGCTCGGTCGCCGTCGGCGGCTCCCTCAGCGCCTCGGACTACCGCAACTTCCTGATGGCGGGCATCTTCGCCCAGACGGTCACCTTCGCCACCGCCGGCGCGGGCGCGGGCATCGCCGACGACATGAACAAGGGCCTGATCGACCGCTTCCGGTCGCTGCCCATGGCGCGCGGCGCGGTGCTCACCGGCCGCACCCTCGCCGACCTCGTCCAGACGACGCTCACCGTCGTCGTCCTCGCGGTGGTCGGCGTGCTCGTCGGCTGGCGCATCCACAACGGCGTGCCGAAGATGATCGGCGCGTTTCTGCTGCTGCTCCTGCTGGGCTACGCCTTCTCCTGGATCGGCGCGCTGATCGGCCTGTCGGTCCGCACCCCGGAGGCGGCCACCTCGGGCGGCCTGATCTGGCTCTTCCCGGTGACGTTCGTGTCGAATGCCTTCGTGGACTCGTCCAACATGCCGGGCTGGCTCCGGGCGGTCGCCGACTGGAACCCGTTCAGCGCCACCGTGCAGGCGTGCCGTGTGCTCTTCGGCAACCCGGGCGTCTCGCAGTCCGGCGCCTGGCCGATGCAGCACCCGGTGTGGGCGTCGCTGATCTGGTCCGTGCTCATCATCGTGGTCTTCCGTACGCTCGCGGTCCGCAAGTACCGCTCGGCGACCGCTTAACAGCCGGTCACCGCGGAGAGCCGGACGACCGCCTCACGCTCGACGATCGCGTCACGCCCGACGCCTTCGCGGAGAGCCGCGTCACACATGTGCCGCCCGTGCCACGGGGACGGGCGGCACACCGCTGTCCGCTCAGCCCTGGTACGGCTTCACGTCGAGGACCTTCACCGACGCGCTCTTGCCGTTGGGCAGTTCGTACGTGGCGTCCTCGCCCGGCTTCTTGCCCGCCACACCGCGGCCGAGCGGCGACTGCGGCGAGTACGTGTCCAGGTCGCTGGAGACGCCCTCGCGGGAGCCGAGCAGGAAGGTCATGGTGTCGTCGGGGTCGCCGTCGAAGGCGATGGTCACCACCATGCCGGGCGCCACCACACCGTCGTCCGCCGGGGCCTCGCCGACCTTCGCGGACTCCAGGATCTGGTTGAGCTGGCGGATGCGCAGCTCCAGCTTGCCCTGGTCCTCACGCGCCGCGTGATAGCCGGCGTTCTCCTTGAGATCGCCTTCCTGGCGGGCTTCCTCGATCTTGGCGACGATCTCGGCGCGCGCCGGACCAGACAGATGCTCCAGCTCGGCCTTGAGCTGGTCATACGCCGCCTGGGTCAGCCAGGTGACGTTCTCGCTGGTCTGGGTCACAGGTGCTCCTCGTCGGTACTGGTCATGCCGTGTGCCTGTCCCGCGGACTCCCCGCGGGGCGGTGTGTGCCGTCGCACCCGTGGGGCCGACGGCTCGTCCCCACGGCCGGTGCCGGGGTGCGCCCCGATGAACAAGTCCATTGCCACCGGTCGCCGGGACGAAACCACGAGCCTAACAATTACTCGTCGGTCAAGGGGACGAGAAACGAACGCGGGTGCCGGGGTCCGGGGTCAGCCGCGCGGGGCGGTCTGGCAGCTGACCAGCTCACCGGTCTCACCGCGCGAGGTCGTCCGCACCGTGACGACGGTGTCGACCTGCCGGGCGTGCTGCGCGAGGCGGACGTCCTTGCGGCCCACCTCGTTGTGGTCGACGTCCACCGAGCGCAGGGTGCAGACGGCGACGGTCCCCGGGTCCTTGTGGACCTCCAGGTGGATCTCCACGGCCTGGTCCGACACGGCCTTGAAGGCGATGACCTGACCGCTGACCTTGGTGCCGGTGAGGGCGTGCCAGCCGTACCAGCCGACGCCGACGACCATCAGCGCGCCCAGCACGACGGCGGCGATCCGCAGCTTGCGGTCCGCCCGCGCGTCGGCGCCCGGACCGTACCTGCCGTCGGGCAGGGCGGGGCGGGCGCCCGGCTCACCGGGCCGCACGGCGGTCATAGGCTTTTCCTCCCGAGCGCGGGAACGGCGGAATTAATCGTCCCCTCACTCGGTCACTATAGGAGGCGCCCTCTCGGCCGACGGAGGGGGCTTAGAAGACGGGGGCTCGGCGCCGCTCGGACCCCGAAGACCTGAGGACCCAGCCTTGACTGAGCAGCTTCGACTGATGGCCGTTCACGCCCACCCCGACGACGAGTCGAGCAAGGGCGCGGCCACCATGGCCAAGTACGTGTCCGAGGGGGTGGACGTACTGGTGGCGACCTGCACCGGAGGCGAGCGTGGCTCGGTGCTCAACCCCAAACTCCAGGGCGACCCCTACATCGAGGAGAACATCCACGAGGTACGTGCCAAGGAGATGGACGAGGCGCGCCAGATCCTGGGCGTCCGCCAGTCCTGGCTCGGCTACGTCGACTCGGGACTGCCCGAGGGCGACCCGCTGCCGCCGCTGCCCGAGGGCTGCTTCGCCCTCCAGGACGTGGACGTGGCCGCGGGCACCCTGGTGAAGCTGATCCGCGAGTTCCGGCCGCACGTCATCACCACGTACGACGAGAACGGCGGCTATCCGCACCCGGACCACATCATGACGCACAAGATCTCGGCGGTGGCCTTCGACGCCGCGGGCGACCCCGAGCGCTACCCCGAGGCCGGGGAGCCGTGGACGCCGCTGAAGCTCTACTACAACCAGGGCTTCAACAAGGAGCGCACCCTCGCGCTGCACGAGGCGCTGCTCGCGCGCGGCATGGAGTCCCCGTACGGCGAGTGGCTCAAGCGCTGGGAGGAGTTCGACCGCCCGGAGCGGCAGCTCACCACCCACGTGCCCTGCGCGGACTTCTTCGAGATCCGTGACAAGGCGCTGCTCGCGCACGCCACGCAGATCGACCCGGACGGCGGCTGGTTCCGTATCCCGATGGACCTCCAGCGGGAGGTCTGGCCGACCGAGGACTACGAGCTGGCGCAGTCCCGCGTGGACACCTCGATCCCTGAGGACGACCTCTTTGCGGGGATCGAGAGGGCCTAGGCGACAATGGGCGGGTGAACGCCTCCCACGGATTCAATACGCTGGTCCCGCTCGCCTCGAACGCCGCCGGTGAGCTGAACCAGGACAAGGTGACGCCGGGGCTCCTCGGTTTCGTGATCTTCGCCGCCATCGCCATCGGGCTGTGGCTGCTGATGAAGAACATGGGCAAGCAGATGAAGAAGATCGATTTCACCGAGGAGCCTGCGGCTCGCCCGCCGCATGAGGCCCCCGCGGCCTCTCCCTCCGCTTCTCCCGCTGCCTCCGCCTCCTCCGCCCCGGAGCCGCCACGCCCCTGACGGGGGGCGGCCCTTGCGCGGGGCGTGCTTTTCAGGGGCGCGGGGAACTGCGCGGCCCGCCGCCACCGGCCGGTGGTCCGGAGACAACCGATCTGCCCCGCCGGGGCGGGTGGGAGCGTCGTCGCCGGCCGCGCGGTTCCCCGCGCCCCCGACGGGGCACGTCGTGTGCAAAGGGTCAGACGGGGACGGCCATGACCATGCGGGC
Organism: Streptomyces sp. NPDC093221; assembly: GCF_044753885.1. Taxonomy (NCBI): domain Bacteria; kingdom Bacillati; phylum Actinomycetota; class Actinomycetes; order Kitasatosporales; family Streptomycetaceae; genus Streptomyces; species Streptomyces sp. NPDC093221. The sequence continues at coordinate 876,657 of NZ_JBIVOA010000002.1, read as the reverse complement.
GGAGCGGCCGGGGGTCATGCCGAGGCGCCAGGTGTCCCAGGGTCCGCCGGGGGCGACGGTGCCGCGCTCCAGGAAGAGGGCGTACGCCTCGACGTACTCCTCGAGGTCCGGGTCCCGCCCCGGATAGGCGTCGGCGAGGAGCCCGGCGAGGGCTGAGCGGGCCAGGGGCAGGCCGTCCTCGGAGAGCAGCGGCTGGACGGTGGCGCGCAGGAAGACGGCCCAGTCGTGGCCGCGCCGGTCGCCGAGCCCCCGGAAGAGCTCGACGGCCTCGTCGAGGAGGGCGAGGGCCTCGGGCAGCCGCCCGTTCCCGGCGTCGATGACGGACAGCTCGACGCACGACCACGCCTCGCCGTGCTCGACGCCGATCCGGCGGAAGTCCTGGCGGGCGTCCTGGAGGAGCTGCCGGGCGAAGCCGCTGTTGCGCAGATTGCCGGTACGGGCCGCCCGCTGGTCGCGGGTGACCCGCGCGGAGTGGTGCCGGGCGCAGGCCAGCCCGTAGACGTCCCGCATGCGGGAGAACATCGTGCGGGCGCGTTCCAGGGTGCGCAGCGCCGAGTCGGTGTCGCCGGACTCCTCCAGCGCGTGCCCGAGGTAGTACAGCGTCCACGCCTCGCCGCGCGCGTCCTCGCAGGCGCGGTGCCGCTGCACCGCCTCGTCCAGGTCCTGGGCGGCCTGCCGGGCCTCGCCGCGCAGCAGCAGGGCCCGGGCGAGCTGCGTCGCGGTCCACGCGCCGCCGCGCGGGTCGCGGGCCAGCGCGTACGACTGTCCGGCGGCGCGCAGTTCGGCCTCGCCGAGGTCGAGCCGCCCGAGCCGCAGGTACACCTGGCCGAGCTGGAGGTGCGCCCACGCCTCGCCCTGCACGCTCTCGTTCTCGCGGTGCAGCGCCAGCGACTCGCGCAGCAGCTCCAGCGCCGTGCCGACCTGGCCCATGTCGCGCAGCACGGCGGCCAGCGCGTGCAGCGTCCAGGCCCGGTCCTCGTCCAGCTCGGGGGCGGACTGGATCTCCAGCGCCTCGCGCAGCCTGCGCTCGGCCTCCTTGAGGTTGCCCTGGTGGTGCAGGGTGATGCCGAGGCTGTCCAGCGCGCGGGCCGCGCCCGACGGGTGCCGCGCCTCGAAGTACAGGTCGACCACCGACGTCAGCGTCGACCGCGCCTTGTCCAGCTCGCCGAGCTGCCGGGCCGCGATGCCCGTACGCCACTGCACCGACCGCACCAGCACCGAGCGGTCCTCGTCGGGGCCCGACTTCTGCTGCCCGGCGGCCTGTTGGGCCTGCGCCATCTCGCTGATCTCGCCGAGCCGGTAGAGGTCGCCGCGCAGCAGGCAGTAGTCGCACAGCGCGCCGAGCAGCGCCTGTACGGCGGCCCGGTCGACGCCCTCGGTGTCGCGCAGCGCGGCGGTGATGAAGCTGGACTCCTCGTCCAGCCAGCGCAGCGCCAGCTCCAGTGAGGCGAAGCCGTGCTGGCCGAAGCGCCCGGCGCGGGTGGAGGTCTTGCCCTCGACCAGCCGGATGACGGTGTTCGCGAGGTCCGCGTACGAGCGGATCAGCCGCTCGTGGGCGGCGCCGCGCTCCACCGGGTCCTCCTCGTCCAGCAGCCGTTCGCCCGCGAAGGCGCGGACGAGGTCGTGCGGGCGGTAGCGGCTGCCGCGGACGTTCTCGATCAGCCCCGCGGCGGCGAGTTCGTCGAGCCTGCGGGCGGCCTCGCGTTCGTCGGTGGCCATCAGGGCCGCCGCGGCGGCGGCGCCGAAGCTGGCGCGCCCGGCGAGCGCGAGGCGGCGCAGCAGGCGGCGGTTGGGCTCCGGCTGGTCGTGGTAGCGCAGTGCGAGGACGCGGTCGACCGGGTCGCGCGGGCCGAACACCTCCAGGTCTGCGGCGAGTTCGGTGGCGCCGTGGTGGTCGGGGAGCGCGGCTCCGGCGATCCGCAGGGCTATCGGCAGACCCGCGCACAGGTCGCGCAGCCGCTCGGCCTCCGCCCGCAGCGGGGCGGCGCCGCCGCCCGCCGCGGCCAGTTCGCCCAGCAGCTCGAAGGTGTCGTCCGCGTCGAGCGCGCCGACGTCCAGGCTGTGCACGAAGGCGCCGGGCAGTGCCAGTTCCTCCGGGTCGAACGGCGCGCGGCTGGTGACCAGCACCAGGCTCTCGGACCGCTCGGGGACCAGCGTCCTGATCTGCGCCGCGTCGGTGGCGTCGTCCAGCACGATCACCACGGGCACGTCCCTGAGGTGCTGCTGGTACTGCTCGCTGAGCCGTCGCAGGTGCTGTTCCTGATTCTGCCGCTCGCGGAAGAGGAGTTGGTCGCGGGGCGCGCCGAGCCGGTTGAGCAGGTGCAGCAGCGCCTCCCTGGTGGGCAGCGGCGTCCTGCCGTCGCTCGCGCCGCGCAGGTCCACCACGCACGCGCCGCGGAACTGGTCCTTCAACTGCCGTGCGGTACGCACCGCCAGCGTCGTACGGCCGCTGCCCGCCGGGCCGTGCAGGACGACCACGGTGGGCCGTACCGCCGTGGACACCCGGGCCTGGTGCACCCACTGGGCGATCCGCGCGACATGGGCGCGGCGCCCGGCGAACGGGCCTTCCGCGTCCGGGAGATGGCCGAACGACTGCTCCAGTACGGCGCGTGTGCGGGCCGCCGCGCTGCGGTCGTTGCCCGAACGGCGCGGCGGGGAGGGCTGGTTGGGCACCTTGGCGGACTGCTTGCGGGGCGGCGCGGGGACGACCGCGCGCTGCGCCTCGATGAACGGCCGTACGCCGCGGCGGTCGAGCGCGGCCAGCCACAGCAGCCGCAGTTGTTCCGGACCGCCCGGTAAGCCCTGGCCGGCGCCCGCGCGCCGCGCCTTTACCTGCTTGCCCGCTCCGGTCAGCGTCACCGCTCCCGCCGCGCCGACCGCGAGGCCGGTCACCAGCGCGGGTCCCGCCGCGAGGCCGTAGCCGAGGTCGACTCCGAAGGCCACCGCGGCCGTTACGCCCGCGACCAGGCCCTGCACCGCGGCGGTGGCGCGCCCCGAGCGCTCCTGCGGTCCGGCCGCCTGACCGGCCTCCAGCGCCCTGACGTACGCCCCGTACTCCTCGTCCGCCGCGGCCGCGATCTCCTCCAGCCGCTCCAACCCCCGCGCCAGCAGCGCCTTCCCGTCCACGCCCTGCCCCTGCTGGGCCACCGCCCGCTCCAGCAGGCGCACCACCTCGGCCCGGTGCGGTGCGCGCAGCGCGGCCCGTGACTCCGGCACATGTCCTCCCGCGTACGGCTTCGACAACTTCGACGTGCGGACAACCCATGAGTGGGTTTGGTGCCCACCCAGCGCCCGCGTCAAGCCCCCGCGGCCCTGTGGATCCCACAGCGCCGTCCCCGCGCGCCCCTCCCGGGCGCGGAGCCGCCGTCGCCGCCGCGCGCACGCGCGCGGTTCAGGCCCGCGCGGGGGAGGCGGGTTCCGGTGGTGCGGCACCGGTGAACAGGCCGATCAGGCCGTAGGGCGCCTTGTCGCCGAGGCAGAGGTCGAGCATCTCGTGCGCCTCGGCGTCGGCCCCCTGCTCTCCCGCGCGCCGTGGCAGTCCGCGATGCCGCGCGTCTTCGACGGCGTCGGCGCTACGGCTTGTGAACCGCCCGGCTCACGGGGAGTGGTTCCAGACCAGCAGCAGATAGCCGCCGAAGTACCCGGACACCAGCGTCAGCGTCGTCACGACCGTGACGGCCGTACCGGTCCTGGCCTTGGCCAGTGCCACGGCGGGCGGGATGAGCAGCGGGAAGGCCGCGACGAGGAAGCGCGCCTTGGAGTGGTAGTAGCCGGAGCCGCCGATCGAGGTGGCCAGCAGCAGGAAGCTGAAGAGCAGCAGCGGCCAGGGCTGCCGGTCGAGCACGCCGAGGACGAAGAGCGCCACGGCCAGCAGCAGGACGACGGTCACCGCGTACAGGTCGAGCGCCGACGGCGTGCTGAGGATGTGCCGGGCGCTGTCGACGGTGAACCGGCCGCCGTCCCACGACGATCCCCAGCCGTCCTTCTGGATGTGGAACCAGCCGTCCAGCCGGTGCACCCGCAGGCCCACCCACACCAGATAGCCGATCCAGCCGGCGGGCGCGATCAGCAGCGCCGCCCACGCGCGCCAGGCGCGCGGCGCGCGGACGATCGCGAACAGCGCGGCCAGGCAGACCACCGGCACCAGCGCGGAGGCGGTCGGCCGGGTCAGCCCGGCGAGCAGGCACAGGAAGGCACTGGTCAGCCATTTTTCGCAGAGCAGCGCGTACAGCGTCCAGGCGGCCAGCGCCGTGAACAGGCTCTCGGTGTACGCCATCGACTCGACGACGGCGTGCGGGACCACGCCCCACAGCACGGCGAGCACCACCCCGGCGCGCTGGCCGTACAGCTTCGCGCCGACCGCGTAGATGCCCCAGGCGGCGGCCAGCGCGAAGAGCCAGCCGAGGACGACGCCGGTGGTCGCGGGCCCGGTGGGGGACAGCGCGGCGGTGCCGCGCACCAGTTGGGGGTAGAGCGGGAAGAACGCGAGGTTGCTCTGCGCCGGGGTGCCGTGGTCGTAGCCGTGCTCGATGATGCCCAGGAACCACAGCGAGTCCCATTTGCGGCCCAGCAGCCCCAGCAGGCTCTTGTGTTCCGACCGCGCCCACATCCAGAGCATCGCGGTCGCCGCGAGCCGCACCAGCAGATAGCCGAGGACCGCGGGCGCCGCCGCGCGGGCCGCGCGCCGCAGCGCGTCTCCCCGGCCGGTGGGCTCCGCCGCGGGCGCCGGCCGGGTGTGGTCGAGCAGCGCCACGACGCTCCCTCTTTGGCGTGAAAAACGGTGCATACGGGTGAGGTGCAGAATTGCGGCAGTCTATCCGGTCGGTGTACGGCGGTTGTCCCGCACCTGTCCGCCAGCTGTCCGGCCCCTCGCCGAAGCCCCCGCCACGCGCCCCGCCGACTTCCAGGCCATGTCGCCGCCTGTTCCGTACCCAGCAGGCCCGGTGGCGGTGGCGGGTACCGCCGGGTGACGGGGCGGATCTGGGCGTGCGGTGGCGGCCACCGCCGGGTGCGGATCGAGGCGGGCGGTGGGGGCTACCGGCGGGTGACCGAGCGGATCCAGGCGAGCTGCTGACCGACGTCCCCGGCCTCGGCGACCTTCTCCCGGTCGGAGCCGTCGAAGACGCCGAGGAGGGTTTCCGCGCCGTGCGGGGCGACGCTCATCACCGGTCCGCCGGAGTCCCCGCCCGCGGGGATCCCGGACACCTTCACCATGCAGAAGTCCGAGCCGCCCGGCGCGGTGGCGCCGTCGCACCGCGGGTCGTCCGGCCGGACGACCCGCAGCCGCGACTGCTTGAGCACCGGCGACTGGCAGGAGTTCTCGTCCCCGGCGCACGTCGCGCCCCACCCGTACACCCGCACGGTCCGGCCGGGGCGGACGGGCGCGGTGGACAGGCGCGCCGTGCGGACGTTCATGGCCGGCACCTCGACCAGCATCATGTCGGCGACGGCGCTTCCCACGCGCCCGCCGGGCACCGGCCGGACCGTCGTGCCCTTGCGGACGTCGAGGCTGCCCACCCGGAACGTGATCCGCTTGTCCGCGACCGGCCGCGCCTGCTCGAAGAAGCAGTGCGAGGCGGTCAGAATCCACCGGCGCGTCACGGCCGTCCCGGTGCACACCGGCTTCCCGTCGACGAACATCCGCACCGCCCACGGCCCGTACGTGCTCTTCGACCCGCCGATCACCGCGGAGGCCGGTGCCGACGCCGTCACGATCCCCGTCACGGCCACCAGTACGGCCGTCAGCAGCACCCGAATCCGCCCCGCCATCCGCGACCACCCCTCACGCTCACCCGGCACCGCTCCCGCTGGCGCCACTGGTGCCATTGGCACCACTTCCGCCACTTCCGGAACTTCCGCCCATGAGCGTACGCGCCGACCCCCGGCTTTCCGGACCGGACGCGCACCGGGCGTCACGTCCGTCAGCCGCCACCCGGCGCATCCGGCCGGGAGTTCGTCGGCGGTGACACCGGAGACGGGGGGATCACCCAGTCGGGGCGCCAGGTCCCGGCGGCGTCGTGGGCGGTCGCCGCGGCGGCGAGGTGGGCGCGCAGAACGGCCAGCGCCGGGTGGGGGTTGTCGCGGTGCCACAGGAGGGCGTGCGGGTAGACGGGGGTGGGATCGGTCACCGGGATACGGCGCAGGCCGTGGCCCGCGGGCCAGATGAGACGGGTGGGCTCGCCCATGAAGGTGGCCAGCGCCGGGGTCTCGGCGAGGGTGTCGAGGAGCGCGTCGGAGCCGAAGTTGGGGCCGGTCGCCTCGATGGTGAGGCCGAACTCGTCGACGAGGTCGTCGTAGTAGGCGCCCCACTCGGAGCCGGGGACGATGCCGGGCATCCAGATCCGGTGCCCCACGAGCCGCTCGACGGTCACCGACCGGGCGCCCGCCAGCGCGTGGGCCGGGCCGGTGAGGAGCTGGAGCGGCTCGTCGAGCACCCGTACGGACGCGACGTCCTCGGGAAGCGGCAGGCCGGGCGCGGCGACGGCGCGGAAGGTCGCGTCGATCGCACCGGACCTGACGGCGCCGACGGCCGTGCCGAATTCCAGCAGCATCACCACGTCGAGGTCGATCTCGGGGTGCGCGCGGTGGAAGCCGCGCATCAGGCCCGCCTGCGCGCCGCGCGAGGCCATCACGTCGACGCGCAGCGGACGGCGGCCGGGGCGTACGGACGCGACCGCGCGTTCGGCGACGCGCAGCAGTTCGCGCGCGTGGGGCAGGAACGCCTGGCCGTCGATGGTGAGTTCGGCGCCGCGCGGGGCGCGGGCGAACAGCCGCATGCCCAGGGCGCGTTCCAGCGCGGCGACCCGCTTGGAGACCGCCTGCTGGGTGATCGACAGGTCGGCGGCGGCCTTCTGGAACTGGCCCGCGTCCGCGACGGCGACGAAGGTGCGTACGGCTTCGAGGTCCACGTCGATTCACCTTAGTGAACAACGAATGGTTGTGGATCGCGGGCGGTGCGGTTGTTTGACCTGCGGTTGTGCCGCTCGCTTAGCTCTCACCGGTCCACGTCGGCCCGTCGAAGGGGGAGCGCCGCGCATGAGGGGCAGGAGAGCGCTGGGCCGGCCGTTCGGCTGGCTGTGGGCGGCGTACGCGGTGAGCGCCTACGGGTCGGGGCTGGGCTTCGGCGCGCTGCCGCTGATCGCGGTGCTGGCCCTGCACGCGGGCCCCGCCGAGGTGTCCGCGCTGTCCGCCGTGGGGCCCGCGGTGGGAGCGCTGATCGCGCTGCCGCTCGCGCCGTGGGTGGAGTTCCGGCGCAAGCGCCCGGTCATGGTCGCGATGGACCTGACCCGGTTCGCGGTCATGGCGACGGTCCCGGCCGCGTACGCCCTCGGCTGGCTCAGCTTCGTCCACCTGCTCGTGGTCTCCGCCGTGTCCGCCGCGGCCAAGATCGCCTTCAACGCCTCCAGCGGCGCTTACCTCAAGATGCTCGTCCTGCCGGACGACCTGCTCGTGGCCAACGCCCGCTTCGAGTCCACGAACTGGAGCTCCATCGCGGTCGGGCCGCCGCTCGGCGGAGCGGCCATCGGCCTGTTCGGGCCGGTCGTCACCGTCGTGGCCGACGCGCTCAGCTACCTGTGCTCCGCGCTGTGCGTCACCGCGATCCGCGGCCGGGAGGACGCGCCGCGGCCCACCGGCACACCGACGACCCGGGCGGGCGCGCTGCTCGACGGCTGGCGGCATCTCCTGGGCCACCCCGGACTGCGGGCGCTCTACCTCAACCAGCTGCTCGTCGGCGGTCTGATCATGGCCACGGAACCGCTGCTCGCCGTGCTCCTGCTGCGCCAACTCGGCTTCCCGCCCTGGCAGTACGGCCTCGCCTTCGCCGCGCCCTGCGTCGGCGGGCTCATCGGCTCGCGGCTGGCCCGCCGGGCGGTCGCCCGCCACGGGCAGCAGTGGGTCTTCCGGACCGTCGGCACCCTGCGCGCCGTCTGGCTGATCGGGCTGGCCTTCGTCCGGCCCGGCGTCGTCGGCCTGCTCACCGTGATCGCCGTCGAGCTGGCGATCATCGTCAACATGAGCCTGTACACACCGGTGCTCGCCACCTACCGGCTCGAACACACCCCCCGGCACCTCGTCGCCCGGACCCTGTCGGCCTGGTCGATCGGCCAGCAGACGGCCATCGCCGTCCTCACCGCGCTCGCCGGGCTGCTCGCCGACGTCACCGGCCCGCGCACCGCCCTCACGGTCGTGGGCCTGCTCATCCTGACCACCCCGCTCCTGCTGCCCCGCCGCGACCTCACCCCGAGCCCCGAGCCGGCCGTGGCCCCCGGCCGGCCGTGACCGACCGGGCCCGGGCGGGGGTATCGGCGGATCGCGGCACCGCCGCTGCGCCGTTGCGGACCGGAACTGACCGCAATCGCGCCTAGCGTCGCTGTCGACAACCGATGTCAGCGAAAGGACCGCGATGCCCGAGAAGACCAATGCCGCGCCCGAGGGCTACACCACGGTGGCGCCCTGGGTGGTCACCGACGACACGGGGGCGTTCCTCGACTTCGTGGCCGCGGCGTTCGGGGGTGAGGAACTCGGGCGGGTGGCGACGGAGGACGGCCTGATCGGACACGGCGAGATCCGTATCGGCGACACCGTGGTGCTGGCCTTCGACCGGCACGCGGACTGGCCTGTCGTGCCGAGCCTGCTGCGGGTGTTCGTCGCCGACGCCGACGAGGCGTTCGCGCGGGCCGTCGCGGCCGGCGGCCGTATCGTCACGGAGCTGGCCGACGACGCCTTCGGACAGCGCGGCGGCCGGATCAAGGACCCCTTCGGCAACATCTGGTGGGTGGTCAGCCGCGTGGAGGACGTCTCCGCGGACGACATGTGGAAGCGGCTGGAGGACCCCGTGTACGCCGAGGCCATGCGCGTGGCCCAGGAGACCCTCGACGCCGAGCTGAGCGGCCGGGCCGGCCGCAGCAGCGCCCCCGTCAGGACCTGGCCCCGCGGCCAGGACGCGTAAGGCGTAGGTCAATCAGCGTCAATCAGCCGTCGTCAGCGCGTCGGCGGTGAACCTCCGGCGCCAGGCGAGCGCGACGTGGACGAGGCCGATCAGGACCGGGACCTCGATCAGCGGGCCGACGACCCCGGCCAGCGCCTGGCCGGAGGTGACCCCGAAGGTGGCGACGGCGACCGCGATGGCCAGCTCGAAGTTGTTGCCCGCCGCGGTGAACGCGAGGGTCGCGGTGCGGTCGTAGGCCAGACCGACACCCTTGCCGAGGAGGAAGGCGCCGAAGAACATGACCGCGAAGTAGACCAGCAGCGGAGCCGCGATCCGTACGACGTCCAGCGGGCGCGAGGTGATCGTCCCGCCCTGGAGCGCGAAGAGGACGACGATCGTGAACAGCAGCCCGTACAGCGCCCACGGGCCGATCCTCGGCAGGAACGCGCTCTCGTACCGCTCGCGCCCCACGCGCCGCTCGCCGACGCGGCGCGTGAGGAACCCCGCGAGCAGGGGCACGCCGAGGAAGACGACGACGTTCAGCGCGATGTGCCAGGCGGAGACGTCCAGGCCCTGGCCGTCGCCGAGGTTGAGCAGACGCGGCAGCAGGTCGAGGTAGAACCAGCCCAGCAGCGCGAACGCGAGCACCTGGAACACCGAGTTGAGCGCGACCAGGACGGCGGCGGCCTCGCGGTCGCCGCACGCGAGGTCGTTCCAGATGATGACCATGGCGATGCAGCGGGCGAGTCCCACGATGATCAGACCGGTGCGGTACTCGGGCAGGTCCGGCAGGAAGAGCCAGGCCAGCGCGAACATGATGGCGGGGCCGACGACCCAGTTGAGGAGCAGGGAGGACGCCATCAGCTTCCGGTCGCCGGTGACGCGGTCGAGCCGGTCGTAGCGGACCTTGGCCAGCACCGGGTACATCATCACGAGCAGACCGAGCGCGATCGGCAGCGAGATCCCGCCGATCGCGGTCTTCGCGAGCGCGTCGTTCAGCCCCGGGACGGCGCGGCCCAGCCCCAGACCGGCCCCCATCGCGGCCAGAATCCAGACCGCGAGGTAGCGGTCCAGGGCGGAGAGCTTCGCGACGACCGAGTCGCGCGCGGCCGGACCGCCGTCCGGTGGGCGGGCGGCGGCGGGCTGCGCGGAGGGCGCGGGCCGGGGTTCCGCGGAGGGCGCGGGCCGGGGTTCCGCGGAGGGCGCGGGTCGGGGCTGCGCGGAGGGCGCGGGCCGGGGTTCCGCCGAGGTCACGGGCACGCCCGCTTGTACTCGGCGGCGGTACGCGCGGACTCCGCGAGCGCGGCGAACCGCTCGGACAGTCCGGCCAGCACCTCGGGGCGCAGCTTGTAGTAGACGAACCGGCCGCAGGGCTCGGTGTCCACCACGCCCGCCTCGCGCAGGACCTTCATGTGGTTGGAGAGATTGGTCTGCCTGGCTCCGGTCTCCTCGACCAGGTGCGTGGTGCACAGGGTCTCGCGAGCGAGCAGGGTCACGATCCGGAGCCTGAGCGGGTCGGCCAGCACCCGCATCAGATCAGTGTCGACTGATGTCAGCATGGAGACTGATACTGTCACACATCAGTCGCCGCTGATATCAGCGCGGGCTGAATCGTTCGTTCGCCTCGCCACGTCGCCGCAGCGAATCCGTCCCGTCAAGCCGTCGCACCACGCCCGTGGCACCACGCCGGTCCCATCACGCCGGTCCCATCACGCCGTTCAACCGAGGAAGGAACAGGGAAGTCCCATGTCCGACAAGCCTTCCGTCCTGTTCGTCTGCGTCCACAACGCCGGCCGCTCGCAGATGGCCGCCGCGTGGCTCACCCACCTGGCCGGGGACCGCGTCGAGGTCCGCTCCGCCGGGTCCGACCCGGGCGCCGCCGTCAACCCGGCCGCCGTCCGGGCCATGGCCGAGGTCGGCATCGACATCTCCGCCGAGGCCCCGAAGATCCTCACCGTGGACGCGGTACGCGAGTCCGACGTGTGCGTCACGATGGGCTGCGGCGACACCTGCCCGGTCTTCCCCGGCAAGCGCTACCTCGACTGGAAGCTCGACGACCCGGCCGGCCAGGGCGTCGAAGCCGTGCGACCGATCCGCGACGAGATCAAGTCCCTGGTCGGGACCCTCCTCCAGGAGATCGCCCCACCCCCGGCCCCTTGACCGCCCCGCCCCCCGTCGGACCCCGTCCCCACCGGTCCCGCTCCCGCTCCCGCCCGGTGCGTCGAGATGCCCGAACGACAGCCTCCCGCCGCCGCGCGCGATCGTCTCGCGGGCCTTGCTTTGTGAGAGGCTAGGCCGCGTGAACCGGTTGGCTGACGCGACCTCGCCCTATCTTCTCCAGCACGCCGCGAATCCCGTGGACTGGTGGCCGTGGGGGGCGGAGGCGTTCGCGGAGGCGCGCAAGCGCGGTGTGCCGGTGCTGCTGAGCGTGGGGTACAGCGCGTGCCACTGGTGCCATGTGATGGCGCACGAGTCCTTCGAGGACGAGGTGACGGCCGCGTATCTCAATGAGCACTTCGTGTCGGTGAAGGTGGACCGCGAGGAGCGGCCGGACGTCGACGCCGTGTACATGGAGGCCGTGCAGGCGGCCACCGGCCAGGGCGGCTGGCCGATGACGGTGTTTCTGACGCCGGAGGGTGAGCCGTTCTACTTCGGTACGTACTTTCCGCCGGCCGCGCGGCAGGGGATGCCCGGCTTCCGGGACGTGCTGGAGGGCGTCGTCGCGGCGTGGCGGGACCGGCGCGAGGAGGTCGCGGATGTCGCGACGCGGATCGTCCGGGACCTGGCCGAGCGGGCCGACGCGTACGGCGCGGCCGTCCATCCGGGTGAAGGCGAACTGTCGGCGGCGCTGCTCGGGCTGACCCGTGAATACGACGCGCGGCGCGGCGGGTTCGGCGGGGCGCCGAAGTTCCCGCCGTCCATGGCGCTGGAGTTCCTGCTGCGGCACCACGCGCGGACCGGCGCCGAGGGCGCGTTGCAGATGGCCCGCGACACCTGCGAGGCGATGGCGCGCGGCGGGATCTACGACCAACTCGGCGGCGGCTTCGCCCGGTACGCGGTCGACCGCACGTGGAGCGTGCCGCACTTCGAAAAAATGCTTTATGATAATGCGCTGCTCACCCGCGTGTACGCGCACCTGTGGCGGGCCACCGGCTCCGACTTCGCGCGCCGCGTCGCACTGGAGACCGCGGACTTCATGATCGCCGAACTGGCCACGGACGAGGGCGGGTTCGCGTCCGCGCTGGACGCCGACAGCGACGACGGCACCGGCAAGCACGCCGAGGGCGCCTACTACGCGTGGACGCCCGCGCAGCTCACCGAGGTACTGGGCGCGGCCGACGGGGAGTTCGCGGCGGGCTACTTCGGCGTCACCGAGGAGGGCACCTTCGAGGAGGGCGCCTCCGTACTCCAACTCCCGCAGGGCAACGGTGTGGTGGACGCCGACCGGGTCGCCTCCGTACGCGAACGGCTGCTCACCGCCCGCGCGTCGCGCCCCCGTCCGGGGCGTGACGACAAGGTGGTCGCCGCCTGGAACGGCCTGGCCATCGCCGCGCTCGCCGAGACCGGCGCCTACTTCGACAGGCCCGACCTCGTACAGGCCGCGGTCGACGCCGCCGACCTGCTCGTACGCGTCCACATGGACGAGCGCGGACGGCTCTCGCGCACCTCGCGCGACGGCGTCGCCGGGGCCAACGACGGTGTGCTGGAGGACTACGGCGACGTCGCCGAGGGCTTCCTGGCGCTCGCGTCGGTGACCGGCGAGGGCGTCTGGCTGGACTTCGCCGGGCTGCTGCTCGACTCCGTCATCGTCCACTTCACCGCGGACGACGGCGGGCTGTACGACACCGCCGACGACGCCGAGACCCTGATCCGCCGCCCGCAGGACCCCACCGACAACGCGACGCCGTCCGGCTGGACGGCCGCCGCAGGTGCGCTGCTCACGTACGCCGCCCACACCGGCTCCGACGCCCACCGCACCGCCGCGGAAAGGGCGTTGGGTGTCGTCGGCGCGCTCGCCTCCCGCGCGCCGCGGTTCGTCGGCTGGGGTCTGGCCGTCGCCGAGGCCGCGCTCGACGGGCCGCGCGAGGTCGCCGTAGTCGGCGCGGTCGGCGATCCCCTGACCGACGAACTCCACCTCACCGCGCTGCTCGGCGCCGCGCCCGGCGCCGTGGTCGCGGTCGGCGAGGAGGGCAGTACGGAATTCCCGCTGCTGCACGCCCGGCCGACGCGCGCCGGGCAGGCCGCCGCGTACGTCTGCCGCAACTTCGTCTGCGACGCGCCGACGTCCGACGCCCGCACCCTGCGCTCGCAGCTCCGCTCCGACGTGTGGACCGGACCCCGCCCGAGCTAGCCGGTCCCCCTGCGGGGGGTGCGCGCTCAGCCACGACGCTCCCGCAGGTCACCGGCCGTCCCGGCGGGGCGGATCGGTTGTTCCCGGACCACCGGCCGGTGGTGGGTTGCTCGCGCAGTTCCTCCCCCAGCCTTCGGCCGGGAGGTGCCCCCAGCGCCCCTGACGGGGCGCACTGTCTTTCGTCCGGGCGGCGAGCGGTCACCGCCCCGTCCCGGCGGGGCGGTTCGGTTGTTCCGGGACCACCGGCCGGTGGTGGGTTGCTCGCGCAGTTCCTCCCCCAGCCTTCGGCCGGGAGGTGCCCCCAGCGCCCCTGACGGGGCGCACCGTCTTTCGCCCGGGCGGCGAGCCGATCTTTTTAGGGGCGCGGGACTGTGTTTGATCTGCGGCTGCTGCCGCGTGGGCGCGCTCAGCCACGACGCTCCCGCGGGTCACCGGCCGTCCCGGCGGGGCGGATCGGGGGTGGCCGGGTCACCGGGGGTGGGGGCTGGGGGCTTGGTGCCGGGGGAGGCGCGCGGGGTCAGAACTCCAGGCCACCGCGCAGCAGGCCGAGGGCTCGGTCGAGGAGGGGGAGGAGGTCTTCGGTGCGGCCCTGTTCGACCCAGTACATCGTCGTCTCGTGGATGACGCTGAAGACGGCGGCGGTGAAGACGCGTACTTCGAGGTCGTCGGCCGAGCGGCCGGACCGCTCGGCGATGATGCCGCCGAGCAGCCGACCGGTCTCCGACATGGTTTCGTGGGAGCGGGAGCGGATGGCGGGGACGTCGCGGACCAGTTCCTCGCGCTGAACCATCTCGGCCTGGCCCTCGGGGTCCTGGAGCAGCAGGCTGAGCGATTCGTGCATGACCATTTCCAGCGCCGTCAGCGGTGACTCCTCGGCGGGCCGGGACCGCAGCATCTCGGCCATGCCCGCGTCGTACTCGTCCGTGAGGACGATGTCCTCCTTGGTGGGGAAGTACCGGAAGACGGTGCTCGGCGAGACGTCCGCCTCGGCCGCGATCTGGTCGACGGGGGTGGCGTCGTACCCCTGCTCGGCGAAGAGCCGGTAGGCGGCGGCGCGGATGGCCTGGCGGGTCTGGGCCTTCTTGCGTTCGCGCAGACCGGTCTTCGCCGGGATGATGCCGCTGGAGCGAGGGGACATGGCCTCATTGTCCGGCATCCGTGGTGCGTTCTGCCACGGGCAGCGATGCCCCGGCGCGGGTGTCGGAGGCGGTCACGGAGCCGGTCACGATGCCGGGCGCGGTGTCGCTCCCGGCTCCGGACCCGGACCCGGACCCGGACCCGGACTCGGACCCCTTCGCGCCCCGGTCGGCCGCGCCCCCGTCCGTCGCTTTCCCGGTGCGCGGATTCGGCAGGAAGGCCGCCACCAGCGCGGCGGCCACCAGGGACGCGACACCGCAGACGGTGAGGACGACGCTCATGCCGTGCAGGTACGCGGCGTCGGCTGCGGTGGCCAGCGCGCGGTCGCCCAGGGAGGCGGCGACGGCGTGGGCGCCGACGACGGAGTCCTTGGCGGTGTGCGCGGCGGCCGAGGACAGGCCGCTGGTGTCCAGCCGTCCGGTGTACCCGGCGGCGAGAACGCTGCCGAGGATGGCGACGCCGATCGCGCCGCCGGTCTGCCGCAGCGTCTGGAGCAGTCCCGAGCCGCTGCCCGCGCGCTCGCGGGGGAGCGCGCCGAGCGCGCTGTCCATGGCGGGCACGATGGCGAGGCCGAAGCCGAGCCCGGCGATCGACAGCCACAGGGCGGTGACGCCGTAACCGTCACCGACGCGCGTGGTGCTGCCGAGGAAGGCCGCGCCCGCCAGGACGGCGAGTCCGCCGACGATCACCGGCCGCGGGCCGAACCGCTTGACCAGCGGGGAGCCCGCGCGGGCGGCGAACATCAGCCCGCCCATCATCGGCAGCAGCCGCAGACCGGTGCCGAACGCGTCGTAGCCCAGGGAGGTCTGGAGGTAGGACGGCAGGACGAAGAGCAGCCCGGTGAGGATGAAGGTGACCAGGGTGGCGGCGACCGCGTTCCACACGAAACCGCGCTGCCGCAGCAGGGTCAGGTCGAGCATCGGCCTGCTCACCCCGCGCTCGCGCAGCACCAGCCCGGCGATCAGCGCGACCCCGCCGAACAGCACCAGCAGCACCAGCGGGTCGCCCCAGCCCCGGTCGGGCGCCTCGATGATTCCGAAGACCAGGGCGCCGAGGCCCCCGGCGGCGAACACCGTGCTGGGGACGTCCACCCGGGGCGCGGCGGGGTCGCGGGTCTCGGGCAGCAGCGTCATGCAGGCGACGACGCTCAGGCCGACCAGCGGGATGTTGATCAGGAAGACCGAGCCCCACCAGAAGTGTTCGAGCAGCGTGCCGCCGATGATCGGGCCGAGCGGCATGCCGAGCGCCATCGCGGTGGACACGATCGCGACCGCCCGCGAGCGCTCCTGCCCGCTGAACATCGACGGCAGCACCGACAGCGCCAGCGGCATGATGAAGGCCCCGCCGACGCCCATCACCGTACGGGCGGCGATCACCGGTCCCGGGCTGTGCGCCAGCACGCCGAGCATCGATCCGGCCAGGAACACGACGAGGCCCGTGACCAGCATCCGGCGCCGTCCGAACCGGTCGCCCAGCAGGCCCGCCGGGAGCATCGCGGCGGCGAAGACGACGGTGTACGAGTCCACGATCCACTGCATGTCGCCGGTGTCGGCACCGATCTGCGCGGACATCGTCGGCAGCGCCACGTTGAGGATCGTCGTGTCGAAGCTGAGGACGAGGACGCTGGCGATGATCGCGAGCAGCGCCAGCCAGCGCCGCGGGTCCGCCTGCGGCGGGGCTTGCGCGTCCGCCGGGGACGGGGCCGGGGAGGAAGAGGTTGCCATGACGGCTCCTGAAGGTCTGTGTCAAATGAGAGTGACTCCTAAAAAAGAGTAGCTGTCAGATCGCCGCATGGGAACCCGTGCGGGCGGGCGCGTCCGCGGATGGGTGTCGACGTACGCGTACGCACCGGCGTACGCGCCCTCACTCACCCGCGGGCGCGCGCCGACGTGCGGGCGTACGAAAAAACCCGCCCCCGTGGGGACGGGCGCGGGTGGGTGAAGGGGCGGGCGGCTGCGGCCCGGCGGATTACGCGTGCTGGTAGGCGACCAGCGAGATGCCGACGTAGTGGACGATGAAGGCGACCAGCGTGAAGGAGTGGAAGACCTCGTGGAAGCCGAACCAACGCGGTGACGGATTCGGCCGCTTGAAGCCGTAGACGACGGCACCGCCGCTGTAGAGCAGGCCGCCGACGATGACGCAGACCATGACGGCCACGCCGCCGGTGCGCAGGAAGTCCGGCAGGAAGAAGACCGCGACCCAGCCGAGCGCGATGTAGCACGGGGTGTAGAGCCAGCGCGGGGCGCCGACCCAGAAGACGCGGAAGGCGATTCCGGCGAGCGCGCCCGCCCAGACGACCCACAGCAGCGCCTTCGAGGTGTCGCCCGGCAGCAGCAGGATCGCCAGCGGCGTGTACGTGCCCGCGATGATCAGGAAGATGTTCGCATGGTCAAGTCGTCGCAAAATCGCTTCGCCCCGAGGGCCCCAGTTGCCCCGGTGGTAGAGCGCGCTCACGCCGAACAGCGCGCACGCGGTCACGGTGAAGACGCCGCAGGCGATCCGTCCCCTGGTGCTCTGGGCGAAGGCGGTGAGCACGACTCCCGAGACGAGCACGGCGGGGAACATCCCCGCGTGCAACCACCCTCTGAGCTTGGGTTTCACGGGGATCGGCAAGTCGACGCCGTCGACGGTGGGGAGCACCTCTGAAGTGTCGTTGCCAAGGGCCATGCCGTCAATCCTACCTACGGTCGCGTAAGTTACCTGTTAGTAGATTCAAAGGTGGCGCGGGACACTCCCGGAGTGGTGATGCTCACTCGCGGCGCCCTGGACAGAATCATTTGACGGGGCCCACACTCATATGAGTGCGGTCGGTACCGGATGAGCACTCCACGAACGCGTCCGGGCCGCAGCCCCCAAGGGGCCGAGAACCAAACCCTCAATTTGTGACGCCGGTTCTGTGCGGACCCGGCGGGACGGAGCGATCGTGGCGCGCGGTATTGCGGCTCCCACCAACCATCAGGAACTGACCCGCTGGGTCGGCGAGATCGCCGAACTCACCCAGCCCGACGAGATCGTGTGGTGCGACGGCTCGGAGGCGGAGTACCACCGCCTGGCCGGAGAACTCGTCGCCAAGGGCACCTTCACCAAGCTCGACCCGACCCTGCGCCCCAACTCGTACTACGCGGCCTCCGACCCCTCGGACGTGGCGCGGGTCGAGGACCGGACCTTCATCTGCTCGGAGAACGAGGCGGACGCGGGCCCGACCAACCACTGGAAGGCCCCCGCCGAGATGCGGGAGATCTTCACCGGCGACAAGGGCGTCTTCCGCGGCTCGATGAAGGGCCGCACGATGTACGTCGTGCCCTTCTGCATGGGCCCGGTCGGCTCACCGCTGTCCGCCATCGGCGTGGAGATCACCGACTCCGCGTACGTCGCCGTCTCCATGCGCACGATGACCCGGATGGGTCAGGCCGTGCTGGACGAACTGGGCACCGACGGCTTCTTCGTCAAGGCCGTGCACACCCTGGGCGCCCCGCTCGAAGAGGGCCAGGCCGACGTGCCGTGGCCGTGCAACACCACCAAGTACATCTCGCACTTCCCGGAGAGCCGCGAGATCTGGTCCTACGGCTCCGGCTACGGCGGCAACGCCCTGCTCGGCAAGAAGTGCTACGCGCTGCGCATCGCCTCCGTCATGGCCCGCGACGAGGGCTGGCTCGCCGAGCACATGCTGATCCTCAAGCTCACCCCGCCCAAGGGGGGACCCGAGGCCGTCAAGTACGTCGCCGCCGCGTTCCCCTCGGCCTGCGGCAAGACCAACCTCGCGATGCTGGAGCCCACCGTCCCCGGCTGGACCGTCGAGACCATCGGCGACGACATCGCCTGGATGCGCTTCGGCGAGGACGGCCGCCTGTACGCCATCAACCCCGAGGCCGGTTTCTTCGGCGTGGCGCCCGGCACCGGAGAGCACACCAACTCCAACGCGATGAAGACGATGTACGGCAACTCCGTCTTCACCAATGTCGCCCTCACCGACGACGGCGACGTGTGGTGGGAGGGCATGACCGAGGAGCCGCCCGCGCACCTCACGGACTGGAAGGGCCAGGACTGGACGCCGCAGTCCGGCACGCCCGCCGCCCACCCCAACGCCCGCTTCACCGTCCCCGCCGCGCAGTGCCCGATCATCGCGCCCGAGTGGGAGGACCCGCGCGGCGTCCCGATCTCCGCGATCCTCTTCGGCGGACGCCGCGCCTCGGCCGTACCGCTGGTCACCGAGTCCTTCGACTGGCAGCACGGCGTCTTCCTCGGCGCCAACGTCGCCAGCGAGAAGACCGCCGCCGCCGAGGGCAAGGTCGGCGAACTGCGCCGCGACCCCTTCGCGATGCTGCCGTTCTGCGGCTACAACATGGGCGACTACTTCGGCCACTGGGTCTCGCTCGGCAAGACGCACGACGCCGCCAAGCTGCCGAAGATCTACTACGTCAACTGGTTCCGCAAGGACGCCGCCGGGCGCTTCGTCTGGCCGGGCTTCGGCGAGAACAGCCGGGTCCTGAAGTGGATCGTCGAACGCCTCAACGGCGAGGCCAAGGGCGTCGAGACCCCGATCGGCATCCTGCCGGCCCCCGGCGACCTCGACACCGAGGGGCTCGACATCTCCCAGGACGACCTCGACCTGCTGCTGTCCGTCGACCGCGAGGTCTGGAAAGAGGAAGCCGCCCTCATCCCCGCCCACCTCGAAACCTTCGGCACCCACACCCCGCGCGAGCTGTGGGACGAGTACGAGTCCCTGGTGGCGCGCCTGGGCTGACGTGGGGGGCGCGGATCGCCCGCGCCCCTTCGCGGTGACCTCCCGCGCTCCTTCGCCGTACCCCTCCCGGACGCCGTACCTCTTACGGCACCTGGCTGTAGCCGCCCAGGAAGTCGCCGATGCGGGTGACCGCGTCCGTCAGGTCCTCCTTGGCGGGGAGGGTGACGAGGCGGAAGTGGTCGGGGTCGGGCCAGTTGAAGCCGGTGCCCTGGACGACGAGGATGCGCTCGGCCCGCAGGAGGTCGAGGACCATCTGCTGGTCGTCCTTGATCTTGTGCACCTTGGGGTCGAGGCGCGGGAAGGCGTAGAGGGCGCCCTTGGGCTTCACGCAGGTGACGCCGGGGATGGCGGTCAGGGCCGCGTACGCCGCGTCGCGCTGCTCGGTCAGCCGGCCGCCGGGCAGGACGAGGTCCTTGATGGACTGGCGCCCGCCGAGGGCGGTGGCGATGGCGTGCTGCGCGGGCACATTCGCGCACAGCCGCATGTTCGCCAGGATCGTCAGACCCTCGATGTAGCTGGTCGCGTGGTCCTTGGGGCCGCAGACCGCGAGCCAGCCGCTGCGGAAGCCCGCCACCCGGTACGCCTTCGACAGACCGTTGAAGGTCAGGGTCATCAGGTCGGGGGCGATGGCGGCGAAGGGGGTGTGCGTCGCGTCGTCGTACAGGATCTTGTCGTAGATCTCGTCGGCGCAGACGATCAGCCGGTGCCTGCGGGCGATCTCGGCGATGCCGCGCAGCATCTCGTCGTCGTACACGGCGCCGGTCGGGTTGTTCGGGTTGATGATCACGATCGCCTTGGTGCGGTCGGTGATCTTCCGCTCGATGTCGGCGAGGTCCGGCTGCCATTCCGCCTGCTCGTCGCAGCGGTAGTGCACGGCCGTGCCGCCGGACAGCGAGACCGACGCCGTCCACAGCGGGTAGTCCGGCGCGGGCACCAGCACCTCGTCACCGTCGTCGAGCAGCGCCTGCATCGACATCTGGATCAGCTCCGACACCCCGTTGCCGAGGTAGACGTCCTCGACGTCCAGGTCGATGCCCTTGGTCTGGTAGTGCTGCATCACCGCGCGGCGCGCCGGGAGGATGCCCTTGGAGTTCACATACCCGTGCGCCGTCCCCAGCGACCTGAGCATGTCCTCCAGGATCTCCGGCGGGCACTCGAACCCGAACGGCGCCGGATTCCCGGTGTTCAGCTCCAGGATGCGGTGACCCGCCGCCTGAAGCCGCATGGCCTCTTCGAGGACCGGGCCCCGGATGTCGTAGCAGACGTTGGCGAGCTTCGTGGACTGGATCACCTGCATGCCGGTCACCTTACGGCCACGTCACGCGGACCGCTCGGTGTTTTCCGCCACGCACCGGCGGACCCGGGGGCGCGGCTGCCAGACTTGGACGGTGTCCTCCCCAGCGGCCGGACCGCCGCCCATGTCGCCGTACGCGACGCCGTACGCATTCCCGTACGGGTCCTCGTACCCGCCGGTGACCCCGCCCGCGTTCGCTCTGCTCAACGACGAACCCGTGGCCGACGAGACGCGCGACCTGCTCGGCGCCAACCGGGCCGCGGCGCAGCTCACCGGACTGCTGGTGGCCTCGCGCGACGCCACGCCCTTCACCCTCGCGGTGGACGCCGGATGGGGGATGGGCAAGAGCAGCCTGATGCGGCTGGTCGACGTACGGCTCCAGCGGTTCCCCGACGTGCACACCGTCTGGTACAACGCCTGGACCTCGACCGGCGGCGACGCCCTCGAAGGGCTCATCAAATCGGTGCTCAACCAGGTCGACCCCAGCATCCTGCGGCGCGCCCTGCGCCGGATCAGGGCGGGCGGCGCCCTGATGGGCCTGTTACGGGCGCTGACCGTCGTCGCCGCCGGGCCGCTCGGCGTGGCGGGCATGGTCGACGAGCTGTGGAAGCGCCTGTCGATCGACGCGGGCGCCCGCAACGGCATGCGGGACGCGCTGCGCGACATGGTCGGCGAGTGGACCGCGACGCGCGGCTCCGCGCCCGGCGGCAAACTCCTCGTCATCTTCATCGACGACCTCGACCGCTGCTCGGAGCAGACCTTCCTCGCCGTCTGCGAGGCCGTGAAGGTCTACCTCGACGTGCCGGGCCTCGCCTTCGTCATCGGCTGCGACCGCGCCGCGATCGGCCCCGGCGGACTGCTGCCCGATCTCTCGCCCGCCGGGGCCGCCTTCGTGGAGAAGATCTTCCAGACCAGCTACCGCATCCCCGCGCCCAGCGGCCGGGAGATCCAGGCGTACGTCCGCTCCTGCGCCGAACTGGCAGGTATCGACCACCTGTTGGACCCGCACCTGGTCGAACTCCTCGCCTACCGCGCCGCCCGCAACCCGCGCCGGGTCAAACGCCTGCTCAACGGCCTGCTGTTGGAGGCGAGCCTCAACCCGGTCTGGGCGGGCATCCGCCCCGAGGCCGTCATCCGCACCCTGCTGCTCCAGTACCTCTATCCCGACTTCCACCGCATGATGACGGCGCCCGCCGGGCCCGGGGACGACGCCGACGTGGTGCGCGAATTCCGCACCTACCGCCGGGTCCGCACCCGCCTGTGGTCCCCGGCGCCGCTCGCCGACCCCGACCGTCCGATGGTCGCCGACTTCCTGCGCGCCCACTCCCTGCCGCCGCTGCACGGGCACGAGGACCACGGCACGGTCCTCGCCGACCTCGAAGCCCAGCTCCCGGTCGGCTTCCCCGACCTGGCGGGCGACCCCGCCTTCGTCTCCCTGGTCGAGGACCTGGTGGCGCTGCCCGAGTCCGAACTGGTGCTGCGACGGCTGCGGCAGGGCACCGAGGACGGCGAGGCGGCGCCGTATCCGCCGCTGGCCGGTCCGTGGGAGAGCGCGCCGCAGCCCGCGGCCGGGCCGGAACCGGCCGGGGACCCGGTGGCGTCACCGGGGCCGAGCGGATCGTCGGTCGACTACGGCGATACGGGGGTCGGCACGCCGCCGTACCCGGGGCCCGTGCAGGGGTACGGGCAGGGGCCCGTGCAGGGGTACGTGCCGGGGTACGGCTACCCGCGCGGTGACGGGTCGCCGTACGAGCCGGATCCGCTGGAGCGGCCGCAGTCGGTGAGCCCCGCGCTCGACGACCCGGAACTGGCCGGATACGGCGCCGACGCACCGGCCTGGCACGCGCCGCAACAGGGTTCCGGCTACCCGGCCGGGACGCCGGAGCGTACGTTCGCGCTCGCGGTGGCGGCGGGCTTCGCGCGGGGCAGAGGCCGTGCCATCGCCCAGTTGCTGACGGTGAGCTCCGCCGTGCTCCCCGCCGACACGGAAGCCGAACTCGTCCAGATCTTCGCCGAACACCGCCCCGCCCTGCTGCTCTGCCACGCGGGCTTCGCGGACGAGCCCGCCAAGGGCTTCGCGCTGGTACGCGGTGTGAGGTCACGCGGCTACGCGGGTCCGGTGATCTTCTACTCCGGGCGGATCACGCCCAACGACCGGGCCGCCGCCGGGGCGTTGGAGGCGGTCATCACCGACGACCTGACCGCCGTACCGGCGATCGCCGAGACCCTCACCTCAGGGACTCTCGCCCCAGGGGGCCTCATCCCCGGGCCGTTCGCCGACCAGCCGTTCGCCGCGCCTCGGTCCGCCGCACCGAGCGTCCCGCCAGCACGTCCGTCCGACGGGCGTCCTCGATGACGAACCGGCCGTCGATCAGGACGTACGGGACACCGGTGGGCAGGGTGCGGGGGCGGTCGTACGTGGAACCGGCCGCGACGGTGGCCGGGTCGAACAGGACCAGGTCGGCGCGGTAGCCCTCGCGGACCAGGCCGCGATCGGGCAGCCGCAGCCGGGCGGCGGGCCTGCCGGTCAGATGGGCCACGCACTCCTCAAGGGGCAGCACCCCCAACTCCCTGACGTAGCGGCCCAGATACTCGGGGAAGGTGCCGTACGCGCGCGGGTGCGGCTTGTCGCCGCGCAGGATGCCGTCGGAGCCGCCGGTGTGCACGCGGTGCCGCATGATGGCCCGGACGTTCTCCTCGTGGCCGACGTGCTGGAGGATCGTGGTGGCGAGCCGGTCCTCCAGCAGGAGCCGCCGGGCGGTCGCGAAGTCCGCGATCCTGCGCCCGACATGGGCGGCCAGCGAGCGCTCGCGCACCCCGGCGACCTCGATCACCGACCAGTCGACGGGGACGCCGTGGCTGCCGTCGGCGCCGTCCACCTCCATCACCCGGCGGATGCGCGCCGCCGTCGCGTCGTCGCGCAGCCGGGCCAGCGTCGCCTCGGGGCCGCCCTCGGTGGCCCAACTGGGCAGCATCGCCACGAGGGTTGTGGAGCCGGGGAGGTAGGGGTAGCTGTCCAGCGAGATGTCCGCGCCTGCGGCCAGGGCCGCGTCCAGCAGCGCCAGCAGTTCGGGGGCGCGGCCCTCGTTCTCCGGGAAGTTCATCGTGGCGTGCGCCAAGTGCAGGGCGCAGCCCGCCTGTTCGGTGAGCGCCACCATCTCCTCGTACGCCCGCAGTGCGCCCGCCCCGTACGACCTGTGGTGCGGGCAGTAGTAGCCGTCGTACGCCGCCACCACCCGGCACAGCTCGGTCAGTTCGGCGTCCGACGCGTACATCCCCGGTGTGTACGTCAGCCCCGACGACAGGCCCACCGCGCCCTGGGCCAGGCCGTCGGCGACCAACTCCTTCATCCGTGCCAGCTCCGCCGCCGTGGCCGGGCGGTCCTCCCAGCCCAGCGCCAGCATCCGGACCGTGCCCTGCGGCACCAGATACGCGGCGTTGACCGCGATGCCCCGGTCCAGCCGGTCCAGGTACTCGCCGACGCTCCGCCAGTCGAACTCCACGTCCGAGCCGTCGCCGTTCCACCCCGCGATCTGGGCCCGCACCTGCGCCAACGTCCGGTCGTCGACCGGCGCGTACGACAGGCCGTCCTGGCCGAGGACTTCCAGCGTCACGCCCTGTGCCGCCTTCGCCTCGTGCGACGGGTCCCGCAGCAGCGCCAGGTCGCTGTGCGCGTGCATGTCGATGAACCCCGGCGCCAGCGCCAGACCCTCCGCGTCCACCACCCGTCTCGCCGTGAGCCGCCGCCCCCCGTCCTTCCGCCGGATCTCCCCGACCCGGCCCCCCGCCAGCCCCACGTCCGCCACATACGACGCCGCCCCCGTTCCGTCGATGACGCGAGCGTCGCGGAACACGAGATCCATGGCGGGGCCTTTCATGTCGTCACGGTTGCCACTCATCACCGCCGGGCCTGGTCCTCAATCGCCGGACGGGCTGGTCGGCTGGCGGGGGTTGCGTCGTCGGTCGCGGGTCGGGCTGTGTGTTGCTTCGCGCTGGTCGGCTGGCGGTGGGCTTCGTCCTCGGTCGCCGGACGGGCTGGTCCGGCGCTTCTGGCGCGCCCGCCCAACCGGCCGCCCGTGCCCAGGGTTCGGACCCGGCGGTCGTCCCGTCCGGACCCGAGCCGCCTTCCCGCCCATCCCGGCGGCCTCCGCCGAGCCCGTCCGGTGGGGGGCGAAGCCTGCGTCCGCGCCGCGCCGTCCGCGCCAGACGGTCCGGGCCGTCCGGGCCCAGCTTCCGGCGCGGGACGCGCCAACCCCCCCCTTTCAGCCCGTCCGGCGATTGAGGACATGGGGGGCGGGTGGGTTAGAAGAAGGTGCGGATGTAGGCGGGGACGGTGGCGTCGGGGGCGGTGACCGGGATGAGGGGCCACTTGTCGAAGGTGGTGCAGGGGTGGGAGAGGCCGAGGGCGACCCAGTCGCCGACGGCAAGGGGGTCGGAGGCGGGCACGGCCAGCCAGGTGTGCTGGTCGGACAGGGCGGTGACGGTGAGCCCGTCCGGCGCCGGACGCGGACCGGCGTCGGCGCCGCGAACCGTCCGGACGGACGGCAGCCCGAGATCGTACGGCGCGTCGCGCTTCCCGGCGTTGAGGAACGCCTGGGTGGGCGAGGGCCGGGAGACGACCTGGGCCCAGAGCCGGAAGGCCGGTTCGAGGGCGCCCTCGTCCGGGACCCGGTTGAACGGGGTGCGCCGCCGGTAGTGGTCGTCGTCGTGCGTGACGTACGCCCCGGAGCGCAGCAGCTTCAGGACCGGCCGGGACATCGCGGGCACGTCCGCGAAGACCTCCGCGACGAGGTCGAACCAGGCGGAGCCCCCGGCGCTGACCACGATCTGCTCGGCGTCCCCGAAGAGCCCGTCGGCGTCGAGGGCACCGGCGAGCGCGACCAGCCGCCGCAGCCAGGCACGTACCCGCCCGGGGTCGGCGTCCGGCACCTCGCCCTCGTACCCGGCGACGCCGGTCAGCCGCAGCGTGCCGGTCGCGGCGACGGCCGCCGCGACGGCCGCGCACTCGTCCTCGGTCCTGACACCGGTCCTGGCGCCCTCGCCGCCCGCGAGCTCGACCACGACGTCCAGCCGCCGCCGCGTCCCGGCGTCCCGCAGCGCCGCGTCCATCAGCTCGACACCGCGCACGGAGTCGACGTACGTGACGACGGTGAGGCCGGGGTCGGCGTCGAGCTGACCGCCGATCCAGCGCAGCGCCACCGGGTCGACGACCTCGTTGGCGATGAAGATCCGCGGCACCCCGAACGCCCGGCACACGCGCGCCTGGTGGGGTACGGCGACGGTGATCCCCCAGGCGCCGCGCGCGAGTTGGTCGGCGAAGAGCTGCGGGGCCATGGACGTCTTGCCGTGCGGGGCGAAGGACAGGCCGTGTTGGGCGGTGTACCGCTCCAGGAGGTCGAGGTTGTGCGCGAGGGCGGCCTGGGACAGGACGAGGACGGGCGTGGTGAAGCCGCCGTCGAAGAGGCCGCGGCGCTGGTCGGCCAGCTCGCCGACGGTCAGCCCCTCGGCGTCCGGCGGCAGCCCCTTGAAACGGTGGTCGACCCGCTCCTCGCGCAGCCCGGCCGCCAGCGCCGCCACCCGCTCGGCACCGGCACCGGCTCCGGCACCGGCTCCCGTGCCGACCCCGGCCCCGGCCCCGCCCGCGTGTCCGCCCACGTCCTCCGTCATCGAACCTCCCGAGTTGCAACATATGCAACGGCCGTTGCATACAGTGATGCAAGCTGTCTAACATCCCCGCGAGTGCCTGGTCAACGGTGCTCCTGCCCACCAGGCCACCGCCGCTCCCGCCGCGGCCCGCAGAAGTGAGTGACCGCCGTGACCGTACCGACGAGCCCGAGCGCCGCCCCCGGCGCCGCCGACTTCGACGTCGTCTGCCTCGGCGAGTCCATGGTCACCTTCGTCCCCTCCCGCCCCGGCCGCCTCGCCGACGTGCCCGCCTTCCACCGCGCGATCGGCGGCGCCGAGTCCAACGTGGCCTGCACCCTGGCCCGCACCGGCCACCGCGCCCGCTGGATCAGCCGCGTCGGCGCCGACGGCTTCGGCGACCACCTGGTGGAGACGATCGCCGCGGCCGGGGTCGACGTCAGCGCCGTACAGCGCGACCCGCACCGCCCCACCGGCGTGTACTTCCGTACGGCGGGTGAGCGCGCCGTCGGTACGGACGCCCCCGCCGACCGGGCCGAGGTCGTCTACTACCGGGCCGGTTCCGCCGCCTCCGCGCTCGCCCCCGACCTCGTCGCCCGCGCCGACGCGTGGAGCGGCCGGGTGCTGCACCTCACCGGCATCACCGCCGCGATCTCCGCGACCTGCGCGGAGCTGATGCGCGGCCTCACCCGCCGCGCGCCGGGACGCCCGCTGGTCTCCTTCGACGTCAACCACCGCCCGGCGCTGTGGCGCGACGCCGACCCCCGGCGCACGCTCGACCTCGCCCGCGGCTGCGACCTCGTCTTCGTCGGCGAGGACGAGGCGCAGGCCGCCTGGGGGCTGCCGGACGCGGCCGCGGTACGGGCCGCGCTGCCCGAGCCGCGGACGCTGGTGGTCAAGCAGGGCGAGGAGGGCGCGACCGTCTTCGACGGCGACGAACGCCGTCACGTCCCCGCCCTCGCGGTCGACGTCGTCGCGCACGTCGGCGCGGGCGACGCCTTCGCCGCCGGGTACCTGTCGGCGGCCCTGCGCGGCCTGCCCGTACGCGACCGCGTCAGGCACGGCCATGTGCTGGCCGCCGCCGCGCTGACCGAGCCGGGCGACCTCGGCACGCCGCCCGGCCGCGCCCGCGCCGACGCGCTGGTCGCCCTGGACGACGCGGCATGGGGGAGACTGCGGCTGGGCGCCGGGTGGACGGCGTCCGGAGATCGTGCGCCCACGACGACGGAGGAGGGACCGCGGTGAGCCAGACGGTCGACCGCGCGCTGAGTATCCTGCCCCTGCTGGCCGAGGGCCCGGCGGGGCTCGAACAGGTCGCCACCCGGCTCGACGTCCACAAGTCCACCGCGCTGCGGCTGCTGCGGACCCTGCACGAACACGGCCTGGTCTACCGGCAGCAGGACCAGCGCTACCGGCTCGGCGCCCGCCTGTTCGCCCTCGCCCAGCAGGCCATCGAGACCCTCGACATCCGCGGCATCGCCCACCCCCACCTCGCCGCGCTCAACGAACGCACCGGCCACACCGTGCACCTCGCGGTGTACGAGCAGGGCGAGGTCGTCTACATCGACAAGGTCGAGAGCCGCTATCCGGTACGGATGTACTCCCGGATCGGCCGCCCGGTCGCCATCACGGTCGCGGCCGTCGCCAAACTGCTCCTGGCCGACCTGCCCGAGCCCGAACGGCGCTCGGTGGCCGAGCAGTTGGAGTACCCCCGCTACACCGCGAAGTCCACGCCCGACGCCGCCGCGTTCCTCGCCGAACTGGCCCGCGTCCGCGAACAGGGCTGGGCCACCGACCTCGGCGGCCACGAGGAGTCCATCAACTGCGTCGGCGCGCCCCTGCGCGGTCCCGACGGCCGGGTCTGCGCCGCCATGTCGCTCTCGGCCCCCAATGTCGTCGTCCCCGCCGACGAACTGCTGCGCCTGCGACCGCTGTTGCTGCGGACGGCCGAGGCCGTCAGCCGCGACCTGTCGGGAAGCGCGCCCGCGCCCGCATCTGTACCCGTACCCGTATCCGTATCCGCGTCTGTACCCGCACCAGATTCAGTGAAGGACAACTCCGCATGAGCAACGGCCAGAAGACCGCGATCGTCCCGGCCACCCACACGGCGCCGCCCGCCAAGTTCTCGCACGGCGTCCGCAAGGGGAATCTCCTCCAGGTCGCCGGCCAGGTCGGCTTCCTCCCGGCCGTCGAGGGCCAGCCCCCGACGCCCGCGGGCCCCGGCCTGCGCGAGCAGACCCTCCAGACCCTCGCCAACGTCCAGGCCGTCCTCGAAGCGGGCGGTGCCACCTGGGAAGACGTCATCATGATCCGCGTCTACCTCACGGACACGGACCACTTCGCCGAACTCAACGCCATCTACAACGAGTTCTTCGCCTCCCTCGTCGAGCCCCCCGCCGCCCGCACCACCATCTACGTCGGCCTCCCCGCCGGCCTGCTGATCGAAATCGACGCCCTGGCCGTCCTGGGGTGACGGCTCCTCCCGCGCGGGAGGAGAGCTTTCGGGGCGCGGGGAACGCGTCGGGGGCGCCCCCTGTCCCGCGGGTGCGAGACAGGGGGCGCCCCCTTGGAGCGGACTCCGTGTTACGGCATGCCGTGCACGTGGGCCCCGACGCTGTTGGACCAGGCGTTGCCCGCCGAGGCGTCCCAGTTGGTGGACCAGGTCATGGCCCCGCGGATGGTGGGCCAGGTGGTGGACGGGTGGAAGGTCCCGCACCCGGTGCCCTTGGCGAGGCAGTCGAGCGCGTTGTTGACGACGGTCGGGCTGACGTAACCGGAGCCCGCGGCGCTGGTGGACGCCGGGGTGCCGATGCCGACCTGGGACGGGGAGAGCCCGGCCTGGATGGCGGTGCAGGCCAGGGTCGTGATGAAGTCCACCGTGCCCTGGCTGTAGACGCCGCCGTCGCAGCCGTTCATCGAACCGCTGTTGTAGTACTGGGTGTTGACGACGGTCAGGATGTCCTTGATCTTCAGCGCCGTGGCGAGGTAGTCACTGCCCGCCGAGAGCATGTCGATGGTCTGCGGCGCCATCGTGATGATGAGCGACGAGCCCGCCTTGGCGCTCAGCGCGCGCAGTGCCTGCGGCATGTAGGTGGTGTCGATGCCGTTCTCGAGGTCGATGTCGACGCCGTTGAAGCCGTACGTCTGCATCAGCGTGTAGACGCTGTTGGCGAAGTTGGTGGCCGAGGCGGAGTCACGGACCGAGATGGTGCCGTTCTGACCGCCGACGGAGATGATCACCTTCTTGCCCGCGGCCTGCTTGGCGGCGATGTCCGCCTTGAACTGCGCGGTGCTGTAGTTCAGCGCCGGGTCGAGGGTGAACGAGACCGCGCCGGGCGTGGTCGTCGCGTCCGCGAAGGCGACGGCGATGATGTCGTACTGGCTCTGCACCTGCGCGATGGTCTGCACGGTGGCGCCGTTGTTGAAGTTCTGCCAGTAGCCGGTGACCGCGTGCTTGGGGATGCTGCTGGTGGGCGGGCTGGTCGGCGGCGTGGTGGGAGGCGTCGTGGGCGGGGTGGTGGGAGGTGTCGTGGGGGGAGTGGTCGGCGGCGTCGTGGGAGGCGTCGTCGGCGGGGTGGTCGGCGGGGTCGTGCCCGTACCGCCGGGGCCCGACAGCGAGATGTCGTCCGCGAAGTACGCGGGCTGCGCGTACCAGCCGTGGGTGTAGATCGTCACGGACTTGGTGTTCGCGCCGGTGGTGAAGCTGACGCTGAGCTGCTGGTACGAGGAGGCCGACGGCGTCCAGGTGGACGGGTCGGTGCCGCCGGTGCCGGTCGCGCCCAGGTAGACGTACGATCCCTGCACCCAACCGCTGAGCGTGTACTGGGAGTTGGGCTGCACGCTGACGACCTGGGAACACTGGCCGGTGTCGCTGCTGGTCGGGGTGGCCTTGAGGGCGGCGGAGCCGGAGTGCACCGGGCTGGAGACGGTGCTGCCGCTGCCCGCGGTGCAGGTCCAGCCGGAAAGGCCGCTCTCGAAGCCGGGGTTGGCGGCGAGGTTGGTGGTCGCGGCGCTGGCGCTGCCCATGTCGACGAGCGCGACACCGGTGCCGATCACCGCGGCGGCGCTCAGCCCCGCGATACCTCGGCGGAAGAACGTCGAGCGGACGAGCTTTGATCTGTGCTGGGCATGGCTCGCTTGATTCGCGTGCGATGCACGTTCCACGACTGCCTCCTGGGGGCAAGGAGTTGGGGGGTAGTGGGAGTGCGGTGGCGCATGACATGACGTACGGACGTGAACGGGTGACCTGAAGTGCCGACGTGCGGAGCAATGTGAAGCGCATGCAGAAAACAGATGACAGGGAGAAAGTTGGTCCAGACCAATTCGGTTGTCAAGACCTCCGCCGGACACCTGTCGTTCACCACTTCCGATCCGCAACTTTCCGCACCCAAGCCGCTACACATCGATAAGCTGACGACCGCGAATCGCCAGGTACCGGCCACCACCGGGCGCAGGAGGGGAGGTTCCGCATGCCGAGCGTCATCACCGTCACCTCTGACGATCTCTCGCTCTCGCTGGAAGAGCAGTTGACGCGCACCACGACCGCGCTCGACACGTACGGGCACCTCATCGCCCTGGCACCGGCCGAACCGGCCGACCCCGCCAGGCGCCGGATGCACACCGTGCGGTCCGCCCTCGAAGCCGACCGGATAGCGATCGTCCCCAGCCCGCTGCCCCCGCTGGCCATCGCCCTGCTCGCCGAGCAACTGCGCCAGCTCTCCGGCACCGACCTCGGCCCCGGCGTCCTCGCGGGCGCCGCCCGGCTGCTCACGTACTACCTGCACTCCGGCGCGCTGCTCGGCTCCGTCGCCAAGCTCGACCGCGTCCCGGTCGGCGTCGGCGCCCACGTCAAGTCCCTCGTGCCGGGACGGCACTTCGCCGTCGTCGCGCACCCCGAGCCGTACCTGGCCGAGGCCGAACCGGGCACCGTACCGCCGGGACCCGGCTACCAGACACAGCTCGCCGTCGCGGGCAAGGGCGTCGACCCCGCCTGGGTCACCGGCCCGCTCGCCAGCGGCTGGCACGCCCAGCACCTGCGCGAAGTGCCGCTGCCGACCGACTCCCCACGCTGGTGGGGCACGTCCCGACTGGTCGAATTCACCGCCTACATCGCCGATGTGGGCATGCTCTACCAACTCGTCACCTCGGTACGGCGCGACACCTGCACCTGGTGCGGGCTCGAAGTCATCGGTGACCAGTGCTTGTTCTGCGCCACACGGCTGGGGGATCGTACGGCTCCGGCGAAGCACGCCGCCGCCCGGCCGGGGCGCGAGGTCGAGACACCGCGCCGCCCCCAACTCGAACCCCACAAGCGATAGGTCCGCCCGCACATGAACTCACGTCAGCGTCGTGGTGTCGTCCTCCTCGTGATCTCCGTGATCTGCGCGGTGGCCGCCTTCGCGGGAGTGCTCGCCGTCGTCAGCGACGCGCGGTCACAGGTCGGACCGAAGGTCACCGCGTACGAACTCAGCGCCGACGTACCGGCGTACCAGGCGCTGACCGCGTCCCAGGTGCACCGGATCCGGATACCGAAGCGCTGGCTGCCGGACACCGCCGTACGCGATCTCGGCCAGCTCCAGGGCAAGATCGCCGCCGTGCCGCTGCGCAAAGGCTCGCTGCTCCAGTCCGACATGGTCGCCGCCCGGCCCGAACTCCAGGCCGGACAGATGGAGATCGCCATCATGATCGACGCCGAGACCGGCGTGGCGGGCAAGATCACCCCCGGCGCCCGGGTCAACATCTTCGCCACCTTCCAAGGCCGCAAGGACACCGACCCCGACGTCTCGAAGATCATCGTGTCCGGCGCGCAGGTCATCGACGTCGGCGAGATCAAGGCCTTCGACAAGAGCGAGAACGCCCAGCGGCTGTCCACCGAAGGCGTGCCGATCACCTTCGCGCTCAACGCCGGGGACGCCCAACGCGTCGCCTACGCCGAGTCGTTCGCGGAACACGTACGCCTCGCCCTCGTCGCTCCAGGTGACAGCTCCGCACCCTCGCAGACCGACCGCACGTACACCCTTGGCGGCGACGGCGGCACCGGAGGCAAGCCGTGACCGTACGCATCCTCGCCGGAACCGCCGACCCCGACGCCGCGCGCGCCCTGCTCGGCCTGCTCGGCCAACTGCCCGGCGCGGAACCGGCACCCGCGCTCGGCGACTCCACGGCGCTGCTCGAAACCCTCACGCGCGCCGCCGAGGCCGGGATCGACGAACTGCCCGAGGTCGTCATCGTGCAGGAGGGCATCGGACCGATGCCCGCCCTCGACCTCATCCGCGACGTCGCCCTGCGCTTCCCCGCCATCGGCGTCGTCCTGCTCACCGCCGACCCCAGCCCCGCCGTGCTCGCCGCCGCCATGGACTCCGGCGCCCGAGGCGTCGTCGGATTCCCGCTCTCCTACGACGAGTTGGGCGCCCGCGTCGAAGCCGCCGCCACCTGGTCGGCCGGCGTCCGCAGACACCTCGGACCGCAGCGCGCCCTGCCCGCCGTCGCGGGCGGCACCCTCATCGCCGTCGCCGGGGCCAAGGGCGGCGTCGGCACCACCGTCACCGCCGTCCAACTCGCCCTCGCCGCCCACGCGTCGGGCCGCTCCACCGCCCTGGTCGACCTCGACCTCCAGGGCGGCGACATCGCGTCCTACCTCGACGTCCAGTTCCGCCGCTCCATCGCCGACCTCGCCGACATCGCGGACGTCTCCTCCCGGGTCCTGCACGACGCCATGTACGTCCACGAGTCCGGCCCCGCCCTGCTGCTCGCCCCCGCCGACGGCGAACGCGGCGAGGACGTCACCGACCGCTCGGCCCGCCTCGTCCTCGCCGCACTCCGGCAGCGCTACGAAGTCGTCGTCGTGGACTGCGGCACCCAGATGACCAGCGCCAACGCCGTCGCCGTCGAGGTCGCCGACGCCGCCGTCCTCGTGCTCACGCCCGACGTCATCGCCGTGCGCGCCGCCAAGCGCATGGTCCGCATGTGGGACCGGCTCCAGATCCGCAAGCCCCAGGACACCACCGCCGTCGTCAACCGCCACACCCGCGGCACCGAGATCCAGCCGTCGCTGATCGGCCGCATCACCGGCACCCGCATGGCGACCTCCGTCATCCCCGCCGGATTCCGCGAACTCCAGGCCGTCATCGACGCCGGCCGCCTCCAGGACCTCGACGCCCGCTCCACCGTCAAGGCCGGAATCTGGGCACTGGCAGGGGAGTTGGGCCTGGTCAGCGGCGCGACGCTGCCCGCCGCACGCGGGAAGAAGCAGCGCCGCGAGCGGTCCGAACGCGGCGACCGGGGCCAGGTCACCCTCGAAACCCTCGGCATGACGCCGATCATCCTCATCACCCTGCTGCTCATCTGGCAGGCGGTGCTGGCCGGTTACACCTTCACGCTCGCGGGCAACGCCGCCGATCAGGCGGCCCGGGCCGCGGCGGTGGGTTCCGACGCCTCCGCCGCCGCGAGCAGCGACCTTCCCAGCGCGTGGGGGCCAGGCGACACCTCGGTCAGCCGCGCGGACGGCACCGTCTCGGCGACCGTCACCCTCAAAATGCCCCTCCTCATCCCCGGCATCGGCGACTTCGTCCCCATCTCGGGCCACGCGAAGACGCTGGACGAAACGGCCAAGCGATGAAGCGCTCCCGCCGCCGGGCTCCCGCAGCCCGTACCTCCGCCGTGCGCGCGGTTCCCCGCGCCCCTTCGGGGCCCTCCCGGCGCGGGTTCGGGGGCGGCGCCCCCGAGAGGCACCGCGGGTCCGCCCGGGACCGGGGAGTGGCATCGCTCGAATACCTCGGAATGCTCCCGTTCCTGCTCCTGATCGCCCTCGCGGGCATCCAACTCGGCCTCGTCGCGTACTGCGGCGAACAGGCCGGCACAGCGGCCCGTACGGCGGCCAGGACCGCCGCGCAGGCGGGCCCGAACGGGGGAGAGGCGGCCGGCCAGCAGGCCGGCCAGGCGGCGGTGAGCGACTGGCTGACCGCGACGATCCGGTTCACGACGTCCGACACGACGACCGTGACCGCGCAGGCCACGGTGAAGGTCCCGTCCGTCCTGCCTGGCGTCAGCTTCTTCGACCCCGTGAAGCGCTCCGCCACCATGCCGAAGGAGGACACGACACGATGAGCCTCCGTGCCCGCCTCGCCGTCGAAGAGGCGACCCCGCAGACGCAGGAAGGCCACATGGTGGCCGTCTACCGCGCGAAACTGCTCCAGGAGATCGACCTCGCGGAGATGTCGGCGCTCGCGCCGGGCGAGCGCAGGGCCCGGCTGGAACGGGTGCTCGGCCACATCATCAGCCGCGAGGGCCCGGTGCTGTCCACGGCGGAACGCGCCGCGCTGATCCGCCGCGTGGTGGACGAGGCGCTCGGCCTCGGCATCCTGGAACCGCTGCTCGAAGACCCCACCGTCACCGAGATCATGGTCAACGGCCCCGACAAGATCTACGTCGAGCGCGGCGGCCGGGTCGAGGCGGTCGCCGCCCGCTTCTCGTCGGCGGAACAGCTCCTCCAGACCATCGAGCGGATCGTCTCCACGGTCAACCGCCGTGTGGACGAGTCGAATCCGATGGTCGACGCCCGGCTGCCGTCGGGCGAGCGCGTCAACGTCATCATCCCGCCGCTGTCGCTGACCGGACCCACGCTCACCATCCGCCGCTTCCCGCGCGCGTACACGCTCCAGGAGCTGATCGGCCTCGGGACGCTGGACGAGCACATGCTGTTGCTGCTCTCGTCGTTCGTGCGCGCGAAGTGCAACATCATCGTCAGCGGCGGTACGGGCTCGGGCAAGACCACGCTGCTCAACGCGCTGTCCGGGCTGATCCCCGACGGCGAGCGGATCATCACGGTCGAGGACGCGGCCGAACTCCAGCTCCAGCAGGAGCATGTGATCCGGCTGGAGTCGCGCCCGCCCAACGTCGAGGGCGAGGGCCGGATCACGATTCGCGACCTCGTACGCAACTCGCTGCGGATGCGCCCCGACCGGATCATCGTCGGTGAGGTCCGCGGCGGCGAGACCCTCGACATGCTCCAGGCGATGTCCACAGGACACGACGGCTCACTGGCCACCGTGCACGCCAACTCCGCCGAGGACGCGGTGCTCAGGCTCCAGACGCTCGCGTCGATGAGCGAGGTCAAGATCCCCTTCGAGGCGCTGCGCGACCAGATCAACAGCGCCGTGGACATCCTCGTCCAGCTCAACCGCCACATCGACGGCACCCGCAGGATCGGCGAGATCGCCGTCCTGTCCTCCCGCGGCCGTGACGTCTTCCGGCTCACCTCCGCCACCCGCTTCCGCGCGGAACCGCTCGGCGTCGACCGCATCGTCCGCGGCTGGTACGAACACCGGCCCGTCCCGCGCGAGATCGCCGAGCGGCTCTACCTGTCCGGCGAACACGTACCCGCCGCCTTCGGCATCGGCGCGAGCGAACTCGAACTCGACAGCAGGGAGGCGAAGTGAGCGCCGTTCCGGAAGAGTTGACGGCGGTCGCGGCCCCGCCCGGCAGCGGTCTCCCACACCTGGCAGCGAGCCCCGGATTCGCCTCGGGACCGTACCCGCTGCTCGTCCTCGGCGTCAGCGTGCTCGCCCTCGCACTGGCCGTGTGGGGCGGCCACGCCTGGCGCGGCGGCAGGGCCGACCGGGCCGCGCTCGTCGACCGGCTCGCCGGCGACTTCGGCGGCGGCCCCCGCGAATCGGCCTTCGCCGGACTCGACCGCCGCGTACGCCGCTACGCCTGGGGCCAGCGCCTCGCGGCCCGACTGGCGGCCACCGGAACAAACTTGACGCCAGGTCAGTTCACCGCGGCCGCGATCGGCGTCGTCCTCGTCGCGTGGGTGCTCGCCGCGGCGGTCCTCGCCCCCTTCTTCGGGCCGATCGCCGCACTCATCGCGGGCTGGTCCGCGTACAGCTTCCTGGAGTGGCGCCGCCGCGTCCGTACCGAGCGCTTCATCGCCCAACTCCCCGAGCTCGCACGCGTCCTGGCCAACGCCACCCAGGCCGGGCTCGCCCTGCGCACCGCCGTCTCCATGGCGGCGGAGGAGCTGGACGCGCCCGCGGGCGAGGAGCTGAAGCAGGTCGCGGACGCGATGGCGGTGGGCCACTCCATCGAGGACGCGCTGGCCGAGCTGCAACAGCGGCTGCCCAGCCGCGAGTTGGTCGTACTGGTCTCCACGCTGGTGCTCTCCAGCCGCGCGGGCGGCTCCGTCGTCGAGTCGCTGCGCAACCTCACGGTCACCCTGGAGGAGCGCAAGGAGACCCGGCGCGAGATCCGCACCCAGATGTCCCAGGTCACCGTCACCGCCTACGCGGTCCCGGTCATCGGCATCGGCTCCCTGCTGCTCCTCAACCAGATCATGCCGGGCTCGCTCAGCGCCATGACCGGCTCCACCGTCGGCCGGATCTGCGTCCTGGTCGCCCTGGGCCTGTACGTGGTCGGCTTCGCGCTGATCCGCCGGATGTCGAGGATCGACGTATGACCGCGACCGTGCACACCTCACGCGGCAACCGGCCGGTGACCGGAGGGAATTCCCGATGCTCCTGATCGGCCTCGTCCTGGCGGCGGTCGTCGCCGCGGGCGTCGTCGGCGTCGTCCACGCCGTCGCACTCCTGCGCGCCGACGTGAAGCTCCCCGACGACCTGGCCCTCGCGCTGGAAGTCGGCAGGACCCGGACGACCCGTACCGGCAACGCCATCGACCGGATCGGCATCCGCTGGGCGCCGATGGTGATGCGGATGATGGGCCCGGCCCGGATCGCCAAAATGCGCGCCCGGATCGACCACGCGGGCCACCCGCACGGCCTCACCGTCGAGCGCTACGCCGCCCGCCGCGCCGTCTACGGCGGCCTCGGCGGCTTCGCGGCCCTGCTGCTGCTCGTCCAAGGGCACTGGATCCTCGCCCTGTTGCTCGCCGCGTACGCCTGGTGGTGGGCCGACCTCGGCATCTGGCTGGCCGTCCGCCGCCGCCGCGACGACATCGAACGTACCCTCCCCGACTTCCTCGACGTCCTCGCCGTCGTCGTCAGCGCGGGCCTCGGCTTCCGCCAGGCCCTGGAGCGCGTCAACGCCGTGTACCAGGGCCCCTGGTCGGACGAGATCCGGGTCGCCCTGCGTCAGATGGACGTCGGCGTCAGCCGCCGCGACGCCTTCGACCAGCTCCGCAGGCGCAACCGCAGCGACCAGGTCGGCCAGTTCGTCACCGCCCTCCAGCAGGGCGAGGAACTGGGCGCCCCGATCGCCCGCACCCTCCTCCAGATCGCCAACGACATGCGCCGCACCGAGGCCCAGAACGCCCGCCGCCGCGCCGCCCGCATGGTCCCGCGCGCCACCGGCGTCATCACCACCATCCTCGTCCCGGCGACCATGATCCTGCTGATCACCGGCACGATCATGGGCTCCCACATCCAGTTCGGCGACACCTTCGGCAGCGGCGGATGACGGGGCGGGTGACGGTTCGTACGCCGGGTCGGGTGATGGGGCGGCCGCCGGGTCGGGTGATGGGGCGGGTGTCGGCGCGGACGACCGGGCGGATGAAGGTCGTGGCCGCCGGACGCGGCGGGCGCGTGACCGGTGACGATGAGCGGAGATGGCGGCCGATGACCGGAGATGAGCGGTTGATGACCTGGCGATTACCGTGATCCGCTGGCCACACAGTGTGATCAACCGGCATGCTGTAAGCGCCAATTGGCGCAGAACGGGCTGCGGATGTCCGAGGTTCGGGTGTACCTTTGCATTCGCAACCATATTTGCACCTGCAATCAGAACCGATCCGCTGCGGACGGCAACACGACCAGCGAGAGGCGGTGCGCCGTGGACACCTACCCCGACAGGTGGAACGCGGCCGTCGCACGCATCCGTCAGGTGACGAAGAATGGGGCGAACGATGATGAACAGGTGGGTAGTCCGGCGCTACACGGACACCGAGATCTGGCTGCGCGACCGCACGGACAGACTCGCGGCCCGGATCGCCGACCGGTCGGCGGACGGGTCGGCCGACAGGGGTCAGACGTCGTTCGAGTATCTCGGGATCGCGGTGGTGATCGCGGTGATCATCGGAGTGCTGGCGGGGACGACGGACATCGGCACGAAGATCAAGGACAGCATCAACTCGATGATCGACAAGATCACCGCCGGAAACGGCAAGTAGGCCGGTTCGGGGATGACCGCGGTCAGACCCTCGGTATCTACATCGTGTCCATGGCCGCGCTGTTCTTCCTGGCCTTCGCGTACTTCGCGGTCGGCCAGGCCGCGGTCGTCCGCAACTCCGCCCAGACCGCGGCGGATTCGGCGGCGCTGGCCGCCGCTCGCGCGGACCGTGATGCCGCGTCCGCCGACTTCCTCGCCGCACTGACCTCGGGCGACCTCGTCCAACTGGGCAAACTGCTGGCGAATTTGGGGTCGCACGACGCGGAGGCGTGCGCTGCCGCGTCCTCGTACGCCGGGCAGAACGACGCCGCCGTGGACGCTCCGGACGGCTGCGGCCGGGCCTCCGGCGTACCGCTCGGATACACCGTCTCCGTCACGACCCTGGGCACGGTCGGCACCTCGGTGGTCGACGGCACCGAGACCAAGCACGCCAAGGCCACCGCCACCGCGGTGGTCGAACCGCGCTGCGGACTTGGCGACAAGGACGGCAACGCGATCGGATTCATTTGCAACGGCGACCATGTGACGGTCGATCCGACGGCGGGCGGCTTCGTGCTGGACCTGTCGACCTTCTACACCGTCCACTTGAGCAAGTGACGGCGGCCGAGCGATGAGGGAACGGGGAACGATGCGATACGGGCACAGGGCGACGATTGCGGTGGCGTTCGCCGCCGGTGCCGCCATCACGCTGGCGGGTTGCGGTGGCGGAGGCGGCGGCGGTGACAAGGCGGACAACAAGCCGTCCACCTCCGCGAGCGCGTCGAAGAACCCTGGATCGAGCGGCGGTGACACCGCCGCGCCGAGCGCCACCGCGACCCAGATCCTCGCCCAGATCAAGGGCGAGAGGGACATCGAGGTCACCATCAACTCGGCCGTGCGGGACTCCGGCGGATTCGTCACGGTCCAGGGGGTTGTCACCAACAACGGCACGAACATCTTCAACGCGGACAACTGGGTCGGCAACGAGACCGCGTTGTCCTCGTCCGGCGCGTCCGTCGCGGGCGCGGTCCTCGTCGACGAAGCCGGAAAGAAGCGCTACTACGTACTGCGCGACACGGACGGCAAGTGCCTGTGCACGATGAAGCTGCTGAGTGTCCAGCCCAAGGAATCCCGCCCCTTCTTCGCCCAGTTCCCCGCCCCGCCGGAAGCCACCACCCAAGTGTCGTTCGAGCTGCCGACGATGCCGCCCGCGAAGATCACGCTCTCGGAGGGGTGAGGACGATGAAGCGCAACGCGTCGCCGCCCGGGGCGGCATCCCGCGCCGGAGGGCAGCGGGCCGCCCTGTCCGCGGGTGTGGTGATCGTGCTGGTGCTGGCCGCCGGGACGGTGGCCGGGGGGACCGCGGCCGTGGCCGACACGAATCCGCCGCCCACGGCCGGTGACAGCACGCCGACGGCCCCCGTGCGGATCGACCCGACGTCGCCAGGACTCAGGCTGCCGGAGGGCTCGACGCTGGCGCCGGCGAAGGTGCTGGACATCGTGTCCGTGACGGACGAGTCGTCGACGAAGGCGAGCCAGCCGGAGCAGCGGCAGGAGACGTCGAACTCGACGGTCACCTACGCGCTCCAGTCGGAGGTGCTGTTCAAGAAGGACAGCGCCGTGCTGTCGCCCACGGCGACCTCGCGGATCCAGGCCATCGCGGACGACATCACCGCACGCCATGTGACGTCACCCATCCGGGTGTTCGGGTTCACGGACAATCTCGGCAGCTCCGAGCACGGCATGGTGCTCTCGAAGCAACGCGCCGACGCCGTTTACCAAGTCCTGGCAACGGAAATGGGCAGCGCCGGTGACCCGTCCCACACGTTTCAGGTCCGTGGGTACGGCGAGGACTACCCGATTGCCGACAATTCGTCCGAAACCGGACGCAGCCAGAACCGCCGCGTCGAGATCACTTTCACGCCACCTGCCGCGTAACGTGCTGAGCGGTCGCTCTGACGCGGTACGGTGTAACTCCCCCCCTCGGGCCGGTTCGCTCTCCCCCCCCTGCGAACCGGCCCGTTTTTCTTTTCCCGCACCCGCACCCGCGCCCGCACCGCACCTGGCACCGCGCTCGCGCCCGTGCCGCTTTCGCGCCTGTCCCGCGCCCGCGCCCGCACCGCACCCGCGTGCCCCCCATAGGCCGCCCCCGCAGGGCCCCCGCGAACGCCACCCTCAGCCCGTCTCCACCCCCGCCGCCCGCAGCGGCCGGTAGGCAAGCCCCAGGCCGCGGTAGAGCCGCAGCGCCAGGGCGCCGCGGTAGAGCCGCAGCGCCAGGGCGTTGGAGTCGTCGACGATCAGGGCGGCGGTGCCGTGAACGGCCAGCGCCTCCGCGACGACGAGCGCGCAGACCTCGCGGGCCAGCCCCCGGCCGCGCGCCGCCGCGGCGGTCGCGACCCCCGCCACGTACCCGACCGTCGGCGCGCACCAGGTGAGCGCGGCGACCGCGGCCAGGCGCCCGTCCGCGCGGGCCCCGGCCCACCGGTCCCGCGCGCCGGGGCGGCCGGGGTAGGCGTACGAGGCGGGGAAGGCGGTGTCCAGCAGGGCGCCCACCTCCGGGGCGGCGCTGTCCGGAAGCCACCGCGCGGAACCGCCGCCCGAGGGGACGGGCCCGACCGGCGGCCCCGTACGGTCCATCCAGCCGAAACCGGCCACCGGCCGCAGCGAGGGCACCGCGCGTACGACCGTGTCGATCAACTCCCGGTCGCCGAGCGGCCGATAGCTCGGGCCGACCTCGCGCAGCACCTCGCGTACGAGCGGGACGGCGTCGTCCGCGGGGCCGGTGACCGCGAGCCGGTCGAGCAGCGACAGGTTCGGCGCCGCCACCGCGACCGCCGCGCCGCGGACGAAGGCCCGGCCCGCGCTCAGGTCCTGCGCCGCCCAGCGGCACAGCGAGTCGTCGGTGGGCAGGTCGCGGAGGCGGCCGATCTCGTGGGTGGAACGGGCGGAAGAGGTCGCGGGCATTCCGCATGCCTATCAAGGAGATGCGGGCCGCCGCATCGTAGATTGCCCGCATGCGGAACAAAACGGCGAAAAGCCGCCGGTATTCGCTCACCGGCACCGCCCTGACCTGCCTGGTCCTGGCCACCCAATCCGCCTGCTCGGTCGGCGCCGGAGCCCCGGACGGCTGGCGCTATCTGCGGGCCGACCCGCTGGCGGTCGCGGTCCCCAAGACCTGGCAGGACGTGCGCGGCGGGGCGGTGCTGCGCGGCCCTGACGGCCGTACGGACGCCGAGGTCGCCGTCAGCGCCAATCCGGGCGCCGGCGGTCCCCCCGACAAGGCGACGGCCACCGCCCTCGCCACCGCCCGCAAGGAGTCGCTGGACTTCGACGGCCAGCCCGGCCAGGTCCTCAGCTACGTCCAGGCCGCCCCCGACGGCCGCCCCGCCGCCCGCGTCGAGGTCCGCCTGCACGACTACGAGGGCCACCCGGTCACCGTCCGCGCCTGGACGGCCGACGGCGC
Organism: Streptomyces sp. NPDC093221; assembly: GCF_044753885.1. NCBI lineage: Bacteria > Bacillati > Actinomycetota > Actinomycetes > Kitasatosporales > Streptomycetaceae > Streptomyces > Streptomyces sp. NPDC093221. Next base: position 834,998 of record NZ_JBIVOA010000002.1, on the reverse strand, counting down.
GGCCGACCCGATGCTGCTGCGCCGGATCATCAACAGCATCGAATTCGCCACCGACCCGAACCGCTAGGGCCTGTCCGGCCCGCCTCCCACGTCCGCCTCCAGCCGCACCCCCTTGCGCACCCCCCACCGCGCCAGCGCGCCCGCCTCCGCCTCCAGGACGTGCCGGGCCAGCAGCCGGGGGCGGCCGACGCGGCCGGGCGGCATCGTACGGACGGCCAGGACGCGCAGCCGGCGGTCCAGATAGGCGACGTCGATCGGAAACCGCATCCGTACGGTGTGCACGCTGGAGGCCGGGGTCAGCAGAAGGGCGCCCTCGATCCCGTCCAGGCCGAGCAGCCCGCGGGTCCGCGCCCGGTACGACGCGGCGACCCGCAGCGGCACCTCGGCGTCGGGCGTCCGCAGCGTGCCGTCACCGTCTCGCCAACGTCGGCGCATGGCCACTCCCCGGGGTGCTCGATCAGGCGGCAGGTGACGCGGTACGGGCCCCGTTACGGGTCCGCGGCGGCCGTGTACGGTCGGCCCGGTGCATGTCTATCCGATCGTGGCCGCCGCCGTGTGGGGAATCGTCAGCGGCCTGTCGCTGCCGCGCGCCGCCTACCGGTTGGCCGTCCCCTCAGGTGAGCCGTGGGCGGCGCACTGCCCCGAGGGTCACCCGCTGCCCGAGGGCATACGCGGCTGGCTCGGACCGGCGCGCTGCCCGCGCTGCGCCGAGCGCGGCTCCTACGGCTCCTACGGGCCCGCCGTCGTCCTCGCCCTCGTGTGCGCGCTCGCCTGCGCCGGACTGGCCGCCAGGGTGGGCGCCCACCCCGAACTCGTCGTCTGGCTCCTGCTGGTGCCGCTCGGCCTCGTCCTCGGCCGCGTCGACCTCAAGGTCTTCCGGCTCCCGGACGTCCTCACCTTCCCCGCCTTCTTCGGCACCGCCGCGCTGCTCGGTCTCGCCGCCCTGCTTCCCGATCACCGGGGCTCCTGGCCGCGCGCCCTGTTCGGCGCCCTCGCCGTCGGCTTCGTCTACCTGCTCCTCTTCCTCGTCAACCCCGCCGGCATGGGCTTCGGCGACGTCAAACTCGCCCCCACCCTCGGCCTCGCCCTCGGCTGGTACGGCTGGCCCACCGTCTTCACCGGCACGTTTCTCGGCTTCGCCCTCGGCGCCGTCATCGGCCTCGCCCTCATCGCCACTCGGCGCGCCACCCGCAAGACCCCACTGCCGTTCGGGCCCTTCATGCTCCTCGGCACCCTCACCGCCCTCCTGCTCACCCCCTGAGCCCCCCTCAGACCCCCGCCCCCCTGTCCGCCCGCCCTCCGCAAGACGATGCCCCCCCAGGGGCGCGGGGAACTGCGCGCTCAGCCCCCAACGGCCCGGTGGTCGGGAGACCACCGAACTGCCCCTCCGGGCCCGGTGGTGAAGCGCAGCCATCGCCGTGGCCGGCCGCGCAGTTCCCCGCGCCCCTGAAAAACGCGGCGTACCGCCCGGCGCAGCCGCGGGCCCGGGGCCCGAGCCCCGACAGAAAGGGGGGTGCCCCCCTCCGCCCGGTGAGGGGCGAAAGGGGGCACCCCCTTTAAACGGAAGCGAGCCGCAGGCTAGGCCTCGCTGCTGACCGACCAGAGGTTGACCCCCTCCGGCTCCACCGCGTGCGCGTCGATGGAGGAGAGCTCCTCGGCGGTGAGGGGGGTGGCGCCGACGGCGGCGACGTTGGCCTCGAGCTGGGCGACTGAGGAGGCGCCGATGAGGGCGGAGGTGACGCGGGGGTCGCGCAGCACCCAGGACAGGGCGAGCTGGGCGAGCGACTGGCCGCGCGCGGCGGCGATGTCGTTGAGGGCGCGCAGCCGGCCGATGGTCTCGTCGTTGACGAGGCCGGGGTTGAGGGACTTGCCCTGGGCGGCCCGCGACCCCTCGGGAATGCCGCCGAGGTAACGGTCGGTCAGCAGCCCCTGGGCGAGCGGCACGAAGCCGATGCAGCCCATGCCCTCCTCCTCCAGGACGTCCAGCAGACCCTCGTCCTCGATCCACCGGTTGATCATGGAGTACGAGGGCTGGTGGATCAGCGCGGGCACCCCCAGCTCGCGCAGGATGCGCGCGGCCTCGCGCGTACGGTCGGGACCGTACGAGGAGATGCCGACGTAGAGCGCCTTGCCCTGCTGGACGGCGGTCGCCAGCGCGCCCATCGTCTCTTCGAGGGGCGTGTCGGGGTCGAAGCGGTGGGAGTAGAAGATGTCGACGTAGTCGAGGCCCATGCGGGACAGGGACTGGTCGAGGGAGGACAGCAGGTACTTGCGCGAGCCCCATTCCCCGTACGGTCCCGGCCACATGTCGTAGCCCGCCTTGGTGGAGATGACCAGTTCGTCGCGGTAGGGCCGGAAGTCCTGGGCGAAGAGGGTGCCGAAGTTGGCCTCGGCGGCGCCGTACGGCGGGCCGTAGTTGTTGGCGAGGTCGAAGTGCGTGACGCCGAGGTCGAACGCGCGGCGCAGGATGGCGCGCTGGGAGTCCAGGGTGCGGTCGTCGCCGAAGTTGTGCCACAGACCCAGGGAGACGGCGGGGAGCTTGAGGCCGCTGCGGCCGGTCCTGCGGTACTCCATCGAGTCGTAGCGCTCGTCGGAGGCGCGGTAAAGGGAACGAATATTCACGGTCTCTGCTTATCACGCGGGGGTGTCGGCCCCGCCTCCCCGGTTCGTCCGCGAGCCCTTGTGCGCAGTAGTGTGGCCGCCGGGCGACAGGCCCAGGAGGGGCTGGTGTGCGATGAATCTGCGCGACCTGGTGTACGGGCTGTACTCCCGCAGGGTGGAACGCCGGCTGGACGTGGCGCAGGGCCCCAAGCACATCGGCGTGATCCTGGACGGCAACCGGCGCTGGGCCAAGGCGTCCGGCGGCAGCCCCGAACAGGGGCACAGGGCCGGGGCCGACAAGATCTCCGAAATGCTCGGCTGGTGCGAGGAGACCGGTGTCGAGGTGGTCACGCTGTGGCTGCTGTCCACCGACAATCTGGACCGCCCCGCCGACCAGTTGGTGCCGCTGCTGGGCATCATCGAGGACGCGGTGCGCGAACTGGCCGCGACCGGCCGCTGGCGCGTGCACCACGTGGGCACCATGGACCTGCTGCCCGCGCACACCCAGTCGGTGCTCAAGGAGGCCGAGCAGGAGACGCACGCGCTCGGCGGCCTGCTGGTGAACGTGGCGGTGGGCTACGGCGGCCGGCAGGAGATCGCCGACGCCGTACGGTCGCTGCTGCACGAGCACGCGGGGCGCGGCACCACCATCGAGGACCTGGCCGAGATCCTGGACGTCGAGCACATCTCGGAGCACCTCTACACGCGCGGCCAGCCCGACCCGGATCTGGTGATCCGCACCTCGGGGGAGCAGCGGCTGTCCGGCTTCATGCTCTGGCAGAGCGCCCACTCGGAGTACTACTTCTGCGAGGTCTTCTGGCCCGCCTTCCGCAAGGTGGACTTCCTGCGGGCGCTGCGCGACTACGCGGCCAGGCACCGGCGCTACGGCACCTGACGACTCCGTACCGGCGCGCCGGTACGGAAGACCCCGTGGAGCCCCTGCCGCGCGGGGCGCGGTGTGGGCCGTACGGGGGGCGTGGGGGCGGCCTGAATCCGGTGCCGCGAGGGCTCCACGACGGCGTGCGGAGGCCGGTTTCTCCCGCGTAATGGCCGGTGAGCGGTCGGTGACCGGGCGATGACCGTCGGATGACTGTCATATGCATTCGCATGGGCAACGGTTTTCCAGGGCATATCACTGGGAGACCGGCATCCGGCCCATGGTTGCCGGTACCGCAGTTCGACCTCTCCCGAGGGGGTTCGTCCACACGTGGTGACCAGCAAGAATCGCCGTGACAACGACCGGCGCACGTACGTACTCGACACCAGCGTGCTGCTCGCAGACCCCAATGCCATCGCCCGCTTCGACGAGCACGAGGTTGTGCTGCCGGTCGTCGTGGTGACGGAGTTGGAAGCCAAGCGCCACCACCCGGAACTCGGCTACTTCGCCCGCCAGGCGTTGCGGCTGCTGGATGAGTTCCGGATCCGCTACGGCCGTCTGGACGCACCGATTCCGATCGGTGACGTCGGTGGCACGCTGCGTGTCGAGCTCAACCACTCGGATCCCGGGGTGCTCCCCGCCGGATTCCGGCTCGGTGACAACGACTCGCGCATTCTGGCGGTCGCCCGCAATCTGCAGGCCGAGGGGTACGACGTCACCGTCGTCTCCAAGGATCTGCCGCTGCGGGTGAAGGCGTCCTCCGTCGGCCTGCTGGCCGAGGAGTACCGGGCCGAGCTGGCGATCACCTCGGGCTGGACGGGAATGGAGGAACTGCTGGTCGGGGCGGACGAGGTGGACACCCTCTTCGCGGAGGAGTCCATCGCGCTGCCCGAAGCGGCCGAGCTGCCGGTGCACACCGGCCTGGTGCTCCAGTCCGAGCGCGGCAAGGCGCTGGGCCGGGTCACCGAGGACGGCCGGGTGCGGCTGGTGCGCGGCGACCGCGAGGCGTTCGGCATCCACGGCCGCAGCGCGGAACAGCGGATCGCGCTCGATCTGCTGCTCGACCCCGACGTCGGCATCGTGTCGATGGGCGGGCGCGCGGGTACCGGCAAGTCCGCGCTGGCCCTGTGCGCGGGCCTCGAAGCCGTCCTGGAGCGCCGTCAGCACCGCAAGGTGATGGTCTTCCGGCCGCTGTACGCGGTCGGCGGCCAGGAGCTGGGCTACCTGCCCGGCAGCGAGGCGGAGAAGATGAGCCCCTGGGCTCAGGCCGTCTTCGACACGCTGTCGGCCGTGACGTCCAAGGAGGTCATCGAGGAGGTCGTGGCGCGCGGCATGCTGGAAGTGCTGCCGCTGACCCACATCAGGGGCCGTTCGCTGCACGACGCCTTCGTGATCGTCGACGAGGCCCAGTCGCTGGAGCGGAACGTCCTGCTGACCGTCCTGTCGCGGATCGGCGCCGGATCGCGGGTGGTCCTCACCCACGACGTGGCGCAGCGCGACAACCTCCGGGTGGGCCGTTACGACGGTGTCGTGGCGGTGGTGGAGAAGCTGAAGGGCCATCCGCTGTTCGCCCACATCACCCTCAACCGCTCCGAGCGGTCGCCGATCGCCGCTCTCGTCACCGAGATGCTGGAGGACGGCGGGGCCTGACCGGGGCCCGGCCCCCGAATGGCGGGGGGCCTGAAGTGTCCGGATTTACTGAGTGATAGCGTGAGTTGAGGCTGCTGCGCCCGGCGTGAAGGGCGCAGCAGCCTAGCGTTTTACGGGGTCCGCCGCTCGGATTTACCCTCCTCCGCAGCGTGTGAGCTTTGCCACTCAACCGGAAATTGCCGCGCGGCGTCCGCGTACGGCAGGGTGTGAGGCTGTCAGGCCCCGCTTATGGCACTCCTACACCTTCAGGGGCGTGGGAAGAGCAGCTCCACACAAATCCACATCGACCGCCATGAGCCGCCCGAGCACCACGCGGGACTCCTCCGGGAGTTCGCACCGGGCCAGTGCCCCCGTGACCGACCGGCCCGTATTGGCGGACCGGCAGGAAGGGGACCGTGCCAGGGGCACGATTTCGTCCGTGAGGTCACCCATCGGGCGATGCTGGAAGGAAACCGTGTGAGCCGGATCTCGGTCCGGGGACTCGCGGTGGCTTCGGCCACTGCGGTCACCACTGTGGGCGCCGTCGTAGGCGTCGCGTCGGGCGCCGACCAGGGCTCTTCCGAGCCTGTCGAAGCAGCCGGCACGACGACCCTCCTTGCGGACATTCCCGCTGGGCAGCAGATTCAGCAGGCTTCGCTGACCGAGCAGGTGCAGGCGCAGTCGGACGCCGCCGATGCCACGGCCCGGCAGTCCGCTGAGCAGACCGCCCGCGTCCAGGCGGCCAAGGACGCCGCCGCCAAGAAGAAGGCGGCGGACGAGGCGGCTGCCAAGGAGAAGCAGCGCAAGCTCGAAGAGGCCGCCAGCCGGGGCGGTGGCGACTCACGTGCCACGTTCCCCGTCACGGCCTCGTACACGGTGGCGCAGGTCAAGGCGATGGCGCAGACCATCGTCGGCGGCGACCAGTTCGCGTGCTTCTCCAACATCGTCTCCCGCGAGAGCGGCTGGAACTACACGGCGACCAACCCCTCCTCCGGGGCGTACGGCCTGGTTCAGTCCAACCCCGGTTCGAAGATGGCCTCGGTCGCCTCGGACTGGCGGACCAATCCGGCCACGCAGATAAAGTGGGGCCTCAACTACATGAACAGCCGGTACGGCAGCCCCTGCGGCGCCTGGTCGTTCTGGCAGAGTCACAACTACTACTGAGCCGACGGCGCCCAGCCGTCAGGCGGCAGTGCGCGGTATCTCTCCGCAAGCCCCCGAGCCCTCAGGGCCGGGGGCTTGTGCGTGTCCCGGAACGGGGTAGGCGCGGGGAGGATGTGGGAGGCAACCCTCCTCGCGAATAACATCGTCATTCTCAGCAGTTCCACAGATGGTCGACGGGGTCAGGGGAGAGCAATGCCGGACAAGCGCCACTGGAGCGCCGTACTGGCCTCCGGGCTGGCCAATATCGCCGGACGGATCGACGAACGCCAGGCGGCGGTGAACGCGAGCCGCGGCGTCGGCGCCGCGATCGAGGACCCGCGCCGCGACTCCTCGGACGCCGCTCCCGCCACCGACCCCTCCGCCGGTACGGACCGGGAGGCCGACACGCCCGACGCGGCCTCCGAACCGGGCGGCGGGAAGCGTACGGCGAAGGCCGCCGGTGCGGGAGGCGGGGCCGTCGCGCCCCCGCCCGTCGTCGTCGTGCCCGCGCCGCGCGCGCCGCAGCCCGATCCGGTGTCGGCCGTGCCGTGGAGCATGCGCGTCGGCGCCGAGGTCGGCTGGCGGCTGCTGGTGCTCGCGGGCACCGTCTGGGTGCTGATGCGGGTGATCGGCGCCGTACAGCTCGTGGTGCTGGCCTTCACCGCCGGCCTGCTGATCACCGCGCTGCTCCAGCCGTTCGTCGCCCGCCTCAAGCGGCGCGGTGTGCCGCGCGGGGTGGCGACGGCCATGGTCTTCGTCGGCGGCTTCGTCATCATGGGCCTGGTCGGCTGGTTCGTGGTCTGGCAGGTGATGGACAACATCAGCAATCTGTCGACCAGCCTCCAGGACGGCGTCAACGAGGTGAAGAAGTGGCTGCTCAACAGCCCCTTCCACGTCACCGACGACCAGATCAACCAGGTCGCCAAGAACCTCCAGGAAGCGATCGGCTCCAACACCAAGGCGCTGACCGACGCCGGGCTCCAGGGCGTCACCGTCATCGTCGAACTGCTCACCGGCATACTGCTGGCGATGTTCAGCACGCTGTTCCTGCTCTACGACGGGCCGAACATCTGGAACTGGTTCCTCAAGCTGTTCCCCGACGCGGCCAGGGACGGGCTGGCCGGCGCCGGTCCGCGCGCCTGGCGCACCCTCACCCTGTACGTGCGCGGCACGGTGATAGTCGCCCTCATCGACGCCATCTTCATCGGCGTCGGCATCTTCTTCCTCGGCGTGCCGATGGCCGTGCCGCTGGCCGTGGTCATCTTCCTGTCGTCCTTCGTGCCGCTGGTCGGCGCCGTCGCCTCCGGCTTCATCGCGGTCGTCGTGGCCCTGGTCACCCAGGGGCCGTTCACCGCGCTGATGGTGCTGGTCGTCGTGCTCGCCGTCCAGCAGATCGAGGGGCACATCCTCCAGCCCTTCATCCTCGGCCGCGCCGTCCGCGTCCACCCGCTGGCCGTCGTCCTGTCCGTCGCCGCCGGTTCGATGATCGCGGGCATCGGCGGCGCCGTCGTCGCCGTGCCGCTGGTCGCGGTCGGCAACACGGTGGTCGGCTACCTCAGGGCCCACACCAAGGAGCGGGCGGCGGCCGCAGCCGGTCCGCACGGCGCGACGGCCTACGAGATCGCCCCGGTCACCACCCGTCAGCCCCCGGCGGACCCGGAGGCCCCGGCCTCGGGCGGCCCGACACCGGACGGCCCCGGCCCCGAGGGCTCCGGTCCTGGGGGTTCCGGTCCTGAGGGCCCCGGCCCTGAGGGTTCCGGTCCCGAGGGTTCCGGTCCTGAGGGCCCCGGCCCGAGCGGCCCCGGCCCGAGCGGCCCCGGCCCGAGCGGCCCCGGCCCGAGCGGTCCCGGCCCGGACGACCGGGACCCCTCCCACGAGGACGACCACACTCACGAGGGCGCGTCCGCCTAACAGCGCCCCCGCGACCGCCCCCCGCCTCCGACCGCCCCCGCGTCCCCCCTCCGGACGCGGGGGCGGTCGCGTCGTTCGCCCTTCGGCCTTCGGCCTATTCGGTCCGCAGACCGTCCGGCCGCATCAGCCGCCACAGCGGCGGCAGGCTGAGGAGGGTGACGGCCAGGACGACGGACGCGCCGATCGCCGACATCTGGGCGACGATCGCCCAGTCGACGTGGAACGCACGGCCGACCATCGCCAGGAGCGCGGCACCGAGCCCGAGCCCGCCGACACAGGCGAGGACCAGGCCGAGCGCCATCGGAATGGCCGTCTGCCACAGCACCGACCAGGCCAGGGCGGTGCGCCGGGTGCCGAAGGCGACCAGGACGGCGAGCAGCTTCTTGCGGTCGCGGAGCTGCTCCAGCATCGTGACCAGCAGGCTGGCGCCGATCAGCGCCATGGTGATGGCCGCGCCCACGAACAGGCCGCGCCGCAACTGGCCGTACTGCGTCTGCGTGGTGCTGTCGCTCACGGCCGAGACGGTGACCGTCGGGCCGAGCGCGGCCCCGGTGTTGCGCAGGTACTCCACCGCGTCCCGCTTGCCCGCGTCGAGGTTGACCATGACGACGGCCGTGGGATCGGCCAGCTTCGACTGGTCGACGGCCTCGGGGGTCAGCAGGACGCCCCAGTTGGTCTGACCGCGCGGGTCGGTCCGCGCCGTGACCGAACGGGCGTCGGACGGGACCGTCCACAGCCGCGGAGCGCCGGTGTACGGCAGGGCGCCGGTGTTGAGGTCGAGGCGCTTGCCGGGCTTGGCGTACTTGGCCAGGTCCGCGTTGGACGACGCGCCCCACTGCTCGTTGTTGGGCACGATGTAGACGCTGCCCGCCCCGCAGGAGCCGACGTCGGCCATCTGCCGCAGCGTGTCGCAGTCGGCGACCAGCAGCGGGATGTAGGCGGTCTCGGCGTCGGGGCCGAGCTTGCTGGCGTCCGGCTGCGTGGCCCGCGTGTCGATGAAGCCGTACGCCCGCGCCACGCCGGGCGTCGCCCGGACCTTCGCGGTGTAGTCGACCGCCTGCCGCGCGTCGGCGGTCGGCGCGCTGACGGTGGCCTGGATACGGGACGTGTCGGCGCCCGTGGAGTGCACGAAGGTGTCGTTGACGCCCGCGAAGAGCATCTGGAGCGCGATGGCCCCGGCGACCGCGACCGTGACGCCGCTGACCATCCGCGCCGATCCGTTGCTGTTCAACTGGAGCCTGCGGGTGGCCAGTTGCCAGGCGACCGGCCCGCCGCGCAGCCGTCCGACGACGGCCTCCACGACCCAGGGCAGCACCGTGGTGACACCGAACAGCAGCAGCACCGCGCCCGCCGCGGTCTGGTACTCGTTGACATGCGCGTCGCTGCCGTTGACCGAACCGAACAGCGGGACCAGCAGGCCGATGCCGACCAGCGGCACCAGCAGCCGCCACCACAGGGTGCGGCGCCGGCCGAGCCCCTGGCGGACCACGCCGAGCGGTTCGATCGCCGTGCCGCGCAGGCTGACCAGGGTCACGGCGACGGCCGCCACCGGGACCGCCAGCACGATCAGCGTGGTGAGCGCCGCGTTCGGCGTCATGTCGGCGGGAAAGGCGCTGATGTCGTGGATCGTGAAGTGCGAGGCCAGCTGCCGACCGGTGAAGAAGAACACCGCGCCCAGCACCAGCCCGAACAGCGACCCCAACAGGGCTTCCCCCGCGGCGATTCTGCGGGTCATCCGGATGTCCGCGCCGACCAGCCGCATCGCCGCCAGCCGCCTGTCCCGCCGCTCGCCGCCCAGCCGTACCGCCGCGCCGACGAAGACCGCGACCGGCAGCAGCAGCACCACCAGCATGACGACCAGCAGCAGCGTCAGCACCGGGCTCATCGCCTCGGACGGGGCGTGGTAGCCGTACGAGGTGACCCGAGTGGCGTTGCCGTGCCCGTAGTTCTCGTCACGGGCGGTGAGCTGATCGCTGCCCGCGTAGTACAGCAGCTCGCTCGGGCCCATCAGCCCGGCTTCCCCGACGGTGCCGGTGATCTTGTACGGGATGCGCTCGCGCAGCAGCGGCGTGGAGTTCAGCAGCTTGCGCAGCGCGGGGGAGACCACCATCTCCCCGGCGCCCGGCAGATGGGCGACGCCGGGCGGCGAGGGCGCCTTGGCCCCCTCGGCCTGGAGCAGCGAGCCGCCGATCTGCGAGTCCCGGTAGACGGTCCTGACGTCGGCCACCAGGAGCGAGCGGTCGGACGGCTTGGCGATGAACGTGGCGGAGGAGGTGTCGCGGGCCACCCGCTTCTGTTCCCGCGTGTCCAGCATGGCCGGTACGGCGGCGGCGAGCAGCAGCAGCGCCACGCCGAGCCCGACGCCGACGGCGGTCAGCACCGTACGGGTCCAGCCCTCGCGTCCGCCGCCCGCCGCGAAACGCGCGCCGAGCGCGAGGTCGCGCGCCCAGGTCCGCACGCCGGCCGGCTGGTCCGGTGCCCCGGTGCCGTGAGGTTCGCGGCTGTTCATGACACCCGCTCCATGTCGCGCGACTTCCCGTCCCGCACGACGATCTCCCGGTCGGAGTAGGCGGCCACCCGCGCTTCGTGGGTGACCAGGACGACGGCGGCGCGGGTGTCGTGCGCGGCGTCGGTCAGCAGCCGCATCACCCGCTCGCCGTTGAGCGAGTCCAGCGCGCCGGTCGGCTCGTCGGCGAAGACGACCCGCGGGCCGCCGACCAGCGCGCGCGCCACCGCGACGCGCTGGCCCTGGCCGCCGGAGACCTCGCCGGGCCGCTTGTCGGCGATGTCGGCGACCTCCAGGCGCTCCAGCCACTGCGCCGCCTGCTGCTCGGCCGGCCTGCGCTTGGCGCCGCCGAGCCGCATCGGCATCGCCACGTTCTCCAGGCAGGTCAGCTCGGGTACGAGCTGGCCGAACTGGAAGACGAAGCCGAAGTCGGCGCGGCGCAGCGCGCTGCGCTCGCCGTCCGACATGGCCGACAGGTCGCGTCCCCGGTAGCGCACCTGGCCGGAGTCGGCCTTCACGATGCCGGCCAGGCAGTGCAGCAGGGTCGACTTGCCCGACCCCGAGGGGCCCATGACCGCGACGACCTCGCCGGGCCTGATGCTGAAGTCGGCGCCGTCCAGCGCCGGGGTCGGGCCGTACGCCTTGCGCAGTCCCGCGGCCACCAGCAGCGGCTCGGGTCGGGGCTCGGTCGACGCGTTCATTTGGCCACCTCCGCGGCGAGCTGGTCGAGACGGGCGGCGGTCAGCTCCAGCCACCGCAGATCCGCCTCCAGATGGAACAGGGCGTGGTCGCAGATGAGCTGGTCCGCCAGGTCGCCCGCCGACTTGCGCCGGGTGAGGTCGCGCATCAGCCGCAGGTGCTCGGCGCGCTGGGTGTCGAGCAGGTCGGCGGCCGGGCGGCCGGTCAGCAGCGCCAGCACGACCTTCGTGTACAGCGTGGTCTGGAGGTACGGCTCCGGCTTCTCCGGCTGCGTCAGCCACGTCTCGACGTCCGTGATCCCCGCTTCGGTGATCGCGTACCGCTTGCGCTCGGGGCCGCCGCCCGGCTCTATGCCGTCCACCTCGACCAGGCCGTTCTTCAGCAGCCTGGCCATCGTCGAGTAGACCTGCCCATAGGCCAGCGGGCGGTCGTGTCCGAACCGTTCGTCGAATGCGCGCTTGAGGTCGTAGCCGTGGCGCGGGCCGGACTCCAGGAGTCCGAGCAGGGTGTGCCCAATTGACATGCGGAGCACTGTACACCACGGGTATACACACCATGTATACGCACCGGAGCGCTGCCTTCCGCCGCCGTGCGGTGGTGTCGGGAGGGGGCCGGTGGCGGGCGGGGCCTACGTACCGGCCGACGGCTTCGGGGGCCGGCCGCGGCGGGGGAGGGGGCGGGTCGCGCTGGGCAGGCGGCCCGCCTCGGCGAGGGCGCGGCGCAGCAGGAACTCGATCTGCGCGTTGGTGCTGCGCAGCTCCGCCGCCGCCCAGGACGCGAGGGCGTCGTGAACGGCGGGGTCGAGCCGCAGCAGCACCTGCTTGCGTACGGGGCGGGCGGCGGTCTCCCCGCCGCCCGCCCCGTCGGGCCCGTCGTCGGGCGCGGAGGAGGTCACTGGTAGAGGGTGCCCGTGTTCAGGACCGGCTGCGCGGCGCGGTCACCGCAGAGCACGACCAGCAGATTGCTGACCATGGACGCCTTGCGCTCCTCGTCCAGTTCGACGATCCCCTGCTCGGCGATCCGGGACAGCGCCGACTCGACCATGCCGACCGCGCCGTCCACGATCGTCTGCCGGGCGGCCACGATGGCCCCGGCCTGCTGCCGCTGAAGCATCGCGGAGGCGATCTCGGGCGCGTAGGCGAGGTGTGTGAAGCGGGATTCGATGATCTTCACACCGGCCGACTCGACGCGGGCGGCGATCTCGGCGGACAGCCGCTCGGTGATGTCCTCGGAGTTGCCGCGCAGCGAGATCGACTGGCCGTCGTGGGCGTCGTACGGGTAGTTGGTCGCGATGTGCCGGACGGCGGTGTCGGTCTGGATGCTCACGAACTGGACGTAGTTGTCGACCTCGAACGTCGCCTGCGCGGTGTCCCTGACCTGCCAGACCACGACCGCGGCCAGTTCGATCGGGTTGCCGTACGCGTCGTTGACCTTCAGCGTCGAGGTCTCGTGGTTGCGCAGCCGGGTGGAGATCTTGCGGCGGCTGGTGAAGGGGTTCACCCAGCGCAGGCCGTCCTGCCGGATGGTGCCCTGGTAGCGCCCGAAGAGCTGGCACACCCGCGCCGAGCCCGGCGCGACCTGGGTGAGGCCGAACAGGGTGATGAACGCGCAGAGGACGACCACCGCGCCCGCGACGATCAGCGTGGTCGCGAGGGCGCCGGGGTGGTCCTTGGCGTGTACCGCGCCCGCGACGATCAGCGCCACACCACCGGCCACCACCACCAGCGCGAGCAGCAGAAAGGGCAGACCGGGCATGCCCACCGCCCGTCGCTCCTGCACCCGCGGCGCGGGCATGTCCGGTGCGTCGACGGCGAGCTGTGGTTTCTGGTCCGACATGGCGGGTCCCCGTTCCTCCGAAAGTGTCTATCAAAGAGATATCACATTTTCGGGAAACCCAAACCTTGGCAAAGCCTCGAACCCGCACCGGACCCGCACCGGACCCGCCCCCGGACACGATGCAGCCCCGGGGCACGGGACATGATCACGTGCCTCGGGGCTGCGCTTCGGTGGGCGTCAGCCGGTCTTGACCTCACCGGCGATCCGGTCGCCCAGCGACTGGTCGACATTGCGCCAGTACGTCACCGCCCGCTCCAGCACCGGCGCGCTCACCCCGTCGCTGAGGTGGCCCGCCACGTTCGACACCAGCCGGGCGCGCGCCGCGTCGTCCAGCACCTCGCGCACCATCGTGCCCGCCTGCCCGAAGTCGTCGTCCTCCGCGTGCAGCGCGTACGCCTCGCGCACCATCTCGCCCGCCGCCCGCCAGCCGGTGACCTCCCCGTACGCCTGCGGCGAAGCGGCCGGTCCGCCGTACGAGTTGGGCGCGTACGGCGCCCCCGCGTTCGACGGCTCGTACCGCATCGGGCCGTCCTTGGCATAGGAGTTGACCGGCGAGTGCGGGCGGTTCGGCGGGAGCTGGGCGTAGTTGGGGCCGATCCGGTACCGGTGGGTGTCCGGGTACGAGAACAGGCGGCCGAGCAGCATCTTGTCCGGGGACGGGCCGATGCCCGGCACCATGTTCGAGGGCTCAAACGCCGCCTGCTCGATGTGGACGAAGTAGTCCTCGGGGTTGTGGTCCAGCGTCATCCGGCCGACCTCGATCAGCGGGTAGTCGCCGTGCGGCCACACCTTCGTCAGGTCGAACGGGTTGAAGCGGTAGTCCGCCGCGTCCTCGAACGGCATGACCTGCACATACAGCGTCCACGACGGGTGGTCGCCGCGGTCGATGGACTCCCACAGGTCCTGCCGGTGGTAGTCGGCGTTCTGGCCCGCGAGGGTGTCGGCGTCCGCCTGGGTGAGGAAGTCGATGCCCTGGTCGGTCTTGAAGTGGTACTTCACCCAGAACTTCGTGCCGCCGCCGTTGACCCACATGTACGTGTGCGAGCCGTAGCCGTTCATGTGCCGGTACGACTTGGGGATGCCGCGGTCGCCCATCAGCCACGTCACCTGGTGCGCGGACTCCGGCGAGAGCGTCCAGAAGTCCCACTGCATGTCGTTGTCGCGCAGCCCGTTGTCCGGGCGGCGCTTCTGCGACCTGATGAAGTCCTGGAACTTGATCGTGTCGCGCACGAAGAACACCGGGGTGTTGTTGCCGACCAGGTCGTAATTGCCGTGCTCGGTGTAGAACTTCAGCGCGAAGCCGCGCGGGTCCCGCCACGTGTCCGGGCTGCCCTGCTCACCCGCGACCGTCGAGAACCGCGCCAGCATCTGCGTGCGCTTGCCCGGCTGGAACAGGTCGGCGCGGGTGAACTGGCTGACGTCGTTGGTCACTTCGAACCGGCCGTACGCCCCGCTGCCCTTGGCGTGCACCACCCGCTCGGGGACCCGCTCCCGGTTGAACTGGGCCATCTTCTCGATCAGGTAGTGATCCTGCAGCAGGATCGGCCCGTCGGCCCCCACGGTCAGCGAGTGCTCGTCGCTCTCGACCGGGATACCGGCGTTGTTGGTGGTGTACGGGGTGCTCATCGAGAGTGTCCTCACGCTCGGGAGTCGTATGACCTCGCTGCTCCCCACCTTCCCACCGAATATGCCTGTCGGCACGCTGAGCCACAAGACGGTGACCCTCGGTCACGCTGGTGGCCGAGTCACCGGGGTGCGTTCGCGCGAGGGGCTGCGCCCCTGCGGCACCGCTGCGCGGTGGGGTTCGCCGGTAGCCAGCGAGCCGAAGGCGGCGCCGGTGTCGAAAGCGACGATGAGCAGGGAGCGAGGAACGAGCGACCGTCGAAGAGGAGCGTCGACACCGGATCTAAGCCGCCGGAGGCGAGAGGGCGGCAAAAAAAGGGGATCGCGGTGAGCATGGGAAAGACGGCTCCCACGCACGGTTCGCCGTGACGCTGAGCTGACGCAAGACGGTTCCCACGCACGGTCCGCCGTGACGCTGAGCCGACGCAAGACGGCTCCCACGCACGGTCCGCCGCCACGCTGAGCTGACGCAAGAGGGTGCCGCGGGCGTTCACCCCCCACGGCAACCCCACCCAAGACGGCACCCCCACCCCCGTACCCCCGTACGGCCCTAGATCGGGAGCTCGAACCACACCACCTTGCCCGCGCCCAAGCGGGTGGCGCCCCAGCGTTGGGCCATGCGGTTGACGAGGTAGAGGCCGCGGCCACCTTCCTCCTCCGGGGCGGCGTGGCGCATGCGCGGCAGAAGAGGCGCGTCGTCGCCGACTTCGCAGCGCAGGACGTCGGTGCGCAGGAGGCGCAGGGTGATGGGGCGCTCGGCGTAGCGCACGGCGTTGGTGACGATCTCGCTGACCAGGAGTTCGGCGGCGTCGGACTGGTCCTCGAGGTCCCAGCGGCGCAGGGCCTGGCGGATCAGGCGGCGGGCGCGGCCGGGCGTCTGGGGGTGCGGCTCCAGGAACCAGTAGGCGACGTCGCTGGGCGAGATGCCGTCGAAGCGCGCGGCGAGCAGGGCGATGTCGTCGTCGCGGTCGCCGGGGCCGAGGATCTCCAGCACCTCGTCGCACAGCGGCTCCAGAGGCGGCGGCGAGACCACGCTGGCGGCGTCGTGCAGCCGTTCGCGCAGCAGCTCGATGCCGCCCCACACGTCACGGCTGCGGGACTCGACCAGGCCGTCGGTGTAGAGCAGCAGGGTCGCCCCGGCGGGGGCGGGCAGCTCCACGGCCTCGAAGGGCACCCCGCCGACGCCGATCGGCGCGCCGGGCGGCACGCGCAGCACCTCGGCGAGACCGTCGGCGTGCAGCAGCACCGGCGGCGGGTGGCCCGCGTTGGCGACCACCAGCCGGTGGGCGATCGGGTCGTAGACGGCGTAGACGCAGGTCGCCATGCGGTCCTGGCCGAGCCGCTGGGCCTGTTCGTCCAGGTGGTAGAGGACTTCCTGGGGCGCCAGGTCGAGCCCGGCCAGGGTCTGGACGGTGGTACGGAGCTGGCCCATGATCGCCGCTGAGGTCATGGAGTGGCCCATGACGTCGCCGACGACGAGCGCCACCCGGCTGCCGGGCAGCGGGATCGCGTCGTACCAGTCGCCGCCGACGCGCGCGGACTCGGCCGCCGGAAGGTATCTGCTGGCGAGCTGGACGCCGGTCGGCTGCGGCAGCGAGTCCGGCAGCATCTCGCGCTGGAGGGCGTCCGCGATGTACGCCTCGCGGCCGTACAGCACGGCCTTGTCGACGCCGAGCGCGGTGTGCGTGGCGAGCTGGGCGGCCACCAGCAGGTCGTCCGCCTCGAAGGGCGTACGGTCCGCGCGCCGCAGCAGCACCGCGGCGCCGATCACCCGGCGACGGCCGCGCAGCGGTGCCAGCAGGGCGCGGCGCCCGGTCGGCATGCCCGGCAGCGGCCCGTCGCTGTGGTCGGGGCGGCCGAGGAGTTCGGCGAGCGCGTCGGCGGCGCGCGGGGAGTCGGCGAAGACCGGCCGTACGCCGCGCAGCACTTCCGCCAGCGGTCCGTCGAGCAGCACCGCGATGGACTCGGCGGCGCCGCCGTACGACGACTCCAGGGCGGGCAGCAGCGGCGCCGCGCCGACCGGGGCGGTCGCGGTCGCCAGCGGGTCCGCGGGCTCCTCCAGGCCGCCGTCGGCGCGCCGCAGCCGCAGCCGCAGCGGCCCGGACGGCCGCTCGTCGCCGACCGGCAGTGGGTCGCGCAGATAGACCAGGATCGCGTCGGCGAAGGCGGGCACCGCCGAGCGGCACAGGCCGAGCAGGATCTCGTCGAGGTCGAGCCCGCGGGCGATCCGCCGGGTCGCGGCGCCCACGTATCGCAGCCGGTCGGCCTCGGGACCGGTCTGCACGGGCATCGGGATGCGCATCCCCACAGAATCCTCGTCGCCGGGGTGTCCCGCCGCTTCCAGCGGTGTGCCGCGCGGCGGAGTGCTGACGAACGACGCCAGCGACTCGCCCTCCGGCGGCGCCGTCCAGCCGGAGCCGTGCGTCGGGATGGGCGGCAGCGGCGGCAGGTGCGGCTCCACGGCGCGCGAGGGTCCGCGCGGGGTCTCGGGGGCGGATCCGCCGGGTATGGCCGAGGGCCGGTCCGCGCCGGGGCGGTCGGTGGCGGGGCGCTCGGCCGCCGGGTGGTCGGCGCCGGGGCGCTCGGCCGGCCTGCCCTCCGGCTCGTTCTCGTCGTGCGGGCGGGCCCCACCGGGGCGCGGGGGTGTGGCGGAGGCCGCCGAGGCCAGGCCGCGCGCCGACTCGAAGTCGCGGGCGGCGCGGGGCAGCTCGTGGTGGCCCGTTGCCGAGCCGAGGCCCGCAGCGGTACTCGGCCCCGAAGGCGTCTCGGGTACGGCGAAGCCGCCACGCGGGTCCGGTGGGGTCGCGGCGTGGTTCCTGGGCGTACGGGGCGGGTCCGTGGTCACGCGAGTCGTTCCATCCGTCTGTGCGCCACGCGCTGGCCGCGGCGGGTCGGGCCTGGTCAGGCGCGTCGGCAGGAGAGGAAGATCTGCTCCTCCGGCGGCACGTCGGTGCTCGCCGGTGCGTAGGCGTACGAATCCTCCTTGATCACCTCGAAGCCCGCGTCCACCACGACATGGCGCAGTTCATCCCTTAGATAACCGGATACCCGGATGGTGTGACCGAGGAACGGAATCGGCACATTGTCCAGATCGGCTTCCACCATCGACACGGCGAGCAGGCCGCCGGGCTCCAACAGGCCGTGGAGCGCCCGCAAGGTGCCGGGGATCTCGTCCTTGGGCAGCATGAGCAGCGAGAAGAACGCGGCGACCGCCGCGAAACTTCCCGGCGCCAGCGGCCCGCCCTCGGTGAGGTCGGCGAAGTCGGCCTGGACGAAGTCGGCCGCGGGCACGTTCACCCGTGCCTGCGCGAGCATTCCGGCCGACAGGTCCACGCCCGTCACCCGCAGCCCCGCGTCGGTGAACTGGCGCGCGGTCGGCAGTCCCGTACCGCAGCCGAGGTCCAGCACACGGGCACCGGCGGGCAGGGTCTCGACGAGCCATTCACCGGCCCTGACCTGCCCGTCCTTGTGCGGGAACGCTTCGTCGTACCGGTCGCCGATCGCGTCGAACGCCTCGGCCTGGCCGGTACGGTCCCTGCCCTGATCCTCGTGATCGTCGGCAGGGGGGATCCCCATGTGCTCGTAGCCGCCGGTTCCCACCGTTCCGGGCCTCCCTGACTGCTGCTGGATGGCTGCTGCTGAATGGCTGTACGAATGGCTGTGTTCGCGTCGCTGTGACGTAGCGTCAAACTCTAGGCCGCGATCGGCAATTGCGCAGTGTTCCGGAGCACGATCCTACGGTTGGGGGTCAGGGACGCAACAAGGGGCTCGGAGGTTCACTCCCGCCCCCCACGGCTTACGCCCGCTTACGCCCCCCTACCGTACGCACCGCGGCCGTACCCCCGGCCCGGCCCGCCGCTTCTACGACGGCGGCCGGTCCCAGTCCGGCGGCAGCGCGGGCACCGGCCACGCCGGGTCGGGCCGCCAGTCCTCCCAGCCGTCACGGAACGGCGGACCCCAGGCCCTGACCACCCCCGCGGCGCGCTCACCGGCCCGCCGCACACGCGCCGCCAGCTCCGCCGGCATCAGCCCGTCCGCCTGCGCCTGCGCGAACTCGTCCTCGTCCAGCCAGCGCCAGGAGCGGTCCGGGTGGACCGAGATGTCGAGGAAGTGATCCTCCGAGTCCACCCCTCCCGACCAGCGCCGACGAGGTTCCTCAAGGTTCACATACCAGCATTTGAACCGCCACCCGGGCTCCCAGAACAGCCACACCGACCACGGCTCGCCCGGCCGCGCCAGCTTCAGCACCCCGGCGCCCCACCACGGCTCGACCCGCGCCACCCGCGGCTTCACGTACCGGCTCGCCAGCGGCTCCCGGTGCACCGGCGTCCCGTCCGCCAGCACCGGCTTCACGCACGCCGTACCGGGCGCCATCCACACCGCGAGCAGCTCCGCGTCGTCGCGCACCACGGTCACCGGACGGCAGATGTGCACCGCGTCCGTGCCGTTCCCCCGGTAACGCCACAGCACCTGCGCGCCGGGCGTCCAGAAGTGGCGCTCCCCGGCGCGGGTCGAGAGATCGGCTTCGGCTGTCATGAACAGAGTTTACGGAAGCACTGTTACGGATGCGTCATACGCAGAACGTCCAGCGCCTCGTCGAGCTGCGTTTCGGACAGCAGACCGCGTTCGACGTAACCGGACTCGATCACCACCTCGCGGATCGTCTTCCGCTGCGCCAGCGCCTTCTTCGCGACCTTCGCGGCCTCCTCGTACCCGATGTAACGGTTCAGCGGAGTGACGACCGAAGGCGAGGACTCGGCGTACTCGCGGGCCCGCTCGACATTCGCCGTGATCCCGTCCACCGTGCGGTCCGCCAGCAGCCGCGTGACGTTGGCGAGCAGCCGGACCGACTCCAGGACGTTGCGGGCGATCACCGGCAGCATCACGTTCAGCTCGAAGTTGCCCGCCGCGCCCGCCACCGAGATGGCCGTGTCATTGCCCGTCACCTGCGCCGCCACCATCAGCACCGCCTCCGGGATGACCGGATTGACCTTGCCCGGCATGATCGACGAGCCGGGCTGAAGGTCGGGCAGCGCGATCTCGGACAGCCCGGTACGCGGCCCCGAGGACATCCACCGCAGGTCGTTGGCGATCTTGGTGAGGCCGACCGCGATCGTCCGCAGCTGCCCCGAGGTCTCCACGATGCCGTCCCTGGCGCCCTGCGCCTCGAAGTGGTCGCGGGCCTCGGTCAGCGGCAGCCCGGTCGCGCGCGCCACCTCCGCGATCACCGCGGCCGGGAAGCCCGCCGGGGTGTTGATGCCGGTGCCCACCGCCGTGCCGCCCAGCGGCAGCTCCGCCAGCCTCGGCAGCGAGGACCGCAGCCGCTCGATCCCGTACCGCACCTGCGCCGCGTAGCCGCCGAACTCCTGGCCCAGCGTGACCGGCGTGGCGTCCATCAGGTGCGTGCGGCCCGCCTTCACGACGGTCGCGAACTCCGCCGCCTTCGCCTCCAGGGACTCCGCCAGACGGGTGAGCGCCGGAATCAGGTCGCCGGTCACCGCCGCCGTCGCCGCGATGTGGATGGAGGACGGGAAGACGTCGTTGGACGACTGCGAGGCGTTGACGTGGTCGTTGGGGTGGACGTCGCGGCCCAGGCGCTCGGTGGCCAGGGTGGCGATCACCTCGTTGGCGTTCATGTTGGACGAGGTGCCGGAACCGGTCTGGAAGACGTCCACCGGGAAGTGCTCGTCCCAGCGGCCCTCGGCGACCTCGGCCGCGGCCTCCTGGATCGCCTCGGCGGTGTCCTTGTCCAGGACGCCCAGCTCCGCGTTGACCTTCGCGGCGGCGGCCTTGATCCGGGCCAGCGCCGCGATGTGCGCCCGCTCGATCCGCTGCCCCGAGATCGGGAAGTTCTCCACCGCGCGCTGCGTCTGCGCCCGCCACTTCGCCTCGGCGGGCACCCGTACCTCGCCCATCGAGTCGTGCTCGATCCGGTATTCGCTCATGCCTATAACAGTGCCCGGGAACACCTGGGTGTTCCCGGGCACTGTCTCCCCGTGGTGAGATCGGCCGAATCCGCGCGCAGCCGGGCGGGCCCGCGCGCAGCCGCGCGAGCCCGCGTGGAGCCGGGCGAGGCCGCGTGAGATCCGCGCGGAGCCTCAGGCGGGCATGGCCAGCCGGCCGTTCCCCCCGTCCTGCGCCTCCTGCGCGTCGAGCGCCGCCCGCGCGGCCGACCTGCGGTCCGCGAGCAGCCGGTCCAGCGCCAGGGCGCCCGGCCCCGAGAAGACGATCAGCAGCAGCGTCCAGCAGAAGAAGACCGCCGCCTCACCGCCGTTCTCGATCGGCAGCAGCCCCCGGTGCTGATGGACGTCGAAGTACGCGAACGCCATCGACCCCGAGCCGATCAGCGCGGCCGGCCTGGTCGCCAGCCCGAACAGCACCAGCACACCGCCGACGAGCTGGATCAGCGCCGCGTACCACCCCGGCCACCGGCCCGCCGACAGCTCGGCCGTGCCGAGCACGCCGAAGAGCGACGCCACACCGTGGCAGGTGAACAGGAGCCCGACGACGATACGGAACAGGCTGAGCGCGTACGGCTGGGCCCGGTCGATGCGGGAGTCCGAACCCGTACCGGTAACGGTGTCCGACATGAGCGCACCTCCTCTCCGCTTAGTTGTAGACGCCGAATTCGTAGAGCGAGTACCCGTAGGCCGTGCCGCGCTGGGTGCCCGTCAGGCGCACATAGCGACCGGTGCCGGAGACGTCGAGGTCGTCGATGTCACCGTTGCCGTCGGTCACGGACTTCACCGTCGTCCAGTTCTGCCCGTCGTCGGAGGTCTGGATGTCGTACGCCTTGGCGTACGCCGACTCCCAGGAGAGCTGGACGTGGTGGAAGGCGGTGGTGGCGCCCAGGTCGACCTGGATCCACTGCGGGTCGCTCCAGTCGCTCGCCCAGCGGCTCCCGGCGTTGCCGTCCACCGCGTTCGACGGGGTGCACGGGCAGCCGCCGGTCGGGTCGGTCTGATACGTCGATGCCGTCGCGGGCTTGTTGAGCGCGACATTCGTACCGTTCGGCTTCGGCGGCACGATCCGCACCGACTTGGAGCCGTAGCTGACGTTGCCGTGGTTGTCGGTGGCGCGGACGTACGCCTCGTACACGCCGACCTTCTCCGGCGCCTTCGCCGTCAGCGTGCCGCCGTTCTGCGTGGTCGCGGCCGGGGTGAGCGAGCCGTTGTTGTCGATGTAGATGCTGCTGAACAGCACCTGGTACGTGATCGGGTCGTTCTCCGGGTCGGAGGTCGAGGTGGTGATCGTCACCGTGCCGCCCGCGGGCACACCCGAAGTGGCGTTGTCCACCGTCATGTCGGTCACCAGCGGCGGCTGGTTGTCACCCGAGGTGTTCCCGCCGTACGCGCGCTTGACCGCGTAGTACGAGGGCCGCTTCAGGCCGTCGGGCACCAGGTTGAACCAGATGCCGCCGAAGTCGTCCTCGTTGCCGTAGTGGAAGAGCGTGGCGCCCAGCGCCACACCGGGGTGGCCGGCCACGCAGTTCCACGCGTTGGTGTAACCGTCCGCCTTCTGCTGGTCGGTGGGCTCGTCCGCCACACCGTTCGCGTCGTTCGGCACCTCCCACGAACCGGCCGGGCCGCCCTCGGTGATGATGTACGGCTTGTCGTAACCGCCGCTCTCCCACGCCGACTTGACGTTGCAGACGTCCTTGTAGGAGTTGACCGCCAGCAGGTCCAGGTCCGGGGTGTTGCGCTTGTAGTACGGCCACGCGCCCGTCCACGCGTCGGTCGACGTCACCGGGTGGTTCGGGTCGGCCGCGTGCACCGCTTTCGAGAGGTCGTTGACGAAGGAGGTGTACGCGTTGCGCTCCTGCTCCAACTGGTCACCGCTGTAGCAGTTCTGGAGCCCCAGCACCGACTCGTTGCCGACGTCCCACATCAGCACGCCCGGGTTGTCCTTGTAGGTGTTCACCCACTTCGGGAACTCCGCGAGCATGTTGTTCTTGTACGTGGTGTCCGTCAGGTAGTCGACACAGCCGCCCGAGCCGGGACCGCCGCCCGGCTGGAGCCAGAAACCGGCGATCACCTTGATGCCGTTGGCCGCCGCCGCGTCGAACAGCGGCGCGCTGCTCGCGTCCGTACCCCACGTACGGATCGTGTTGACGCCCATCCGCGCCACGTCCGGCAGGTCGGCCGCCGCCTGCGAGGGCTGCGGACCCCACGTCAGACCCTTCACGGTGTACGGGGCGCCGTCCACGGTGAGCTGCCAATTGCCCTGCGAGCCGGTCACCTTGACCACGCTGCCCGCCGCCTGCGCGGCCGGGGCCTGCACGACGGCGAGACCCGCCGCGACCAGTGCCGCCACCGCGAGGGGCGCCAGGCCGCGCCTGGCCGTCCTCCTGATCACATGTGCGCGCATCTCGTCCTCCGAGGGGGTCACGGGTAGCTCACCAGGTAGGAGATACCGGAGTTGGTGTTGTTCACCGGGTCTCCGGTCTCGTTGACGACATGGCTGATCGTCCCGTCGTTGCCGAGCGAGACGGTGACCATGTCATGCAGCCGCACCCCGGACGTGTTCGGCACCAGCAGGGCGCTGTCGGCGACGACGCTCGGGTCCGCGAGGAACAGGCAGTAGCTGCCCAGCCCCCACGCCTCGTGCGAGGAGACCGAGTCCGCCACCTGGTAGGCGGCGTAGCCGTGCCGCGAACCGTCCATCCAGGCCGCCTGGTTGGGCGGGTCGTACGGCATCTCGTTCTGGAAGAAGTACGTCCGTCCGGCGTCGCCGTTCCAGAGCACCTCGGTCTTCTGGTGGTGCTCCACGAACAGGCCGTACATCGTGACGCGCGCGCCGTTGACGACCAGGCCGGTGTCGCTGGTGTTGACGTCCCAGCCGACACCGCTGCCGTGGTCGGCCCGCCACAGCCACAGGTTGTCGCCGATCACGTCGGAGCTGTTGATCTCGACGCTGACGGTGGCCTTGCCGGCCTGCGCGCCGCCGATCCGCACGAACACGTCCTGGAGGAGCGTCGGGTCGCCCGCGTGGCCGCCGTCGGCGCCCCGCGGTCCGACGCGGACCAGCACCGCGGAATTCGTGGCGCCCGCGTCGATCAGCAGCCCGGAGATCTTCACACCGTCGACGTCGGCGACGGACAGCGCGGTGATGCCGTTGTCCGGCAGCAGCGTGGCGATGCCCAGGCCCAGCACGACCGTGCCCGCCCGCGTCACCTCCACGGTCTGGTCGAGGGCGTACACGCCCGGTGTGACCAGCAGGTGCTTGCCCTGCGCCAACGCGGAGTTGATCGTGGCCGCCGAGTCGCCCGGCTTCGTGACGTAGAAGTCGGTCAGCGGGATCGACTCGCCCTGCGCGCCGCCGTTCCAGGTCACCCCGCGGGCGTTGCTGTGCAGCGCGGGCACGAACACCTGGTACGCGCCGGACCCGTCCACGTACAAGAAGGGCTTCTCCCGGATCACCGGGGCGCTGTCGACCACCGTGTGGGAGGGGTCGGGGAAGTTCTGCGGCGGCGCGCCGTCCACGCCGACGAAGACCATGTTCCATACGGAACCGGCCCATTCGCCGAGCGCGCTGTTCCGGGTCAGCCACTGCTGCTGGGAGCCGGACACGACCCGGCCGTCCACCTTGCAGTCGGCCATGAAGCCGCCGCTGGACCAGCCGTCGTAGCCGTTCCACAGCGGGACCTCGCCGCGGATGTGCACGCGACGCAGCGGGGCGGCCTGCGAGACCGCCCAGCGGTTGGAGCCGCCGGTCGGGGTGACCGAGAGATTCTCGGCGCTGCGCCAGAAGTTCTGGGTGGCGTTGCCCTGCATCCAGTCGGCCTCGACGTGCACCAGGCCGTGGATGTCGACGTCGTCGGGGGACAGGCCGAGACCGGCGACGTGGGTGTAGAAGCCGACGTTGACGTCGAGTCCTTCGTACGTGCCCGGCTTGAAGAAGAGCGCGAAGCGGTCGGTGCCGAACTGGTTGGACTCCTGGCGGCGGAAGACGTCCGAGACCTTCGCCTGGATGTCGGCGATCGGCATCGAGGGGTCGAAGACCAGGACGTTGGGGCCGAAGTCGGGGTCCGCGGCGGCGGCGCGCGGACCGGCCGTCGTACCGTTCGCGCCGGACGCGGTGGCCGCGGCGGCCGCCGAGGCGCGGCCCGCCAGTACCGGGGTGGCCGCGAGGGCCGCCAGCGCGCCGAGGGCCGCGCGCCGGGAGAAGACGGATGTCACCGGTGAGCCGGGTGTGCCGGTCGTGCTGCTTGTGCTGCTTGTGGGGGGTTGAGAGGGGGGAAGTGCGGGGCTGTTCATAGATCACCTGTGTGTTGGGGGGACAGGTTTCCGGAGAGCGCTCTCCCACGGGGTCGGGTAAAGCCCGGCCCGCGCGGGAGAGCGCGGTGTCCGGGCTTACGGCAGTTGGTAGTTCTGGTTCAGAGCCGCGCCCTTCTGAGGCTGCGACTGGTCGTAACCGCGGGCGTCGCACTGGAGTCCACCGTTGATGCAGTGGGTGACCAGGGCGTTGAGGGTCGGGGCGTCCCAGTCGTTGAAGAAGTCGTAGTGGAAGGAGAAGCCCTGGCCACTGGAGAGGTGGACCTGCGACATGTCGCCGTTCACCGGCCAGGCCATCTTGAACTCGATCATCGGCAGGGCGACCGGGTGGTCGGCCGGGCAGACGTTCTGGTTGGCGCCGCCGGCGACCGGGTAGGCCATGTGGCTCTTGTGGTCCGGCACGTCCAGGTGGATGCCGTCCCAGCAACTCGGCGCCTGGAGACGGATGTTGAGCTGCGTGTCAGGCGTGTTGGGGCAGCTCACCGGGATGTTCCAGTTGTGGTAACTGGTCCCGCACTCCCAGCCCTCGACGGTGCCCTTGAGGTGCTGGAACTCGTCCTGCGTCTGGCTCGGGCTGCCGACCACGAAGCGCAGGCCCTTGGGGAAGGGGCGGACGCTGGTGTAGTCGTTCACGGACGACTTGTAGTAGATCGTCTGCGTGCCGACTGGCAGGATCTTCTGGGTGCCCTTGAACAGACTCGGCATCCAGTACGCCGACTTGTCGCCGGGCGCCAGACACACCGTGTTACCGGTCTCCAGCGAGGCCGTCGTGGAGTTGCCGTTCGTGCTGGTGTTGCCCATGAAGGTGTGGTCGTGCGACGCCCCCGGCTGGCCGGGGAAGACGATCGGGTCGTCCGGCGCCGTGTGCGTGGGGGCACACTGGGCCTGGAACTCGTGGAAATACGCGTGCGGCGGCTCGTACGTCGACGGTGTCACGCCGGTGACCGGCGGGTTCGCCATGATGTAGCCGTCGCCGTCCGGGTCGTCGCCGGACGCCAGTCCGTTGCCGGTCAGCGGCATCGCCATGCCGGGCATCCCGGCGTGGTCGGCCGCGTGGTCCGCGGCGGCCGGTGTGCTGGCGGAAGCGTTTCCGGTCGTCATCGCGACCCCGCCGATACCGAGGCCGGTAGCGGCGAGTGACAGGGCTATGAGCAGCCCCGGGATCCTTCTGGTCCTCCGTGCCATGGAGACCTCCTGCTTGATGGTGCGCATGGGGGGCTGACGGCACGACGTGGCGGCAGGCGTCATGACGGGCCGTCAGTTGGGAGAGCGCTCTCCCAGGTACGGAATGTTCCGCTCCCGCTAAGGACATGTCAACGGTTGATGAATCGGCCCCGCTGCGCGAGCCGGGCATTCCGCCACCCCCCGACCACCCTGGCCTGCAAGCCCTCCACTTCTTGCGGATTTCGTGAAGGTCCACCCCCTGCCCTTGGCCTATACCAACCCCCGGCGCCACGCGCTGGCGTTCACCACCGACCCCCAGCGCCACGCGCTGTCGTAATCAGCGGCCCCCCACCCCACGCGGTTCTCGGTCGGCTCCGCCGCCCCAGCGCCGTGCGCTGGCATACGCGGCGGTCGCCCCGCCGGGCCTGCGGCGCGGGCGCTGGGGTGGCACCCCCGGCCGGTGGGTGACCGGCAGGGCTCCGGCGCGGTGCCGCGCCCCCTCCGGCGGGGCCTTCGCCCGGTTCAGCGCCGCGTCGCGACGCATGCCGGGTGACGGGCGTCGGCGATCAGCCGCCGGGCCAGCCCCGTAACGCGGGCGCTGCCACGCCCCGCCGCACCAGGTGCACCGGCTTATGGCCCGTTGCCGCCGGGCCCTGCTTCGACTCGCCTTGCGCGCTGCCCGCGCTACCTGCTGCCGCGTCCGCGTCTGCCGCTGCTCCTGCGGGTACCATCGCCCAGCCCGCGTGCAGTGCGCGCTCGCGCCCGCGTATGTCGCCGTCGCCGCTCCCGAGTCTGCGGAGTTGCGGCCCCACCCCGCAGGGCAAGTGCGTGCCCATTACCGTGCGCGAGCATGCGGTCGTTGCCGCCCCGCGGGTCTGCACGCACCCGTGCCGCGCTGGCGCCGTCGCGGCTCCCGTGCCGCCACCGCCCCGCAGGGCGGTACCCGCCCGTTCCCGCGCCGTGCGCGCCCGCGGCTACCGCCCCCCCCGCGGCGCGGCCCCCCGGCGGGGCGGCAGAGCCGTAGGCGGCGAGCTTCCCGCAGGGGTCAGGCGCCTTGGCGGCGGGGGATGGTGGTGAAGGTGGGGGAGGGGGAAGGGTCTTGGAAGAAGTCGTTGCCCTTGTCGTCGACGACGACGAAGGCGGGGAAGTCCTCGACCTCGATCTTCCAGACGGCTTCCATGCCGAGTTCGGCGTATTCGAGGACGTCGACCCGCTTGATGCAGTCCTGGGCGAGGCGGGCGGCGGGGCCGCCGATGGAGCCGAGGTAGAAGCCGCCGTGGGCGGCGCACGCGTCGGTGACCTGCTTGCTGCGGTTGCCCTTGGCGAGCATCACGAAGGAGCCGCCCGCGGCCTGGAACTGCTCGACGTAGGCGTCCATCCGGCCCGCGGTGGTCGGCCCGAAGGAGCCCGAGGCGTACCCCTCGGGCGTCTTGGCCGGGCCCGCGTAATAGACGGCGTGGTCGCGCAGGTACTGCGGCATCTCCTCGCCCGCGTCCAGCCGCTCCTTGATCTTGGCGTGCGCGATGTCGCGGGCCACGACCAGCGGCCCGGACAGCGAAAGCCGGGTCTTCACGGGGTACTTGGTCAGCTCGGCGCGGATCTCGTCCATCGGCCGGTTGAGGTCGACGCGTACGACGTCGTCGTCCAGGTGCTCGTCGGTGGTCTCCGGCAGGAAACGCGCCGGGTCCGTCTCCAACTGCTCCAGGAAGACGCCCTCTGCGGTGATCTTCGCCAGCGCCTGCCGGTCCGCCGAGCAGGAGACCGCGATGGCGACCGGGCACGACGCGCCGTGCCGCGGCAGCCGCACCACCCGCACGTCGTGGCAGAAGTACTTCCCGCCGAACTGCGCCCCGATCCCGATCCTCTGCGTCAGCTCGAAGACCTTCTGCTCCAACTCCTTGTCCCGGAAGCCGTGTCCGGCCGCCGAGCCCTCGGCAGGCAGCTCGTCCAGGTAGTGCGCGGAGGCGTACTTGGCCGTCTTCAGGGCGAATTCGGCGCTGGTCCCGCCCACCACGATCGCCAGGTGGTACGGCGGACAGGCCGCCGTACCCAGCGAACGGATCTTCTCCTCAAGGAACTTCATCATCGACGCCTCGTTCAGCACCGCCTTCGTCTCCTGGTAGAGGAAGGACTTGTTGGCGCTGCCACCGCCCTTGGCCATGAAGAGGAACTTGTACGCGCCGCCGTCCGTCGCGTACAGCTCGATCTGCGCGGGCAGGTTGGAGCCGGTGTTCTTCTCGTCCCACATCGTCAGCGGGGCCATCTGCGAGTAGCGCAGATTGAGCTTGGTGTACGCGTCGTAGATCCCGCGCGACAGCGCCTCCTCGTCGCCGCCCGCGGTGAGGACCTGCTGGCCGCGCTTGCCCATGACGATCGCCGTACCGGTGTCCTGGCACATCGGGAGCACGCCGGCCGCCGCGATGTTCGCGTTCTTCAGCAGGTCGAGCGCGACGAATTTGTCGTTGGGGCTCGCCTGCGGGTCGTCCAGGATGCGGCGGAGCTGCGCGAGGTGGGTCGGGCGCAGGTAGTGGGAGATGTCGTGCATCGCCTCGGCCGCGAGCAGCCGCAGCGCCTCCGGATCGACCGTGAGGAACGTACGGCCGTCCGCCTCGAAGGTGCTGACACCCTCGGCGGTGAGCAGGCGGTACGTGGTGGGGTCCTCGCCGAGGGGAAGCAGATCCGTGTAGGCGAACTCAGGCATGGGGCATTCCTCACTCGGCGGCGGCGCTGCGGCCTCCCGATTCTAGAACGCCCCCGAACGGCCGGGCGGGCCGGACCCCTAGGGGGTACTTCGGGGTAGTCGCGATCTATCGCGTCTGTGTACCGTAGGGACGTGGACGAATCGCAGCTCCAGAAACGCGCGCAAGAGCAGCCCCAGCCGGTGCGTACGGGCAAGCCCACCGCGGAAGCGGACCTGCGGGCGTCGGACGCGGACCGGGACCGGATCGCCGACATCCTGCGCGAGGCCCTGGCCGAGGGCCGTCTGGACTCGTCGGAGCACTCCGAGCGGCTCGACCAGGTCTACGCGGCCAAGACGATGGGCGAACTGGAGCCGCTGGTACGGGATCTGCCGGTGGGCAGGACCAGCGCACCGGCGCCCGCCCCCGCGGCGCGCGGCGGTTACCACTACGCCCCCGACCCCAGCGGCGAGAACCCGAACCTGGTCGGCATCCTCGGCGGGGCCGAGCGCAAGGGCCGCTGGCGCGTCGGCCACCGGATCACCGCGGTCGCGATCATGGGCGGTGTCGAGATCGACCTCACCGAGGCCACCTTCACCTCGCCCGAACTGGTCATCCACTGCACCGCGATCATGGGCGGCATCAGCGTCAAGCTGCCGGAGAACGTGACGCTGCGCGGCGGCGGGGTCGTCGGCATCATGGGCGGCTCCGACGTCAAGGCGTTCGAGGCGCCGGACGCCGACGCGCCGGTGGTCCGCATCGACGGCTTCGCCTTCTGGGGCGGCGTCGAGGCGAAGGCCAAGCGCGGCAAGAAGGTCAAGGACTGGACGAAGAAGAACCTCGAGAGCTGAGGCGCGGGACCGGTCGGGGGAGGCTCCGGCGCCGGGGTGAGGCGGCCTCGGGCACGGGTGAGCGGGCAGCGGCGGTTTCACGCCCCCCGACTCCGTAACGGCTGTGATTGATGGTGCGTAAGTGCGCCAAGCATCGTGCGTGTTTCCGCCATCCGCAGGTCACAGGCTTGCGGGGCTCTCGCGCCGGGCGAACACGGTGCGCATGAAGTCGCGTACAGCGGGTAGGGGTTCGAGCACGCCGCCGCACTGCCGCCGTTGAGATCCGCGCCCGCCGGGGGAGTGGTCGGTGACGCGCCAGGGTGGCAATCGCCGAGCCGTCGTCAGGAGTATCCCGTGCTTCAACCGATCGAGCCCGTCACGGACACCGCCTACCCGCCCGGTCATCCGCGGGATCTGGGCGGGCCCTGGCACTCGGAGGCCGCCTGCCGCAGTGACGAGGCGGGGCTGTTCTTCGCCCCGTCGAAGGAGCCCACTGCCGCTCGTCTGTCCCGGGAAGAGGCGGCCAAACGCGTGTGCGCGCGCTGCCCGGTGATGCTCGAATGCCGCGAACACGCCCTGCTCCAGCCGGAACCGTACGGGGTGTGGGGCGGCATGACCGCCGCCGAGCGCCGCGTGGTGCTGGCCCGCCGCCGCCGTCGCGAGGTCGAACTCCAGCGCCCCGACCCGCAGATCGCCGCCGCGGGCTGACCGTACGGCTCAGCGGCTCAGGAGTTTCGTCGGCCGGGCGCCGCCCGCCGCGCCGCATCCGGGAATACGGGGCCCGAGTGCGCCGCGGCAGGCGGCAGCCGACGTACAGAAGACGGGGAGCGGGCCTCAGCGCGCCCGGTCGAAGTCGATCGCGCTGTACGCCCGCAGCTTGGACAGCCGGTGCGTGGAGTCGATCTGCCGGATCGTGCCGGACTTGGAGCGCATCACCAGCGACGAGGTGGTGGCGGTCTCCGCGCGGTACCGCACCCCGCGCAGCAGTTCGCCGTCGGTGATCCCGGTGGCGACGAAGAAGACGTTCTCGCCGCTGACCAGGTCCTTGGTGTGCAGAATCCGGTCCAGGTCGTGCCCGGCGTCCAGCGCACGGCGCCGCTCGGCGTCGTCCTTCGGCCACAGCCTGCCCTGGATCGTGCCGCCGAGGCAGGTGATCGCGCAGGCCGCGATGATGCCCTCGGGTGTGCCCCCGATGCCCAGCAGCATGTCCACGCCGGTGCCCTCGCGCACCGCCATGATCGCGCCCGCCACGTCGCCGTCGGCGATGAACTTGATCCGGGCGCCGGTCTCGCGGATCTCCTTCACGATGCCGTCGTGCCGCGGCCGGTCGAGCACCACGACGGTGACGTCCTCGGGCGCGCTGCCCTTGGCCTTGGCGACCCGGCGCACATTGACCGCGGGCGGCGCGGTGATGTCGACGTACTCGGCGGCCTCGGGGCCGACCACCAGCTTGTCCATGTAGAAGACGGCCGA
This sequence comes from Streptomyces sp. NPDC093221, assembly GCF_044753885.1. Lineage (NCBI taxonomy): Bacteria > Bacillati > Actinomycetota > Actinomycetes > Kitasatosporales > Streptomycetaceae > Streptomyces > Streptomyces sp. NPDC093221. The sequence continues at coordinate 803,754 of NZ_JBIVOA010000002.1, read as the reverse complement.
GGGGTCGAACATGGTGCCGCGGTCGGCGACGGCGAGCACCGCCACCGCGTTCGGCATGCCCTTGGCGGTCAGCGTGGTGCCGTCCACCGGGTCGACGGCGACATCGCACTCGGGCCCGGTGCCGTCACCGATCCGCTCGCCGTTGTAGAGCATCGGCGCCTCGTCCTTCTCGCCCTCGCCGATGACGACGACGCCGTTCATCGAGACGGTGTGGACGAGGGTGCGCATCGCGTTCACCGCGGCGCCGTCGGCCCCGTTCTTGTCGCCCCTGCCGACCCAGCGTCCGGCCGCCATCGCGGCGGCCTCGGTGACGCGTACGAGTTCCAGTGCCAGGTTGCGGTCGGGGGCCTCCGGGCTCACTTCGAGCTGGGGCGGCAAATGCTGTTCGGTCATCACGCGCACCTTTCTGTACGAGGACGGCCGGAATATGAGGGTGTTCCGACCCTATCGGTTCGGCGCGAATATGAGCAGGGTGCACGTCACATGAGCGCCTGGTGCCCTGTGCGGGCCGGTGCCCGTGGAGGGTGCGGACCCCGGCGTCCGGGGCCGTTCCCGGCATGGGGGACGATGGTCGGGTGGCAGCAGACAAACGTGGCAACAAGACCGTGCGGGACCTGGTGCTGTCGATGGCGGTGATCGGCGCCGTCGCCGCCCTCATCTACGTGTTCATCCCGCACGACTCGAAGGCCGACCCGACCAAGCCGGTCACCTTCTCGGTGGAGCTCGGCCAGGCGCGGCGCGACGCGCCGTACAAGGTGGCGGGGCCCGAGGGGCTGCCCGCGACCTGGCGGGCCACCTCGGTCACCTACAGCGCGGCCGACCCGCAGGCCGTGACCTGGCACATCGGCTTCGTCGACCCCGAGGACCAGTACGTCGCCGTCGAGCAGAGCAACGCCGCGGCCGAGCCGTACATCAAGGACGTCACCTTCGGCGCGCACCGCGACGGCGGCCGTACGGTCACCGCGGGCGGCCTGGTCTGGGAGCGCTACGCGGGGCCGAAGTACAACGCGCTGGTCCGCAAGGAGCAGGGCGTCACCACGGTGGTGCTGGGCACCGGCAAGGACGCGGAGCTGACGACGATGGCCGCCGCGCTGAAGGAGCGCGGCGGCCAGTAATCGGTAGCCGGTCATATGGACATACGTCCCACCGGTAGCCGGTCATACGGACGTACGTGTGACCAGGTGTCCGGTCATACGGACATACGTCGGTCCGTCGTACGGATCAGACGGTCGTCACGACCTGCTCGTACGAAAGGCGCGGGTTGCGGTCGTACCAGGCGGCCTCGCCCGGCTTGCCTATGTTGACCACGGCCAGCACCGAGTGCTCGCCGTCCGCGAAGAACTCCTTGTTGATGCCGTCGGCGTCGAAGCCGGTCATCGGGCCGGCGGCCAGACCGGCGGCGCGGATGCCGATGATGAAGTAGCCGACCTGGAGCGCGGCGTTCAGCGCGGCGGACTGCTCGCGGACCGGGCGCTCGGCGAAGATCACGTCCTTGGCCTGCGGGAAGACCGGGAGCAGGGTGGGCAGCTCCTCGTGGAACTCGTTGTCCGCGGCCAGGATCGCCACCAGCGGCGCGGTCGACGTCTTCGCCTTGTTGCCCTCGCTCATGTGCCGCACCAGGCGCTCGCGCCCCTCTTCGGTACGGGCCAGGACGACGCGCAGCGGCTGCTGGTTGAAGGCGGTCGGCGCGTACTTCACCAGGTCGTAGATGGCCTGGACCTGCTCGTCGGTCACCGGCTCGTCGGTGAACGTGTTGGCGGTGCGGGCCTCACGGAAGAGCAGGTCCTGGGCGGCGGTGTCGAGCACGAGAGTCATGCGGGATCCTCAGGTCTTTCGGTCGTGCGAGGGGCGCGCGCCGGGGGGCGGCGCGTCGGAACACTCCGACCAACCTGGGTGAACGTTCAACCATTCCCTGGGGCAAGTGTGACCCCTGTCACTCCTGTGCGGCCCCCGTGACGTCTTCCGTCTCCTCGTCGTCCTCCTCCGCCGCCAGCGCCGCGTCCAGCCGGGCCCGCGCGCCCTCCAGCCAGCGGCGGCAGACCTTGGCCAGCTCCTCGCCCCGCTCCCACAGGGCCAGGGACTCCTCCAAGGTCGCGCCGCCCGCTTCCAGCCGCCGTACGACGTCCACCAGCTCGTCGCGCGCCTGCTCGTACCCGAGGGCCGCGCTACCGCTCTCCCGGTCCGCCGTATCGGTGGTGCCTGCCGTGTCTGCCATGGGGGCAAGCCTAGGCGCGGGGTGGGACAGGTCAGGCGACGCGCACACCGACATCACCGCGCGACACCGAACCGCGTGACGACGACATCACCGCGTGACGACACCGAACCGCGCGACGCCGACATCAGCGCGCGCCGCCCACGCCCACCCCGGCATCACTCCGTGACGCGCACCGTGAAGTCGCCCTCGGCCACCCGCGCCCGCAGCGCGTCGTCCGGCGCCACCTCCGCCGGGTCCCGTACCACCGAGCCGTCCTCGCGCTGGAGCACCGCGTACCCGCGGCGCAGCGTCGCGGCCGGGGACAGCGCGACCACCCGCGCCAGGGTGTGCGAGAGATCCGCGTCGGCGCGCTCCAGCAGATGGCGCAGCGTACGGCGGGCCCGGTCCACCCGGTCGGCCACCTCCGCCGCGCGGCCGTCGATCATCCCGTACGGCGCCGCCATCGACGGACGGCTCAGCGCCGCCTCCAGGCCGCGCTCCTCCCGGTCCAGCAGCCCGCGCATCACCCGCAGCGCCCGGTCCCGTACCAACTGGACGCGCGCCAGCTCCTCGCGCACATCCGGCACGATCCGCTTGGCCGCGTCGGTCGGGGTGGACGCCCGCAGGTCGGCGACCAGGTCGAGCAGCGGCGAGTCCGGCTCGTGGCCGATCGCCGAGACCACCGGGGTCCGGCAGGCCGCGACCGCGCGGACCAGCTCCTCGTCGGAGAACGGCAGCAGGTCCTCGACGCTGCCGCCGCCGCGCGCCACCACGATCACGTCGACATCCGGACGCGCGTCCAGCTCCCGTACCGCCTCGATCACCCGCGGCACCGCGCTCGCGCCCTGCACCGGCACATTGCGCACCTCGAAGCGGACGGCGGGCCAGCGCAGCCGCGCGTTCTCCCGCACGTCCCGCTCGGCCGCCGAGGCGCGGCCGGTCACCAGGCCGATGAGCTGCGGCAGAAACGGTATGGGCCGCTTGCGGTCCAGCGCGAAGAGCCCCTCGGCCGCCAGCGTCTTCTTCAACTGCTCCAGGCGCGCCAGCAGTTCACCCACCCCGACCGGGCGGATCTCCACCGCGCGCAGCGAGAGCTGGCCGCGCGGCCCGTACCACTCGGGCTTGGCGTGCATCACCACCCGCGCGCCCTCGCCGACCACGTCCGCGACCTGCTCGAAGACACCGCGGAAGCACGTCACCGTGATCGACACGTCGTGCGAGGGGTCGCGCAGCGTCATGAACACCACGCCCGCGCCCGGCCGCCGCGACAACTGGGTGATCTGCCCCTCCACCCACACCGCGCCCAGCCGGTCGATCCAGCCGCCGATCAGCCGCGACACCTCACCGACGGGGATCGGCGTCTGCGCCGAGGTGTTCAGAGCCATGCCCGCAGCGTAGTGGGCGCGACCGACACCGCCGCCGAACGGCCGCACCCCCGTACGCCCCCGCGCGTGCGATCAGCGCCCCCGTACGATGGACCTCATGACTGCCGCTACGAGCCCCCGCCGCGTCCTCCTCGCCGCCCCCCGCGGGTACTGCGCGGGCGTGGACCGGGCCGTGATCACCGTCGAGAAGGCGCTGGAGCAGTACGGCGCCCCGGTCTACGTGCGCAAGCAGATCGTGCACAACAAATACGTGGTCCAGACGCTGGAGAAGAAGGGCGCGATCTTCGTCGACGAGACGGACGAGGTGCCCGAGAACGCCATCGTGATCTTCTCCGCGCACGGCGTGGCCCCCGTCGTCCACGAGGAGGCCGCCCAGCGCAGCCTCGCCTCGATCGACGCGACCTGCCCGCTGGTGACCAAGGTCCACAAGGAAGCCGTCCGCTACTCCAAGGACGACTACGACATCCTGCTGATCGGCCACGACGGCCACGAAGAGGTCGTCGGCACGATGGGCGAGGCGCCCGACCACATGCACCTGGTCGACGGCCCCGCCGACGCCGCCAAGGTCACGGTCCGCGACGAGTCCAAGGTCGTCTGGCTCTCCCAGACCACCCTGTCGGTGGACGAGACGATGGAAACCGTGGACGCGCTCAAGGAGCGCTTCCCCAACCTGCTCTCGCCGCCCAGCGACGACATCTGCTACGCCACGCAGAACCGCCAGGTCGCGGTCAAGCAGATCGCCGCCGACGCCGACCTGCTGATCGTGGTCGGCTCCCGCAACTCCTCCAACTCCATCCGGCTGGTCGAGGTCGCCCTCCAGTCCGGCGCCGGCGCGTCGTACCTGGTCGACTTCGCCGAGGAGTGCGACGAGGCGTGGCTGGACGGCGTCACCACCGTCGGCGTCACCTCCGGCGCGTCCGTCCCGGAGATCCTGGTCGACGGCGTCCTGGACTGGCTGGCCGAGCGCGGCTACGCCGATGTGCAGGTGGTGACCTCCGCCGAGGAGTCCATCCAGTTCTCGCTGCCCAAGGAACTGCGCCGCGATCTGCGTGCCGAGGCCGCCGCCGGGGAATCCGCCAAGAGGTGACTTTTTCCCGTCACCTCTAACCTGGGGGCCATGAATATGTTCGGTGTGGACATCGGTGGTACGGGAATCAAGGGCGCTCCGGTCGATCTGGACCAGGGCGCCCTGTCGGACGATCGCTACAAGATCGACACCCCTCAGCCCGCGACTCCGGAGTCGGTGATCGACGGGGTGCACCAGGTCATCGAGCACTTCGGCTGGTCGGGCCCGGTCGGCGTGACCTTCCCCGGGGTGGTGGTGGACGGCACCACCCGTACGGCGGCCAACGTGGACGGCGGCTGGGTCGGCCTGGACGCGCGCGGGATGCTCGGCGACCGCCTCGGCCTGCCCGTGGTGGTGCTCAACGACGCGGACGCGGCGGGTGTCGCGGAGATGACGTTCGGCGCGGGCCGCGGCCGGGGCGGCACGGTCATCATGCTGACGCTGGGCACCGGCATCGGCAGCGCCCTGTTCGTGGACGGCAATCTGGTGCCCAACACGGAACTGGGCCACCTGGAGCTGCACGGGCACGACGCGGAGAAGAAGGCGTCGGTCAAGGCCCGCGAGGACGAGGACCTGAGCTGGGAACACTGGGCGCACCGGCTCCAGAAGTACCTGGCGCACGTGGAGATGCTCTTCTCGCCCGACCTGTTCGTGATCGGCGGCGGCGTCAGCCGCAAGTCGGAGAAGTTCCTGCCCCTGGTGAAGGGGATCAGCGCCGAGATCGTTCCCGCTGAACTGCAGAACAACGCGGGGATCGTCGGCGCCGCGATGGCAGCCGCAAAGCTCTGATCCCGACGATCGCGGCGGCCAGCACCGTCCCGGCGTAGAGCCAGCCGGTCATCAGCGCCAGCCCGGTGAAGACGCCGAGCAGATGACCGGCCAGGCCGCCGCCCCCGCTGTCGGCGGTCAGCGCGATGCCCACGGCGAAGGCGATCGGCGCCGCCACCGGGGCCGCCACCAGGTCGTACGGGCGTACGTACACCGCCGCCGCCACGCACACCGCGACGAAGACCAGGCCGAAGAAGACGCCGGGGCCGTCGAAGAGCAGGACGTCGATCCCGCCGCCCGCGACCGTCACGGCGGTGGTCAGCAGCCCGGTGCCGAGGCCGGTCAGCCGTGGCCTGGGCCGCTGGGCGGTACGCAGCCGGTGGACGGTCTGCCGTACCGCGGTGGCCATGACGGCCTGCCGGGGGCGCGGGGCGCGGTACACCCCGACTGTGGCCTCTCCGCCGGGTCCCGGAGCGGCACCTGAACGCGCACTGTGTTGGTCCACCTACTTACAGTAGGCACGGCAGTCGGGTGATCGCACGGCGGGACACGCGCTTTGCCCCTCCGGGGCGGGGCGGGGCTTTTTGGCGCGCACGTCCTCGGAGCGGTCCCCGTACCGGGTGCGGTGACGTCCTCGGGCCGGTGTTCGACGGGCGGCCGGGCGGTACGGCGGCGGCCCGTAGACTGGTGGCCGTCCGAACACCCACCAGCCCACCGCTCCGGGAAGTCTCCACGTGTCGCTCTCCATCGGAATCGTCGGTCTGCCGAATGTCGGCAAGTCGACGCTCTTCAACGCCCTGACCAAGAACGACGTGCTGGCGGCCAACTACCCGTTCGCCACGATCGAGCCGAACGTCGGAGTCGTGGGCGTCCCCGACGCCCGCCTCGGCACGCTCGCGGAGATCTTCGGGTCGGCGCGGGTGCTGCCCGCCACCGTCGACTTCGTGGACATCGCGGGCATCGTCCGCGGCGCCTCCGAGGGCGAGGGCCTGGGCAACAAATTCCTCGCGAACATCCGCGAGTCCGACGCGATCTGCCAGGTCATCCGGGCGTTCAAGGACGACAACGTGGTGCACGTCGACGGCCGCGTCTCGCCCAAGGACGACATCGAGACGATCAACACCGAGCTGATCCTCGCCGACCTCCAGTCCGTCGAGAAGGCGATCCCGCGCCTCACCAAGGAGGCCCGCCTCCAGAAGGAGAAGGCCGCGGTCCTCGCCGCCGCCGAGGCCGCCCAGGAGATCCTGGCCGCGGGTGACACCCTCTTCTCGCGCGGCATCACCAAGGGCACCGAGCAGGGCACCCTCCTCCACGAGCTGCACCTGCTCACCACCAAGCCGTTCCTCTACGTCTTCAACGTCGACGAGGACGAGCTGGCCGATGAGGACTTCAAGAACGAGCAGCGCGCCCTCGTGGCCCCCGCCGAGGCGATCTTCCTCGACGCCAAGCTCGAGTCCGACCTCGTCGAGCTCGACGACGCCGAAGCCCTCGAACTCCTCCAGTCCGTCGGCCAGGAGGAGCCCGGCCTCGCCACCCTCGCCCGCGTCGGCTTCGAGACCCTCGGCCTCCAGACCTACCTCACCGCCGGCCCCAAGGAATCCCGCGCCTGGACCATCAAGCGCGGCGCCACCGCCCCCGAGGCCGCCGGCGTCATCCACACCGACTTCCAAAAGGGCTTCATCAAAGCCGAGGTCATCTCCTTCGCCGACCTCGTCTCCACCGGCTCCGTGGCCGAAGCCCGCGCCAAGGGCAAAGCCCGCATGGAGGGCAAGGAATACGTGATGCAGGACGGCGACGTGGTCGAATTCCGCTTTAACGTGTAGCCGCTTGCGCGGAGGGCCGTCTGACCTGCGGCGGAGGAGGTGCGCGGCCTCAGGGCCCGCACCGAATCCGCAGGAGTACCGACATCGCGTCGCCCTCGTCGGGGCTGTCCGCGTACGCCTGGTCGACGGCGGCGCGGGGCCGTTCGTCGAGAGTTCCGAATTCTCGCTCTTCTTTCATTCCCCTCTCCTTCTCAGTAGGCGATACGTCAACCAGCAGACGTAGCCAATCGTCACTGAAGCAATCGGAGGTACCCACTCGGGAGAACGCGGCCACGCCGCCCGTATGACCACCATGGACACCATGCAGCAGGTGAACCCGATGAAATTCAGAGGTTCGTTCACCCGCCACCTCCCCTGACTTCTGCTTTGCTTATTTTCCATACGATTGGCCCTCTTTAGTTCCATCGATATTGCCCTGCTCCGACCGCACAGCCAACCAGCAGGGCGCCTGGCAGAAGTTTTTTGGCCACCTTGGCCACTGCGGAAATACCTATCCCCGACGCTCCGCCCCAGAGGCAGGCCCGGAAATAGTGATTTCGAAAGGCTGTGCTTGTATAGCGCAGGGCACTATTAAAGGGTGCGGGGGAATAGTGACGAGTGCGCCGCTTCGTCCATTTCCAGGAATTCTTGGCAACGCTTCCCCAGTCGCGGTGGAGAGGGCTCCAGCGGCTTACGTGGATCGGGTTGCGCCAGTGCCAACTGCCGAATTTACCGTCGAGGCCGTAGCAGTTGACGGGGTCGCCGTTGCAGTATTCGTAGGCGTTGGCGTTGCCGCCGGGGATGGGGTCGGTTTGGAGGAAGCGGCCGGTGGTGGGGTCGTAGAGGCGGACGCCCATGAGGGTGGCGGCGGTGAGGGTTTCGGGGTTGCCGAATTCGTCGTAGGCGAGGCGTTGGTCGATCGCGGCGGCGCATAGCGGGTCTTCGAACTTACCGAATGCCGGGTCACGCCATGTGGGCGTGACCCGGCACCTGGCCGAGATGGCTTATCGGTCTCGTCGAGAGTTCCGAATCTCCCGCACGGTGCCCACCACGACGAACACCGCCGCCACGCCGAACCCGATACGCACCCACACGTCGTCCGTCGTGATCATGGCGATTGTCGCGATTACGATTACGAGGCCGCTCAATAGCATGCTGAATGCACTCAGATTGCGCATGTTACTTGCAGTACCCCTTTTTGTAGCTACCTGGAATCAACCCAGGATATCCAAAAGGCCACTTCAGCTTGAGGCATTTGTGGTCCGCGTATGCCCACTGGGCCTTCACCGCGATGGTCCCGGCGTTCATAAAGACCCACTTCGCGATGACCCCGACACCCGAGCCAACGAGAACTGTGGACGCCGCATTGACGATGGTGGCCGCAGTGGCGGCGCGGCCCGCCTTCTTGGTTTCCCTTCTGTTGAGGTAGATCGTCCCGCTGACCCACCCCCAGGTGACCTTGAACTGGCCTGTGAGGTCAAAGGATCTGATCGGGTCCGAAGGGTAGGTATAGGCGTTCGCGTTGCCGCCGGGCACGGAGTCCGTCTGGAGGAAGCGACCCGTGGAGGGGTCGTACGCCCTCACGCCCATAAGCATCACGCCCCCGATGTGATCGCTGCCCCGCTCGTAAGCGCCAAGCCAGCCGTAGGTTGGGGTTGCGGATGTTCCGATGGCGTTGCCGAATTCATCATAACGGTAAACCGAGAGCGATTGGCTTGCGTCCAAAGGAAGCTGGACAGTGACGTCGCCGTGCAAATCGGTGAGCTGGAGGCTCACACCACCGGTCGCGGTAGTGATGGCACTCAACCGACCTTCCAAGTCCTGAACGTTACGGGCGATAGTGCCGCCGCTCTGTGACCAGGTTGGGCTGTCACAACCGCAGCCGAAGTGACTGACCGTGCTGCTCGTTGCTGTCCAACTGCCATCTGTTTGCTGGGTTTCCACGGTGGACAGAGAAAGCCTGTTCTCAGCGTCGAGACTCCAGCGCTCGCGCTTCCCGCCGATCGTCTCCTGCTGGAGGACGTCGTTCGCGTAGTAGCCGAGGGTAGTGCCGGTGGCCTGGACAGTGGTCCGGCCCAGTGCGTCGTAGACCGTGCCCGCTGTGGAGAGACGGTCGGCGCTGTCGTAGGTGTAGTTGACTGTGGCCGGGGTTCCGGCCGTGCCGTCGGGGTTGTCGACTGTTGTCGTGAGACTGGTGCGGTTGGTGTTCTTGTCGAAGGCGTAGGCGCGGTGGGTGATGGTGGCGTCTTGGACGTCTTCGATGTTAATCAGCCGGCCTGCGGCATCGTAGGTGTAGGCCTGGTTTCCGGTGTCGGTGGTGTGGGTGACCTGCTGGCCATGGACAGTCAGGGTGGCCGAGTCAGCCGTGACGATCAGGCCGTCGTTGTCACTGGCGTAGGTGCGTGAGGTGTCGGCGCCGGTTTCGTCCCGAGTGAACGTCACGGTGTAACCGCCTGGCAGGGCCTCTGTGGCCAGGCGGCCGTCGGAGTCGTAGGTGGCGTTGAAGGTGCCTGCGACGGAGTCGGCGCGGCCGGTTTCGAGACCCCGCGGATCACTGGCGGTGTCGTAGGTGTAGGTGGTGGTCGACGGGGCCGAGTCGGTCACCCTGATGGGCCGGTCGAGGGCGTCGTACCAGGTGGTGGCCGTGTTACCCGCACCGTCGCTGTAGGAGATCTGCCGACCAAGGAGATCGTAGGTCTGGCTGGCTGTGTGGCCGCCGGCAGTGATGGTGGCCTGCTTGCCGGTCGCCTGGTCGTAGGACGTCGTGGCACCAGGCACGGCGGTGCCCATTCCTCCGGTCACCGAGGTGCCGGTGGTACGTCCGGCCGCGTCATAGCTCGTGGTGGTGGTGCGGGTGCTGCTGCCCGCCGTGTCGGTGACGGTGGCGGCGCTGCCCCACCGGTCGTAGGTCGTGGTTGTGGTGGGCAGTTGGGACGGGTTGGTGCCGCCGCCGGTGATCGCACTGGCCGGGCCGGTCGAGCAGAGCAGGTCGGCCCATTCAGGTCGTCCGTTGCAGGCGCCGGTGCCGGTGGCGGACCAGTAGGTCGTGACGGTGGCCCCCGCGTCGGTGCCCGTGGACTTGGGCAGGGTGGTCTTGATGACGCGGCCCTGAGCGTCGTAGGCGGTGGTCTTGACCAGGTTCAGTCCGGCCGGGTCGGTGACCGTAGTGGTGGGCAGGCCCTTGGTCCAGTCGTATCCGGTGGTGCTGGTCCGGGTGTCACCGTCACTGGTGTAGGCGTCGCCCGCGTGGACGTCGGCGCCGATGGTGACGGTGGTCGGCTGGTTGGTCACGGTGGCGGTGCCGTTGGTCGGGCGGCCCTGGTCGTACGCGGTGACGGTGTGCGCACGTGCCGGGACGAAGGACCCTGCGGGCAGGCTGGTGCCGCCCGCGGTCGCGGGCAGGGCCTTGGCAAGGGTGACCATGTGCAGGGGGCCGGACTTCTCCAGCTCCCGCTGGCCGGCGTTGGCCGGGTCGGTGTCCTTGTTCGTACCGGCGTCGGCCGCCACGCTTGTGGTGTTGAACACCGATACGGTCGACAGCAGTTGAGCCCGCTCGGCGGACGGCAGAGCGTCGATGCCGAGTTGTTGCTGCTCGGCCAGGCTGTCGCCGTCGGTGGCGAGGGCCAGTTCACGGTTGGCTGCGGTCAGCTCACGGACGGTGTGACCGTACCGGTCGTACTCGGTGGTGGTGATGTGTGCGCCGGGGTTGGCGGTGTTGACCTGACGGCCCGAGGCGTCGGTGTAGGCGATGATCGCGCGCTGGTAGGCGTTGGCGGTCAGCGCGGCGCCGTCGTGCGACGCGGGTACGGCGTCCGAGGGGAACAGCGCCGTCGCGTCCGAGGGCGCGTCGCTCTGCCCCCAGGCGGTGACGTCGCCGCCGGACATCGGGTAGGGCGCCTTACCGCCGCTCAGCGGCACGTCGTAGACCAGGTTCGTGCTCGCGGTGCCGTTGGTCTGGGTGGCGCTTCCGGGGGTGAGCGTCGGCCGGGAGGCCGACAGCAGCATCCCGTCGCCCGCCGTCGCGGTGTTCCCGGCGCTGCCGTAGGCGAACGTCCACTGCAGTTCACCGGGCGGGGTCAGCGTGGTGATCCGGCCCGCGCTGTCGTAGTCGTAAGCCGTCTTCAGCGACGGGCTGATACGCGGATCCCACTGCTGGCGCAGGCGGCCGGTGGTGTCGTAGGCGTACTGCGAGACCGTGACCGCGGTCGCCGCGGACGCGCCGGGGTCGGTTCCCCACAGTCTGATCTGGGAGACCCGGTCGGTGAAGTCACCGAACGCCGAGGCGGTCGCGGTCGTGGCCGTGGCGTACACGTATTCCAGTACGCGGCAGCCCTTGGTTCCGGGAGTCGTGGCGCAGGTGGACTGCGTCACCGCGGACGTCGGCGCGATCACGTACTTCGGGCGGGCCAGGAACGTATTGCCGACCGGGATCTTCTCCGAGACGACCTGGGTGGTGGAGTTGGTGGTCGGCAGGAACGTCGAGGTCACCTGCCACGTCGTGGCCGAGGGGTCGACCTTCGCGAACGTGGTGGTCGTGCCTTCGCTGTCTTTCAGGGTGAAGGTGCCGGTGAGCAGGGAGCCGGTCAGTGTCAGGTCCTCCGCGCCCGGTTCGGGCTTCCACCCGCCGCCGGAGGCCGCGGTGAACCCGGTCGGATCACCGTCCCCATCGACCAGCGCCACCGACATGTCCGACGCCTTACGGAGGTAGGACCAGTCCGAGCCGGTGATCTCGGCGGTGGTGCCCGCCGTCCACTGCGGACCGAAGATCGCCGCCTGCCCCTCCTGCGCCGACCCGTTCGTGGGACGGCGGGAGGAGGCGCTACGGGTGACGGTGAGATCGAACCCGGAGGCGTCCGTGGCCGACAGCGAGGCGTCACCAGTCAGGGCGTTCACCGAGGCCGGACCCGCGCTCAGCACGGGGGCGGTGCCCGCGTTGCGGTCCACGGTAACGGTGTTCACGGGCGAGTTGTCGCTCGTCGTGCCGTCGGTGAACACCGCCCGGACATCGACAGGACCGTCCTGCGTGAACGTGTCGGTGATGTTCCAGGTCAGCGCGACCGGTTCTCCGCCCGGCGCGGCCAGCGGCCAGGAAACGACCGGCGCACCGGATGAACGGACGGTCACATGGGCAGTGGGCACGTTGTGCCAGATGTCGGTCTCACCGATCCGGTACTGATAGGTCACACCGGTCTCGGCGGGCTTGCCCTGCCCGGTCAATGCCACCCGGCGGGCTGGCCGGTCACCTTGCGCCGGGGTCAGCAGCGCCGCACCGGATCCGGCGTAGAAGACGTAGTACGTACCGGAGGCGAGGTTCCCGGCCTTGTCATGGGTCTTCGCGATCAGCGTGTGCTTACCCGCCCTGAACGTCAATGACTTGGTGAACGCGGCGCCTGTGGTGGAGGTGTAGGTCCAGGCGCCATCGTCCAGCTGCCAGGCCACCAGGCCCACGTCCGTACTGGGCGGGGTGAAGGTGAAGGAGCCGGTGAAGTTCCCCGAGGCGTCTGGGGTGCCGGACCAGGCCCCCGCCGGAAAAGCGGTGGAGGACACGGTGGTGTTGGCCGGTGCCTTGGTGTCGATGATCAGGGACTTGGCCGCCGTCCACGCGGAATAGTCGCGGCCGTCGTACGCCCTGACCTTCCAGGTGTACGAGCCGTCCGCCAGAGCCGTGGACACCTTCCACGTACCAGCAGTGCCGGAGTTGACGAACGCCGAACTCCCCGAAGCCTTGACGGTGGTACCCGACAGCACCTGGTAGTCCAGCCGCACGGTGTCACTGTTGGCGTCGGTGGCCTTCGCCGACAGCGTCGGAGTCGCACTGGCCGCGTAACCGTCGGTCGCCGTCGGCGAGGCCGCCAGCGAAGTCGGCGTGGCGGGCGGGGTGTTGTACGTGATCGACAGTGACGCGGCGCTGGAGAACCGCTTGAACTGGACCTCGTTGGTCTCACTGCTGGCGACCAGCACGAAGCAGATGGTCTGCCAGTGGTTCGCGGCGGCGTTGGTGACCTGGTTCATGAAACTGAACGTCCCCGACGGGCTGGACGTACACGCCGGACCGAAGTTCACCGAGCTCTGCTGGGCGACCTTCCCCGGCGCGTTGGCCCACGTGGTGGAGGCGTCGAAGACATTCGTGGACCACGCCTGGACACCGTAGGACGTGGTGCCGCACGACGCGGAATAGCTCTCCGTCATCTCCATGTCGGCGCTCAGCACCGTGCCACCCCAGATCGCCGAGGGAATGCTGACGCGGTAGTAGGTCCGCTCGATTCCCTTCGGTGAGGAAAACCCCTGGTACCCGACACCGTTGCCGTTCGATGGGCTGGAGTCGTAGTTCGACGTGTTCGGATACGCCTGCTGTACCTCGTTCCAGTGCAGGCGGCTGCCACTGGCCGGGTGCGGCACATAGGCGGGGTCGATGTAGACCGGGAAGACGGTGCTCTTCGCCGTCAACAGCCCACGGTCGGGCGTCAGATGGAGCTTGCGGTCCTTCAACGTGGTCTTCACCGCCGCATGGTGGGCGTGCGAACCCGGCCCCTGGGCGGTGGAACGGGTGCCCGCGCGGGGCTTCGCCTTGTCCGCCTCCGCGGGCGCGAGCCCGGCGGTGCTGTTCCCGCCGCCCGCCGCAGCGGGCTCGGTACTGGTCGCGGAGTCCCACATCACCGGCGCCGGAGAGTTCACCAGCAGACGGCCGGTGCCGTCGGTCACCGTCAGATTCCCGCCCGCGTCCGTCGCCGCGATGACGCCGTTGCTGGTCGACACGCTCTGCACCAGATCCGACAGCCCCGGGCCCGAGGCCGCCTCGGCGGACTTGACCACCAGCGTCTCCTCCACCCCGCCCTTCAGCGAAGCGGTCAACTCAAGGTCCACGTCCTTCAGCACGTTCGCGTACGTCGCCTTCGCACCCGACAGCACCGGCATCGGCAACGCCGTCGGCCACGTCAGCGACAGGTTCTTGCCGTCGACCGTCAACGAAGCCAACGGCCCCGAACCACCGCCGGACAGCACCAGATCCGTCTCGGCCGCCACCGGCACGACACTGCCATCGGCCCGCAACTGGAGCGTGGGGTCCAGATTCACCCACGAGCCGCCGCGCTGGGTCCACTTCGGCTCCGCGAACGCGGTGTACGTCACCGTTCCGTCGGCGTTCACGAACGTCTGCGAAGCATCCGTACGCTCGCTCAACGCCTCGATCCGCCGGCCCTGCAACCGTGCCATCAGCCGCGCCGACAGCACATCCCGCGCCTCCGCCACCCCGTACGACGGCGCCGACACGACGGTCCCTTCCCGCTGGGACCGAGGAGCGGCGAACGCCACCCCCGAATCCGCCGCGACCGTCGCCGCCTCAACGGCCAGCGCCATCACCACAAGCACCGACACCCGCCGCAACCACAACGACGAGCAAGACGATGAACGTGCGTGTCTCAGACCGCCCGGCGCGGAACGCCGAGCACCCCCCCAGAACATCCCCACGACCCCTCCTCGTCAGAACCCCCAAGGCGCAGAGCTGCCCCCGCGACTAGAAAACGGTCGGATCTTCACACATCCATCACACGGAGGGGAGTAGTTCAAAGGAACTGCCATGTTGAGCTAAAGGGCAGGCATAGACGACTTGAGTGAGCCGAAGGCTCAGTCGGCTCGCCAAATAACTGCAGACCGTCACGAATCACCGCTTGCGTAGCAACCAAAAGCCGCGTATCGCACCTGAAACACTTGACGAAGTGAGCGACATCACACCTTCGCCGCCCCGCTGTACCTCCGCAGAAGAAGCCGGGCACTTCCTCGGACGCCGGGAGCTATCCGTTCTGCTGTGCGGCGCACTGCCCTTCATCGCGCCATGGCTGCGGCCTCGAAACCGTCCTGGGCAACGCCTCGGCGGCGCCACCCAGGACGGCGCGTCGCAGCGCGGCATCCGGGACGTTCTCGCGCACCACGCACTCTTCGCCTGGAACGGCTCGGCTGAGGCCGAAAAGGCTATCTCTCCGCCTCCCGTAGTCCGCTTGCGAGCGGCAAGCGAGCATCACCGCATGGCGGCCGTCGCGGCGCGGAAAACCGGTGAGGCGGTTGCCGCTGAAATGCGACGATGCGGCTGTTTTGCAGGGTGGTTGTTCGTTTTGCGTGCGCGGGATGTGGCGGTGAGCTGACCGCCTCAGTATCGCAAGTTGAGCTGCCGGTCGACGCGTATCAGAGGTACGGGAACGCGGTGCAGCTCCCCGTGCTCATGGCGCGGGGCACGTTCGCGGTGGACCCGGAGCCCAGCGGGCAGCCGTGGCGGGGGTGGGAGGAGATCGATCCGTACGAGACGGCGGCCCGGGGCGTCTACGCGCCGGTCACCGGGCTGTCCTACGGGGTGCCCGGCCCTTCACCGTCGACAGCATGCTGATCTTCCAGATGGCCGCGCCGCGCGACGCGTTCACCGACTCCTTCACCTCGCTGTTCCCCGCCCCCGGCCGGGCGGGCGCGCCCTTGCGGGGTCCGCTGGTCCTCACCCACTCCCGCTGGGACCGGGCGACGGGCTTCTGGCATCTGCGGGCGGAAGGGGCGTCGGGGATCGGCCACTCGGGCGTCGGCAGGACGCCCGTACCGCAGTCCTCGATCCGGCTGCGGACGACGCGCACCGCGTACCGGCTGGACGATCTCGACCACCGCATCATGAACGTGGACGCGGGATGGCTCTACCGGGGTGGTTGGGGGACCCGGCTGTCGCCCGCCGGGGCGCACTCGGACTTCCAGCATCCGGAGTCCTCGCATCTGCTGCTTTCGCTCGCTTCGCACTCGCGGTGACTCGGCCGGTGGGCCGGGGGACGGGGCGGACGGCGGGGAAGTGGAGTGGGCCGCGCGGGGGTTGAGGGCGGAGCTCCTGGCGGGGGACGAGGACGGGGTACGGGAGGTGCGCCCGCGGGGCGAGGAGGCGCGGGAGGGGGCGAAGGGGGACGCGCATTCGTGGGCGGCGCTGGTGATCACTCTGGCGGCGTCGGGGGGAGTGCTGACGACGTTGATCACGGCGGTCAGCGGCTGGCCGGCGCGGCAAGGGCCGGACACGACGGTCGTGTGGGAGGTCGGCGGGGACCGCATCGCGCTGCCGGGGGCGACCGAGGCCGAACGGGCGCGCCTGATCGGAATCCTGGCCGCACGGCGCGACGACGAGTAGCCACGACGACGCGTCGTCAGGAAAACGGGCGGGAGCGCCAACGCGCAGCCGGGCCAGGGGCGTTCAGGCGGGAGAGCCCACGCGCTCGAGGCGCAGCGCGGAGACCAGGAAGAAGACCCCGCCGAGGAAGGCGTAACCCGCGAGATCGCGCGGGGAGGGATCGTCCTTGCCCGCCTGGGCCACGACGTCAGGGCCTCATGCGGGCCTCAATGGGGCTTCCGCTCTTGGCGGTTCGGCGGTGAGGCCCCTGAAGGTGGTGCGGCCCCACTGGGAGGCGCAGTCGACTGATATGCCGTCAGGCGCCAACCGCTCGTTGAGCCGTACGATCCGGGCCTGCAAGGCGCGGCGGGTCATCGGCTCGTCGGCCGCGCCGAGCAGGAGGCACAGGTCGTGGCAGCACCAGGGGCGCGCGGTGGTGCGGAGGATGTCGAACAGGACCTGCTGGGTGCCGCGTTGGGGGCGCGGCGATCCGTGGCGCGGTGCGTCCGGCGGCCGGCGGGGCGAGGACCTGGTGTCGAGCCAGCGCCGTTCGGCGAGGATGCGGCCGGCCAGTTCACGGGGGTCCGTGTCGCGCGGGATGACGTTGGCGGCGCCGGCCAGCAGCAGGTCAGCGGAGTCCGTACGGTCGGGCACCAGCACCACCACGGACGACAGATGGCTGAGGGCGTGGACGCGCTGGCCCAGATCGCCGGTCCCGCGCGGGCTCGGGACGTCCAGCACGGCGAGGGGGGTCCCGGCCCTGCGCAGCAGCGTGCGGTAGGCGGATTCCGAGCCCCAGGGGTGGCACAGCGCGGGCAGTACGTGGTGGGTGCGCAGGGCGCGCAGCAGGGCCGGGGTCCGCTCGCGGTGCAGCGAGAGAACGACGCTCACGGGATACGTGAACTGCTCCTCGGCCGGGACGGAGCGAATTAACTTCTCGCCAAACAGGTCAATAGGCATGGCAATGCCGCTGACACGGACCTCTCCTGTGGACGGTCACGGGAGCCGGGGACGGCACTCGGGTGCGGGAGGCGGGGGACGGGACGCGATGTTACTGACGGCGATCCCCGATTCCCCGTGGCTGAGCATGGGTTGGTCACCGTCTGAGCACGATCGGGCCCCGTGCTGAGCGTCCGGAGGGGCAGGCGGGAGAAGGGCCGGAAGGCCGGCCGGGCCGTCGGTCGCGGTCGGCCGCCGTGCTCCCGCCCGGGTCATACGGTGGGCGGCCACGCGGCGTTGGCCGGTCCGACACCGTGGTGCCATTGGGGTCTGATATATCTGGATGCCTCAATGACCCAACCAATAGGGCCGATTATCGCTCCACAGGGATAGGCAGTGCACCGGCCGCCGAGCAACGTCGTTCCGTTCGGCCGGGATTGGGCAGGGGAGGGCAGGTGGTGGGGTGTCTCCCACACGTCCGCGAGCGGTACGCGTCCGGTACGGCGCGAGGTGACGGACATCGTTGTCCCGTCGCTCCCGCGCTGACACCGCGCGGGCCGGTCTCTCGTGGCGCGAGATGAGGACGCATCCGCCCGGTCCGCGGAGACCCGCCGGCGCACGCAGGCTCGCGTGACCGGCCGGGAACGACTCACCGAACGAGGACAGTGATGAGCCAGCAGGGCGCGGGACGGCCGCGGTCGCCGTCGCGCACGACGGCACGGTACGGGGACCACGGGGAGGGCCAGGCATGAGCCGTTGGGCCTCCCGCCTGTCCCGCAAGGGCGGCGGCGCGAGCGGTACGGGCGGCGCGACCCGTACGAGCGCTACGGCCGGTACGAGCCGCGGCGCCGCTGCGGCGGAGTCCGTCCCCGCCCCCCTCGTCGAGGACATCGACGGCGTCCTCCTGGTCCGCTCGGTGGACGACGACTCCTTCCCAATGGCCGTCCTGGCCGAAGTGGCCCACACCTTCGGCGCCGAGGCGGACATCGTCACCGTCATGGTCGGCTCGGAGGGCGCGGGGCAGGGCAACGGCGGCGGCCACTGGCCGCGCCTGGTCACCCTCCTGGACTCGCTGCGCGCGCAGGGCACCCGCCGCGTCCGCCTCGTCCTGTCCGGCGCGGGCGACGACCGGCCGGGCCGCCCCGGCACCGCCCGCAGGATCGCCGACGGTTGGGGCTTCGAGGTGTTCGCGCCGGACGGCGTCGTCCTCATCACGCCCGGCGGCAGCCTCTTCGTCCGGGGCGACGACCGTCCCGAGGGATGCTGGTGGCGTTTCGCGCCCGGTGAGGCGCCCCGGAAGCTGGGCCCCCGCGCGCCCGCACCGGCCTGGCAGGAGGCCGTCGGCCGCGTGCCCACGCGGACATCGGGCGGCTGCGTGGTCGAGCAGATTCCGGCGGGCCTGGTGATCCGCCCCGCCGACGCGCCCGGGCCGCGCCCCGACGACCTGTGCTTCGCGGTGCCGCTCGACTCCGCGCACGCCGTCGTGCTGGTCGGCGCCCCGCACGCGGAGGACGTCGCCGCCGACGAGGTCGCCGCCGTCCTGTCCGCGCTCCCGGCGGAACACCGCGCCCGCGTGTGCCTCGCACCCGGCGGACAGGCCGACCTGCTGCGTCTGGCCCACACGGTCGCCGACACGCTGGACAGCCGGGTCGACGTCCTGACGGGCCTGCCGCTGCTCGCCGACCACGCGCCGCCCGGCGCCGTACCCCGCCCGACCCTGATCGGCCGTGACGGCGAACCGAGTTGGCAGCCGTACGTCACCGCCGTCGCGTGCCTCCCGACCGACGCGCGGGGCAGAACGCCCCTGCCCCGGCTGCTCGGCAGCCTCCCGCCCGACTGGCTCCCCGGCGGCACAGAACCGGGCACCGTACGGCTCACGGACGGCTGGCAGGCGACGGTGACGCGCTCCGGCCTCGCCCTGTGGGCCCAGGGCACGCCCCGCCCCCCGCTCGTGGGAACCGCCGTCGACCCCGAGACCTGCGCCATCGAACTCGGCGCGCCCGGACAGCGGTTGGACGCCTCCCTGCTCACCGCGCTGGCCCGCCTGCTCACCGGCCTCGGCGCCACGGCCCGCGCCAGGACCACCCTCCTCGTGCGAGGACGGCTCACCAGCGGGGAGGCCGAACTGCGCCGTCTGGCGGCGGAACACGGCGTACGCGGCATCCGCTACGTCACCGCCGCCCGCCCGGCCCCGCCCCCCTGGCAGACCCCGCCCCGCCCGAACCAGGACCGTCCGGGACCTGACCGTCCGGGACCTGACCGTCCGGGACCTGACCGCCCGGGACCGGCAGCGTCCCCGCGCCCTCCCGCGCCCGTGGCCGTACCGCCCGACGCGCGCCGTGAACAACCGGCCGCTGTAAGGGAGTTGACCGGTACGGCACCGGCACCGGCGCCGGGTGCGGAGCCCGTACGCCGTCCGGCCGCCGCGAGCGTGCCCACCGACAGCGCGTCCCCGGCCGGGGACAGCGGCGCGGACGGAACGCTCGTCCGCACGCCGACGACGGAGACGGATGTCGCCGCGCGCGACCGTTCCGCGCCGGGCGCTCCGGAGGAGCGGGGCGGTGAACGGCCCGACGGTACGGCCGAGGCGGCCCGTACGGTCGCCCCCGGCCCCCGCACGAACAGCCGGGGGCCCGGTCCGACGCGGTCGGCACCCGCGATCACCGCGCCCCTGCGGGGCTCCGCACTCGTCCGCGCACTCGTCGTCTCACCTCGCCCCGACCCCGACCCCGACCCCGACCCCGACCCCGACCCCGAGGCCGAGTCTGACCCCGACCCCGCACCCGTCGCTCAGGTCGCTCAGCCCGAACGGCCCGAACAGCCCCAGCCACCGGCCCCGTTGGCCGTCAGGCGGGAGGAGCCCCGCCTCGTGCTGCCCGGTCACGTCAGCACCGCCGCGCAACGGGCGGCGTTCCGCGAGCTGGTGGGGGACGGCTGGGAGGGGCACGCCGCAGCCGTGGACGGGCTGTTGGAGCGGAAGCTCGCGCTGCGCGGGGACGAGCGGGAGGCGGCGCGGCTCGATCTGGTCGCGGTGCGCGCGTATCTGTCGGCTGACGAAGGGCCGCTGAGCCGGCGGGAGTTGGCGCGGGGCCTGCGGGCGGGCGAGGCGCGGTCGCAGGCGTACGCCGGGTGCCTGGCGTCCGGGCTGCGGCGGCTGCCGTCGTACCGGGGCGTGGCCCTGCGCGGCGGCGCGGCGGGCGGTGCCGAGCCGAGGTTGGGCGCGCTGCTCCAGGACCCGGCGCCGATAGGGGCGTTGGCCCGGATTCCGGCGGCGGGCGGGACCGCCGTGCGCTACGCGATCTGGTCGACGACCGGCCGCGAGGTGGGCGATCTGGCGGCGGCGGACGCTGAGATCGTCTTCGCGCCGGGCACCGGATTCCGCGTGCTGGGGACGTGGACCGCACCCGCCGGGACCTCGGTCGTACTGCTGCGGGAACTGCCCGCGCACGCGACCACGTACATGGACGGAGCACGGGAGTTGAGCCCACGGGACCTCACCGCGCTCGCCGAACTGAAGGACGCGCTCGCCGGTGGTCCGCCCGCCGAGGAGGGGCGGAGCTGGCCCGAGCGCTGTGTCGGGCCCGTGGGCGGCAGCGGGTAGCCGCCCGCACCGCACATCCGGGCCGTACGCCCGCCGGCACGCAGGGCAGGACACCGCGCCGCACGACCGACTGACCACCAGGCCGAAGGAGAACCATGAGCAGCCGTCAGACCCGACCCGACCCCGACGGAACGCCCCGCGCCACCGAAGGCGGCGCGAACTCGGCTTCCTCCAGGGGCGGTTCGTCCGTGCGTCGGGCGGTCACGCTGGGTCCCGTGGCGGCCGATCCGGGCGAGGCGCTGACGCCCGCGGTGCCGCGGACCACCGGCGCGGCGGCGCCCTCGGCCCCCGACACCTCCTCGCGCCCGGGTACGTCGTCCGCCCCCGTGACGGCCGCCGCCGCGCGGCCTGAGCCCGCGGCGGGCGGTACGGCGGAGGCGGGCGGTACGTCCGAGGAGCCGACGCTGCCCGGAAAGGGATCGGCCGAGGAGACCCCGGCCCCGGCCCCAACCCCTGCCCCGGCCCCGACCCTTGCCTCGGCCTCCGCCCCGACCACGGCGCTGGCCACCGCATCGGCCAGCGCCCCGACCACCGCATCGGCCCCCACCACCGAAGCGGGCGAAACACCCGCCGAGACCCCCGACGCGAAGGCCACCCGCGAACTCACCCGCGAGACCGGCCCCGGGGCCGCCCTCCCGGCCGAGGGACCGCCCTCCGGCCCGTCCCGCAAGCCGCTGCTCGCCGCCGTCGGCGTGGTCGGCGTGGTCATCCTCGCGGTGCCCCTGGTGGCCTGGGCGACCAGCGGCTCCGGGCACAAGAACGACCATCTGACGACGGCGGCCAGCACCGCCGGGCGGATCACCGACCCGCCCGCGACCGTCCCGCACATCCCCCTGCCCCAGAAGTCCTCGGCGTCACCCGCCGCCAAGCCCACGACGAAGCCCAAGGCCAGGACCAAGGCCGTGGCGCCGCGCCCGCCCGCGCCGCCGAGCCCGACGGCCCGGCCGACCGCGACACCGACGAGGAAGGCGACGACCCCGTACCTCGGCCCCGGCCCGCAGATGCCCGGCGACGACAGGACCGCCTCGGCCACGGTCCTCCGGCTGGCGGCGCGCGAACCCGGCCGCCACATCTGCTACCGGGTCTACGTGGCGACCTTCGGCTGGCAACTCGCCGTCTGCGATGGGTCCGTGGCGGGTTCCGAGGTGGACGCGCGGAGCATCAAGGCCATCCAGATCGCCGTGTCCGGCACCAAGGGCACCTCCGCCAACGCCTACTTCCAGGCGAAGGGGTGGGTGAACAAGTCGTGGGTCACCGTGGAGGACGGCGCCGATCTGACCCTCGGCGCGGCCAGGCAGGACGCGCCCAACATCTCGGGCTTCGGCATCAGCGTCGGCAGGGCCACGGGCACCGTCTGCCAGAACACGTACAGCCGCGGCGGACCGTGGGGCAGCATGGCCTGCGACACCCCGCAGACCGCTGACAACTACATCTTCGGCGGCACGCTGGACGAGACGCGCTGGCTGGACGCGGTGCGGTTCACCGTCTGACGGGCGCCGGCGGGCAGGGGACGGCCGCACGCCGGCCGTCCGCCGGCGGTCCGGGTCAGCCGAGCAGCCGCCAGCGGCTGTCGTCGTCGGTGCCGCACGAGCCGATCACGAGCCGGGCGGAGGGCGCCTTCTTGTCGGCGCCCTCGACGCGCAGGCACAGATGGTTGCTCGCGTAGTTGCGTATCCACACGGTGTCGCCCCCGGCCGGGGCGAGCCACCACAGTTGGTTGTCCGCCAGCGTCCCGGTGCAGTTCGCCTCGGACAGCTCGGTCCCCGACGGCTGCGCCCCGCGCTCCGGCGGGTCGATGCACAGACCGTCCATCGTGTTGGAGAACTGCACGAGATCGGTGCCGCCGGGGCCACTCGCGGGGAGCTTGACCGTCATGTTCCAGAACTGGTTGTCCTGGTCGGTGCCGTCGCAGTGGTACTGGTCGATCTCCAGGCCCAGTTGGCCCGGTCCGTTATAGGGGATGTCGACGCACATCCCGCTGTAGGCGTTCATGATCAGCACCTTGCGGTCGTGCGCGGTCAGCGCCCGCGGGTCCTTGCCGCCCGACCCGGCCGTCCGCTTCGGCGTCGGCGTGGTGGAAGGGGTCCTGTGCGGCTTGGGCGAGGCGGTGTGCGGGACGGGCTTCCCGGTCCGCTTCGGCACGGTCTTCGTCGGCTTCGGGGTGGGCGACGGCGACGCGGAGTGCGCGATGTTCTTGTACGCGGCGGTCCGTTGGGCCGCCAGGTCCCGCTTCTTGTCGTGCTCGTCCGCCTGGTGGCTGCGCCAGGCGCCCATGCCCAGCGTGGCGCCCGCGACGAGGGCCAGTACGGCCACGGCGCCCGCGACCCTGCTGCCCACACGCGAGTGTTCGCCGGGCTGACGGGTGTGCGTCGTCAACGCCTCGACGAACCGCGCCCGTTGCCGCCGCTTCGCCTCGTCGTGGTCACTCTCGCTCAACGCCGCTCCCCACTCGCGGAAGGTCCAACTGACAAGGTAAGCGGATGCGTTCGCGCCGCCCGCTGACGCCGGCCGGGACGGGCGCGGCTCACCGCGGCGCCGACCCGTACAGCTCGCGCTCGCGCAGCACCTCCGCCGCCGTCGCCAGCGCGGTGGACAGGCGGCGCCGGTAGGTGCTGAAGGACAGTCCCACCCGGCTCGCGGCGGCCTGCTGGCTGCGCGGCCCGCTCAGATACGTGATCTCCAGGACGTTGCCCAACTGCCGCCGTCCCGGCTGCGCGCGCAGGTACGCCACCGTCTCGGTCAGCACCTCGCGCAGCGCCGCCGCGTCCCCGTCCGGCGCCACCAGCCGGGTGCCGAGCAGCGAGCTCTCCGCGAGCTGCCGCGCGTCCTGGAGGCTGCGGTAGGCGTGCTTGACGGCTTCGGCGAACTCCGGCCACGGCATGGCGGCCTCCGCGGTGACGGTCACCGGCGCCGGGCCCGGCGCGGGCTCGTCGGCCAGCAGCCGGACCCGCAGATCCACCGCCCACCGGTCGAAGGGCGCGCTGCGCCAGTCCTGCACGAAGGCCAACGCCCTTTCGCCGTAAGCCCCTTCGCCGTACGGTCCTTCGGCCGGTGCCACCCGCTGCTGCCCGTACAGGTCGAGCAGCGAGGCGAGACCCGGCCGGTCAGGGGCCGCGCAGGTCCAGCTCACCGCGAGGTTCGGTGTGGTCGCCCACAGCGTGGTCAGCGCGAAGGCCGCGGCGGCGGCGCCGCCGGTGCTCCACCGCGCCAGCAGCAGCCGCTCGGCGCGCCGCAGCGGCCGGCGGCCGGCGGTGTACTCCAGCGCGGCACGCGCCGTCGGGTCGTCGGGCAGCCCGGTGGCCCCCGGGTCCAGGCAGGGCGCGACGAGGGCGGCGGTGACGCCGCGGCGGCCGTCCTCGGCGACGCAGAAGGCGCCCGGCTGCCGGTCCCACCACTGCCGGGCCAGAGCGGCGGCCTCGTCGCCGTGCTCCTTGCCGATCGCGGCCAGCACCTCGTCCAGATCCTCCGGGCGGGCGGTGCGCAGCCGCAGCCGGTCCGTACCGCGCCAGTCGACCGTCTCCCGCGGGAAGCGGCCGGAGCGCCCCAGATAGGCCAGGCCCGCGCCGAACGCCCAGCGGCTGCCGGTGCGGCACGCCAGTTGCTCGGCCAGATGCGCGTGCAGCCGGGTGAAGAGCCGTTCGTACGCCGACAGGTCGCGCCAGCGCAGCTCGACCAGGAGCGCCTCGCGGACCAGCTCGTGCGGGACCAGGCCCTCGGCGGTGCTGCGGACGAAGGAGAGTGTGCGCAGCCAGGCGCAGAGCTTTCCGGCCTCCGCTGACGGCACGTCGAGCGTGTGCCGCAGCAGGTCCTCGGTGGTGACCCGGGCCAGCGCCAGGACGTGCAGCGCTTCCGCCTGACCGGGCGACAGGCTCTCGCGCAGCAGCAGGTGCAGCAGTTCGCCCACCAGGTCGGGGGAGTCGGCCAACTCCCAGGCGGTGCGCGGCTCCACGGAGTCCGTGGCGCGTTCGCGCGCGTCGGCGAAGAGCGCCAGGGCGAGCGGCACGCCGTGCGCGGCCCGCACGATGTCGGGGATGTCCGCCTCCGGCACGTCCCGGTTGCGCAGCAGCTTCGTGGCCTCCGCGGTGTCCATGCCGCGCAGTTCGACACTGCGCAGCGCCTGCCACCACTGCACGTCGGCCCGCCACTCGGCCGACGGGGGCCGCCGACTGCCGACCACCAGGAACAGGTGCGAGGGCATCCGCGGCAGGAACTCGTCCCGCAGCCACTGCTCCAGCGGCCCGAGGGCCTCACCGGAGTCGATGAGCAGCAACTGGGCTTCCTGCGACGGGCCTTGCGCGTCGAGGGCGGCCAGGAACGCCTCCGGTGTCGCGGCCGTGGCGCGCATGTCGACGGTGCGGACCGTCCTGCCGTGCGCCTCGGCCTCGTCGGCGAACCGGTGCAGCAGGCTGCTCTTGCCGAAGCCGCCCATGCCGTGCAGCCACACCACGAAGCAGGAGCGCCGGTCGCTGAGCATCAGGTCCCGCAGCAGCCGCAGTTCCGCGGTCCTGCCGGTGAACACCGCTCTCCTGCGGGCCGCCAGCGTGTACCCGTGGGAGTCGGCCGGCAGGGGTGTGGGGGATATGCGCATCATCTATTGATGAGTCCTCGGGAGCGGGTGCGGTTCCCCCGGGCGCCGGGACGTCCGGCCCCGCGTCGGTCGCCGGTGCCGTGGGCTCGAACGAGAAGGGTCACTCATCGCTCCCGTCGCGGATGGGGGTGGGCGCCACAGGCCGGCGCGACCGGGGCCGTCACTCGGCGGCGGGGTACTGCCTACCCTGGTGGGTCGATGTTAGACCCATCGATACACGGACGGGCGACGGCCAGAGATATATGTCCCGTTGTGCTGTTGCAGTGCATTTGCGCAGGCGAAGCGGGGTGCGGGCGCTGTCGATCTCCGCCGGGGCGGGGCGGCCTGACGTGCTTTCTACCTAGCCGGTTGGGCCAATTCAAGCCGAAGACAAGAGGGCGCACGGGGCATGCTTGACTGCCTCCCGCGTGGATAAGGTGGTTTGGCTGAGATGCGCAACGGGGAAGGCCGGGCACCTGGTGGACAGCGACGTGCAGGTGAGTCGTCACTCGGACGTACCCATCTACCGGCAGATCGTGACCCAGGTGTCGTTCATGATCGAGACCGGCGATCTCGCGGTCGGCCAGACCCTTCCCAGCGCCCGGCTGCTGGCCGACAACCTCCAGATCAACCGGAACACGGTGGCCCGCGCGTACGCGGAGTTGAGCGAGCTGGGCCTGGTCGAGAGCCGGGGCCGCAGCGGGACGACCGTGGTCGGTACGGGCCTGGCGCGTACGAGTTCGCCCGCCAGGGACCGGGCGTGGGCGGTACTGGACGCGGCGGCCAGGGAGTGCGTCGCGCTCGGCCTGTCCGCCGTCGAGATCCAGTCACTCGTGACGAGCCTCGCCCTGCGTGCCGAGGACGACGTCCTCAAGGTCGCGTTCGTGGAGTGCAACGCCGACCGGGCCGGCTACTTCGCGAGCGAACTCGGCCTGCACCTCGGTCTCAAGGTCAAGCCCCTGGTGCTCGGGGACTTCTCGCCCGAGGAGGAGCACGACGACCTCGCCCT
The DNA here is from genome assembly GCF_044753885.1 of Streptomyces sp. NPDC093221. Taxonomy (NCBI): domain Bacteria; kingdom Bacillati; phylum Actinomycetota; class Actinomycetes; order Kitasatosporales; family Streptomycetaceae; genus Streptomyces; species Streptomyces sp. NPDC093221. Next base: position 777,299 of record NZ_JBIVOA010000002.1, on the reverse strand, counting down.
CACCACGTTCTTCCATCTGGCCGAGGTGCGGCGGCTGTGGCGCGGGGAGCCGACCGAGGTGGTCGCCATCGTCGCCGCGCCGCATGTGCAGACGCTGGTACGGATCGCCTCCGCCGCCAGGAGCGGCACGGTGGGCATCTGTTACTCCACCTACGGCCAGGCCGTCAGCATCCGGGACTCCCTGACGCAGTCCGGGATCAGCAACGTCAGGGTGCTGCACGGGGACGAGGGGGAGGACGTCGGGGACCTCGACCTCGTCGTGATCCCCAGCGACATGCCGCAGTTGAAGGCGCGCTTCGAGGAGCGGGTCGAGGTGGTCGAGTTCGGCAATGTGCTGGACGCCGCGTCCGTCCGGATGGTGACGCAGGTCGTCGGCGACATGCAGGCGGCCAAGCTGGCCGCCAAACGGGCCGCCGCCTCCGCCGCGCGCGGCTGACGTATCCGCCGCGTGTGGGGAGGCCCGGTGCTCCCCCGCGGAGAGGGAGGGCTGGGGAGCACCGGGCGTGAGGGGCGGGGTTACCCGAGGCGCCGGGTCACCTGTGGAGCGGGGTCACCCGAGGAGCGGGGTCACTTGGGGATGCTGGCCACTTGGGGGTCCGGGTCACCGGTGGTGCGCGGCGAGACCCTGGTGAACGGCGTTGATCAGCTCGCCGTCCGCCGTGTCGCCGTCCAGGGACCAGACCATCGCGCCGCCCAGGTGGGCCCGCTTGATGTAGGCGGTCTTCTGGGCGATGACCTGCGGGTCGTCGTAGGTCCAGAAGTTGGTGCCGTCGTAGAGCCAGGCGAAGCCGTTCCGCACGTCCCGGTGGACGGTGTAAGTGCCGGAGGAGGCAAGGGCCTTGAGGGCGTGGTAGTCCTCGTTGCCCGCTTGCCAGGTGGCGGGGGCGGGGCCGGTGGACGGCTGGAAGAGGCCCGCGGTGCCGCCGTCGGGGACGCCGGTCCAGCCCTGGCCGTAGAAGGGCACGCCGAGGACGAGCTGCCGGGCGGGTGCGCCGCGCTTGAGCCAGTCGCCGACCGCCTGGGTGTCGCTGAAGTCGTGCGGGACGGGCGAGTTGCGCGGGGCCTTGAGCGCGGACTGCTGGTTGGTGGTGGCCTCGTAGGGGCCGTGGAAGTCGTAGCCCTGGACGGTGCCGAAGTCGAGGTACTTGAAGATCTTCCGGACCTCGAAGCCCGCGTCGATCTTGGCCGGTGCGGCGGGCAGGAAGGCGCTCAGGTCGTAGTGCTTGTGCGCCTTGCGGCCCAACGCGTCGAGCTGGCCGCGGAATTCGGCCGCGAGGGCGGTGAAGTTCCGCTTGTCCTCGGGCCGGTAGACGGTGTCGACGTCACCGGAGGAGCCGGGCCACTCCCAGTCGATGTCCACGCCGTCGAAGAGCCCGGCGGCCGAACCGGGGCCGCCCTTGCCGTCGAGCAGCGGCAGATTGCCCTTGACGAAGATGTCCAGGCAGGACGCGACGAGCGCCTTGCGCGAGGCGGCGGTGCGGGCCGCGTCGGAGAAGTGCGTCGACCAGCCCCAGCCGCCGATCGAGATCATCACCTTCAACTTCGGGTTGGCGGCCTTCAGTTCGCGGAGCTGGTTGAAGTTACCCGCCAGCGGCTGCTCGGCGGTGTCCGCGGTGCCGTCGACCGAGGAGGCGGCGTCGAGCGGGCGCTGGTAGTCGGCCCAGGCGTCGCCCTCGCCGGCCACGTTGGCCTCGAAGCACTTGCCGTCGGCGCCGATGTTGGCGAACGCGTAGTTGAGGTGGGTGAGTTTGGCCGCGGTGCCCGAGGTCTGGACGTTCTTCACCTGGTAGTCGCGTCCGTAGACGCCCCACTGGGTGAAGTAGCCGACGCTCTTGTACGACGAGGCGGAGGAGCCGTGGTCGTCACGGCCGTGCGCCTGGGCGGCGGAGCCGCCCGTGACGGCGGGCAGGACGGCGACCAGGGAGAGGGTGGCTGCGGTTGCGGCCATACGGCCGAGAATTCTTCGACGCATGCGCGTGAAGGTATTGGTCTGGACCAATAAGGGTCAAGGGGGACGGCACAACCCGTTCACAACCCGTCGGCGCAGAACCGTAGGATCCCCCAGTGGACATACCGCCGCCGCCCCCGCCTCCGCCGTCCTCCGACGACGCGCCCCCGTCCCAGCCGCCGCACGACGCCCCCACTTCGCCGTACGCCGGACTGCCCTCGTATCCGCAGAAGCCGTACGACCAGCAGGGCGGACCGCCGTACAGCGGTCCGGGACAGCCGACGTACGGCGGCCCGTCATCGGGCGGGCCCGGCCCCTACGGCTCCGTGCCCCCGCCCTACAGCGGACAGCAGCCCCCCGGCTCCGCGCCGCCCTACGGCGGGCAGGCCCCGTATCCCGGCCAGGCCCCGTATTCCGGGCAGCCTCCCTACGGCGGCCTGGGTCCACACGGCGGCCAGGCCCCCTACGGCGGGAATCCGTACGGCGGGCAGAATCCGTACGGTCCCCAGCCGCATCCCGGCTATCCGCAGACCGCCGGCTGGTACAACCCGCAGGCGAACACCAACGGCATGGCCATCGCCTCGCTCGTGGTGGGCTTCACCTGCATCCCCGTCCTCGGGGTGATCTTCGGCCTCGTCGCGCTCAGCCAGATCAAGAAGCGCGGCGAGCGCGGCAAGGGACTGGCCGTCGCGGGCCTGATCCTCAACGGCGTCGCCACGGTGCTTCTCGCGGTCTTCATCGCGCTCGGCGTGGCGGGCGCCTTCGACGACGGCAACACCCGCGTCGACCGGATCAGGGTCGGCCAGTGCTTCAACACGGTCGACAGTTCGCTGGGCGACTACGGCGGCGACGGCGCGCGCTCCACCACCGTGGACGTCGTCGACTGCTCCGAGGAGCACGACGCGGAGGCGTACGCGATCTTCACCGTCGACGCGGCGGACGACGGCGGCTACCCCGGAACGGATCGCATCTCGGCCGTCGCGGAGTCGAAGTGCGCCTCTTACGCGGACGACTACGCGGACGGCACGCCCTGGGAGAAGAGCGCCGACGTCTACTACTACATGCCGCCGGCGGACGGCTGGCGCCGCGGCGACCACAAGGTGACCTGCTTCTTCGGCGCCACGCACGGCTCGATGACCGGCTCGGTGAAGGACGGAGGCACCAACTCCGGATTCGGAGTGTGATGCTCGGGGGAGGGCTTGCGGACGGGCACCGACGGTTGTCAAGCTGTCGCAGACAGTCAACCCCTTGGGAGGGGCACGTGCCTTTCGGTGAGCAGCCCGCCTACCTTCGCGTCGCCGAGGATCTGCGGCGCAAGATCCTCGACGGGACGCTCCCGCCGCACGCGCGGCTGCCCTCGCAGGCCCGGATCCGTACCGAGTACGGGGTCTCGGACACCGTCGCGCTCGAAGCGCGCAAGGTGCTGATGGCCGAGGGCTTCGTGGAGGGCAGGTCCGGCTCCGGCACGTACGTACGGGAGCGGCCGAGGCCGCGGCGCATCGTCCGCAGCGGCTACCGGCCCGCCGGGACGGCCAGCCCGTTCCGGCAGGAGCAGGGGGACGAGGGGTGCAAGGGCACCTGGGAGTCGCGCAGCGTCCAGGACCACGCCTCGCCCGCCGTCGCCGAGCGGCTGCGGATCGAGCCCGGCGACCGGGTGATGCGCACCCACTACCTCTTCCGCACCGAGGGTGAGCCCTCGATGCTCTCCACCTCCTGGGAGCCGCTGGCGCTGACCGCCCGCACACCGGTGCTGCTGCCGGAGGAGGGGCCGGTCGGCGGCCAGGGCGTCGTGGAGCGGATGGCGGCGATCGACCTGGTGGTCGACCACATGGCCGAGGAGGTCGGCGCCCGGCCGGGGCTCGCGGAGGAGACGGCGGCGCTCGGCGGAGTGCCGGGGCACATCGTCATCGAGATCCAGCGCACGTACTACTGCTCGGGGCAGCCGGTGGAGACCGCGGACGTCATCATCCCGGCGGAGCGGTACCGGGCCGTCTACCACCTGCCGGTACGCTGACCCGCCGTCAACTCCCTTACAGCGCCTGGCGGTACGGATGGTCCGGGCGGTACGGGCGCTGGTGTCCACTCCGGCGTGCGCCCGGCGTGACCGCCGGGGGCGTCGGACACGTGTGACCTACAGTCAACTTCTGGTCGAACACCTGGCCGGAACGGTACCTCTTCGTGTCATTCCGTGCCCGCGCCGTGAACCTCGGGCGTAGGGTCGGGCATATGCGCATCGCCGTTTCCTCGGACATGGATGAACCGGTGGCCAGGCAGGTCGTCGACGAGCTTCGTCACCGTGGTCACACGGTGCTCGCCTACGGCGCACTGCGCCCCGGAGACCGCAAGGACTGGGCCTGGAGCGCGGAGGCGGCGGCCCGCGCGGTGGCCGAGGGCGCGGCCGACCAGGCGGTGGTCTGCTGCTGGACCGGCACCGGCGCGTCCATCGCCGCGAACAAACTCCCGGGCGTCCGGGCCGCGTTGTGCGCCGACGCGTACACCGCGCGGGGTGCCCGCCGCTGGAGCGACGCCAACGCGCTGGCGCTGAGCCTGCGTTCGGTGTCCGGCGCCGTGCTCGGCGAGATCCTGGACGCCTGGTTCGACAGCGCCGCGAGCGACGCGGCGGACGACCGGGACAATGTCGCGCACCTGGCGGACCTGGAAGCCGGTTCCGCTGCCGCGACCTCGCCTGAGGGGGCCTGAGCTGATGACGACCGACCTCGTATGGCTCCTCATACGGCAGGACGAGAGCGGCAACCGGTACCGGGTCGGGCGCTACGCCACCCGCGCCGAGGCCGAGCGCGTCGCGGCCACGCTGAACGGCCCCGGCCTCAACCGGGACCAGCAACAACGGCGTTACGTGATCGAGCGGTTGACGCCGCGCGCCGTGCAGTCCTCGTAACGGGTTCGCGCCGCGCGCTGTGCGGGTCGCGGGTCTCCGTCTTACGTATCCTGCGTCGCATGACCGAACGTGTGGTGGTGGGCGGGGCCGTGCTCGACGCCGGACGGCTGCTGGCCGCGCGGCGGACCGCGCCGCCCGCGCTGGCGGGACGCTGGGAACTGCCGGGCGGCAAGGTCGAGGCGGGGGAGAGCCCGCCGGACGCGCTCGTGCGCGAGCTGCGCGAGGAACTGGGCGTCACGGTGGAGCCCCTCCAACGCGTCCCCGGCGCCTGGCCGTTGGCCAACGGCCTCACCCTGCACGTCTGGACCGCCCGCCTGGTGAGCGGCACGCCCCGCCCCCTCCAGGACCACGACGAGCTGCGCTGGCTGCTCCCCGCGCAGACCTCCGACGTCGACTGGCTCGACCAGGACCGCCCGGCGGTCGAGTGGGCGACACGCCTTCTGGTCGGCTGACGGCCTGAGGGTAGGGTTTTTCGGTGTCCGCGACCGAGACGGGGGATTCGATGCTGGTGCAGGTGGAACGCGACGGTGTGGTGCTGGTGCTCGGCCACCGGGTGGGCGAGGGCAGGCCGCTGCTGATCGTTCCCGGGGTCATGGCCGACGCCGTGTCGTGGCAGCCGGTGGTGGACGCGCTTCCGGCCGGCCGGCCGGTGTACGTACTGAACCGGCGCGGCCGACGGCCCAGCGGTGAGCTGGGTGACGGATACGGGGTCGGCACCGAGGTCGCGGATCTGCGGCGGGTGCTCGACGAGGTGGCCGGGCGGCACGGCGGCGACGGCGGGGTGGACCTCTTCGGCTGGAGCTACGGCGGCCTGATCGCGCTGGAGGCCGCGACGCGGCACTCCGGCGTGCGTTCCCTGACCCTCTACGAGCCGGTGGTGCGGCCCTTCGGCGCGCAGGTGCTGGACTCGCTGCGCGCGGCCGACGCGGCCGGTGACCTGGACCGGGCCGTGGAGATCGTCAACCGGGACGTGTCCGGATTCTCCGCCGAGTACGTCGCCGAGCTGCGCCGGAGCCCGGCCTGGCAGGTGCTGCGGCCTCTCGCCGCGCCGCTCGGGCGCGAGCTGACCGCCCTGAACGAGCACCACGCCGACCTGGCCGCCTACGGCAAGCTCGACATGCCCGTCACCCTGCTGGTCGGCGGCGACGACGACGGCGTCGGGCCCTACTGGGAGCCCTTCGCCCGCATCGCGGGCGCCATGCCCCGCGCCCGCGTCCACGTCATTCCGGGCCAGGGCCACCTCGCCCACGTCCAGGGCCCGGCCGCCCTGGCCGCCGCCCTCACCCAAGCCCTAGCCCTAGCCTGACGGCCCCGCCCGCCCCCGGCCCGCCCTCGCCGCACCTGACCCCGGCGGGACCCCGCCGCACCTGACCCCGGCGCACCTGCCCCGGCGCGGGCCCCGCCGCGCCCGGGGCTTTCCGTGCCACCGACCCCGACCCCTGGTCGCATCTGGCGCCTGCGCCTGGCCAACCCGGCCACCCTCGGCCTCCAGCCGGCCCCGGCCGACTCCCGACCTCGGGCTCCCGTCGCTAGCGCCGCTCCAGGCGCTTCCCGCGCCGCTGGCTTCGCCCCCGCCGCGCCTGGCGCTCCCGGCTCCGGCCGACCCCGGACCCCGGTCGCCTCTGCCGCCCGCGCCGCGCCGCGCGCGCTCCCCGCTGGCCCCGGCCTCCCGGCCGACCCCGGCCGCTACGCCGTCTCCCCGTGGCCCGCGCGGTATCGGGGTGTTTGGGGGAATATCGGGTAAGAGGGATAATTCCCACTGACAGTGGCCGGGGCGGAACCGGCCCGACCCGGTCGGGGGTGACGCATGAGCGCCAGCGGCGGCGATGGCCCTGAGGCGTCCCCGAACCGCGCCCCGGACCCCGCCGCAGCCGGTCCCGAGGAAGGCGGCCAGCCCCCCGCCGCAGGCGGCCAGGCTCCCGCCGGTGGCGGTCCCGCTGAGGTCGGCCCAGCCCCCGCCGCAGGCGGACAAGCCCCCGCCGCAGGCGGACAGGTCCCCGCAGGGGAGAGCCCCCCGGCGGGGGAGAGCCACCGGGCCGGGGAGGGGGAGCCGGGGGTGGGGCGGCCGCATCGGCATCATCATCCGGATATGGATCCCGATCCGGAGTCGTGGGGTGAGGGGCGGGGAAAGAGCACGGGGACGCTGCTCGACACGCTGCGGGTGGCGGTCGTCATGCTGGACACGTCGGGGCGGGTGCTGCTGTGGAGCCCCCTGGCACAGGAAGTGCTGGGCTGGGCGGGGGAGCACATCGTGGGCCGCCGGGTGGGCGGACTGTTCGGGCCGCCCGAGAGCCCGCCGGGACACTCCCCGCGGCGCGGGCCGGACGAGATCCCGCGGATGCCGGACCCCAGCCCCGCCGAGCAGATCCTCGCCGACCTGCTGCGAGGGGGCCGCTGGGACGGCATCCTCTCGCTGCGGCACCGCGACGGCCACACCGTCCAGGTGGAGACCCGTGCCTCGCTGCTGGTCGACGGCGACGGCCGCCCCTTCGTCCTGGCCTCGATGGTCGAGACGAGCCGCCTGCGGACGCTGGAGCACGACCTCGCCGCCCTCGACTCGCTCTTCGACTCCTCACCCCTCGGCGTCGCCATCTTCGACCGCGACCTGCGCTACGTACGGCTCAACGAGGCGCTGGCGGCGATGAACGGCAGGCCCGTCGCCGACCACATCGGCCACACCGTGCAGGAGGTGCTGGACGAGCGGTCGGCCGCCGACCTCACCGCGCTCCAGCGGGACGTCCTGGCCACCGGGCGGCCGGTGATCGACCTGGTCACGTACGCGCCGCACGGGCGCGGCCACCGCTCGCTGTCGTACCACCGGCTGGTCGACCGGGCCGGGCGGGTGCTGGGGATCAGCGCCACCGTCATCGACGTGACCGAGCGCGTGCAGGCCGCCGCGAAGGTCGAGCGGGCCCGGCGGCGGCTGGCGCTGCTCAACGACGTGGGCACCCGGATCGCGAACGTGCTGGACGTCCGCCGGTGCGCCGAGGCGCTGGCCGCCGCCGTCGTGCCGACCTTCAGCGACTACTCCGGGGTGATCCTGCACGCCGAGGTCGCCGACGGCGGCGAGCTGCCGACCGCGCCGTACGGCGACAATACCCCGATGCGGCAGCTCGGCACGGGCGCGGTGCGCTGGGGGCCCGAGGTCGAGCGGATGATCCTGACCGGGCAGCCGATCCGCTTCACCCGCAAGTCGATCTTCGGCACGGTGCTGACCACCGGGCAGCCCCGGATGGTGAGTTCGGAGGAGGAGCTGCTGGCCACCACCTTCCCCGGCGACCCGAAGGTGCGCGCGGCCATCGCGCTCGGCGTCCACTCGCTGCTCGTGCTGCCGCTGCGGGCCCGCGGCGTCGTCCTCGGCCTGCTGGTGGTCAGCAGGGCCCGCGAGCGCGAGCCGTTCGACCACGACGACCTGGCCCTCGCGATGGAGCTGGCCAACCGCGCGGGCGCCGCCCTGGACAACGCCCGGCTCTACGTCCGCGAGCGCGAGGGCGCCCTGATGCTCCAGCGCAGCCTGCTCCCGCAGAGCGTCGTGGAACCGCCCGGCGTCGGCGTCGCCTTCCGGTACGTGCCCGGCAGCAGCGGCGCGGAGGTCGGCGGCGACTGGTTCGACGTGATCCCGCTGGCCGGGGGCCGGGTCGCCTTCGTCGTCGGCGACGTGATGGGCCACGGCCTGGGCGCGGCGGCCACCATGGGCCGGCTCCGTACCGCCGTACGGACGCTCGCCGGGCTCGACATGCCGCCGGACGAGCTGCTGCGCCGGGTCAACGAGCTGGGCGACGACCTCGCGCAGGGCCAGGCCGAGGGCTGGATGGCCACCGCCGTCTACGCCGTCTACGACCCCTCGACGCGCCGGATCGCCATCGCGCAGGCGGGCCACCTGCCGCCGGTCCTGGTCGAACCCGTCACGCGGGCGCCGGGCGGCGAGGAACCCGGCGCCCACCCGGACGAGTGCCATGCCCGACTGGTCGAGCTGCCCTCCGGCGTCCCCCTGGGCGTCGGCGGCGTACGCTTCGAGACCACGGAGCTTGCGGTCGCCGACGGCACGGTCCTCGTGCTCTACACCGACGGCCTGGTGGAGACCCGCGGCCAGGACATCGGCGAGGGCCTGGAACGGCTGCGCCAGACGCTGTGCCGCCCGCTGCCCTCACTGGAGGACTCCTGCGACGACGTGCTGGCCATCATGCAGCCGGGCCGCGAGCCCGACGACGTGGCGCTGCTGATGGCCAGGCTCGGCGGGCTGCCCGCCGGATCCACCGCCTCCTGGACGTTCCCCGCCGAGCCCAGCGCCGTCCGGCTGGCGCGCCGCCGGGTCCGTGACACCCTGGTCGAATGGGGTCTCGCGCAGCTCACCGACGTCACGATGCTGCTGGTCAGCGAGCTGGTCACCAATTCGCTGCGGTACGCGCACGGACCGATCGGTGTACGGATGGTGCGCGGCGGCTCGCTGCTGGTGGAGGTCTCCGACCCGCTGCCGGACCCGCCGCGCGAGCGGATCGCCACCCTGGAGGACGAGGGCGGCCGTGGTCTGCAACTGGTCGCACGGGCCTCACGGCGCTGGGGAACGCGTCACGGACCGTTCGGAAAGACCGTCTGGTTCGAACTGGCTCTGCCGTGACGCGCGCGATGATTCACGGGAGCTGTGCCGGGTATGCCGAAGACGCGGGAGCGAGGGGTGTGACCGCGCTGTCCCGGGGACGGTCCCCGTACCCCAGGAGCCGAGATGATGCTGTGATCGACAAGACCGTGTGCTGGACGGTCCTCATGCTGAATACTCGGCTCCAACCGGTCCATGTGTGCTGAGCTGGAGGGGTCGGGCGAGTGAGCGACATGCCAGCGAGGGCGGTACCGCCCCGAGACGACACGGACGCGGTCGACGCGGTCTGGCAGTCGAGTCCGCCCGGTTCGCTCTACGACTACATACGCGTGGCGTCGTTCTCGCTCGACGGTGACGGCCGGATCGACCAGTGGAGCGCGCGGGCCGCGCAGTTCTTCGGCGTACCGGCGGAACGCGCGCTCGGCCGCGACCCGGTGAACGCCTTCGCGCCCGAGCACGTACGCGAGCGCGCGCACGAGCGCCTCGCGGAGATCCTCGACGGCCACGAGTGGACCGGACTCGTGCCGTACCGGGACGCCTCGGGCGGCCAGGGCCTGGCCGAGGTCTACGTGATGCCCGCCGACCACGGCGCGCTGTGCATCGCGGTCGACGTCGCCACGCTGCGCCAGATCGAGACCGATCTGGCCGCCTCCCAGGCGGTGTTCGGCCAGTCGCCGATGGGCTTCGTGCTCTTTGACACCAGCCTGCGGCTGATCCGGGTCAACGAGCGCTTCGCGACCGTCTTCGGCCGTGAGGCCGAGGAGAACCACGGCCGCGGCCCGCACGACTTCCTCTCCCGCGTCGAGGCCGACCGGCTCAGCGCCGCGCTGCGCCAGGTGCTGGAGACCGGCGAGCCCGTCCTGGACATGCCCCTGGTCGGCACCGTGCCCGGCGATCCGGGGCGGCGGCGCTGGTCGATGTCGCTGTACCGGCTGCACAGCGGCACCGGGCGGCCGATCGGCGTCGCGGGACTCGCGATGGACGTCACCGGACGTCAGCGAGCCGAGCGCGAGGCCGCGCACGCCCGCCGCAATCTCGCGCTGCTCAACGAGGCGGGCGCCCGTATCGGCACCTCGCTCGACCTGGAGACCACCGCGCGCGAACTGCTGGACGTCGCCGTCCCGCACTTCTGCGACATCGCCTCCGTCGACCTCTACCAGGCCCTGCTGTCCGGCGCCGAGGATCTGACGGGCACCACCGACGGCAGCGGGGACGTGCGCCGGGTGGCGTTCGCCAGTTCCGTGTCGGACGCGCCGATAGCGATGGCCGGGGACGACGACGATGTGGCGGACGGCCCGGTCGCGGTCGGCGCCGTGCACCGCTACCGCTTCAGCTCCGCCAGCGCGCGGGCGCTGCGCACCGCGCAGCCGCAGGTGATCGACGGCGACGGCGGGCCCGACCTCGGCGGCACCCTCGTGCAGTCCACGCTCGTGGTGCCGATGGTCGCCCGCGACACCGTACTGGGGCTGGTGCAGTTCTCCCGCGCCAAGGGCAGCGAGCCGTTCGTGGACCGCGACCGGATGCTCGCCGAGGAACTGGCCGCCCGCGCCGCGGTGTTCATCGACAACGCCCGGCTCTACCGGCGTGAGCACGAGCGCGCGCTGATCCTCCAGCGCAGCCTGCTGCCCCCCGACGACCCCGAGGCCGCGGGCCTCGACATCGCCTGCCGCTATCTGCCGGGCAGCATGGAGACCGAGGTCGGCGGCGACTGGTTCGACGTCATCGAACTGCCGGGCCACCGCACCGCGTTGGTGGTCGGCGACGTGATGGGCCGCGGCCTGCGCGCCGCCGTCGCGATGGGCGAACTGCGCACCGCCGTACGGACCCTGGCCGCACTCGACCTCGAACCCGCCGAAGTGCTGGGCGCGTTGGACGAAGTGGCCAACGGCCTCGGCTCCCCGAACCAGGGCCGCACCCGCCGGGCCAAGGACCGCGGCGGCGCCGACCTGTCCGAGGTCTACCTGGCCACCTGTATCTACGTGGTCTACGACGCGGTCACCCGGCGCTGCACGATCGCCAACGCGGGCCATCTGCCGCCGGTCGTCGTGGAGTCGGGCGAGTCGCCGCTGCTGCTCGAAGTGCCCAGGGGAGTGCCGCTGGGCGTCGGCGGCGAGCCGTTCGAGGAGATCGAGGTCGAGCTGAACGAGGGCGCGCTGCTCGCCCTGTACACCGACGGTCTCGTGGAGTCCCGCAACCACCCGCTGGACGAGGGCCTCGACGCCTTCCGGGACTCGCTGGCCGGGCCGCCGAGGCCGCTCGAGGACATCTGCGACCACGTGCTGGCCACCCTGGACACCGCGCACGGCGAGGACGACATCGCCCTGCTGATGGCCAGAATCCGCGGTCTGCCCGCGGAGCAGGTCGGCGACTGGACGCTGGAACCGCGCCCCACGTCGGTGGCCAGGGCCCGCGAGCTGGCCCGCGAGCAACTGCTGAGCTGGGGGCTCGGCGACCTGGTCGACACCACGGAACTGCTGGTCAGCGAGCTGGTCACCAACGCGCTGCGGCACGGCTACGGCGACATACGACTGCGGCTGCTGCTGGACCGCACCCTGGTGTGCGAGGTGTGGGACAGCGCCCTGGTGCAGCCGCGCCGCCGCCGCGCCCGTGACACCGACGAGGGCGGGCGCGGCCTGCAACTGGTCACCATGCTCAGCGAGAGCTGGGGCAGCCGCCGTACCCACCGCGGCAAGACCGTCTGGTTCGAACTCGCCCTGCCCGGCGAGCAGTCCCACTCCAGCGGTCCTTCGGTGGACGAACTGCTGAGCATGTTCTAGCGCCTGCCGCGCGCGGCAGGCGGACGGCCCTCGGAGGTCAGGCCGCGCGGTCCTTGAGCTTGGCCAGTCGCGCGTCGATCTCCGCGCTGTCGCCGAGCGCGTCCAGCGACTCGAACTGCGCGTCGAGCGAGGACGCGGCCAGTTCCTCCTTGCCCTTGGCCCTGGCCTCCTCGCGCCGCACCTTGTCCTCGAAGCGGCCCAGCTCGCTGGTCGGGTCGAGCACGTCGATGTTCTTGACCGCGTCCATCATCTGGTTCTGCGCCTGCGCGGACTTCGCGCGCGCCACCAACGAGTCGCGCTTGCCCTGGAGTTCGCCCAGCTTGGCCTTCATCGAGTCCAGGCCGGACTTGAGCTTGCTCACGATCTCGTTCTGCGAGGCGATCGTCGGCTCGGCCGTCCGCGCCTCCTTCTCGGACTGGAGCTGACGGCCCAGCGCGATCTTGGCGAGGTTGTCGAAGCGGTCGGCCTCCGCGGCGTTGCCCGAGGCGCGCTGCTCGTCGGCCTTCTTGCTGGCCGCCAGCGCCTTGTCGCCCCACTCCTTGGCCGCCGCGACGTCCTCGGCGTGGTCCTGCTCCATCAGCCGCAGATTGCCGATGGTGGTGGCCACCGCCTCCTCGGCCTCGCGGATGTTGGTGGTGTAGTCCCTGATGAGCTGGTCCATCATCTTCTGCGGGTCCTCGGCCTGGTCGAGGAGGGCGTTGATGTTGGCCTTGGCGAGCTGGGTCACCCGGCCGAGGACGGTCTGCTTCGTCATGGTCGTACTCCTTGCGTGTCCGTATCCGTGAGCCAGAAAGGGCCGGAAAGAGGGGCCGGAAAGTAGGGGCCGGAAAGGAAGGGGCCGGATGGGAAGGGGCCGGATAGAAGGGGAGTCAGGGGAGTTCAGAAGCGGCCGCCGCCGCCCATCCGGCCGCGGGTCTGGCCGCCGCCGAAGCTGCCGGGTCCCGAGCCGCCGCCCCCGAAGCCCCCGCCGAAGCCGCCGCCCCGGCCGCGCCCGCCGCCGAGGATCTCGCCGAGGATGATCCCGCCGAGCACCGCGCCGCCCATGCCGCCGCCGGAGCGCCGGCCGCCGGGCCCGCCGAAGCCCCCGCCGTACCCGCCGACGTCCCGCCGGGCCGCGTCCTGCGCCTGCCGGGCCAGCCGGTCCGCCTCCTGCGCGTGCGCCAGCGCGCCCGCCGCGTCGGAACCGGCCAGCGCCTCGGCCTGCTGGAGCCGCCGTTCCGCCTCGGTGAGCCGGGTACGGGCCTGGCTGCCGACCGCGCCGCGGTTGGTGGTGACCATGTCGCGGGCGGCGGCCACCTCGCTGCGCGCCCCCAGCAGCGCCTGGTCCAGCAGCCCGCGCGCCCGCTGCTCGCTGACCTCCCGCTCGCGGGCCCCGGCCAGCGCCTCGTCCAGCGCCGCGTCCGCCTCCTCGACCCGGCGCAGCCCGGCGATCGGGTCGTAGCGCCCCGCCGCCAGCTCCTGCCGTACGTCGGCCACGACCGTCTCGGCGCGGGCGATCCTGCCCTGGAGGTCGGCGGTGGAGACCCCGGCGGCGGTGCCGCCGAGCAGGCCGCGGGCCTCGGCGAGGTCGGTGTCGGCCTCGGTCAGCGCGTCCCGCAGCTTCCCGTCGGCCTCCGCCAGCTCCTGGGCCCTTCGGGTGACGGAGTCGGTGAGCATGACCGCCTGGTCCAGCGCGCCCTCGGCGGCCCGTACGTACACGGCGACCTTGCCGTGGTCGGTGCCGACGGCGGCCCTGGCCTGTACGAGGCTGGCGTGGGCGAACTCCAGCCGGTCCCTGGCCTCCGCCGGGTGGCCGGTGACCGGGTCGAGCGCGGCGTCCGCGTACTTCTGGGCCAGCGGCGCCAGGGACGCCTCGGCGGTGTCGATCCGGCTCGGCAGCGCCGCCGCCTTCGCCTCGGCCTGCTCCAGCACCTCCGGCGCGTTCGCCTCCAGGGCGCGCAGCCGGTCGAACGCCTCGGACTCCGCGTCCAGCCGCCGGTTGGCCTGGGTGCAGCGGGACAGGATCTCGTCCAGCATCTGCCGGCGGGTCGCGTCGTCCTCGGGTATCGCGTCGTCGAGCTGCTGGCGCAGCCGGAAGGCCGCGGTCAGCTCGGTCTTGGCGTACTCGACGGCCTCGGCGAACGGCCGCGCGGCCTCCTCGCCGAACTGCGCCGCCGCGAAGCCCACGTCCTCCTGGCTGGTGCGGACCGCGTCGTCGGTCTCCACCAGCAGATGCTTGGCCTGCGAGTCCAGCTCGGGCAGCGGGGTCGGCTGCGGGGCGCCCCAGCCGCGCTCGCCGGGCGCCGGGCGGGCGGGCTGCCGCGGGCCGCGCTTCCTGCGGAACGCCCACACCCCGACCGCGCCCGCGGCGCCGACGGCCACCACCGGAATCCACAGGTCGGCCGCGGAGTCGCCCGGGGGCGCCCCGCTGCCGCCCGGGTCCGCGGTGCCGGGGGTGATCGAGGGGACGGTCACCGGAAGGCCGCTGAGGACCGCGTCGTAGCCGGTGGCCGCGCCGATCGCGGCCCCCGCCCAGTCGTTCTGCCGCAGCGCGGGCTCGACGGCCTGGCTGCTGACCTCGTTGAGCTGGGCCGCGGTCAGGCCGGAGTCCTGGTCGGCGGAGACCGCGTACTGCCGGTCGTGGGTGGCCACCGCCAGCAGGACGTCCCGCTGGCCCAGGCCGTTCTTGGTCGCGGTCGCGTTCGCCCAGTCCTGCGGAGCGCGGCCGGAGAAGGTGCGGACGTACGCCACGAAGAGCTGGACGCGCTGCTTCTGGTAGAGGCCGTCCAGCGCCGTGACGACCTGCGGCTTCCGGTCGCCCAGTGCGCCGACCTTGTCGGTTATCTGGCCGGACCTGGACAGCGTGATCGGGTCGTCCGCCCGTGCCGACGGCGCGCCGGACAGCAGCATCAGGGCGCCGAGCGCCGCAACGATTCCCGCGAGTCGCCGCATGCGTACCGCGCCCTTCGCCGCGCCACGGCCGCTTGCCGCGTGCTCCTTTTCGGAGGCTATGTCCGGTGTGTCCGGAGCGCGACTCGGAGTTCCGTTTCTGATCCCGCCAGCCCGCCCACCTGCCTGCCCGCCCGCCTGCTCCCCTGGCCGCCCCGTGCGGGGCGGGCAGGCAGGCAGGGGAGAGGGGAACTACTCGCCGCGGCGGCGGATCTTGTTGCCCAGCCAGATCAGCGGATCGTACTTACGGTCCACCGCCCGCTCCTTGAGCGGGATCAGCGCGTTGTCGGTGATCTTGATGTGCTCCGGGCACACCTCGGTGCAGCACTTGGTGATGTTGCAGTAGCCGAGCCCGTGGTCCTCCTGCGCGGACGAGGCGCGGGTCAGACCGGCCTCGGAGGCCGCGTCCAGCGGATGCATGTCCAGCTCCGCGATCCGCATCAGGAAGCGCGGCCCGGCGAACGACGTCTTGTTCTCCTCGTGGTCGCGCACCACGTGACAGGTGTCCTGGCACAGGAAGCACTCGATGCACTTGCGGAACTCCTGCGAGCGCTCCACGTCGACCTGCTGCATCCGGTACTCCCCGGCCGCGACCCCCTTCGGCGGCACGAACGCCGGGACCTGCCGGGCCTTGTCGTAGTTGAAGGAGACATCGGTGACCAGGTCGCGCACGACGGGGAAGGTCCGCATCGGGGTGACCGTGATCGTCTCCTCCGGTGCGAAGACCGACATGCGGGTCATGCACATCAGCCGCGGCCGTCCGTTGACCTCCGCGCTGCACGACCCGCACTTGCCCGCCTTGCAGTTCCAGCGGACCGCCAAGTCGCCCGCCTGGGTGGCCTGGAGGCGGTGGATGATGTCGAGCACGACCTCGCCGTCGTTGACCTCGACCTGGTAGTCGCGCAGCTCGCCGCCCTCGGCGTCACCGCGCCACACCTTGAAGTGCGCTTCGTAACTCACCCGTCGAGCTCCTCGTCCGTCAGGTATTTGAGCAGCTCGTCCCTGTCGAAGAGGTCGAGCAGGTCGCCCCGGATCGGGTCCGTCGCGCGCCGGCGCAGACCGATCTGGCCGTGGTCGGGGTCGGTGGCCGCCAGGCCCCCGGTGGGGTCGGTCAGCTCGCAGACCAGATTGACCTTGCGCCAGGCGCGGTCCATCTCCGGATGGTCGTCGCGGGTGTGGCCGCCGCGGCTCTCGGTCCGCTCCAGCGCGGCACGCGCCACGCACTCGCTGACCAGCAGCATGTTCCGCAGGTCGATCGCCAGGTGCCAGCCGGGATTGAACTGCCGGTGCCCCTCGACGCCCGCCCGCCGCGACCTGGCCCGCAGCCCGGTCAGCCGGTTCAGCGCGTCCTCCATCTCGGGACCGCGCCGGATGATGCCCACCAGGTCGTTCATCACCTGCTGGAGCTCCTGGTGCAGGGTGTACGGGTTCTCCGCGGGCCGCGCCCCGCCCGCCTGCGCGCCCCCGGCGGCCTCCGCCGCGTCCGCGTCCTCCGCGCTGAACGGCCGCAGCGCCTCGGCCGCCGCGGTGTCGATCTGCTCCTCGGGTACGACGGGACGCGCGCCCTCGACGAACGAGGCCGCGTACCGCGCCGCGTGCAGCCCGGCCCTGCGGCCGAAGACCAGCAGGTCGGAGAGAGAGTTGCCGCCCAGCCGGTTGGAGCCGTGCATGCCGCCCGCGACCTCGCCCGCCGCGTAGAGCCCCGGCACCCCGCGCGCCGCGGCCGTGTCCGGGTCCACGTCGACGCCGCCCATCATGTAGTGACAGGTCGGGCCGACCTCCATCGGCTCCGCGGTGATGTCGACGTCCGCCAGCTCCTTGAACTGGTGGTGCATCGACGGCAGCCGCCGCTTGATCTCCTCGGCGGGCAGCCGTGTCGACACATCGAGGAAGACGCCGCCGTGCGGGGTGCCGCGCCCGGCCTTCACCTCGGAGTTGATCGCGCGCGCCACCTCGTCGCGGGGCAGCAGCTCCGGCGGTCGGCGGTGGGTGTCAGGGGCGGAGTACCAGCCGTCGGCCTCCTCCTCGGACTGCGCGTACTTCTCCTTGAAGACGTCCGGCACGTAGTCGAACATGAACCGCTTGCCGTCGCTGTTGCGCAGCACCCCGCCGTCGCCGCGCACCGACTCGGTGACCAGGATGCCCTTCACCGACGGCGGCCAGACCATGCCGGTCGGGTGGAACTGGATGAACTCCATGTTGATCAGCGGCGCCCCGGCCAGCAGCGCCAGCGCGTGCCCGTCGCCGGTGTACTCCCAGGAGTTGGACGTCACCTTGAAGGACTTGCCGATGCCGCCGGTCGCCAGCACCACCGCGGGCGTGTCGATCACGAACAGCCGCCCGGACTCGCGCACGTAACCGAAGACGCCCGCGACCTTGTCGTCCTGCTTGAGCACGCGGGTGACCGTGCACTCCTGGAAGACCTTCAGCCGCGACTCGTAGTCGCCGGTCTCCGCGAAGTCCTCCTGCTGGAGCGAGACGATCTTCTGCTGGAGGGTGCGGATCAGCTCAAGGCCCGTACGGTCGCCGACGTGTGCCAGCCGCGGGTACTCGTGGCCGCCGAAGTTGCGCTGCGAGATCTTGCCGTCGGGGGTGCGGTCGAACAGCGCGCCCCAGGTCTCCAGCTCCCAGACCCGGTCGGGAGCCTCCTTGGCGTGCAGCTCCGCCATCCGCCAGTGGTTGAGGAACTTCCCGCCGCGCATGGTGTCGCGGAAGTGGACCTGCCAGTTGTCACCGGAGTTGACGTTGCCCATGCTGGCCGCGATGCCGCCCTCGGCCATCACCGTATGGGCCTTGCCGAACAGCGACTTGCAGATCACGGCGGTACGCATGCCCCGCTCCCGGGCCTCGATCGCGGCCCGCAGCCCGGCGCCGCCCGCGCCGACCACGACCACGTCGTACGCGTGCCGTTCGACTTGTGTCATCTCAGAAGAACCTCGGATCGTCGAATACGCCGCTGGAGACCAGATA
This sequence comes from Streptomyces sp. NPDC093221, assembly GCF_044753885.1. Classification (NCBI taxonomy): domain Bacteria; kingdom Bacillati; phylum Actinomycetota; class Actinomycetes; order Kitasatosporales; family Streptomycetaceae; genus Streptomyces; species Streptomyces sp. NPDC093221. The sequence goes on along the minus strand of NZ_JBIVOA010000002.1, from coordinate 759,180 downwards.
GATGTAGAGGTCGGTGAGGCCGACGCCGATCAGGGACGACCAGGCGAGCAGCATGTGACGGCCGTTGAGGACGCCGACCCAGCCCCAGAGGCGGTAGCGCACCGGGTGCGCGGAGAAGTGCCTGAGCTTGCCGCCCACGATGTGCCGACACGAGTGGCACGACAGCGTGTACGCCCAGATCAGGATGATGTTCACGAGCAGGACGACCGTGCCCAGACCCATGTGGCCCCAGCGGTCGTGCTCGTCGCGGAAGCCGAGCACCGTGTCGTAGGTGAGGATGCCCGCCACCGGCAGCGCGAAGTAGAAGAAGTAGCGGTGCACGTTCTGCAGGATCAGCGGCAGCCGCGTCTCGCCGGTGTACTTCGCGTGCGGCTCGGCGACCGCGCAGGCGGGCGGCGAGGCCCAGAAGCCCCGGTAGTACGCCTTGCGGTAGTAGTAGCAGGTCAGCCGGAAGCCGAGCGGGAAGACCAGCACCAGCAGGGCCGGTGACAGACCCCACCAGTCGCCGAACAGCGGCCAGTTGGCGCCGCCCTTCATGTCCGCGCAGTTCGACGCCAGGCACGGCGAGTAGAACGGCGAGACGTAGGGCGCCGCGTAGTAGTGGCTGTTGGCGAAGGCCCGCCAGGTCGAGTAGACGACGAAGGCCGCCAGGCCGAGCGCGGTGACCAGCGGTGGCACCCACCACCGGTCGGTCCGCAGATGCCGTTCGGAAATGGCCGCGCGCCCCGGCGTCAGGACGCCGCGGCGCGCGGTGGGGGAGGGGGTGGTTCCGGTGGCCAAGGAGGACTCCGAAGGAACGGGGGAGGGGACGCCGCCGGGTGCGGGCGCCGAGGGGTGCGGGGGTGGTACGGCCGCCGCGGGCCGGTGCCGCGCGCTACGGCGCGTGCCGGTGCGGCGAGCCCAGCCCCTCGTCCTCCGCGTCGGCCCACAGGCCGCGGTCGTACGGCGCGTCCGGGATCGTCACCATCTCGACCTTGCGGATGCCCGCGGTCGTCGGGACGGCCTCGTGCAGCAGAGCCAGGCTCTCCCGCAGATGGGCCGCGTCGGCCCGCACCCTGCGCATGTCCAGGCTGTCGCCCACGTGCTCGTCCAGCCGCCCGACGCAGCGCATCAAATCGTCGAGCCGCCGGGTGACCGACGTCAGATCGTCTTGCAGGGACATACGGATGCCTCACCTTCTCCGCCGTGCGGGGGTGATGCGGTTGATGACGCTGCCGCGCCTGGAAGTGTCGCGCGTCACACCTTCGGTTGGGAAGACGCGTGCACCAATTCCCCTCCGGGGCGGTTCGCCGGTCTCCGGGCGCGCCGCCCGCCCGGCCACCCCGCGCAGTCCCCCGCGCCCCTCATGGGCCGCCCCCCGCGCCAAGGGGCCGTCCGGGTGGAAGAGCGGGGCATTGCGGTCGTGTCGGGGCGGAGAGCCGCTCCTCGTCCCCTCCACTGGGAAGTGATTACCCGGAAATCAGGCCAAATGAGTATGTCCCCGGTCTATGCCGGGCCGCCGGAGGTGTCCGATCCATGAACCGCAGCGCGAACCCACCCGTATTGCGCGCCGCCGTGGCGCTGACCGCCGGGGCGGCCATGACCCTGACCGCCTGCTCCTCGGGCGGCGGCGCCGCCGGGACGGCGGGCACCGACATCGCGACCGTCTCGCGCGCGGGCGTCCGCGACGGCGGCACGCTGCGCTGGGCGACCGATGAGCTGCCCCGCACGCTGAACGCGTACCAGGCGGACGCGGACGCCGACACGCTGACGATCGCGGGAGCCACCCTCCCGGCGATGTACCGGCTCGACGGCCACGGCTCCCCGCGGGCCGACAGCGACTTCCTGGCGAGCGCGGACGTCGCGCAGTCACCGCGCCAGGTGGTCACGTACCACCTGAACCCCAAGGCGAAGTGGAGCGACGGCCAGGCGGTCGGCGCGGCCGACTTCGTCGCCCAGTGGAAGGCGCTGAACGGCAAGAACAGCGCCTTCTGGACGGCCCGCAACGCCGGTTACGACCGGATCTCCGACGTCCGGCAGGGCAAGGACGCCCAGCAGGTCGACGTCACCTTCGCCAGCCCGTACGCGGACTGGAAGTCGCTGTTCAGCCCGCTGTACCCGAAGTCGGTGACCAGTGACGCGGACACCTTCAACGACGGCGTGCGCACCAAGCTGCCGGTCGTCGCAGGCCCCTTCGCGGTCGAGGCCGTGGACACCAAGAAGGGCACCGTCACGCTGGACCGCAACAAGGCGTGGTGGGGCGAGCCCGCCAAGCTCGACCGGATCGTGCTGACCGCCGTGCCGGTGGACAAGCGCCCCGCCGCGCTCGCCGCGGGCACCCTCGACCTGGCCGAGATCGACCCCGGCGCGGTCACCGCCGTGACCGGGACCAAGGGCCTGGCCGTACGGAAGGCGCCCGACGCCGCGTACGCGCAGCTCGCCATCAACGGCAGTACGGGACCGCTGGCCGACGAGCGCATCCGGCACGCCGTGGCCCGCGCCATCGACCGCAAGGCCATCGCCACCGCCGTGCTCAAGCCGCTCGGGCTGCCCGACGAGGCGCTCGGCAACCACCTGGTGCTGCCCTCGCAGGACGGCTACCGCGACAACAGCTCGGCGCTCGGCACCAACGACGTGCAGCAGGCCCAGGCGCTGCTGGCCGACGCGGGCTGGACGCGCAGCAACGCCAAGACCGGCGACCAGGCGGCCGGCGGCCCAGGCCGTACCGCGGCCTCCGGCGCCGTCACCGTCGTGGAGCCCGCAGCCGCCGTCAGCAAGGCGGGCAAGCAGCTCACCATGCGCTTCGTGCTCCCGGCGGACTCCCCGACGCTGGACGACGTCGGCACCCGGATCGCCTCGATGCTCTCCGGCATCGGCATCCGCACCGAGATCACCAAGGTCGCGGGCGACAGCTACTTCCAGGACCACATCGCCTCGGGCGACTTCGACCTGGCGCTCTACTCCTGGCCCGGCACGGCCTACCCGGCCACCGACGACACCCCGATCTTCGCCAAGCCGGTGCCCGCCCCCGACGGCTCGCTGACCGTGGCGCAGAACTACACGCGGGTCGGCACCGACCAGATCGACCAGCTCCTGGACCGGGCGGGCGGCGAGCTGGACACCTCCGCGGCCCGCGACCTGACCTCCAAGGCCGACGCCCGGATCTGGGCCGCGGCCGGTTCCATCCCGCTCTACCAGCGCCCCGGCCTGGTCGCGCTGCGCACCACCGTCGCCAACGCGGGCGCCTTCGGCTTCCAGACCCCCGACTACCAGAACCTCGGCTTCCGCAAGTAGGCGCGCGCGGTCGCGGAAAACCGTGCGATTACGGGCCCCAAATCCCCTCTGAAGCCAGCCATCGGCGGCCGAGGGGGGTTGGGGCCCGTACCATGGGGTAAGGCCGCGGCGTGACCTTGCCCGGCAGGCGAGCGCGTCAACGAGGAACGCGACGTCCATCCACGATTCCGGGAGAAGCGCCGCAGCATGTCCACGCGCCACGATATTCGTAACGTCGCCATCGTCGCCCACGTCGACCACGGCAAGACGACCCTCGTCGACGCGATGCTCAAGCAGGCCGGCGCATTCGCCGCCCACCAGCATCTCGACGATCGGATGATGGACTCCAACGACCTGGAGCGCGAGAAGGGCATCACCATTCTCGCGAAGAACACCGCCGTGAAGTACCACCCCAAGGGCGGTGGCGATGTCATCACGATCAACATCATCGACACCCCGGGCCACGCCGACTTCGGCGGCGAGGTAGAGCGCGGCTTGTCCATGGTCGACGCGGTCGTGCTGCTGGTGGACGCCTCCGAGGGCCCGCTGCCGCAGACCCGTTTCGTGCTCCGCAAGGCGCTGTCGGCGAACCTGCCGGTCATCCTCTGCGTGAACAAGACGGACCGCCCCGACTCCCGGATCGACGAGGTCGTCAACGAGACGTACGACCTGTTCCTGGACCTGGACGCCACCGAGGACCAGATCGAGTTCCCGATCGTCTACGCGTGCGCGCGGGACGGCATCGCCTCGCTGACCAAGCCGGAGAACGGCACGGTTCCGGCCGACAGCGACAGCCTGGAGCCGTTCTTCTCCACGATCCTGTCCACCGTCCCGGCCCCCACGTACACCGAGGGCGCGCCGCTCCAGGCGCACGTCACCAACCTCGACGCGGACAACTTCCTCGGCCGTATCGCCCTGCTCCGGGTGGAGGAGGGCGAGCTGCGCAAGGGCCAGCAGGTCGCGTGGATGAAGCGCGACGGCTCGGTCAGCCAGGTCAAGATCACCGAACTGCTGATGACCGAGGCGCTGACCCGCAAGCCCGCCGAGATGGCGGGCCCCGGCGACATCTGCGCGGTGGCCGGTATTCCGGAGATCACCATCGGCGAGACGCTGGCCGACCTGGAGAACCCGGTCGCGCTGCCGCTCATCACGGTCGACGAGCCCGCGATCTCGATGACCATCGGTACGAACACCTCGCCGCTGGTCGGCAAGGGCGGCAAGGGCCACAAGGTCACCGCCCGCCAGGTCAAGGACCGCCTCGACCGGGAGCTGATCGGCAACGTCTCGCTCCGCGTGCTGCCCACCGAGCGCCCCGACGCCTGGGAGGTCCAGGGCCGCGGCGAGCTGGCGCTGGCCATCCTGGTCGAGCAGATGCGCCGCGAGGGCTTCGAGCTGACCGTCGGCAAGCCGCAGGTGGTCACCAAGGTGATCGACGGCAAGGTCCACGAGCCGGTCGAGCGGATGACGGTGGACTGCCCCGAGGAGTACCTGGGCGCGATCACCCAGCTCATGGCGACCCGCAAGGGCCGCATGGAGACCATGACGAACCACGGCTCCGGCTGGGTCCGCATGGAGTTCGTCGTCCCGGCCCGCGGCCTGATCGGCTTCCGTACGGAATTCCTCACCGACACCCGCGGCACCGGCATCGCGCACAGCATCTTCGAGGGCCACGAGCCGTGGTTCGGCGACCTGCGGACCCGTAACAACGGCTCCCTGGTGGCCGACCGCGCCGGTGTCGTGACGCCGTTCGCCATGATCAACCTCCAGGAGCGCGGCGTGATCTTCGTCGAGGCGACCACGGAGGTCTACGAGGGCATGATCATCGGTGAGAACTCGCGGTCCGACGACATGGACGTGAACATCACCAAGGAGAAGAAGCTCACGAACATGCGCGCCGCGTCCGCGGACAACACCGAGAACGTGGTGCCGCCGCGCAAGCTCTCGCTGGAGCAGTCGCTGGAGTTCTGCCGCGAGGACGAGTGCATCGAGGTGACCCCGGAGACGGTCCGCATCCGCAAGGTCGTCCTGGACCAGAAGGAGCGGGGACGCTCGGCCGCTCGGGCCAAGCGCTGACCGCGCAGCGCCCGTAGGGGCGCGGGGAGCCGCGCGACCAGACTCCGCCGCCGGACGGCGGGGACCGGTCACGCGCTCTCCGCGCCCCTTTTGGGTTTTTCGCACTGTCCGTTATCCGGACGTTCATCTCCGCTCAGCGGCGTAAGAAAGATCACACTGTCCGTTTCGAACCTGTCTGTGTACGTTCCAGATTGTCCGAATTTTGAGCAGGCTCCTCTGCCCATCGTGACCGAAGCGAAACCAGACCCTGTTCCGAGCGACCTCAAACGTGCCCGATAGTGGACGAAGTTGAGCTCGGGTCAATGGGTCACGCGCTGATGGGGAGCGCCGACTCACGAGCACGGAAGGCCAGGCCCTTCTCCTGTCAGGGGTGTCAGGAGTGTCAGCGGCGACCGGCCTTCCTTTCACGTATCGACAGTGACTCCTGAGGAGGCAAACCCATGCGCGGTGCCAAGAGCGCCAAGTGGGTCATAGGCGCGGCAGTCGTCGCCCTCGCGGCAACCGCCTGCGGTTCCGGTGATTCGGACAACAAGGCCGGCGGTTCCAACGACGGCATCGTCAGGGCGTGGTGGGGAGACCCCCAGAACCCCCTGGAGCCGGCGAACACCAACGAGGTCCAGGGCGGCAAGGTCCTGGACATGATCTTCATGAACCTCAAGGAGTACGACCCCAAGACGGGGAAGGCCAACCTTGAGGCCGCTGACTCGATCACCACGACCGACCAGCAGAACTTCACCATCAAGATCAAGCAGGGCCTGAAGTTCTCCGACGGCACCCCGGTGACCGCCAACTCGTTCGTCGACGCCTGGAACTACGGCGCGCTGCTGACGAACAAGCAGCTCAACGCGTACTTCTTCGCGGACATCGACGGCTACGCCGCGGTGCACCCCGACAAGGAGGGCGCCGCCCCGACCGCGAAGACCATGTCGGGTCTGAAGGTCGTGGACGACACCACCTTCACCGTCAAGCTCACCCAGAAGTTCTCCACGTGGCCCGACCGCCTCGGCTACAAGGCGTTCGCGCCGCTGCCGAAGTCGTTCTTCACCGACCACGCCGGCTACCTGAACAAGCCGGTCGGCGACGGCCCGTACATGATCGACTCGTACAGCAAGGGCTCCAGCATGAAGCTGGTCCCGAACCCGAACTACACGGGCCCGAGCAAGCCGAAGAACAAGGGCGTGCTGCTGAAGGTCTACACCGACAGCAACACCGCCTACGCCGACCTCCAGGCGGGCAACCTGGACGTCCTGGACGACGTTCCGGCCGAGCAGCTCAGCCACGTGAAGTCGGACCTCGGCGGCCGCTACCTCAACCAGCCGGCCGGCATCATCCAGACGGTCTCCTTCCCGCTGAACCAGAAGGCGTGGAGCGCCCCCGGCATGGAGAAGGTCCGCCAGGGCCTGTCCATGGCGATCGACCGGAAGACCATCACCGAGAAGATCTTCCAGGGCACCCGCACCCCGGCCACCGACCTCACCTCCCCGGTGCTGGGCGCGGCCGGCGGTTACAGCGACTCCGTCGGCGGCGAGTCGGTCACGTACGACCCGGTCAAGGCGAAGCAGCTCATCCAGGAGGGCGGCGGCATTCCCGGCGGTCACATGACCATCGGGTACAACGCCGACACCGGCTCGCACAAGCAGTGGGTCGACGCGGTCTGCAACAGCATCAACAACGTGGTGGGCAACAACAAGGCGTGCGTCGGCGCCCCCACCGGCACGTTCGCGGACTTCCGCAACCAGATCACCAAGGGTGAGATGACCCAGCCGTTCCGCTCCGGCTGGCAGATGGACTACCCGCTGATCGACAACTTCCTGACGCCGCTGTACGTGACGGGCGCCAGCTCGAACGACTCGCACTACAGCAACCCGCAGTTCGACTCGCTGATCAAGCAGGCGAACTCGGAGCCGGACACCGCCAAGGCGATCGGGTTCTACCAGGACGCCGAGAAGATCCTGATGAAGGACATGCCCGTCATCCCGCTCTGGTACCAGAACGGTGGCGCCGGCTGGTCGTCCCGGGTGTCCAACGTGACGGAGAACGCCTTCAGTGTCCCCGTCTTCACCGACATCACGGTCAACAACTGACCTGATGCGGTAAGCGCGCCCGCCATGGCACCCCGTGGCGGGCGCGCGTTCGGGGGGAACTGACAGCAACCGCTCGCGGTGCGGAGGTCGGCCGGGGTCACAAGCCCCGGCTCACGTCTGCCCCGATCCCTGGAGGACAGATGGGGCGCTACGTCATTCGACGACTGCTCCAGATGGTTCCGGTCTTCATCGGAACCACCTTTTTGATCTTCGTCATGGTCTACGCGCTCGGCGACCCGGTGGCCGCCATGTTCGGCGACCGGGCGCCCGACCCCGCCACGGCGAACCAGATCAGGCACGACCTGTATCTGGACCACTCGCTGCCCGCGCAGTACGGGCACTACATGTGGCAGATCCTCAGCGGCAACTTCGGTACCGCCGCCACCGGGCAGCCGGTCACCGAGCTGATGGGCACGGCCTTCCCGGTCACCATCCGGCTGACCATGGTCGCCTTCGCGATCGAGGCGGTCGTCGGCATCGGGCTCGGCCTGCTGGCCGGGCTGCGGCGCGGACGGTTCGCGGACTCGGGCGTGCTCGCGTTCACGCTGCTCGTCGTGTCCATCCCGACCTTCGTGACCGCCTTCCTGCTCCAGTACTTCGTGGGCGTGAAGTGGGGCCTGGCCAATCCGGCGGTCGCCGAGGGCGCCCCGATCGGTGACCTGATCCTGCCGGGACTCGTCCTGGCCGGTGTCTCGCTCGCCTATGTGGCCCGGCTGACCCGTACCTCGGTCGCGGAGAACTCCCGCGCGGACTACCTGCGCACGGCCGTGGCCAAGGGCCTGCCCAAGCGCCGCGTGGTCACCGTCCACCTGCTGCGCAACTCGCTGATACCCGTGGTGACCTTCCTCGGCACCGACCTCGGCGCGCTCATGGGCGGCGCCATCGTCACCGAGCGGATCTACAACATCCACGGCGTCGGCTACCAGCTCTACCAGGGCATCCTGCGGCAGAATCCGCCGACCGTCGTCGGCTTCGTGACGATCCTGGTGATCGTCTTCCTGGCCGCCAACCTGCTCGTCGACCTGCTTTACGCGGTCCTGGACCCGAGGATTCGCTATGTCTGAGATGTCCGACGCCCGGAGCGCCGCGAACGCGATATCCACTGCGCCCGCCGGGCTGCCCGTGGACGGACCGCGCGGCCCGGGGGAGCCGTCGCGTGACGCGGAGCGCGAGAAGCCGCGCAGCCTGTGGAACGACGCCTGGCACGACCTCAGCCGCAAGCCGATGTTCTACGTGTCCGGGCTGCTGATCCTCTTCCTGGTCGTCATCTCGATCTGGCCCAGCCTGATCGCCGGGGGCAGCCCGCTCTCCTGCGACCTCGCCAAGTCGCAGAACGGGGCGACCTCCGGGCACCCCTTCGGCTTCGACCAGCAGGGCTGCGACGTCTACACCCGCACCGTCTACGGCGCGCGCGCCTCGGTGTCGGTCGGCATCTTCGCGACCCTCGGCGTCACCGTGCTGGGCTCGCTCCTCGGCGGCCTGGCCGGTTACTTCGGCGGCTGGTGGGACTCGATCCTCTCCCGGATCAGCGACATCTTCTTCGGCATCCCGATCCTGCTCGGCGGCATCGTCTTCCTGTCCGTGGTCAAGGGCGGCAGCGTCACCACCGTTTCGCTCTTCATGATCCTGCTGGGCTGGCCGCAGATCGCGCGTATCGCGCGCGGCTCGGTCATCACGGCCAAGCAGCAGGACTACGTGCAGGCAGCGCGGGCACTCGGCGCGGGCAACGCGCGGATGCTGCTGCGGCACATCGCGCCCAACGCGCTCGCCCCGATCATCGTGGTCGCGACGATCGCGCTGGGCACGTACATCTCGCTGGAGGCGACGCTGTCGTTCCTCGGCGTGGGCCTCAAGCCGCCGGCCGTCTCCTGGGGCATCGACATCTCCCAGGCGTCCACCCAGATCCGCAACGCGCCGCACATGCTGCTGTGGCCCGCGGGCGCGCTCAGCGTGACGGTGCTGGCGTTCATCATGCTCGGCGACGCGGTGCGCGACGCCCTCGACCCCAAGCTGCGCTAGGAGGTACGGCGTTGACTGTCATCGATGAGACCGCGAGCGCCCCGGCGCCCGGCGTCCCGACGGCTCCGCTGCTCGAAGTACGGGACCTGCACGTCGAGTTCCACACCCGCGACGGTGTCGCCAAGGCCGTGAACGGCGTCAACTACTCGGTGAACGCCGGGGAGACGCTGGCCGTGCTCGGCGAGTCCGGCTCGGGCAAGTCCGTGACCGCGCAGGCGATCATGGGCATCCTCGACATGCCGCCCGGCCGTATCCCGCAGGGCGAGATCCTGTTCCAGGGCCGCGACATGCTCACGATGTCCGGCGAGGAGCGGCGCAAGCTGCGCGGCCGGAAGATCGCGATGATCTTCCAGGACGCGCTGTCGTCCCTCAACCCGGTGCTGTCGGTGGGCTACCAGCTCGGCGAGATGTTCCGGGTGCACCAGGGCCTGTCCCGCAAGGCCGCCAAGGCCAAGGCGGTCGAGCTGATGGACCGGGTGCGCATCCCGGCGGCGAAGGAGCGGGTGAACGACTACCCGCACCAGTTCTCCGGCGGTATGCGGCAGCGCATCATGATCGCGATGGCGCTCGCCCTCGAACCCGACCTGATCATCGCGGACGAGCCGACGACCGCGCTCGACGTCACCGTCCAGGCTCAGGTGATGGATCTATTGGCCGAACTCCAGCGGGAGTTCAACATGGGCCTGATCCTGATCACCCACGACCTGGGTGTGGTCGCGGACGTGGCCGACAAGATCGCGGTGATGTACGCGGGCCGGATCGTCGAGAGCTCGCCGGTCCACGAGATCTACAAGAACCCGGCGCACCCGTACACCAAGGGCCTGCTCCAGTCGATTCCCCGGCTGGACCAGAAGGGCCAGGAGCTGTACGCGATCAAGGGGCTGCCGCCCAACCTGCTGCGTATCCCGTCGGGCTGCGCCTTCAACCCGCGCTGCCCGATGGCGCAGGACATCTGCCGGACCGAGGTGCCCGTGCTGCACACGATCGGCGACGGGCGCGGCAGTGCCTGCCACTTCTGGAAGGAGACGCTCGGTGAGTGACCTCTCGAACCGGGGTGAACCCATCCTCCAGGTGCGGAACCTGGTGAAGCACTTCCCGCTGACGCAGGGCATCCTGTTCAAGAAGCAGGTCGGCGCGGTCAAGGCGGTCGACGGGATCTCCTTCGACCTCTACCGGGGCGAGACGCTCGGCATCGTCGGCGAGTCCGGCTGCGGCAAGTCCACGGTCGCCAAGCTGCTGATGAACCTCGAACAGGCCACCGCGGGCGAGGTGTTCTACAAGGGCGAGGACATCACCAAGCTGTCGGGGCGGGCCCTGAAGGCCGTCCGGCGCAACATCCAGATGGTGTTCCAGGACCCGTACACCTCGCTCAACCCCCGTATGACGGTCGGCGACATCATCGGTGAGCCCTTCGACATCCACCCCGAGGTGGCTCCCAAGGGGTCGCGCCGCAAGCGTGTCGAGGACCTGCTGGACGTGGTCGGCCTCAACCCCGAGTACATCAACCGGTATCCGCACCAGTTCTCCGGCGGCCAGCGGCAACGCATCGGCATCGCACGGGGGTTGGCGCTCAACCCGGAGATCATCATCTGCGACGAGCCGGTCTCCGCGCTCGACGTCTCGGTGCAGGCCCAGGTCATCAACCTGATGGAGAAGCTCCAGGACGAGTTCACCCTCTCCTACCTCTTCATCGCGCACGACCTGTCGATCGTCCGGCACATCTCCGACCGCGTCGGCGTGATGTACCTCGGGCGGATGGCGGAGATCGGCACCGACACCGAGATCTACGAGCACCCGACCCACCCCTACACCCAGGCCCTGCTCTCCGCCGTCCCGGTCCCCGACCCGGCCGCGCGTGAGCACCGCGAGCGGATCATCCTCTCCGGCGACGTGCCCTCCCCGGCCAACCCGCCCTCCGGCTGCCGCTTCCGCACCCGCTGCTGGAAGGCCCAGGAGCGCTGCGCCGAGGAGACCCCGCTGCTGGCGATCCCCGCCCGCTTCCAGGGCGGCTCCACCCCGGCCACCCACGAGTCGGCCTGCCACTTCGCCGAAGAAAAGGACGTCGTCGGCGCCGCCTGACGATCCCCCACCCCAGAGGGGCGCCCCCCACCCCGGGCGGCGCCCCTCTCGCGCGCGTCAGGCGTGGACGTCAGGCGTGGGCGGCTGTGTCGGGGGCCTGGAGGGTGCGCACCCCGGTCCGTACGGCGCTCCAGTCCGTACCCGGCTCGCGGTCCCGTGCGCGCCGCAACCAGGTCGCCCGGTCCCGGTGTTCACGCCGCAGCTGCTCGATGTCCGCTTCGAGGCCGGGCACCGGGCCGGACTCCTCCAGTTCATTGATGCGCTGGTCCATCGCGGACAACAGCGCCCGGTCGAGTTCGGTGACCGCCGCGAGGAACTCGCTCGTCGGTATGGCCACCCGTCCCGACCGCGGGCCGACGAATTCGATCACGCCCTCCGGGTCGGCCTGATGCTCCCAGACGACCGTCACCGTGTCCTCCTCACCGACGACCGTGCGCCAGCAGCGGACGTGCGGGGCGATCCGCAGGTAGTCGGTGTACAGATAGCCCGCGCTGTGCCAGGCCAACGCGGCCTCGGCCTCCGGCGTTTCGCGCCATGTCCAGGCGGGCGAGGTGTCGGCCGCGACGTCCACCAGGTCCGGTGGCACGGGCTCCAGCGCCGCCGACACGAGCGCGATCATGTCCTCCCACAGGCGGACGACGTAGTAGTCCACATACGGGTGCGTTCGCCTGCCGTCACCGTCGTCCCGCAGTGCCCGGACCGTGGAATCGGAGTAGCGCAGCACCTCATGGCCGTCGAGGTCGACGCAGTACCAGCCCTCGGTCAGCCCGAACCAGTGCAGGACGGGCCGCTCGTGGCCCCACGGCGTGACCGACGTCAGGGGCGTCAGCTCGAAACGGAACCGGATCGCCCGGTCGGTGTGGATCACCGCTCCAGTGTCCCAGCGGAAGCGGCGTTCAGGCGTGGGCGGCCTCGCGGTCGGCTTGGCTGCGCAGGACGCAGAATTCGTTGCCCTCGGGGTCGGTGAGGACGGCCCAGCCGGTGCCGTCGGGGTTGCGGCGGTCGGTGAGGAGGGTGGCGCCGAGGGCGAGGAGGCGGTCGACCTCCTCGTCGCGGGTGGTGTCGGGGCGCAGGCACAGGTGGACGCGGTTCTTGACCGTCTTGGGCTCGGGCACCTGGTTGAAATGGAGCAGGGGGCCGTCCGCGAGGAGCACTTGGACCTCCGGGTCGCCCGGCCGGTCCTCCGGATCCAGCGGACGGCCGGTGACGCCGCTCCAGAAGAGAGCCAGGCTGTAGGCGTCCGCACAGTCGATCGCCACGTTCTGCACTACCGAGACCATGGCCCGAGCCTTCCCGATCCCGGCGCCCGGCGCCACCGCATTCGGCGCCTCCCCTGACGAGGAGGCGTCGTACGCGTGGTCGGCCGGTGCTCAGTCGTTCGGGACGACCTGCTTCTCCTCCGCGAAGTGGCACGCCGAGTCGTGTTCGGCCGGGCCCGCCGTGCCGCGGAAGGCCGGGGGGACCGCCAGCAGCGGCTCCTCCAGGGTGCAGCGCTCCTGGGCCTTCCAGCAGCGGGTGCGGAAGCGGCAGCCGGAGGGCGGGTTGGCCGGGGAGGGCACGTCGCCGGAGAGGATGATCCGCTCGCGGTGCTCACGCGCGGCCGGGTCGGGGACCGGGACGGCGGAGAGCAGGGCCTGGGTGTAGGGGTGGGTCGGGTGCTCGTAGATCGCCTCGTCGCCGCCGATCTCGACGATCTTGCCGAGGTACATCACGCCGACGCGGTCGGAGATGTGCCGGACGATCGACAGGTCGTGCGCGATGAACATGTAGGAGAGGTTGAACTCCTTCTGGAGATTGCCCATCAGGTTGATGACCTGGGCCTGCACCGACACGTCGAGCGCGGAGACCGGCTCGTCGGCCACGATGATCTCGGGGCGCAGCGCCAACCCCCGTGCGATGCCGATGCGTTGCCGCTGGCCGCCGGAGAACTGGTGCGGATAGCGGTTGATGTACTCGGGGTTGAGGCCGACGACGTCGAGCAGGTCCTGTACGCGCTTGCGCCGGTCGCCCTTGGGCGCGACCTCGGGGTGGATCTCGTACGGCTCACCGATGATGTCGCCCACCGTCATACGGGGGTTGAGCGAGGTGTACGGGTCCTGGAACACCATCTGGATGTTGCGCCGGACGGCCTTCAGGGCCCGCCCCGACAGCTTGGTGATGTCGTCGCCCTTGTACAGGATGCGTCCGGCGGTGGGCACTTCGAGGTTCATCAGCAGCCGGGCGACGGTCGACTTGCCGCAGCCGGACTCGCCGACGATGCCCAGCGTCTCGCCGGGGAAGAGGTCGAAGGAGACACCGTCGACGGCCTTGACCGCGCCGATCTGCTTCTTGAACAGGATGCCCTGGGTCAGCGGGAAGTGCTTGACCAGGTCGCGTACTTCGAGGATCGGCTCGTGCGCCGCCTTGACCGGGTCCTTGTGCATGACGGGCTGTTCACTCACCGAGCGTCTCCTTCCAGAAGTGGCAGGCGCTCGCCCGGTCGGGGCTCACCTTCGCCAGCGGGGGCACATCGGTGCGGCAGATGTCCTGGGCCATCGGGCAGCGCGGGTTGAAGGCGCAACCGGGCGGAATGTGCAGCAGGTTGGGCGGCAGCCCCTTGATCGCGTACAGCTCCTGGCCCTTCTGGTCCAGCCGCGGGATCGACTGCAACAGGCCCTTGGTGTACGGGTGCGCGGGCCGCTTGTAGATCTCGTGGACCGGCGAGGTCTCCACGATCCGGCCCGCGTACATCACGGCGATCTTGTCGGCCACGTCGGCGACGACGCCCAGGTCGTGGGTGATGAGGATCAGGCCCATGTTGAACTCCCGCTGGAGTTCGGCCAGCAGATCCATCACCTGCGCCTGCACCGTCACGTCGAGCGCGGTCGTCGGCTCGTCCGCGATGATCAGCGCGGGTTCCAGGGCCATCGCCATGGCGATCATCACGCGCTGCCGCATACCGCCGGAGAACTGGTGCGGGTACTGCTTGACGCGTTCGGCGGCGGCGGGGATGCGGACCCGTTCCATCAGCTCGACGGCCTTGATCCGCGAGTCCTTCTTCGACATGCCCTGGTGGGTGGTGAACATCTCGCCGAGCTGTTCCCCCACGGTGAGCACGGGGTTGAGGGACGACAGCGCGTCCTGGAAGACCATCGCCATCTTCGCGCCGCGGACCTTGCGCCGCTCCTCGCCGACCATCGTCAGCAGGTTCTTGCCCTGGAAGACGATCTCGCCCTTGGTGATGAAGCCGGGCGGCGAGTCGAGGATGCCCATGATGGCCTGCGCGGTCACGGACTTGCCGGAGCCGGACTCGCCGAGCACGGCCAGCGTCTCGCCCTCGGCCACCGAGTAGGTGACGCCGTTGACCGCCTTGGCGACCCCGTCCCTGGTACGGAATTCGACGTGCAGATCGTGGACGTCCAGCAGGTTGCCGCTGGGCGGGGCGCTGGTGTGTTCTGCGGCCAGGTACTCGGTGCTCATGTACGGGCTCCTCAGCGCAGCTTGGGGTCGAGGGCGTCGCGCACCGCGTCGCCGAGCATGATGAAGGCCAGCACGGTGATGCTCAGCGCGCCCGCGGGCCACAGCAGCATGTGCGGCGCGTTGCGGATCTGCGAGGACGCGTCGGAGATGTCGATGCCCCAGGAGACGGTGGGCGGTTTGAGGCCCACGCCGAGGTAGGACAAGGTCGCCTCCAGCGCGATGTACGTACCCAGCGCGATGGTGCCGACGACGATGACCGGCGCGACGGCGTTGGGCGTGATGTGCCGCAGCAGGATGCGGGAGTTGCCCGCGCCCAGCGCCCGCGCGGCCTGCACGTAGTCGTTCTCCCGCGAGGTGATCACCGAGCCGCGGGCGATACGGGCGATCTGCGGCCAGCCGAGCAGCACCATGAAGCCGATGACCGGCCAGACGGTGCTGTTGGTGACCACGGACAGGAAGACCAGGCCGCCGAGGATGACCGGGATGCCGAAGAAGATGTCGCTGATCCGGGAGAGGACCGCGTCCCACCAGCCGCCGAAGAACCCGGCGAGGCCGCCGAGGACGCTGCCGAGGAGGACCACGCCCAGGGTCGCGCAGACGCCGACGGTGACCGAGGCGCGGGCGCCGTAGACCACGCGCGTGTAGACGTCGCGGCCCTGCTGGTCGTAGCCGAAGGGGTGGCCGGGGCTCGCGCCCTGCTGGGCCTTGGACAGGTCGGCCTTCAGCGGGTCCTGGGTGGCGATCAGTCCGGGCCAGATCGAGATGATCACCAGGAAGAGGATGATCAGCGCGGCGATGATGAAGATGGGGTTGCGCCGCAGGTCGCGCCAGGCGTCCGACCACAGGCTGCGCGGCTTCTCCGCGGGGTCGCCGCCGTCGGGCCCCGGCCCCTTCTCCAGTGACCCGGCCTCCTCCGCCGCCAGGTCGAAGCCGCCGCCACCGCCCGCGGCCGAGACGGACTGGCCGGGGTCGAGCGGGTTGCTCTGTTCAGGCATAACGAATCCTCGGGTCCAGGACCGCGTACAGCAGGTCGACTAGCAGATTCGCCAGCAGGAAGACCAGCACCAGGATCGTGACGAAGCCGACCACCGTCGGCGAGTTGTTGCGCAGGATGCCCTGGTAGAGCTGGAAGCCGACGCCGTGGATGTTGAAGATGCGCTCGGTGACGATCGCGCCGCCCATCAGGCCGCCGATGTCGGTGCCGATGAAGGTGACCACCGGGATCAGCGAGTTGCGGAGCAGGTGCCGGAAGATCACCTTGCGGCGTGGCAGGCCCTTGGCGACGGCGGTGCGCAGATAGTCGGCGCGGGTGTTCTCGGCGATCGAGGTACGGGTCAGCCGGGTGACGTACGCGAGCGAGACCAGGGCGAGGACCAGGCCCGGCAGGATCAGTTCGTTGAACGGGGCGCTGGGCGAGACCGAGGGGCTGACCCAGCCGAGCTTCACGCCGAACAGGTACTGGAGCACGTAGCCGGTCACGAACGTGGGCACCGAGATGACGACCAGGGTCATCAGCAGCACCCCGGTGTCGATCGGCTTGCCGCGCCGCATGCCGGTGATCACGCCGAGCAGGATGCCGATGATGATCTCGAAGATGATGGCGACGATGGTGAGCCGGATGGTGACCGGGAAGGCGCTGCCCATCAGGGAGGTGACGGACTGCCCGTTGAAGGCGGTGCCGAAGTCGCCGCGGAAGATGTTCCCCATGTAGAGCAGGTACTGCTTCCACAGCGGGTCGTTCAGGTGCAGGTCCGAGCGGATCTGGGCAGCGGTGGCGGGGTCCGGTGCGCGGTCGCCGAAGAGCGCGGCGACGGGGTCGCCGAGCGCGTAGACCATGAGGAAGATCAGGAATGTGCTGCCGATGAACACCGGGATCATCTGGAGCAGCCGCCGGATCACATAGCGTCCCATGCGGTGCCTTCCGAAGGGCCTTCCGGGCAGTGACGGGGAGGGGCGGGAAGCGGAGCGGCCGGAGGCCGCACCGGGTTACCGGTGCGGCCTCCGGCGGACGTCACTTGACCTTGATCTCGTTGTAGACCGGGACGCTGAACGGGTTCAGCTCGACGTTGGTGATCTTGTCGGAGTACCCGGCGCTGCCGTTCTGGTACCACAGCGGGATCGCGGGCATGTCCTTGACGAGCTGGCGCTCGGCGTCCTGGAAGAGGCCGACGGCCTTGGCGGTGTCGGTCTCGGCGTTGGCCTGGTTGACCAGCTTGTCGAAGTTGGCGTTGCTGTAGTGCGAGTCGTTGGACGACGCGTTGGTGTAGTACAGCGGCTGGAGGAAGTTCTGGATCAGCGGGTAGTCCATCTGCCAGCCGGACCGGAACGGGTTGTCCATCTGCTTGTTGACGATCTTGTTGCGGAAGTCGGCGAAGGTGCCGGTGGGGCTGCCGACGCACGCCTTGTTGTTGCCCAGCACGTTGTTGATGCTGTTGCAGACCGCGTCGACCCACTCCTTGTGGGAGCCGGTGTCCGCGTTGTAGCCGATGGTGATGCTGCCGCCCGGCAGGCCGCCGCCCTCCTGGATGAGCTGCTTGGCCTTGGCCGCGTCGTACGTGCACTCGGCGCCGCACAGGCCCGCCTTGTAGCCGCCGGACGCGCCCAGCACCGGGGAGGTCCAGTCGGTGGCCGGGGTGCGGGTGTTCTGGAAGATCTGCTGGGTGATCTGCTGGCGGTTGATCGCCATCGACAGGCCCTGCCGGACCTTCGCGGAGTTCGCGGACGACCACCGCGAGTTGTACAGCGGGAAGGCGAGGGTCTGGATGATGCCGGCGGGCTGGTTGATGTACCGGTCGCCGAGGTCGCTCTTGACGTTCTTGAGCTGCGAGGCCGGGATGTCGTCGACCAGGTCCAGGTTGCCCGCCTGGAGGTCGGTGTAGGCGGTGTTGTTGTCGGTGTAGACCCGCAGGTCGACGCCGCCGTTCTGGGCCGGGTCCGGGCCCTTGTAGCCGTCCCACTTGCGCAGGCTCATCTGCGAGCCCTTGCTGTACGACTGGATGGTGTACGGGCCGTCGCCGATCGGCTTCTTCAGCCAGGCGGCGTGGTCGTCGAAGAACGCCTTCGGCAGCGGGTAGTACGCCGAGTACCCGAGGGTGTCGGGGAAGGTGGAGAACTTCTGGTTGAGCTTCACCTTGAACTCGGTGTCGCTGACCTTGGTCAGACCGGAGAGCGTGGTCGCGGAGGACTTGGCGCCCGCGGTGTCCGGGTGGACCTTGTCGTACCCGTCGATGTACTGGAAGAAGTACGCGTTGATCTGGGCGTTCTTCAGCAGCGCGCCGTAGTTCCAGGCGTTGATGAAGGAGTCGGAGGTGACCTTCTCGCCGTTGCTGAAGGTCCAGTCCGACTTGATCTTGATGTCGAAGGTCTGCGAGTCGGTGGTGGTGATCGAGTCGGCGATCATGTCGGTCGCCTTGCCGGTCTTCGGGTCGTACTTCTTCAGGCCGCGGAAGACCATGTCGAGCACCTTGCCGCCCTGCACCTCATTGGTGTTGGCGGGCTCCAGCGGGTTCTGCGGGTCGCCCCAGGAAGCGCGCACTACGCCGGAGCCGCTGCCGCCGCCGCCCCCACCGCTGTTGTTGCTGCTGCTGCCGCAGGCGGCGGCTGCCAGGGCGACGGCCGTCGCACAGACGGCCCACTTCAAGCGCGTGGCTCCGCGCATCGCGTGCCTCCTCATGGATCACAAATGACACTTAGTCACCCATGACACCGCAATAGAGCCAAAGTCGCACTTCTACTACTCCGTGTCGGCATGTCCAATGCGTTGGCCATTGCGCTACCCCCTGTCAGAAAGCCGTGTCACGGCCCCCGCGAAGTGACCTGTCCGCGTCAAAAATGGAGGCGGCCGCGCCCGCTCGCCCGTCCGGTCCGTGCCCCACGAAGGAGCTCTCCCGTGAACGACGCGCGCCCCACCCGCGCCGCCCCGTCCCGCCCGCTCGACCGCCGCACGCTGCTGCGCTACGGCACCGGCGCGCTGGCGGGCGCCGGCCCCGCCCCGGCCGCCGCCGCGTACGGCTGGCCCGCCTCACTCCAGCAGGGGTCGAGCGGCGCCGCGGTCACCGAACTCCAGATCCGTATTGCGGGCTGGGCCGCCGACTCCGCCTCCCACACCTACGTCGGGGTGGACGGCTCCTTCGGCCCCGGTACGTACGCGGCCCTGCGCCGCTACCAGGCCGCGTACGGCCTCGGCGTCGACGGCGTCGCGGGTCCGCAGACCTTCGCCTCCCTCAACGCCCTCAAGGCGTCCGACGGTTCGATGAGCGGCACCGTCTAGTACTCCAGCGGTAGATCGTGATCATGCTGGGGCTGCGGCTTGTCGTTGGTAGTGGCTTGCTTGGGATCGTGCCTGGTGGCGGCGTCGCCAGTGGGACCAGCGGAGCCTGTGGGCGGAGTCGTGGACGTGTCGGGCCACGAGGGCGATGAACAGGTGCGCGATCTCGTTGCAGGTGAGCGGGATCAGTGTGTCTGGGGCGGGACCGCGTGCGTGTTCCTCGGCACGGACAACGGCGAGGAAGGCGTGGGCGAGCATTGCGAGGGTGACCCAACGGGACCAGGACGCGTAGCGGCGGACCTGGTGCTCGTCCAGTCCGGCCAGCCCCTTTCCGGACTGGAATGTCTCCTCGACCCGCCACCGTGATCCCGCGACCCGAACGAGTTTCGCCAGGGGCACCGGCTTGGGCGAGTAGCAGCGGTAGTAGGCGAGTTCGCCAGTGGTGCGGTTGCGGCGGATCAGCAGGTGGCGGCGCCCGGGAGCGCCGCTAGCAGGTCGATGTGGGCCCAGTCGTAGAAGCGTTGCCCTTTGGCGCCGATTCCGGCGGACAGCTTCTGCCAGGCTCGCTTGGGGAGCTTCTTGGCCAGGGTGTCCGCGCGGAGCTTCCCGGCCCTGGTGGTTACCTCGTGAGTGCGGGCCACCGCCAGTACGTATCCGATGCCGCCGTGTTGCTCCAGGGCGGTTCGCAGTTTCGGGTTGCCGCCATAGACCTCGTCGCCGGCGACCCAGGGGGCGTGGTGGCCGGAGTCCAAAAACCGGGCGATCATGCGGGCTGCCAGTTCGGGCTTGGTCGCGAACGCGGTGTCCGGGTCGAGCCCGGCGGCATGGCAGCGGTCGGGCTGGTCGGTCCACTAACGCGGGACGTAGAGCTCCCGGTCCACCGCGGCATGTCCGTGCTTTCCCGAGTAGATCAGGTAGACGGCGACTTGGGAGTTCTCGATCCGGCCGGCGGTGCCGGTGTACTGGCGCTGGACGCCGACGGTGTGGCTGCCCTTCTTCACGTCACCGGTCTCGTCGACCACCAGGACCGCCTGGTCGTCGTGGAGATGCTCGACCACGTAGTCGCGCAGGTCGTCGCGGACCGCGTCGGCGTCCCATTTCGCGCGGTTCAGCAGGTGCTGCATGGCGTCGGGGGTCGGGTCCCCGGCCCACTCGGCGATAGTCCAGCAGTTCTTTGCGCGGCAGGTCCGCGAGCAGGCCGAGCACGAGCGACCGTATGCGGCGGCGGGGTTCGACCCGGGTGAACCGGCCCGCGATCCGCCCCATCAAGGCGTCGAATGATGCCTGTCAGCGGGCAGGGTCTACGCTGTGACCGGCGGCCACCGCATGATCGTTTGTCTCCACACACCGATGATCAACGGCAGCCGCTTCCATCGTGGAAGACGAGGAGCATGGTGCAGGTCGCCGGGATCGACATCTACGTGAACCATCCCGTGCTGCACCTGGGGGCGACCGAGTGGGTTCCGGTCTCGCTAGCCCTGGGGGCCGCCCCTGCAGCCAGCTGCGAGACGCACGTGGCGGTGCGGGTCCGCGCCCAGAGGGGACTCATCAAAGTACGTCTCTTCACGCAGCCGCAGGAGCCGGGGAGCGAAGGGCCCGACGAGGCATTCACCACGGTCTTCGACGGCTCGCTCCTGCTGCCCGACGGCCGCGTAGCCGTCGGCGACATCGAGCAACTGACTCGCTTGGTCCACCGGATCGGCGACCGCGGAGAGTTCAACGTGCGCGTCGCAGTCGACTCGCCCGGGCTGAACGCCACGGCCATCGATGTCACGATCACCGAGCCGAGCGGCTGATCCTGGGAGATCAGCCAACCCAGTACACGCAGGCCAGGCGGCAGCAGGTCACTCCCAGCGACAAGATCACGATCTACCGCTGGAGTACTAGCCTGCGGACCCGGCGCCTCCTCGTCCTGGGAGGCGCCGAATACGGTGGCTCATGCACGACGGGATCGAGACCCCCTACGCCGACGGGTCGGGTTCGAAGTAGCCGGGAGCGCGGAACAGGCCCGTGAAGGTTCCGGGACCGTGGCGCTCGTCGAGCCACGTCATCAGCTCTGTCACATCGCCGGTGACGATGGCCGCAAGGAGACGAGCGTGAAGCTCGTCTCCTTCTCCGGGGCCGAACTCCGCGAGGAAGCGGACGTATCGGCGGGTGACAGTCCTGTCGTAATCGCTGAGGGCTGCCGCGTATCGAGTCTGTTCCTCACTCGCGTGCACCTCGACCGCACGCCCGGTGTCTTCCTCGGACAGCGTTCCCGTCACGTCGCGGAACACGAGTGCGTCGAGGATGTCGAAGGGCTCCGCCACACCGAACCGTTCTGCTGTCTGTCGGGTGATGGAACGCGCCTCCTTGTCGCAGGCGCCTTCCATGACGATTCCGAGGTTCCGTGTGTTGCGGCTTCCGTGCCGGTCGACCACCGAGTAGGGCTGTCCGGTCGCTCGGCGGTAGTTGATGCCGTACTGAGTCCGGACGGGCCTGCCCGCTACCTCCACGTACCGGCGACGAGATCCGTAGTGAAGGCAGTCATGCGTGTACGCGCGCAGTAGGTCGAGCAGAGCCAGCGGGGAGCGTTCGGTGTCCCGGCATTCCATGGGACCGTACATGGTGATGACGGCCATCATCTGAAGGTGCCGATACCCCTGGTCGGGGTGGTGAAATCCACCGAAAGCCCCGGCGCGCGACGATTCGGAGGCGACCAGCACACGGTCAAGCGGCAGCATCTTCGTCAGCCCGTACCCGGCGTACCGGTGGTTGGCGGACTCGACACCGCTGCGAAAGGGCGTGATATCGATGCCGGCATCCGCCAGGCGGTTGAGCGTGTCCGACAGCGTGCGGAACACGTGGGCGGGGTGCCCGCTCGTCAGCGGGGAAGCGTCGGCGCGCATGGCTACCAGAACGGCCATGGCCTCTTCGCCGGTGACGGACTCGTTCGGAGCGAGTTTCGTCAAGGCGCCGAGCCGGCCTTGACGAGGTGGACGTGGGACTCCTGCATCCCTTCCGGGAGTGCGTCCGGGCTGAACCATTTCGCCTCCAGAATCTCGAAGCTGTCGAGCTTGACAACTCCGCCCACGTGAAGTGCCTCGTAGGCGATTTCCACGCGGAGCTTGTAGCCGCTGGTTACCTGGACCAGTCGGCCTGGGGCGACCTCGAGACCGGTTTCTTCCCTGACCTCTCGGACGACGGTCTTCTGGAATTCTTCGCTCTTGATCGCGTAGCCGGTAGGCAGCCCCCACGGTCGATCAGCGGGCCACATGCGGTGCTTGAGGAGCAGGACTTCCCCCGCCTCATTGCGCACCACGCCTGTCACGCCGACCATGAATTTGGCGTGCGCGAACCACAGAACGCGCCATTGCAGAGGGCCGCGAATGAGCTTCCACATTCGAGCGATGATCTGCTTCATGTGCACCCTTCCTGGAGGACAGAGTATTCCGCAAGGACCGGCAGGACTGTCTCTTTATGCGCGTCAATGACTAAAGATCACTGCGGCAGGATTCAGCCCACTCCGCCAGCCGTCCGCGCGCGTCCCCGTCGAACAGGGCCTTCTCTTCATACCTTGTGAATCTGCTGATGAGATCTTGAACATCGCGTGCGTCTCGGAAAACTATCGCTCCGAGATCCAATTCGGCTGTAGCCACCGATTCATCGTAAACGGTAAAAGTGTTGAGCGCGCCGGGGCCCAGGTAGGTCCCCATAGGGATGACGCCGATTCGGATGTTCGGCTGTCTGCTGAGGGAAACAAGGTGGTCGATCTGCATGGCCAGCTCATCACGAGGAATCAGCGGATACAGCACGGCGGGCTCACACATGAGGAAAGTGAAATTCTTCGACTGGTCGAACAGTACGCGCTGCCGCTCCAGCTTGAGAGCCACAGCCTTTGACCGCTGTTCCGACGGCGCATCTCTGAGACTTGCTCGCACGTACGCGGGTGTTGCCAACAGGCCGGTAATCATGGACAGCAGGAAGTAGCGGAATGTAGCAGACGACGTTTCCAGTCCCGCTAGTTGCACCTGCTTCTTGTCCAAACCCTTGCGGCGCAGAGTCCTGCTGTCGTGCCACTCGGTCTGCGCGATCCGCGCGAGCGCCATCACTTCGGCCGCTACAGCAGCGCTGGCTCCCAGGGCACGGAGGATCTGTTCCACGTCCAGCAACGAGGGGCGAGACTTGTTTCCTTCAATCCTGCTGACCTTCGACTGAGACATGTTGCAGCGCGCGGCGAGCCGGACTCCTGAGAGTCCGGCTCGCACACGCAACTCTCTGAGCCTGGCCGCTAGTTCGCGGCCCGACCGGTCCAGCTGGTCAGGGTCGATGGCCACCGTCGACGTACTCCCTGAACGGCACCGACTCCGCGACCGCGACGCGCTGGTACTCGACGAACGAGGCCGGGTCGCCCTCGTACAGTTCGCGACTGATCTGCGTTCCGTCCTGTGCGTAGTTCATGAGCACGACGGTGGCCCCGTCCAGAATCCAGAAGTCGGACACCCCGTGCAGCGGGTTGGGGCGATCCGTCACATCGAGGATTCGGATGTCGTCCCCGGCCCGCGCATGCACGTCGTAGTACATGAACTCAAACCGGAGATAGTCGGTCAACGGCCGCGCGACGATATGCACACGCCCCTTGCGCTTGCCCTCCGCGACGAGTTCGCGCACCCCGTCCGTATAGGCGGAGGAGTACGTATCGGGGTCAATACGCTGTCCGGCGAGGAAGTCCCGAATATCTCCGTCCTCGCCGGGCGACCGGTAGACGGACAGCGTTTCCAGCCGCCAGGCCTCGCGTCGGATGCCCCGCATCAGGTCCTTCCAAGCGTCACCATCCAAGAGCACGTACGGCCTCCCTCAGAACGGTCTCAGGGATCTCGACCAGCCCCTCACCGGCAGCAGGCTGGAAGGCGTCGGACACGTCGCCCTGAACGACGATAGAACCGTCAGCGGTCCGGTACACGTTCGGACAGTCGTCGTTGTTGCAGTTGCCGTTCCCGTTGCCGGTGAGCCGCTGTAAGGCATCGCGCGCCATACTGATCCCCTTTGTCGATGGGCCTTGTCGGGGCCGACATCCCATGACGTTACGGGGACGGACGAGGAGGCGTCCACGCGCGAAGGCTGCTATGCGCGATGTTGCATAAACCGGGAGCGTGTGACGGGCGCCGGCAACGCGAGACGGTCCGTACCCGGGTGGTGCTGGGGTGTCCGGGTACGGACCGTTTCCGAGCGGAGGCTGAACTGAGCCCGGGTCAAAGGGTCTTGTCAGCCGCCTCCTCGATCGCGGCCAGCGCGGGGTCGAGGACGATGTCCTCGTCCCGCGCCGCGATCGTCGGCTCTTCGGGGAAGTGACAGGCCGTCAGGTGCCCGTCCGTGTTCCCGTCGATCTGGACCAGCGGCGGTTCGTCCGTCGCGCACTTGTCCTGCGCCTTCCAGCACCGGGTGCGGAAGCGGCAGCCGGACGGCGGGTTGATCGGCGACGGCACGTCACCGGCCAGCCGAATCCGCTCGCGGTCGTCCGCGTGGTCCACGTCCACCTCGGGCACCGCGGACAGCAGCGCGTGGGTGTACGGGTGGCGCGGGCGCAGGTAGATCGAGTCGCGGTCGCCGACCTCCACGACCTTGCCCAGGTACATCACCGCGACGCGCTGCGAGAAGTGCCGCACGATCGCCAGGTCGTGCGCGATGAACAGGAACGCGATGCCCATCTCCTCCTGCACCTTCTGCAGGAGGTTGACGACCTGGGCCTGGATCGACACGTCGAGCGCCGACACCGGCTCGTCCGCCACGATCAGCTTCGGCTTGAGGGCCAGCGCCCGTGCCACGCCGATGCGCTGCCGCTGACCGCCGGAGAACTCGTGCGGGAAGCGGTTGTAGTGCTCCGGGTTGAGACCGACGGTCTCCAGCAGCTCGCGCACGTGCTTCTCGCGCCCGCCGGGCGGGTTGATCCCGTTGATCTCCATCGGGCCGCCGATGATGGTGCCGACCGTCTGGCGCGGGTTCAGCGACGAGTAGGGGTCCTGGAAGATCATCTGGATCTCGGACCTGATCGGCGCCAGTTCCTTGCGCGAGGAGTGCGCGATCTCCTGGCCCCGGTACAGCACGCTGCCCGCGGTCGGCTCCAGCAGCCGGGTGATCAGCCGGCCGGTCGTCGACTTGCCGCAGCCCGACTCGCCCACCAGACCGAAGCTCTCGCCGGCGTGGACCTCCAGGTCCACCCCGTCCACGGCCCTGACGGCGCCCACTTGGCGCCTGAACGGAAAGCCGCCGTAGATCGGGAAGTGCTTGGTGAGGTCCTTGACCTCCAGCAGCTTCTCGCCGACGGGCCTTTTGTCGCGCTGTTCCGGGACCGTTTCGGTCACGGTAGCGCTGGTGTCGTTGCTCATGGTGGTATGCCTGCCCCTGGTGACCGGTCAGCCCAGCCGGGGCTGAATCTTCTCGATGAATACGGACTGCCGCTGTTCCGCGGTCAGATGGCACGCGGAACCGCGACCAGCCGGCAGGTCGGGCCGCGACGTGACGCAGGTGTCGCCGCCGACCAGCGCGGGGAACTCGCAGCGCGGGTGGAACGGGCAGCCGGTCGGCGGCCTGAGCAGGCTCGGCGGAGCGCCCGGAATCGGCGTCAGCGGGTCGTCGACATTGCCGCTGAGGCGCGGCATCGAGCTGAGCAGACCCCAGGTGTACGGGTGCTGCGGCTCCTTGACGATCTCCCGCACCGAACCGCGCTCCACGGCGCGCCCGGCGTACATCACGAGCAGGTCGTCGGCGACCTTGGAGACCACACCGAGGTCGTGGGTGATCAGGATGATCGCGGACCCGAACTCCTGCTGGAGGTCCTTGAGCAGGTCCAGGATCTGGGCCTGCACGGTCACGTCGAGCGCGGTGGTCGGCTCGTCGGCGATCAGCAGATCGGGGTTGCACACCAGCGACATCGCGATCATCGCGCGCTGCCGCATACCGCCGGAGAACTGGTGCGGGTAGTCGTCCACGCGCTGCTTGGGCTGCGGGATGCCGACCTTCTCCAGCATCTCGATCGCCCGGTCCCGGCCCTCGCGCTTGCTGGCGCCCAGGTGCTTCCGGTACGGCTCCGCGATCTGCCGGCCGACCGTGTAGTACGGCGACAGGGCGGTCAGCGGGTCCTGGAAGATCATCGCCATCTTGTTGCCGCGCAGCCGCTCCAGCGTGCGGTTGCTCGCACCGGTCAGCTCCTGGCCGTCCAGGATGATCTCCCCGGCGATCTCGGTGGTCGCCGGATTGTGCAGCCCGAGGATCGACAGGTTCGTCACCGACTTGCCGGAGCCGGACTCACCGACGATACCGAGCGTCTGGCCGCGCTCCAGGTCGAAGGAGAGACCGTCGACGGCCTTGACGGTGCCGTCCTCGGTGGAGAAGTGGACGTACAGGTCGCGTACGGACAAGAACGAGTCCGACCCGCCCTTGTGCGTGCCCTCCTCGGGCTTGGTCATGGTGGTCACTGACGTTCTCCTAGGACAGTCGCACGCGCGGGTCGATGAACGCGTAGGCGGCGTCCACGATGATGTTGAACAGGACGATCAAGGTGGCGCTGAAGAGCATCACGCCCATGAGCATGGGCAGGTCCGTCTTCATCACGGAGTCGATCGCCAGTCGGCCGAGCCCGGCGAGCTGGAAGGTGTACTCGGTGATCATCGCGCCGCCGAACAGCGAGCCGAGGTCGATACCGAGGATCGTGACGATGGGGATCAGCGAGCCACGCCAGGCGTACCGGAAGAAGACGTACGCCGACGACATGCCCTTGGCACGCGCGGTCCGTACATGTTCTTCCTGTAGCTGCTCGATCATCGTCGAGCGCGACATACGCGTGTAGTTGGCGGTGAAGATCACCGACAGCACACACCATGGGATGAGCAGTCCGTTGAACCAGGAGAGCGGATTCTGCGTGAACGGCACGTACTTGGGCTGATCCAGGATCTGGTTGTTGTAGACCAGCAGGGCCAGCACGATCGGGCCGAGGAAGTAGATCTGCATCGAGCTGAGAACCAGCGACGCGGAGCTGAAGATCTTGTCGATGAACGTGCCGCGCTTCCAGGCGGCCAGCATGCCGGAGCCGAGACCGACGAGCAGGAAGACCACGGTGCCGCCCGCGGCGAGCGAGATGGTCGTGGGCAGGCGGTTCATCAGGGTCGGCCAGACCGGCTCACTCGTGGCGAACGAGTAACCGAGGCAGGGCGCGGGGCAGTTGCCGGCACTGAACCTGTGGCCGGTGAATATCCGCACCATGTAGTTCCAGTACTGGACCGGCACCGGGTGGTCGAGACCCAGGTTGTGGTGGATCAGCGCGATGTTCTGCGGCGTGCAGTTCTTGCCGCAGGAAAGGAGCGCGGGGTCGTGCGGAATGGCGAAGAAGAGGAAGAACGTGAAGGCGCTGATGAACAAAAGAATGACCAGAGCGCCGAGCGTCCGGCGGACGAGGAATCGAAGCATGGCGGTCGCAGCTCTCAGAGGACGGCGGCGGTGGGCGGGTGATCGCACCCCAGGTGGGGCCGGGCGGCTGCCCGGCCCCACCGAAGGCCGCGAGGGTGCTTACTTCTTGACGTACAGCTTCGTCAGGTCGATGCCCGAGGTGACGTTGTTGTAGACAACGCCGCCCACCTTCGAACCGAAGATCTGGAGCTGCTTGTAGTACACAGTCGGAACACCGGGGATCACCTTGGTGGTGATGTAGGTGTTGAGCTGGAACCAGGCGTCAGCCGCTTCCTTCGGGTCCGTGATCTTCTTGATGCGGTCGATCTCGGAGTTGATGTGCGGGTCGTTCACGTGCGAGTAGTTCGGCGCCTGGTCGGCGATCGTCCGGCCGTCGAAGACCGGGGGGATCACCGTCAGGGTCGACGGCCAGTCGGCACCCCACGCGGAGGCGTAGATGTCGTACGGGTTGTCGACCTTGCCGATCAGGTCGTAGTACGTGTCCGACGGCAGTTCCTTGCGCTGGACGTTGAAGCCCGCCTGGGTCAGCGTGTTGGCGATCGCCAGGGAGTACTGCTGGCCGGCGGTGGTGTTGATGTACGCGTAGGTGATCTTCATGCCGACCTTGCCGGCGTCCGTGAGCAGCTTCTTGGCCGCCACCGGGTCACCGTCGGGCTTGGCGACCTTGCCCAGCGGGTCGGCCTTCTGGTAACCGGCGAGGGTCGGGCTGATGAAGCCGCCCGCGTACTCGGCGCCGTAGGAGGCACCGAGCGCCTGCCACACGGGCTTGGTCGGGATCGCGAGCGCCAACGCCTTGCGGATGTTGACGTCCTTGATCTTGTTCATGTTGAAGTTGATCTCACCCACGAACGGCTGGTAACCGGCCACCGTGCGCTTGTAGATCGACGGGGTGCCCACCACGGTCGGGGTGTCGTCCGGGTCGACCGCGTTCGCGAAGCTCAGCGAGGTCTGGTTGTCACCGGAGTCCGACATCAGGCGCTTGGTGGAGTCCTCGGCCTGGTGGTTGAACGTGATGTCGTACGTGTCGACGTACTGGTGACGCGCCGCGTCCGTCTTCGGGTCCCAGGCGGGGTTCTTCACCAGGGTCATGGACTTGCCGGTGTCGAAGGTCTTGATCATGTACGGACCGGACGCGACGGGCGCCTTGTCGTACTTCTCCTTGGTGTCCTTCGCGTGGTCCACCACCGAGTAGCCCGGCATCGCGAACAGGTACGGAGCGTCGGGCTCCGGGTTCGGGAAGTGGAAGACGATGGTCTTGTCGTCCGGCGTCGACAGCAGGCTGTCCGGCAGGTGCTTGCCCTTGTACGGGCCCTCCGGGAGCAGCTTGCGGAAGTCCGAGCCGCTGGTGTTGGCCAGCCACTGCTGCAGGTACTGCGGGCCGTTGGTGACGAACGGGGCGAACAGCCGCTCAACGGTCCAGCGGATGTCCGTGGCCGTGATCGGCGTGCCGTCCTGGAACTTGATCCCGTCCTTCAGCTTGAAGGTCCAGGTCTTGCCGCCGTCGGACTCCACACCGCTGTCCGTGGCGAGGTCGCCGACGACGGTGTAGTTGCCCTTGCTGTCCAGCTTGTACGTGGTCAGACCACGGTGGATCAGGGTGGCGAGCTGGCCCTCGTTGCTGACGTAGATCTGGCCCGGGTCGAGGTGCGTGTAGCTGTCGCGCTCCAGGGCGTGCAGTGTGCCGCCCTGCTCGGCGCCCGCGATGGGCTCCGCCGGTCCGGTGGAGGCCGCGGCGTCACCGAAGGTGATCTGCGACTGAAGCTGGGTCTTGCTCTTGTCCTGCTTCTGCTTGGCGTCGTTGTTCTCGCCCTTGCCGCCCCCGCCGCCGCTGCTGCAAGCGGTGAGAACCAGCGCACCGGCGGCGACCGCCACCAACGCAGCCCGGGTTCTACGCATGGAAAGGTTCATAGCGGTGAATGCACCCCTGTTCGTTGTTACCTGTTAGCTGCCTGGCTCTCCTGGTGAGAGGGGCGGCAGCCACCCCCTGTTGCTGTGCTTCCTCAGCGTGCGGTCTTCGGATCGAACGCGTCCCGGACCGAGTCCCCGAGCAGGTTGAACGCGACGATGAAGATCACCATGGCGATACCCGGGAAGAACATGTAGGTGAGGTCGTTCTGGTAGATCTCACCGGCTCTGGCGAACATCCGTCCCCAGTCGGGGGTCGGCTCCACGAGGCCGACACCGAGGAAGGACAGGCCCGCCTCGGCGGTCACGAACCCGGGCAGCATGAGCGTGCTCTGCACCAGGATCGGGGTGACCAGGTTGGGCAGCAGTTCCCGGCGGACGATGCGCCAGGGCGAGGCGCCGGTGACCCGGGCGGCCTCGATGAACTCACGCTCCCGAAGCGTGAGCACCTGGCCGCGCAGCAAGCGGGCCAGACCCATCCAGCCGAGGAACCACTGCACCACGATCAGCGCGATCACGCGGATGTAGGTGGGGGTCGCGTCGGACGGCGACACCAGAAGCGCGGTGACCACGGGCATGAAAGCGACGAAGAAGAGCTGGGCGGGGAACGCCATCAGCAGGTCGCTGATCCGGCCGATGAAGTAGTCCGTCTTGCCGCCCATGTATCCGGCGACCACACCGAGGATGATCGCGGTGATGGTGACGATGATCGTCACCGCGATGCTGATCGCCAGCGAGGTGCGGATGCCGTAGAGGAGCTGGGTGAAGACGTCGCGGCCCAGCGTGGGTTCGATGCCGAACCAGAAGTGGCTGCTGATACCGCCGTTGGGCGCGACCGGGTAGCCGAACTCGTTGAGCAGGTCCGGACTGTTCTGCCCGTAGAGAGTGTACGGGTTCTTGCCGTACAGCTTGGCGATCAAGGGAGCGAAGATCGCTATCGCGAAGAAGAACAGGACCACATAGGCCGATATGACACCGGTTCGGTCGCGCCTGAACCGCCGCCACATGAGCTGGCCCGGTGACCGCCCGACCAACTCGGGGTCCACCTTCGTGGCCGCTGCCCCCTCCTTCCCGGGGTCGCCGGGGTCACCGATCGGCTCGGTGACCGTGGTCGATGTGGAACTCGTCATCGCGATTGCCCCCGCAGCAGGAGTCTGGTCGACGCGACGGGGTTGTGCGTCGCGGGTTGAGCGGACTTTCGCAATGGAATCAACCTTCAGTCAAGGGGGGAAGGAGGGAAGAAAGCTTGTTGTTTGGCATCTTGAGCGAAGATTTTGCAGATCGTCCTCCGTACGTGCTTGACAGTGATCCAAAACATCGGGCATTTCGGATATATCCAGGCGAAGCGCGTTAACATGCGTGCAACTTAGCCGTCGCAACTCCGATATACGGACGTAGCAGTCTGAACAACGTACGGCCGTGCGGGTGCCGTAGGCCGGCCGGGCGTCGCGAGCGACCCCGGCCGGCCGCTCGTCAACTCCCCGCAGTCTCCTCCTGGTTCGCGAACCGACTGTTCCTACCCCAAGTGGCACGGGTATATCTGAGGGAACACTGGGCCATGGGGGAGAAGGCCATGCAGCAGGGTATGCAGCAGCAGTCGCCGTACGGGCAGGGGTCCGGCTTCACGCCGCCAGGTCCGGTCGGACCGCGGACACTCGCGCCGGGAGCGCGGATCGCGGGGGCGCTGATCTGCGCGGTTCTCGTCGCGGTGGAGATCGCCTGGACGGTCCGCGACATCAAGCACGTCGGATTCCACGACACGCTCTGGGCCTGGCTCGGCCTCGACCACGCCGTCTACCAGCACGCTTTGCTGGCCACCGCGGCGCTGGACGGCGTACTGCTCGTGGTCCTGCTCGGCGCCCTGGTGCGGTCCGCGCGGCCCGCCGCCGGGTGGGCCTTCGTGACCGCCGGGGTCTTCGCGTTCGGATATCGGTTGCCCGGTCTGTGGATCTTCCAGTCGGACTGGACCGCCGGGGCGCAGATGCACACCCGGGCGCTGGCCACCGCGGTCGCCTTCACGCTCGGCGGGATCGCGCTCGTGGTCATCGGCCTCGCGGGAAGGCGCCCGGTGCGGGGCGGCGCGCCGGTCGGGGATGTGCCGCTGAGCGGTGCGCCGTCGGACACCGCGCCGTCGAGCGGGCCCGGCGCCGCGCCGGTGGGGCCGCGGCGCGGAGCGGCGGTGGCCGCGGGGGTGCTGCTGGTGCTGCTCGCGATCGAGGGGGCCGGCTGGCAGATCTTCGAGACGCACAAGTACACGACGGCCAACGACTTTCCGCCGCACTTCTACCGGCACCTGCTGACCGGCGAGGGCACGCTGACCACGCTGCTCGGCATGCCGGTCGCCTACGCGGGCTGGCTGCGGGTCGTGTTCGCGCTGCTCGTCGCCTGGGTCGCCTTCGCGAAGTCGGCGGCTTCCAGGGCGCTCGGCGTCGCCTTCGGCTTCGCGGCGGTCGTCTTCTGCGTCGTCGCGCTGGACAACTGGCACAGCTACCACCAGCTGTTCGAGTTCGACCACCTGCCGCTGTATCAGAAGAGTCAGCAGGTCTTCCTGGTGGTCGAGTTGGCGGTGGGGCTTGTGGTGCTCCTGCTGCTGGCGGTGCCCGGCAGGAGTACGGACGGCCCGCGGCCGGTGCCCGCTTGGGGTCCGCCGCCGCAGGGGTACGGCGCGGCGCCGGGGTCCGTGCCCGCATCCGCGCCGGGGTCAACGCCGCGCTCGGCACCGGGTTCGGCACCGGGCTCGGCGCCCGCTCCCGGCGGCTGGGGTCAGCCGCCCCACGCGTCCCCTTATTCCCAGCCGCCTCAACAGCCGCCCGCAGGCGGGGGGTTCGGGCCGCCGCCGCAGTTTCCGCCGCAGTCCCCGCCGGGTTATCCGCCGCCCCCGCCCGGCTTCCCGCGGGAGCCGGGCGGCGACGGACGCTGATCATCCGCGCGGCTGGACCTCAGCTCCTGTCCGGGCCCAGGGACCGCTTCAGGAAGTCCACTTGGAGCAGCAGCAGATTCTCCGCGACCTGCTCCTGCGGCGTCATGTGCGTGATGCCGGACAGCGGCAGCACCTCGTGCGGGCGGCCCGCGGCGAGCAGGGCGGTGGACAGCCGCAGGCTGTTGGCCACCATCACGTTGTCGTCGGCCAGGCCGTGGATGATCATCAACGGCCTGGCGGGCTCGGCGAGTTCGGTGATGCCGTCCCGCGTGACCACCGAATTCGCCTCGTACACGCCCGGCCGCTCGCCGGGCTGCCCCAGGTAACGCTCGGTGTAGTGCGTGTCGTAGAGCCACTGGTCGGTCAACGGCGCGCCCGAGACACCCGCGTGGAAGACGTCCGGACGGCGCAGCACCGCCGCGGCGGCCAGCGTGCCGCCGAACGACCAGCCGCGAATGGCCACCCGGCCCAGATCCAGCGGATACGTCCCCGCCAGCGCGTGCAGCGCGGCGATCTGGTCGGTCAGCGACACCTCGATCAGCTTGTCCGCCATGGCCTTCTCCCAGCCGGGGGAGCGCCCCGGGGTGCCGCGGCCGTCCGCGACGATCACCGCGAAGCCCTGGTCGGCGAACCACTGCGAGACCACATGCGCGTTGTGCGCCGCCTGCACCCGCTGGCCGTGCGGGCCGCCGTACGGGTCGAGCAGCACCGGCAACGGCCCGTCGCCCTCGGCGTATCCGCTCGGCAGCAGGACGGCGGCCGGGATGCGGTCCTCGCCCGCCTCGGTCAGCCGCGCCCTGGCGGTCAGCGACGGCGTCTGCGCGTACGAGGCGATCTCCGCGATCTGCTCGCCGTCGCGCAGCACCCGCGCCGTGCGCCCCGGACGGTCCGGCGTCGCCGAGTGCAGCACCGTCACCCGCCCCGAGCGCGTCGCGGTGTGCACGCCGGGCTCGGTCGAGACGCGCTCCACGCCCCGCTCGCTCACCCGCAGCACATGCAGCTCGCCGATCTCCGGCTCGGCGGCGGCGGCGCCCGCCGACGCGGCGATCAGCACGTCCTCGTCGCCGACGTCCAGCACCGCCCGCACATGCGACTCGGGACCGGTCAGCGCCCGGTCGCCGACCATCAGCGCGCGTACGTCGCCCTCGTCGGCGATCCGCACCAAGGTGCCGTCGGACGTGGTGGCGGGGACGCCGGGGAAGAGATCCAGCCAAATTCGATCTTCCTCCGTGCGCAGCGTCCGCGTCGTACCGGTCGCGATGTCCACGCTCAGGTAGAGCTGTTCGCGCTGGTCGCGGGCCTGCACCAGCAGGACCGGCGGACCGGCCGCCGACCAGTGGACGGCCGCCAGGTACGGGTAGCGCTCCCGGTCCCACTCCACGTCCACCCGGGAGCCGTCCAGGCCGAGCAGCGCGAGCGTCACCACCGCGTTGTCCGTACCGGCGGCCGGGTAGGCCACCTCGGCCGGCGGGCGCTCGGGGTGCGCCGGGTCGGAGATCCACCAGCGGCCGACCGGTGACTCGTCCACCCGCGCGGCGAGCACCGCGGAGCTGTCCGGCGCCCACCAGAAGCCGCGGCTGCGCGACATCTCCTCGGCGGCGATGAACTCCGCCAGCCCCCAGAACACCGACTCGCCGTCCGGCTCCGCCAGCGCCCTGTCGTCCGCGCCCGAGGCCGCCACGACCCGCAGCGCGCCGCCCGAGGCGTACGCCACCCACCGGCCGTCCGGCGAGGGCCGCGGATCGACCACGGGACCCGGCACCGTCAACTCCCGTGCCCCCGCGGCCCCCGGCAGCAGCCCGGCGGTGAACAGCCGCCCGGAGAGCGCGAAGGCGGCCAGCGACACCGTGTCGTCCACCGCGTAGCCCACGACGCCCGCGGAGCCCTCCCGGCTGCGCTCCCTGCGCGCCCGCTCGGCCGCCGACAGCTCCTCCTGGCCGCCGCCGAGCAGCGCCGCGGGGTCGGCCGCCGCGTACTCCGTGCCCGCGCCCTCGCCCGCCCCTTCTTCCCGCAGGTCACGGACCCACAGCAGATGTGACGGGTCGTCCCCGGCGCGGGATCTGAGGAACACCACCCGGCCGCCGTCGGGCGACACGGTGAAGGAGCGCGGGGCGCCGAGGGTGAACCGCTGCGTACGGGCGTGCTGTCGGGGGAATGAGAGCTGCGTCATATCCGTGACACTAGGCCGTACGTCCGACACTCGCCGTTCTTCCCGGGGACCGGCCGCCGCCGTACCTCCCCACCTGCGCCGGAGCGCCACCGCGAGGACCGCGCCCGGTGGCTGGATCTGGTCATGCGCCCCCATGTGCTTCCGTGCCCCGACATATGCGGTGGCACGGAAAGTTATGATCAGTAGCCGTGGGTGGGTAATAAGCATGTGGCAACTGACATGACCCTGCGTACTGGGAGGTGAGCCGCTGTGGCACTCTCGATTTCGGCGGTGCTGCTGCTGCTGATCGTCGTCGTCCTGTTGATCCGCCGTTCCGGGCTCAAAGCCGGGCACGCGATCGCCTGTACGTTGCTCGGTTTCTACCTGGCGAGTTCAACCTGGGCGCCACAGATCACAGACCTCACCAACAACGTTGCGGGGATGATCTCGGACATCAAGTTCTGAGCGGCCCGTGCCGGGCTCGGTGAGCTGCGGGGAAGAGCGGTACGCCGGGGAGCCGTAGGCTTCCCTCATGACCGATCTTCCCGCGCGGCGTCTGCTGCTCGTCCACGCCCACCCGGACGACGAGACGATCAACAACGGCGCGACCATGGCCAAGTACGCGGCAGAGGGCGCCCTTGTCACCCTGGTCACCTGCACCCTCGGTGAAGAGGGCGAGGTGATCCCGCCCGAGCTGGCGCACCTGGCCGCCGACCGCGACGACACCCTCGGCGAGTACCGCATCGGTGAACTCGCGGCCGCGATGGCCGAGCTGGGCGTCACCGACCACCGCTTCCTCGGCGGCGCGGGCCGCTACCGCGACTCCGGGATGATGGGCGTCTCCCAGAACGACCGCGAGGACTGCTTCTGGCAGGCCGACCTGGACGAGGCGGCGGGACACCTGGCCGAGGTGATCCTCGACACCCGCCCGCAGGTGCTGGTCACGTACGACAGCAACGGCGGCTACGGCCACCCCGACCACATCCAGGCGCACCGGGTCGCGCTGCGCGGCTACGAACTGGCCGCCGAGCGGGGCCACCGGATCGCGCGGGTCTACGAGATCTGCACCCCGCGCTCGATCGTCGAGGCGGGCTTCGCGCGGCTGGCGGCGGCGGGCAAGGACTTCCCCTTCGGCGGGATCGCCTCCGTGGACGACGTGCCGGGTGTCGTCGACGACGACCTCGTCACCGTCACCGTCGACGGCGCCGACTACACCGGGCAGAAGACGGCCGCGATGCGCGCGCACGCCAGCCAGATCGCCGTGGACGGCCCCTTCTTCGCGCTCTCCAACGACCTCGGCCAGCCGTTCTTCGCCACCGAGCACTACCGGCAGGTGCGCGGCGAGGCCCTGACCGAGGGCCGCGGCGACGACCTCTTCCCCGCCGAGGGCGGTCCCGACTCCGACGGCGGTGCGCGGTGAGCCAGCCGCTGCGCGTGGTCGCGTACGTCGTCCTCGGTGTGCTCGGAGCGCTGGTCGCGGCGGCCGGGGCGCTCGTCCAGGCGGGCTGGTTCCCCGGCGGGCTGCTGCTGGGCCTCGCGGGCTGCGTGGCGGTCTTCTACGGCGGCGTGACGCTCACCCGCACCCGGCTCGGCGCGGTCGTGCCCGCCGGGGTCTGGCTGGTGTGCGTGATGCTGCTGAGCACCACCCGCCCCGAAGGTGACTTCCTGTTCGCGGCCGGACTCGGACCGTATGTGTACCTGCTCGGCGGGGCCATGGCGGGCGTGATCTGCGCCACCCTGCCCCAACTGCCCCCATCCGGGCCGAATACCGCCTGACTTGGCGGGCGGGGGCGGGCTCGTGGTTGGCTGAGACCGAGCGTTCCGCCGGACCAGAGTCGTCGTTACACGCCGGTCGGTATGGTGGTGCGCGCCGGCGAGCCGCCCGCGGAGAACCGTGACGGGTGGCGAAGCTAACCGGGAGAGCCTGCTTTGAGTCGTGAAACTGACAGTTCGTCGTCCGGGCCGCAGGGCCGCGGCGGTGCCGCGTACCCCTCGGGCACTCCGCCGTACGGCTCGCGCCCGTTTCCTTCGCTGCACCCGCAGGAGCGTCCGCGACCGGGCGGTACGCCCGAGCCGGCCGCCGCGCCCGAACCGCCGCCGGCCGACGAGCCGAAGACCGAGACGACGCTGACGACGCGCATCCGGATCAACATCCCCGGTTCGCGCCCGATCCCGCCGGTCGTGGTCCGCAAGCCGGTCGACGAGAACAACCCGGCGCCCGAGCCGCCCGCGCCCGAGCCCGCGTCCGCCGCGGAACCGGCCGCCGCCGAGGCGTCGGGCGAGCCGGAGCCGCAGCCGGAGAAGACCAGCGACTGGTTCGCGCCGCGCAAGTCCCAGGCCGGGCAGCCGGGTCCTGGCTCCGCTCCCGCCCCCGGCGCGGGTTCCGGTACGGGCGCCGGTCCTGCTGCCGGTGCCGGTGCGGGCTCCGGTGCGGGCTCCGACTCCCGTACCGGTTCGAGCCCGTACCCGTCGTCGGCCGCCGCGCCCGGTACGGCGTCCACGCCGTACCTCCCGCCGCCGGTCGGCACCCCGCAGGGCGGCGACCCTTCCGCGCGCGGCCCGCACGACACCCCGGCCGCCGGTGTCCCGTCGCTCTTCGCCGGGGAGTTCGGCCCGGAATTCGGTACGGAGCCGCAGCCGGAGCCGCCGTACGGCATCGACGCGTTCCCGCCCGGAGTGCCGCGGCCCGCGGGCACCTTCCCCGGACCCGACCCGTACGGCCGTCCCGAGGACCAGGGCCAGGGTCAGGGACAGAGCCAGGGCCAAGGGCAGGGCCAGGGGCAGGGTCCCGATCCGCTGAGCACCCCGTACGGCGCCCAGGCCGCCGCGGCCCCCTACGCGCCGCCCGCCGACGGGCCCAACAGCCCCTTCCCTGAGTACCAGCCGCCCGCGGGGCCGACCACCGGCCCGGTCACCGGCCACATGCAGGTGCCGCCCGCCGCCGACCAGCGCGGCCGGTCCGCCCCCTCCGCCTTCCGCCCGCCGACGCCCGGCGACGGACCCGGCCCCGAGGACACCAGTGGCGGCTTCCGCGCCCCGACGCCTCCCGGCGACGGGCTCGGTCCCGAGGACACCAGCGGCGGCTTCCGGCCGCCCGTCGTGCCGGACGCCCCGGGCGGACGGCTGTCGGACGACACGTTGGTCAGCGGTATTCCGGCCGTGCAGCCCGGAGGTCCGGGAGCGCGCACGCCGCGTGCGCCGGGTCCCGCCGCGCCCGTGCCGGGCGGCCCCGGCGCCGGTCCCGTGCCCGCCCCCGTCGTCGCCGAGCCGCGCGCGGCGCAGCCCGCGCCCGCCGCGCCGCGTCCGCCCGCGAAGAAGAAGGGCCGCTCCAAGGTGGCCCTGCTGGGCGTCGGGGTGTGCACCATCGCGGTGCTCGCGTACGGCGCCGGACTGCTGATGACCCACGGCGACGTGCCGAAGGGCACCACCGTGGTGGGCGTCGACATCGGCAACCAGAACAAGGGCGACGCGGTCAAGATGCTGGACACCGCGCTCGGTGACCGCAAGACCGCACCGCTCGAACTGACCATCGGCGACCGCAAGTTGAGCCTCAAGCCGTCGGTGGCGGGCCTGTCGGTCGACACCGACGCGACGGTCCGGGGGGTCGCGCACTCCGACTACAACCCGGTCTCCGTCGTCGGCTCGCTCTTCGGCGGCAGCCGCGTCGCCGACCCGGTCATAGTCGTCGACGAGGACAAACTGCGGGTCGCGCTCAAGTCACTGGCGGGCCAGAGCGGTTCGGGCTCCGACGGCATGGTCCGCTTCGCCGACGGCAAGGCCGTCCCGGTGGCGGGCACGTCCGGCCAGTCCTTCGACGTGAACGCCGCCGCGGCCAAGGTCGCCGCCGCGTACCGTACGCGCGCCGAGACCGGCTCCAACCCGGCCGTCGCGCTGCCGGTCACGACCACCCCGCCGAAGGTCACCCAGGCCGAACTGGACGCCGCCGTCAACGGGTTCGGCAAGCGGGCCATGTCCGACTTCGTCGTCGTCCGGGCGGGCCTGAAGTCCATCAAGTTCGGACCGATGAAGTCGATCCCGAAGTTCCTGACGATGGTGCCGAACGCGGACGGCAAGCTTCAGCCGCACATCGACCTCGCGGTCCTCAAGGGGCTGTACGGCGGCACGTTCGACACCGTCAAGCTCAAGGCGAAGGACGGCTCCACCAGGGCCGTCACCCCGCAGGACGTCGCGGACGCCCTGCTGCCCGCGCTGGACGCGACGGGCGCCAAGCGCGATGTGACCCTGCCGAACGTGGCGGGCTGAGACGGCCCCAGGGGTTCTCAGACGCCGGTCGGACTCGTCTCGTCGGCGCCGACCGGCACCGTCGCCGTCAGGCGGAAGCCGCCGTCGCCCGAGGGCGCGGTGCGCAGGGTGCCGCCGGCCAGGATGAGGCGCTCGGTCAGGCCGTTGAGGCCGTTGCCGGGGGTGTGGTGGGGAGCGGGGCCGCGGCCGTCGTCGGAGACGGTGAGGGTGGCGGCGGCGCCGTCCGCGCTGGTGCTCACGGCGATCACGCAGGTGAGGGCGCCGCTGTGGCGGACGACATTGGTCACCGCCTCGCGCAGCGCCCAGGCCAGGGCGCCCTCGCCGTCCGGGGCGAGACCGGGCAGCCGGTCCGGCTGGTGGACGCGCGCGGCGATTCCGGCGGAGGCCAACGCGGAGCGCGCGGAGGCCAGTTCGGTGGCCAGCGTCGGGCGGCGGTAGCCGCTGACCGCCTCCCGTACGTCGACCAGCGCCTGCCTGCTGACCTTCTCGATGTCGGCGACCTGCCGCGCCGCGTCCTGCGGCCGGTCCGGCAGCATCCGCCCGGCCAGTTCGCTCTTGAGCGTGATCAGGGACAGCGAGTGCCCGAGCAGGTCGTGCAGGTCACGGGCGAGCCGCAACCGCTCCTCGGTGGCGGCCAGATGCGCCACCGTCTCCCGCGCCTCGCGCAACTCCCGCATGGTCCGGACGAGTTGCCGCACGCCCACCATCGCGAAGCCGCCGAGCAGGGCCGGGATGACCAGCGCGGGGTAGAGGTCGCCGCTGCTGTCGACCCAGGCGCCGACCCCGGCGAGTGCCGCCGTGACCGCGGGAATCGCCCACCGGGACTGCGTGCCCGGCAGCGACGCCCCGCAGGCGACGGCCACGTAGACGAACATCACCAGCCAGTCCTTGCCGAGCGTCGCGGACAGCGTGAAAGCGAGCGCGAGCTGGGCGGCGAGCACCCCGTACACCCAACGCTCCTGCATGTACGCGGTGTTGGTGCGCAGGAAGACGACGGCGAGGTAGGAGACGACGAAGACGAGCAGGCCGCAGCCGGCGACGACGGTGACCAGGGCGCCGTGGTGGCCGTCGGCCAGGTCGCTGACGGGGGAGCCGAGGTAGAGCAGCCAGATGCCGATCCACATCAGCTTGACCAACGCCTGGCCGCGGGTCTCGGGGGCGCGGCCCATGGCGGTGGTGTCCGCGTCCTCCACCGCCTGCCGCCACGGCGGCCAGGGCCGGTCCCGCGCCCGCGCCTGCTCCTCCGCCCGGTCCCGCGCCCATGCCTGTGCCCGCCGCGCCTGCTCCTCCTTCGCCATCCGCGTCACGCCTTCTGCGTGTCCTTGCGGTACAGCCAGGCGGCCGTACCCGCGAAGAGCAGCAGGTAGAAGGCGAGGACGGCGATGTCACGGGCGTGCGGCGCGTTGCCGAACTCGATGGACTGGCCGAGCGCCGCGTACGGCCGTCCCGGCAGGTAGTCGGCCGTCGTCCGGAGCCAGTGCGGGAAGGTGGTGATCGGCACCCACAGACCGCCGAGCATCGCCAGGACGAAGTAGGCGAGCATCGAGACCGGCCGGGCGACGTCGGCCGTGGCCACGTATCCGATGGCGACGCCGAGCGCCGCGAAGACCATGCTGCCCGCCCAGGTCGCGCCCAGGATCGCGATCCACTGCCAGGCGTCGAGCCGGACGTTCTTCACGGTCGCGCCGAGGATCAGCACGATCAGGATCGACGGCAGGCTGACGGTCGCGGCGGAGGCGATCTTCGCGGTGACGTAGCCGCGGCCGGGCAGCGCGGTCAGCCGCAACTGCCGCACCCAGCCCTTCTCGCGCTCCCGCGCGATCCGCTCGGCGTTGCCCATCAGCACCGCCGTCATCGCGCCGAACGCCGCCATCGCGACCATGTAGTACGCGACCAGCGTGAGATTCAGGCCGTCGATCTTCTTCGTCCTGTCGGCGCCCGCCGTGATGATCAGGAAGAGCAGGCCCGGGTAGAGCACCGAGAAGAACATGAACTTGCGGTTCCGCAGGGTGCGGACGATCTCCAGTCTGACCAGGGTCTTCATCGGTTCTCCGCCTCCTCGGCGGACGCTGCGTCGGTGATGGCGAGGAAGGCCTGCTCCAGGCCGAGGCCCGAGACCTCCAGATTGCGCGGGTACAGGCCGAGCGCGTACACGGCGTGCGTCGTGGCGTCCGCGTCGTCGGAGCGGATGCGGACGGTCGGGCCGGTGATGTCGAGGCCGACGATGTGCGGCAGCGCGCCGAGCGCCCGCTCGTCCGGCGTGCCGTCCAGGTCGAAGGTGATCCGGCGGGCGCCCGCCCGCGCCTTGATCTCCGCGGCCGTCCCGTCGGCGATCAGCCGCCCCCGGTGCAGCACCAGGACGCGGTCCGCGATGGCGTCCGCCTCCTCCAGGTAGTGGGTGGCGAACAGCACGGTCCTGCCCTGCTCCACCTGGCCGCGCATCGTGGCCCAGAACGCCTGCCGCGCGCTGACGTCCATGCCGACCGTCGGCTCGTCCAGCACGATCAGGTCGTTCGCCCCGGCCGTCGCGAGCGCGAACCGTACGCGCTGCTCCTGACCGCCGGAGAGCTTGTTGACCTTGCGGTCGGCGATGTCGGCGATGTCCGCGCCGGCCAGCACCTCGTCCACCGGGTACGCCTTCGGGTGCAGGTCGCACGCCAGGCTCACCAGCTCCCGTACGGTCACGTCCTCCATCAGGCCGCCGCTCTGGAGCATCGCGCCCACCCGGCCCGCCGCGATGGCCTGCGCCGGGGTCGTGCCGAACAGCCGCACGCTCCCGCTGTCCGCGTTCCGCAGCCCCAGCATCAGGTCGAGCGCGGTCGACTTCCCCGCGCCGTTCGGGCCCAGCAGGGCCACCGTCTCGCCCGGGTGCAGCGTCAGGCTCAGCTCCGCGACGGCCCGCACCGGCCCGAAGCTCTTGTTCACATCGCTGAAGGCGACCACGGGCTCGCCCTTGACGGCGGCCCCCGGCCCGTTCGCGGTCGTCATCCCCATCGCGCTCATGCCACCAAGCTTCGCCCGCCCGCCCCTCGCCCGTGCAGTGCCGCGAGTCGTGTCTTCCCCATGACAGATGTCATACGGCGGTCCGCGTCCGGGTCCGGCTGTCACCGCCGGGTCCTCACGCTGTAACCATCCGTGCCGGGGGTGGGACGCCGGGCCTCCGCGCTCGGTACGGTCCGGCCACCGGGCGCCGCCGTGGCGCCTTCCTGGGGGGAGTCGACGTGACGCGTTCCGCTACGAGACGTGTGATCAGACATACGGTGCCGGCGGCCGGGGTCGCGGTGGCCGGAGCGCTCCTGCTGGCCGCCTGCGGCGGGGGCTCGGGGGGTTCCAGGCCGTCCGCCACGGGGTCGGGCAAGGCCACCGGCAGTGCTTCTGCCGCCTCTCCGTCCGCCTCAGCCTCTGCCTCAGCCTCCGCCTCCGGTGGCTCCGGCGGTGCCAATCCGGTCGACGGGCCGACCTTCTGCGCCTTCCTCGCCAAGGAGGGGCCCCGCATCAAGGACTCCGGCGCCCCCGCGGGCGCCAAGGCGTTCTTCGCCATCGACCTCGCCAACTGGATCGAGCAGCACCCCGATCAGAAGCCGCGCACCGCCGCCGATCTTGACGCTGCCGCTTTGGGCTCCTGCCCCAAATACCGTGCCACCGTCACCTCTGCCATGGGCGCCGCCAGCTTCACCGAAGCCCTCGGCTAACCCCGCCGCGGCCCCGCCCCCGGGCGGCCTCTCAACCTGGGCGGTAGACCGATCTTTTCAGGGCGCGCGCCCTGGGGCGGTTCTTCTGCCGGGGGCCAGCCACGTGTCTTTAGGGGCGCGGGGAACTGCGCGGGCCGCCACGACGGTGGCGCGGTGTTCGCACGGCGGGTCGGGCCCCGAAGGGGCGCGGGGAACTGCGCGCTCAGCCCGCGCGGTGGCGCGGCTGAAGAACCGGCCCCAGCGGGGCAGATGCGGTTGTTTTCGGGCTGACAGCCCGGTGGGGGCTGGCCGCGCAGTTCCCCGCGCCCCTAAAAAGATCGGCCAGCCGCCCTGGCAGAAGGACCGCCTCGGGGCCGCGCCCCTCAAAAGATCGGCCAGCCGCCTTGGCGGAAGGACCGCACGGGGCCGCGCCCCTGAAATGATCGGCCCACCGCCCTGGCGGAAGAACCGCCCGGGGGCGCGCCCCCAGAAAGAATCGGCCC
The DNA here is from genome assembly GCF_044753885.1 of Streptomyces sp. NPDC093221. Lineage (NCBI taxonomy): Bacteria > Bacillati > Actinomycetota > Actinomycetes > Kitasatosporales > Streptomycetaceae > Streptomyces > Streptomyces sp. NPDC093221. The sequence continues at coordinate 716,094 of NZ_JBIVOA010000002.1, read as the reverse complement.
ACCGGCCTGGTGAGGGAGCGGTCTGGGGGGCGAGCCCTGGAAGGGGGGGCGGGCGACCGGGCGGGGAACCGTAGGGCGGAGCCCTAGGGTGGGGGGATGAGGAGAAGCGTCCGGGTGCTGCTCGCGGAGGATCAGTCGATGGTGCGAGAAGCACTGGCGACGCTCCTCGGCCTCGAAGAGGACCTCGAGGTCGTCGCCCAGGTGGCCCGCGGCGACGAGGTGCTGGCGGCGGCCAGGACGCACCGCCCGGACGTGGCGCTGCTGGACATCGAGATGCCGGGCCTGACCGGCATCGAGGCGGCGGCGCGCCTCCGCGAAGAGCTGCCGGAGGTCAAAATCGTGATCGTCACGACCTTCGGCCGCCCCGGCTATCTGCGCAGAGCGATGGAATCGGGCGCGGAGGCGTTCCTGGTCAAGGACGCTCCGGCGGCCCAACTGGCCGACGCCGTACGGCGGGTGCTGCGCGGCGAGCGCGTCATCGACCCCACGCTGGCCGCGGCGGCGCTCGCCGACGGAGCCGACCCGCTGACGGCCCGCGAGCGGGAGGTGCTGCGGGCCGCCGCCGATGGTTCGGTCAACGCCGACATCGCGCGCGGCCTGCTGCTGTCGGAGGGCACGGTCCGCAACTACCTGTCGACCGCGATCCAGAAGACGGGCGCGCGCAACCGCGCGGAGGCGGTCCGTATCGCCCGCGAAAAGGGCTGGCTCTAGGGCCTGTCCGCCGGGGCTCAGTTCAGCAGTGCCCGCGCCGCGCGGGCCTTGCGGCGGATCTTCTCCGCGGTCTCCGGGTCGAAACCGCCGATCAGTTCGGCGTACTCGTCGAGGGCCGCGGCGCCGCCGGTGAAGTCGCCGAGGCGGACGAGGAGTTGGGCGCGCTCGTAGCGCAGGCGGGCCGGGTGGCGGGGGAGGAGCAGGGCGAGGTCGATCGTCCACAGCTCGACGGCGGCCTGTTCGAGGCGGGCGGACGCCCAGGCGCGGATGTTGTTCAGGACGCGGTGCACGGTGTCCAGCGGATCGGCGGGCGTGAGCATGCCGGGGGCCAGCGGGGCGCCGGTCGCGCCCGCGACCAGGAGTTCCGCGTCGGGCCCCGACAGCACCCGGCCGCCCTCGAAGGGGTCGACCAGGACGTACCCGCCCGCCGGATCGCCGAAGCCGACGACGTAGTGGCCGGGCAGCGCGACCCCGTACACCGGCGCGCCGGCCCGGCGGGCGACCTCCGTCCAGACCACCGACAGCAGGATCGGCAGCCCGCGCCGCCGCCGCAGCACCTGCTGGAGCAGCGACGACGAGAGCTTCTGGTAGTCGCCGGGCTCGCCGTGGAAGCCCAGCCGGGCCCCGAGCAGCCGGTGCAGGGCGGTCGCCCACTCCAGCGGCGTCGTCAGGCCGTACGGGAGCATCCCGGCGAGCCGGTCCAGCTCGATCTGGGCCGCGTCGATCGCGACGCCGTCCAGCGCCGGGTCGGCCTCCGCGCCGATCAGCAGGCACAGCTCGGCCAGGTCGGGGCGCTCCTCGCGCGCCGCCGCCGCGAACCGTTCCCGTACGTCCGCGCTCATACCGAGGGGCGCCGGTAGTGGTAGCCGTGGTGGTCGGTGAAGCCGAGCCCGTCGTAGAGCGCGCGGGCCGCCTCGTTGTCGGCCTCCACCTGGAGGTACGCGCTCCTCGCGCCCTCGTCGGCGGCGCGCCGGGCGAGCGCGCCCATGACGGCGGTCGCCAGGCCCCTGCGGCGGTGCGAGGGCGCCACCTCGACCGCGCCGAACAGCACCCACGGCCCGTCGACCACGGCCCGCCCGATGGCGCCGGGGGCGGTCGCGAACCACACCGAGGGCCCGCCGGAGACCACCTTCAGCGCCGCGTCGGCGAGCGAGCCGGTGCGGTGGTAGGCGGCCAGCCACGCCGCGTCGGGCGTCCGGGACAGCGTGACGGCGTCCGCGCCCGGCAGCCGGGTGAGCGGCGCCAGCGGCGCGACCCTGACCAGCGTGTCCGCCTCCCGTACCCACCCGCGGCGCTCCAGCTCGGCCGCGTAGGGCGAGGTGTCGGGCACCTGGAGATACGGTGTCGTGCCCCGCGCCCCGTACCAGCCGACGACGTGGTCGAGCGCGGCGTCCAGCGGGCGGTCGGGATCGCCGTCCACCAGGACGGAGTTGGCGCGGCGGGTGAAGCCCTCCCGCCGCCCGCCGCCCTTGTCCTGCTCCGCTTCTCGCTCGCCCGCGACGGCCGAGCGCAGTGTCCACCGGCCCAGCGGCGCGGTCTCGGTGGCGGGCCAGGCGCGCGAGGCGAACGCCTCAAGCTCCTCGGGGGACGCGGACGTCACACGCGACATTCTCCGTGACGGCGGGGTGGGCGGCACCACCTTCCCCGCGACGAGGAGCGATTCGTCGATGCGTACCGTTTCCCCGGACCTCCGCGTGACGCACACCACTCCCGCATCCCACGATACGAGAACACCGACCGTATCGGTGAACGTAGGATGCCCGTCGGTGATCTCCAGAACCTGCCGTACCGATACGCGTTTTCCCACGTCAGACGGGGTAATCCGGATCACGAGCCGCGCTCCGGAAGAGAAATCCCCTGCCATGCGTGCCCCTCCTGTTCGGATCGTGCTCAGGAACGGAGATACTAGGTGCGGGCATCGACGACGCCGCGCTCCCGCGCGAGATGAGCCCTATCGAGGAGGAACGACAGCGTGACCTACGTCATCGCGCAGCCTTGTGTCGACCTGAAGGACAAGGCGTGCATCGAAGAGTGCCCGGTCGACTGTATCTACGAGGGCTCCAGGTCCTTGTACATCCACCCGGACGAATGCGTCGACTGCGGCGCCTGTGAGCCGGTCTGCCCCGTCGAGGCGATCTTCTACGAGGACGACACCCCGGAGGAGTGGAAGGACTACTACAAGGCGAACGTGGAGTTCTTCGACGAACTGGGGTCGCCCGGCGGCGCGTCCAAGCTCGGTCTCATCGAGCGCGACCACCCCTTCATCGCAGCGCTGCCCCCGCAGAGCCAGGACCACTGATCCCGGTCGGGCAGTCTCCGCCCGGCCCCGTACGGCGCACCGAGCCACGCTCGGCGCTGTGCGGGGCCGCGGCGTACGTCCGTCATGGACATTTCGATCACGGACCATCGATCGACAAGCGAGAGTGAGCACGTGAGCATCTCCGCCCGCCTCCCGGTCTTCCCGTGGGACCGCCTGGAGCCCTACAAGGCGACGGCCGTCGCGCACCCGGACGGTGTGGTCGACCTGTCGGTGGGGACCCCGGTGGACCCGGTGCCCGAGGTGATCCGGCGCGCGCTCGCCGCCGCCGCCGACAGCCCCGGCTATCCGCTGACGTACGGCACGCGCGCGCTGCGCGAGGCCGCCGCCGGATATCTCAGCCGCTGGCACGGCGTGAGCGGCGCCGACCCGGCGAACATCCTGCCGCTGCTCGGCTCCAAGGAACTGGTCGGCTGGCTGCCGACGCTGCTGGGCATCGAGGCGGGCGACCGGGTCGCGTACCCGCGGCTCGCCTACCCGACGTACGAGATCGGCGCGCTGGTGGCCCGCGCGGAACCGGTCACGTACGACGACCCGGTGACCGAACTCGACCCGGACGGCCTGAAGCTGCTCTGGCTCAACAGCCCGTCCAACCCCACGGGCCGCGTGCTGTCCGCCGCCGAGCTGCGCCGGATCGTGGCGTGGGCGCGCGAGCACGGGGTGCTCGTGGTGTCCGACGAGTGCTACATCGAGCTGGGCTGGGAGGGTGCGGAGCCGGTCTCCGTCCTGCACCCGGACGTGTGCGGGGACAGCCACGAGGGGCTGATCGCCGTCCACTCGCTGTCCAAGCGGTCCAACTTCGCGGGCTACCGCGGCGCCTTCCTCGCCGGTGACGCGTCCGTCGTCGCCGGTCTGCTGGAAGTCCGCAAGCACGTCGGCATGATCGTGCCCGCGCCCGTACAGGCCGCGATGGTCGCCGCGCTCGACGACCGCGAGCACGCGGTGGAGCAGAAGGAGCGGTACGCGCGCCGGCGCGCCGCCCTGCGGACCGCCTTCGAGGGCGCGGGTTTCCGGATCGAGCACAGCGAGGCCAGCTTGTACCTGTGGGCGACCCGCGCGGAGAACTGCTGGGACACCGTCGGCGACCTGGCCAAGCGCGGCATCCTGGTGGCGCCCGGCGAGTTCTACGGGCCGACGGGCGAGCGGTTCGTCCGGATCGCCTTCACGGCGGTCGACGAGCGGGTGGCGGCGGCCGTCGAGCGGCTGCGCTGAACCGCTCCCGCTGAACCGCTCCCGCTGAACCGCTCCCGCTGAACCGCTTCCGCCGGGCTGACCCGCCGGGCTGACCCGCCGGGCTGACCCGCCGGGCTGACCCGACCAGGCCGGTGTGAGAGCGCTGCCCGGCAGACACGCGCGGGGGCCGGGAGCGGTCGCTCCCGGCCCCCGCGCGCGTGCGGTTCGGCGATCAGCCCAGGGGGAGGCCCTTGAGCGGCAGCATGTCGGTGGTGGGCAGCGCGCCGGCCGGCAGTTGGCCGGTGTTGGGAAGCGCGGAGACCGGCAGCGTCTCGGTGTGCGGGGCGACGCCACCGGCCGACTCGGCGGTCTGGCCGACGATCCGGCCCGCGGAGTCGGCGGCGTCGCCCGCGGCCTTCTGCGCGGCCGGGGCGGCGGTCCTGCTCGCGGTGCCCACGATGCGGCCGGTGGCCGGGAGCGTGGTCTTCATCGCCTGGGTACCGGCCTGCCCGGCCACCCCGGTGGCCTGCTGGGAAGCGCTGTCCAGCGTGTTGCCGACATTGGCGCCGTCCAGATTGCTCAGCCCGCCCAGGTCCGTCGGCGGCAGCGCGGCGGCCTGCGCGGCGCCCGCTCCGATCAGCGGCGCGGCGGCGGCGCCGATCAGCAGGGCGGCCTGGGCGAAGCGGCGGGTCAGGGGGAGGGACATGGTGCTCCTTTTACGGAGTTGGCTCCGTGAGGGGACGTATTGCGTCCGCCGGGCGGACGTCGTGACTACCGCTCAAGGAGCCCGAAGGTTGCGGTCGTTCGAGGTAAAGAGTTGGCAATGTGTCGCATTATAGGAATCCGACAGATCGGATATAGCGGACAGCTCATATGACTTTGATGAAACGTCACATCCCTGCTGCGGCAAGGGAATTGCCATCCGGTCGAGCGGTTTTCCCGCAGCCCGCGTTTGACCGCGGGAGCGGGCACTTCCGAGTGAATGCGCGCACTATTGCGCGACGGTGATCCGTACGTATCCGTCCGGCTTGACGGCCGCGGAACCCTGCGCGCCGCCCGCTTTCTGCTTCTGCCAGCCCTTGCCGGACTGCGCCGCGGCCCACTTCTGGCCGCCGAAGGTCACCTGCTCGACCTTCAGGTCCTGCGCGTGCGCCACCGCCCACTGCGCCAGCTCCCAGCCGCGCCGGGTGCCGTCGCCCTCCGCCGCGCCGCCCGCGGGCCTGGCGGGCACCGCGACCGTACGCGGCTCGTCGGCCGCCACCGGCTTCACCTGGCTGCCGAACTCCCGCGTCAGCCTGGCCGTGACCTGCGACGTACTGCCCAGCTTGCCGCCCGCGCTGAAGGGCGTGTCCGAGCCCGTCGTACAGCTCAGCGCGCCCGCCTTGCGCCCGTACAGCGCCGCCGACAGCAGCGTCGCGTCCGCCTCGTGCTTCGCGTACGCCTGGGGGAAGCCGCTCTTCTGCACGCGCTGCGCCGCCACGGTCAGCGGCAGCCGCGAATAGCCCTCGATCTTCACCAGGCCGTCGAAGAAGGCGTTCGTCGAGTACACCGGGTCCTGGACCTGCTGCGCGGTGCCCCAGCCCTGCGAGGGGCGCTGCTGGAACAGTCCGAGCGAATCCCGGTCGCCGTGATCGAGATTGTCCAGCCGTGACTCCTGCAACGCCGTGGCCAGGGCTATGGTGAGCGCCCTTTCCGGCAGCCCGCGCGAGGTGGCCACGGCGGCGATCGTCGTCGCGTTCGCCGCCTGCGACGGGCTCATGTCCAGCGTGTCGCCGTCCGCCGTCACTGTGCAGTCCGCGCTTTCCGGCGCTTTGTTCTCCTCCGCGGCGCGGTAGAGGCCATAGGTGGCGAGCCCCAGCAACACCACGGCCGCTGTGGCGATCTTGCGGCCCCGGCGCTTGCGCTTGGGGGGCTTCTGAGGGGGGGAGCTGGGCACGCGCCGAGCGTACCGAAGGCGGCGGGTCCCGAATGACCTACGACGGCGCCGTCTTCGGCTTTCTCCTCCGTGCGCGTGAACGGGGCAGGCGGCCGGGGCCTTCGGGGCATCCGGGCCCGAGGCCCTACGCTCGGCGTATGCGCAGCGAACTCGACCTCAGCCAGGATGCCGCTCGGCTCACCGCCCAACTCGTGGACGTGCCGTCCGTGAGCCAGCAGGAGAAGGCGCTGGCGGATCTGGTGGAGGAGGCACTGCGGGGGCTGCCGCACCTGACGGTGGACCGGGACGGCGACGCGGTGGTGGCGCGGACCCGGCTCGGGCGCGCCGAGCGGGTGGTGCTCGCGGGCCACATCGACACCGTGCCGATCGCGGACAACCTGCCGTCGCGGCTGGACGAGAACGGCCTGCTGTGGGGCTGCGGCACCTCGGACATGAAGGCGGGCGTGGCGGTGCAGCTGCGGCTGGCGGCGACCCTGACCGCGCCGAACCGCGACCTGACCTACGTCTTCTACGACGCCGAGGAGATCGCGGCCGAGTTCAACGGACTCAAGCGGCTGGTCGAGCGGCACCCCGAGTGGCTGGCCGGGGACTTCGCGGTGCTGATGGAGCCGACCGACGGCAAGGTCGAGGGCGGCTGCCAGGGCACCCTGCGGATCCGGGTCGAGACCACCGGCCGCCGGGCGCACTCGGCGCGGAGCTGGCTCGGGGACAACGCCATCCACAAGGCCGCGCCGATCCTGGACCGGCTCGCCGCGTACGAGCCCCGCCGGGTCGTCATCGACGGCCTGGAGTACCGCGAGGGGCTGAACGCGGTGCGGGTCGAGGGCGGCCACGCGGGCAATGTGATCCCCGACTCCTGCGCGGTGACCGTCAACTTCCGCTTCGCGCCCGACCGGAGCGAGGCCGAGGCGCTCGCGCACGCCGAGGAGGTCTTCGACGGCTTCACCGTGGTGCTCACCGACAGCGCGCCGGGCGCGCTGCCCGGCCTCGCGCACCCGGCCGCCGCCGCCTTCGTGCGCGCCATCGGCACCGAACCCGCTCCCAAGGACGCCTGGACCGACGTGGCCCGCTTCTCCGCGCTCGGCGTGCCCGCGGTGAACTACGGCCCCGGCGACCCCAAGCTCGCCCACGCCCGCGAGGAGCACGTCGCGGTCGCCGCCGTGCTGGAGGCCGAGGAGCGGCTGCGCGGCTGGCTCACCGACTGACCGGGCCCGATCCCGCGGCCCCGGCGACCGCCCCGCCTCACTCGTCCGACTGATCCGGCGAAAGGCGGAGCAACCGAACAGGGGTGCCCATCGGTCTTCCCTCGCGGCATGGTGTGATCGGAGCCGTAGGGATCGGTTGGGGGAAGAGGCGTGTCGTGGGACTGACCAGCAGAGGATTCGCCGTACTGCTCCTCGTCGTCGCGGTGGCCGCGGTGGCGGGCGCGGTGCTGCTCTGGCCGCGGGTACGGGGCCCGCGGCCGGTACGGGTCGTCGCCCGCGTCGGGATGATCGTGCTCTGTCAGGTCACCGCGATCTTCGTGGTGATGGTCACGGTCAACAACGACTACGGCTTCTACGCGTCCTGGGACGACCTGCTCGGCAACGCCAACAGCGGCGGCAAGTCCGTCGCGGGCCCCACCGCCACGCCCACCCCCACCAAGCCCGACTACCGGGTCAAATTCGCCTCGTACTCCCAAGGCTTCGAGAAGGCCACCGTGCGCGGCTGGAAGTCCGGGACGAAGGGCGACGTCATCGTCTGGACGCCGCCGCAGTACAAGAAGAAGGAGTTCGCGCACACCCGCTTCCCCGTCATAGAGGTCCTGCACGGCATCCCCGGCACCCCGCACAGCTTCCTGCGCGGCATGCGGCTCGGCCAGATCATGCAGGACGAGATCACCGCCGGCCGCGCCGAGCCCGCGATACTCGTGCTGCCCACCATCACCCCGGACCGGGCCAACACCGGCTGCGCCGACGTGCCGGGCAAGAGCAAGGTCGGCACCTGGCTCACCGACGACGTGGCGCAGACGATCGCGCACAATTTCCGTACGCTCCCGGCGCCGCGCGGCTGGGCCGTGATGGGCATATCCACCGGCGGCTACTGCGCGGTGCGGATGGCGCTCGAGCACCCCGACCGGTTCGTGGCCGCCGCCGCGATGGCCCCGGACAATCCGGCCGAGTCCGCCCGCGGTGTCCGCTCGCCGCTGTGGCTGGCCCAGAACACCCGCCCCGACGTGCACATCCTCATCGAGTCCAGCAAGCAGGACCCGGAGAGCCCGCCGAAATTCGGCGACTGGATCACCGCCGCCGTCCGGCCGCCCACCTCGGTCAGCACGCTGCGGATCGACCGCGGCGGGCACAACTGGAAGACCTGGGGCGGAATGTTCCCCGCGGCCTTCACCTGGGTCAGCGCCCGCCTCGAAGCGCCCCGGGCGGTCCCATTGGCGCCGTCCGCCGCACCTTGATGCGTACGCTTCCCGTATGACTGACTCACACACGGGAGCGGCCGGGCAGAGTCCGGACGCGCAGGAGGCGGCTGCCGCGGCCAACGAGGCGGCGGAGACCGTGCTGACCGGCAAGGGCTGGCCGGAACGGCACACGGGCCCTGTCGTACGGCGGCGCGGCCAGGTGCAGGCGGGGACCACCGATCAGCGGTTGCTGGACAGTCGAGGAGAGTCGGACTGGGTGCACGGCGACCCGTGGCGTGTGATGCGGATCCAGTCGGAATTCGTCGAGGGCTTCGGCGCCCTGGCCGAACTCGGCCCCGCCGTCAGCGTCTTCGGCTCCGCCCGCACCCCGGTGGACTCGCGTGAGTACGCGGCGGGCGTACGGATCGGCCGCGCCCTGACCGAGGCCGGTTTCGCCGTCATCACCGGCGGCGGCCCCGGCGCGATGGAGGCCGCCAACAAGGGCGCGCTCGAAGCGGGCGGCATCTCGGTCGGCCTCGGCATCGAGCTGCCCTTCGAGCAGGGCCTCAACTCCTATGTCGACATCGGCGTGAACTTCCGCTATTTCTTTGTCCGAAAGACGATGTTTGTGAAGTACGCGCGGGGATTCGTCGTGCTCCCCGGCGGCTTCGGCACCCTCGACGAACTCTTCGAGGCGCTCACCCTCGTCCAGACCAAGAAGGTCACCCGTTTTCCGATCGTGCTCTTCGGCACCGAGTACTGGGGCGGCCTGGTCTCCTGGATCCGCTCCACGCTCGTCGCGGGCGGCAAGGCGTCCGCGGCCGACCTGGAGCTGTTCCACGTCACGGACGACGTGGACGAGGCCGTGGCGCGGGTGACGAAGGAGAGCGCCTAGGGCCTCGCAGGGCCCCTGGCCCCCGCCCAGCGGGCCCCCTAGGCCAGGCCCCTGCGGGCCACGGCGGGCGGGCGGTGGCCCGCGATCGAGGCCACCATCTCCAGCACCTGACGGGTCTCGGCGACCTCGTGGACGCGGTACACCCGCGCCCCGAGCCACGCCGACACCGCCGTGGTGGCCAGCGTGCCGATCAGCCGCTCCTTGACCGGCCGGTCGAGCGTCTCCCCGACGAAGTCCTTGTTCGACAGGGAGACCAGCACCGGCCACCCCGTCGCCGTCATCTCCGGCAGCCGCCGGGTCGCCTCCAGCGAGTGCCGGGTGTTCTTGCCGAAGTCGTGACCCGGGTCGATCAGAATCCCGTCACGCGGCACGCCCAGCGCCGCCGCCCGCTCGGCCAGCCCCACCGTCACCCGCAGGATGTCGGCCATCACGTCCTCGTACCCCACCCGGTGCGGCCGGGTCCGCGGCTGCGCGCCGCCCGCGTGCGTGCACACCAGCCCCACGCCGTACCGCGCCGCGACCTCCGCCAGCCGCGGGTCCACCCCGCCCCACGCGTCGTTCAGCAGGTCGGCGCCCGCCTCGCACACCGCCTCGCCGACCTCGTGCCGCCAGGTGTCCACGCTGATCACCACATCCGGGTGGCGGCGGCGCACCTCCGCCACGAAGGCGACCGTGCGGCGGATCTCCTCCGCCGCCGAGACCTCCTCGCCGGGGCCCGCCTTCACCCCGCCGATGTCGATGATCGCCGCGCCCTCCGCGACGGCGCCCGCGACCCGCTCCAGCGCGGGTTCGTCGGTGAAGGTGGCGCCCTGGTCGTAGAACGAGTCCGGCGTACGGTTCACGATCGCCATGATCACCGGCTCCCGCTCGCCGAATTCGCGGGTCCCCAACCGAAGTGCCACTGCCGCTCCTCATCTCAGACTCATGCGATCGTGGCACGATCGTGCCTGACACGTAGGCCGGACCCCGGGAGATCGAGTTGTTCTGGTTCATGCTCATCGCGCTGGTCGCGGTGGTCGCCGCCGTCGCGATGGCCGTACTCGGTGACGGCGGCACCCTGCGGGACTCCGAACCCGACCGGATCGACGACCGGCTGCCCGCCGACCGCCCGCTCATCAGGTCCGACATCGACGCCGTCCGGCTGCCGATCGCCGTACGCGGCTACCGCATGCTCGACGTCGACGAGGTGCTGGACCGGCTCGGGGCGGAACTCGCCGAGCGGGACGCCAGGATCGCCGACCTGGAGGCCGTGCTGGCCGGGGCGCGGGCCGACGCGGTCGGCGCCCCCGTGACGCCGTCCCTGGACAAGGACGAGACGCCGCGGGACGACACCGGTGAGTGACGCGATCGTCGGGCCCGACGGACTCGCGCGCTGCCCCTGGGGGCTGTCCGCGCCGGATTACGTGGCCTACCACGACACCGAGTGGGGGCGGCCCGTGCACGGGGACGACGCCCTGTTCGAGCGGACCTGCCTGGAGGCGTTCCAGTCCGGGCTGTCCTGGATCACGATCCTCCGTCGCCGCGAGGGGTTCAGGGCCGCCTTCGACGGCTTCAAGATCGACGCGGTCGCGGGCTTCACGGCGCAGGACGAGGCGCGGCTGCTGCTCGATCCCGGGATCATCCGCAACCGGGCGAAGATCGCCGCCTCCGTCGCCAACGCGCGGGCCGCGCAGGCCCTGCGCGACAGCTACGACGGCGGGCTCGACGCCCTCATCTGGTCCTTCGCGCCCGACCCCGCGACCCGCCCGGCGCCGCGCCGCCTCGCCGACGTGCCCGCCACCACCCCCGAGTCGGTGGCTCTCGCCAAGGCGCTCAAATCCCACGGCTTCCGCTTCGTCGGCCCCACCACCGCCTACGCCCTGATGCAGGCCTGCGGCCTGGTCAACGACCACCTCGCCGACTGCTCCGCCCGCTAGGGCCCGTCCGGACGGGCCGGAGGTCGCGCCGCACCCGCGTCCCCTTCAGCCCGTCCGGCGATCGAGGACCGGCCGGAGCGGCGACGGGCGTCCCGCGTCAGCGGCCCACGTAGCGCGGGGGCTGCTTGGCCACGAAGGCGTTGACCGCGATGCGGTGGTCCTCGGCGGCTCCGGCCAGGGTCTGGAGCTCGTCCTCCTTGGCGAGGGTGGAGAGCAGGGAGTGGGCGGCCCCGTGGGCGAGGGACGCCTTGATGGCGGCGTAGGCGACGGTCGGCCCCTCGGCCAGCCGCCGGGCCACGGCGACGGCCTCGGCGGCAAGATCCGCGGCGGGCACGACCCGGTTGGCGATCCCGAGGTCGTACGCCTCCGCGGCCCCCACCGAGCGCGGGAAGAGCAGGAGATCCGAGGCCCGGCTGTGCCCGACCAGCCGCGGCAGCGTCCACGACACACCCGAGTCCGCGCTGAGCGCCACCCCGGCGAAGGACGTGTTGAAGGCGGCGGTGTCCGCCACGATCCGGTAGTCCGCGGCGAAGGCGAACCCGGCCCCGGCGCCCGCGGCGACCCCGTTCACCCCCGCCACCACCGGCTTGGGCATCGTCGCGATCGCGGTGACGATCGGGTTGTAGTGCTCGGCCACCGTCGTGAGCCCGCCGCCCGCCGCCAGCGTCGCCAGATGCTCCTTGAGGTCCTGTCCGACGCAGAAGGCCCGCCCGGTCGCGGTGAGCAGCACCGCCCGCACCGCGGTGTCGTCGGCCGCTTCCCGCAAGGCGTCCCGCAGGGTGTTCTTCGTGTCCGTGTCGAGCGCGTTCATCGCCTCGGGACGGTTGAAGGTGACGGTCGCGAGCCCGTCGCTCACCTCGTACAGAACGCTGTCGGCCATGGCTGAACCCCTTCGTCGCGGCATCGGTCCTGGCCAGAATGCCGGACTTCACGGCACCCCGACATGTGACGTACGTCAAACGTCCGACCGAACCGATACCCTTCGGGAACCCGGTCGATCACTGTCCACTCGCCGAATTGGCCGGTTTTGGGGAGGGCCCATGCTGAACGTAGTGCGACCGATGTTGGTCATCGGGTCGATAGATGCGGGATAATGGCCGAGAACCAATGTGTTCGAGTCCGAGCTGGTTTCAGGAAGGGGAACGAGCATGGCGGCCATGAAGCCGCGGACGGGTGACGGCCCGCTCGAGGTGACCAAGGAGGGGCGGAGCATCATCATGCGCGTTCCGCTTGAGGGCGGCGGGCGGCTTGTTGTCGAGCTGACCCCGGACGAGGCGGATGCCCTCGGCGACGCGTTGAAGAAGGCCATCGCCTGAGACCAGCGGTCCCATAAATCGTCGCGGCCCCGTACACGGAATGTCGTGTACGGGGCCGCCGTCGTTTTCCTGCGCGCGCCGCCGCGTCACTTCCGGCGCACCGCGCACAGCAGACCGTCGTCGGTCGGCAGCAGGACGGGGGAGAGCCGGGGGCTGTCCCGGACCGCGCGCATCAGCTCGCGCAGCCGCACCGACTCGGCGTCCTGGTGGGCGGCGTCCAGCGCGCGCCCGCGGGCGAAGGCGCCCTCGAAGCAGACCAGGCCGCCGATCCGCAGCAGCCGCAGCGCCTCGTCGAGGTAGTCCAGGTACTCCAGCCGGTCGGCGTCGCAGAAGACCAGGTCGTAGCCGCCGTCGGTGAGCCGGGGAAGCACGTCCAGGGCCAGGCCGGGGATGACGCGGGAGCGGTTGGCGGCGAAACCGGCCTCGCGGTACGCCTCGCGCGCGAGCTGAAGGCGGTCCGGCTCGGTGTCGACGGTGGTCAGGATGCCGTCGGGGCGCATGCCGCGCAGCAGGTGGATGCCGGAGACCCCGGTGCCGGTGCCGATCTCGACGACGGACTTCGCGTCCCCCGTGGCGGCCAGCAGCCGCAGGGCCGCACCGGTGCCGGGCGAGACGGGCCGCAGACCGGCCGCGTGGGACCGGGCGCGGGCGCGTATGAGGGCGTCGTCCTCGGCGACGAACGCGTCGGCGAACGCCCAGCTCGCCTGCCGGTTGCCGGTAATGTCCCTCTCCCTGTCCCCGGGTCGATCCCTGTCGTAGGTGCAGCCCGCCCGGCGACTGTATCCGCTGGGGGCGGGAACCCGCTGATGGGACTGTGCGTTATCCGTAAGGACGGCTACCGGCGGGAGAAGGCCCCGGCTCTCCCCGCCGAGTGGAAGTCCTGGGAAGTCAATGGCAACAGCGCACTTATCCGGAGCTAACGGGCGAGGTGGATATGGTAGGGGCTCTACTGGACACCACCAGAGCCGACAGGGGAGGTGCGGCTGCGGCCGGTGACAAGGGAGGAACGCTCAGGCGTATTCTCCGGTCCGCCGGACAGCCGAAATCCGTGACCAACACTGCTGATGACCGTTCACGCGAAAACACTCCCGCGACCGCGACGTTCGCCACCGACGGGGACGCTCAGGCGTGGACGCCTCCCTCTTGGGAGGAGATCGTCAGTACCCACAGTGCCCGGGTGTACCGGCTGGCGTACCGCCTGACCGGCAACCAGCACGATGCGGAGGACCTCACCCAAGAGGTCTTCGTGCGGGTCTTCCGTTCCCTGTCCACCTACACGCCCGGCACGTTCGAGGGCTGGCTGCACCGCATCACGACCAATCTCTTCCTGGACATGGTGCGCCGCCGCCAGCGGATCCGCTTCGACGCCCTCGGGGACGACGCGGCCGAGCGGCTGCCCAGCCGCGAGCCGTCCCCCGCGCAGCACTTCAACGACACGCACTTCGACGCGGACGTCCAGCAGGCGCTGGACACCCTCGCCCCGGAGTTCCGCGCCGCCGTGGTGCTCTGCGACATCGAGGGACTGTCGTACGAGGAGATCGCCGCGACGCTGGGTGTGAAGCTGGGCACGGTGCGGAGCAGGATTCACCGTGGCCGCTCCCACCTGCGCAAGGCTCTGGAACACCGGGCGCCCGGCGCCCGGCCGGCTCCCGCGCTCGCTGCCGCCACACAGAAACCTGGCCAGGAGGGCGGGAGAACGTGAGCAGTAGCGGTTCAGGCGAACAACGTGCAGCGCCTGCCGAGCAGCACCTTGGCGACCGGCTCGCCGCATTTGTCGACGGTGAGCTCGGCGACGACACCCGGGACCGGGTGCTCGCCCATCTGGTGACCTGTCCGCAGTGCAAAGCCGCTGCCAGCGAGCAGCGGCGTCTCAAGAGCGTCGTGGCGGCCTCCGAGCAGCCGATGCTCTCCGCCGGGCTGCTGGCCCGGCTCCAGGGCCTTCCCGGCCTACCACCGACCGGCGACGGGACCGAGGACGCCGACCGTACGCGTGACTGGCGCGACCGGGACGACGAGGGCCACGGCCCCGGCGCCGCCGGCGGGCGGGACCAGGAGCGGCGCGGCCCCTTCGACGGCGGCCTGCTCGGCTCCGGCGTGTTCGGCGGCGGCGGTTCCCGGCGCCGCGAGGAGTTCTCGTACCTCACACCGGGCCGCGACCTCGTGCCCGGCGGCTCGGGCGGTCGCGGTTTCCGCATCCATGAGCTGACCCGCGCCGCCGCGGCCGACGGGCGCCCCGAGGACCGGGAGCAGCCGGAGGTCCCCGCGCACAGCGGCTCCGGCACCGCGGCCTCCCGCGGCAGGCGGTTCGCCTTCGCCGCCGCGGGCGCCTTCTCGATGGCGGCCATCGCCCTGGGCAGCGCCCTGCCCATGGAAGCCGCGGTCGACGGCGGCGCCCGCCCCGACGACGGCCCCGCGGTCAGCCCGCTGAGCGCCAACTCCGTGCCGGACACCCGCGGGGTCACCCCGCGCGGCGTGCTCGACGCCGGGGACCGGCGCATGCTCCGCGCGCCCGCCGCGGTCACCTCGGTGACACCCGTTTCGGTGACCCGGCCGCTGATGGCGCCCGGCGCCCTGCCGCTCGTGACGCCCGCCGCTTCCCCCGTATCGCCCGGCCCCCAGGTCCCCGCGATACGGCGCTGACCGGCCACCGGCCGGTCTCCGGCCGGTCACCGGAGCGGGCTCGGGGGCTGACCCTTTACCCCCTGGCGACGTACTGTTAGCCGGAGCCACTCCCGCACCGCCCGCGTGGACAGGTACCGTAAAGTCCGCCGGACCCTGCCTTCCCGGCTGTGGACGTCCCAAGGAGCTGCAAGGTGTTCTTCGACATAGGCCCGCTGGAGCTGGTCGCGATCGTGGTCCTTGCCGTCCTCGTCTTCGGCCCCGACAAGCTGCCGAAGGTCATCCAGGACACCATGAACTTCATCCGGAAGGTCAGGGAGTTCTCGGACAGCGCCAAGGAAGACATCCGGCGGGAGCTGGGTCCGGAGTTCAAGGACTTCGAGTTCGAGGACCTCAATCCGAAGACGTTCATCAAGAAGAATCTGATGAGCGACAGCGACATGGACGAGCTGGGCCTCAAGGACATCCGCAACGGCTTCGACTTCCGCAAGGAGATGGCCGAGGTCACCGACGCGGTCAACGGGGTGGAGCCCGCCTCCGCCGCCAACGGCTCGTCCGGCGCGGCCGGTTCGTCCTCCGGCGTGCCGGGACCGACCTCCGGCGGCGGCTCCTCGGCCACCCCCGACAGGCTCCGCAAGAAGGACGGCCTGGAGCCCGGCGAGGCTCCGCCGTTCGATTCCGACGCGACCTGAGTCAACCAGATCACGCCTTTTCACCCCTCCAGGTGGCTATTGTCCGTGTGTTCGCCGTCACCGTGAGCCGGTTCGGCTCCCGAACCCACCCAGGGTCGGGCAAGATGGCGAGTCGCCCAGATGGGCACGGAGGAGGCGTAACACCGCATGGAGACGAAGACCGGCAGTGCTCGTGGGACGGTCGACGGCTACTTGATGGCCGACTTCCCTTGGTACGGGCTGGACGAGGCGTTCACCGGACGGCGCTGGCTGGGCACGGTCGGCGTGAGCGGGGACGGCACGGTCGAGCACGGCTCAATAGGGCATGGTGACGAGCCTTCGCTGAAGGCGGCTCCGGCGGACGCGGAAGGGCTGCGGTTCGCCGCGGTCGTCACCCTCGCCAACCGACCCGGACGGCGCAGCTCCGACGGCACCGGCGTACTGGAGGCGACCTCGGTCTCCTCCGCGGCCTGGCTCGCCGGGTCCGGGCTGCTGTCCTGCACCTGGCCCACCACCATGGACCGGGCCCTGCGCCAGGACTGGCTCGACCAGCAGACCGCCACCGCGTGGGAACTCGCCGACGACCTGGCGGGCAGCGGCTGGTCGACGCTGACCCTTCCGGTCGACGGCGACCCGACGCCGTTCCACTACCGCGAGTCCGAGTACGGCTGGGTCATGGCGGGCTCGGCCCGCGGTGTCCACCTCGGCGCGTACGGCCGCGGCATGAGCGCGTACGGCCTCGGACTGGCCGTGGTCAAGGACGTGACCCTGTACGAGGTCTGAGGCGCCCTCAGGGCGCTTCCAGGCACCTTTGCGGCGCTCCGCGGACGGCGGGGGCGGGCTGATCACCGATCAGCCCGCCCCCGCCGTCCCGTACGCTCGGCGGCCGGGCCGCCCGCCCGGCCGCCGAGCGCTCAGAACTTGTTGCGCGGGGTGATCCCCAGGGACATCCCCGCCAGGCCGCGCTGACGGCCGCCCAGCTTGCCCGCGATGGACCGCAGGGCAGCGCCCGCGGGGGACTCGGGGTGGCTGAGCGCCACCGGACGCCCGTCGTCGCCGCCCTCGCGGAGCCGCACGTCGATGGGGATCTGCCCGAGGACGGGCACGGTCGCGCCGGTCATCCGGGTCAGCCCCTCGGCGACCCGCTCGCCGCCGCCCGAGCCGAAGACGTCGATGACCTCGTCGCAGTGCGGGCACGGCATGCCCGCCATGTTCTCCACCACGCCGACGATCTTCTGGTGGGTCTGCACGGCGATCGACCCGGCGCGCTCGGCGACCTCGGCCGCCGCCTGCTGCGGGGTCGTGACGACCAGGATCTCCGCGTTCGGCACGAGCTGCGCGACGGAGATGGCGATGTCACCGGTGCCGGGCGGCAGGTCGAGCAGCAGCACGTCGAGGTCGCCCCAGTACACGTCCGCAAGGAACTGCTGGAGCGCGCGGTGCAGCATCGGCCCGCGCCACACCACCGGCTCGTTGCCGGGGGTGAACATGCCGATCGAGATGACCTTCACGCCGTGCGCCGACGGCGGCATGATCATGTTCTCGACCTGGGTGGGCCGGCCGTCCGCGCCGAGCATGCGCGGCACGCTGTGCCCGTAGATGTCCGCGTCCACCACGCCGACCTTCAGCCCGTCGGCCGCCATCGCCGCCGCCAGGTTGACCGTCACCGAGGACTTGCCGACACCGCCCTTGCCGGACGCGACGGCGTAGACGCGGGTCAGCGAGCCCGGCTGGGCGAACGGGATCTCGCGCTCCGCCTGCCCGCCGCGCAGCGACGACGCCAGGCCGCGGCGCTGCTCGTCGCTCATCACGTCGAGCGTGACCTGTACCGAGGTGACCCCGGCGACGCCCTCGACCGCCGCCGTGACGGCGTTGGTGATGGTGTCGCGCATCGGGCAGCCGGACACCGTGAGATAGACGGTGACGGCGACCGAGCCGTCGGCGCCGATGTCCACGGACTTGACCATGCCGAGGTCGGTGATCGGTTTGTGGATCTCCGGGTCGTTCACCGTCGCGAGCGCGGCGCGCACGGCGTCTTCGGTCGGCGTGGAGACTGCGGTGTCGGTAGCCATACGTCGATGGTACGGCGGTGGCCGAGCGCCGTTCAGCGCCCCCGGCCGTCGCCTTCGTCACTGCCCTCGTCGTCGGAGCCGGGGCCGGAGCCGGGGCCGGAGCCGGGGCCCGTCCCGGAGCCGTGCCCGCCGTCCGTGCCGCGCCTGGCCTCGGGGCCGCGTTTGGTGTGGGTCCTGCCGCCGCTGGGCCTGCCGCCGGGGCTGGTGCCGTGGCCGCCCCCGGCCTGCCGGTCCTCGATCTCCTTGAGCAGGTCCTGGAGTTCGGAGCGGATCCAGTCGCGGGTGGCGACCTCGCCGAGGTTCATCCGCAGCGCCGCGACCTCGCGGGTCAGGTACTCGGTGTCGGCGATGCTGCGCTCGCCCTGCTTGCGGTCCTGTTCGAGGTTGACCCGGTCCCGGTCGTCCTGCCGGTTCTGCGCGAGCAGGATCAGCGGGGCCGCGTACGACGCCTGGAGGGACAGCATCAGGGTCAGGAAGATGAACGGGTAGTTGTCGAAGCGGATCGACGGCGGCGCGAAGATGTTCCACAGCACCCACAGGATGATGAGGACCGTCATCCAGACGATGAACCGTCCGGTGCCCAGGAAGCGGGCCACGCGCTCGGAGAGCTTGCCGAACGCCTCCGGGTCGTACGTCGGCAGCAGGCTGCGGCGCGGGGCGCGCGGCTGGTCGAGCCGCACGCGGGGGCGCGAGGTGGCGGTCGCGCCGGGCGGGTGCCGGAAGCGCTCCCGGTCGCGGTCATCGGCCGCCATCGTCGCCCACCCCCGTCATGCCGCCCCGCGCGTCGTCGTCCGCCGCGTCGTCCGTGCCGTCGTCCGTCATGTGGTGCCCGTGCGGCCCGACCGCGCCGTGCAGATCCGTCTCGCGCCAGTCCTCGGGCAGCAGGTGGTCCAGCACGTCGTCCACCGTGACCGCGCCCAGCAGCCCCCCGGTCGCGTTCACCACGGGCGCCGAGATCATGTTGTACGTCGCCAGGTAGCTGGTCACCGCGGGCAGCGGGGTGTCGGGCGTCAGCGGCTGGAGGTCGGTGTCCACGATCGAGGCGAGCAGCGTGAACGGCGGGTCGCGCAGCAGCCGCTGGAAGTGCACCAGGCCCAGGTACTTGCCGGTCGGCGTCTCGTCCGGCGGCCGGCACACGTAGACCTGCGCGGCCAGCGCGGGGGACAGGTCGGGGTTGCGGATCCGGGCGAGCGCGTCGGCGACCGTGGCGTCAGGGCGCAGCACGATCGGCTCGGTGGTCATCAGCCCGCCCGCGGTCCGTTCCTCGTACGACAGCAGCCGCCGTACGCCCGCCGCGTCCTGCGGCTGCATCAGCGTGAGGAGTCGTTCCTGCTCGTCCGCGGGCAGTTCGGCCAGCAGGTCGGCCGCGTCGTCCGGGTCCATCGCCTCCAGGACGTCCGCGGCGCGCTCCTCCTTGAGCTTGCTGAGGATCTCCACCTGGTCGTCGTCGGGCAGCTCCTCCAGGACGTCCGCCAGCCGGTCGTCGTCGAGCGCCGCGGCCACCTCGCCGCGCCGCTTGGGCGACAGGTGGTGCAGGACGTTCGCCAGGTCGGCCGGGCGGAGCTGTTCGAAGGTCGCCACCAGGTTCTCCGCGCCCTGGCCGTCCTCGGCCAGCCGGAAGCCGGTCACCGCCGACCAGTCGACGGTGAGGGTGGCTCCCTTGCGGCGCAGGGCCCCGGGCCTGCCGCGGCGGACGAAGACCTTGTCGATCTCCCAGTCGCGGCGGGCCGGGAGCTGGGTCATGGAGACGTCGAGGACGGTGACCTCCGCGCCGGACTCGCCCACGCCCGCGTCGGCCGCGCCCTGCCCGCCGTCCCCTCCGGCGTCCTGCCCCGCGTCCTCGGCGACCAGGCGCACCCGGCGGTCCAGCAGCTCGCCCAGCACCAGCGTCTCGGTCGGCCGCTGCTCGAAGCGGCGCATGTTCAGGACCCCGGTGGTGATCACCTGACCGGACTCGACCCCGGTGACCCGCGTCATGGGCAGGAAGATCCGGCGGCGGCTGACCACTTCGACCACCAGGCCGAGCACCCGCGGCGGCCGTCCGCCGACCCGCAGCATCACCACGACGTCACGGACCCGGCCCACCTGGTCGCCGTTCGGATCGAAGACCGCGACGCCCGAAAGATGGGAGACGAAGACCCGCGGGCTGCCTGCGGCCATCGGGGGGGCCTCCTACCGGTCCACGGAGGGCTGCTCCGGTCCACTCGTCATCCGTCGCCAGGCTACTCCCAGCCGATCTTGCCCGCCCCACGGGGTGCTCGCCGGGGGTACCGTGCGGTAGCTTCTGGACGCCTCCCCGGACTCGTCCGGGGTGCCCCCCGCCGTCTCCGCAGGAGGACGAGAACACGTGTATCCCGGCCGCCGGACCGCAGCCGCCGCTCTCGGAACACTGTGCGCGGCGACCGTACTCACCGGATGCCTCGGCTTCGGCGGCGACCCCGACGCGGGCACCAACGGCGTCGCCAAGCTGCCGCCCGCGACCGTCGAGCAGAAGGCGAAGACCGCCGCCGAGACCGCGCCGACCGTACGCCTGGCGGGCACGGTGATCAGCAAGGGGCAGAGCTTCCGCCTCGACATGCGGCTGCGGGACAACGGCGGCGTAGGCGAGGTCACCACCAAGGGCACGACCTTCCAGCTCCTGCGGGTCGGCGCCGACCTCTACCTCAAGGCGGGCGCCGACTTCTACGGCGACGCGGGCGCCGACAAGAACGGCAAAGCCGCCGCCCAGAAGCTCGACGACAAATACGTCAAGGTGCCCACCGACGACCCCGCGTACAAGCAGTTCAGCGGCTTCACCGACAAGAAGGTGCTGCTCGCCGACCTCTTCGTGCTCGACGGCGACCTCAAGCTCGGCGACCACCGCAAGGTCGGCGACACCAGGACCGTCGCCCTCAACGGCACCAAGGGCGGCTCGCTGGACGTCTCCCTCAAGGGCACGCCCTACCCGCTGCGCTACCAGCGCGCGGGCAACGCGGGGACGCTCACCCTCTCCGACTGGGGCGAGGACTTCACGCTCGCGGCGCCGAACAAGTCCTCGGTGGTCGACTACGGCAAATCGGTGACGACGAAGTAGCCGGGCCCGGCGCGCTACGCCTTGCGGCGGCGGGCCAGCAGCCTCGGCAGACCGGCCGGGACCGGATGCCGGGTCGTGGCCGGGGTCGCGGCCGGGACCGCCGCGCCGGAGACATCCGGCATCGCGCCGGGGTGCTCGACGGGAGCGCCCTCGGGCGCCAGCCGGAAGACCCGGCAGTCGCGGGCCCAGCGCTCGGTGACCGTCTCGGCGTCGACGGAGTTGAGCCGCTTGCCCTTCAGCTCCGCCACGGCCGCCTCCCACGCCTCGCCGTCCGGCGGCAGCAGGGCGACCAGGGCCGTCCAGGCCACCAGCCGCCCGCCCTTGTCCTTGCTGCGGACGACGACCGTGGCGCGCCCGCCGTCGGCGAGCCCCGGCGGCAGCGGCTGCTCGACGGGCCCGCCGCCGACCACGCACATCGCGCCGTCCACCCACGCGTGCCACAGCGCCTGGCCGTCCACCCACACCAGGCCCGACTTCTTGGTGGCCTCCTCGACGAGGGCGGTCTGCTCTGCGCTCACAGCGGTCGTCATGCCGCCACTTTAGGCGCTGGCCACAGGCGGCGGACCCCGGCCGGTATCACGGTACGGACCGACAGGTACGTGGACCCGCCACGGGCCTTACGCTGGTGGCTGCCGACGGGCGCGGCGCCGTGTCCGCCCCCGGTGTCGGACGCTCCGGTGTCCGACCCGCGGCCGTCCCTGTCACCGCACCGCGTCCGCCCGAGGAGTCCCGTGACCGCCGAGCCCGCCGCCGCCGCGCTTCCGCTGCCGGACACCGGTACGGGGCCCGCCGCGGGAGGGCCGGGCGCCGAGCCCGCCGCCGCGCGGACGCTGGACTTCACGCTGCTCACCGTGGCCATCGCCAGCGTCTCGATGTCGGCCCCGCTGATCGCCTCGACGGCCGCGCCCGCGCTCGCCATCGCCTTCTGGCGGAACGCGATGGCGGTCGGCGTCCTCAGCCCGTTCGCCCTGTGGCGGGGCCGCGCCGAACTGCGGCGGATGGGCCGCAGGGCGATGACGCTCTCGGTGCTCGCCGGTGTCGTGCTCGCGCTGCACTTCGGACTGTGGCTGCCGAGCCTGTCGATGACGTCGGTGGCCACCTCGACCGCCCTGTGCACCACCACGCCGATCTGGACCACGATCATCCTGCGGATACGCGGCCACCGGCCGCCCCGGCTGGTGTGGGTGGGCACCGCGCTCGCCGTGGCGGGCGTCGTCATCCTCACCGGCATCGACCTGTCCACCGACACCCGGGCCCTCGCGGGCGACGCCCTGGCCCTCGGCGGCGGCATCGCCGCCGCCGGATACGTCCTGCTCGGCTCCGAGGTGCGCAGGACCGCGAGCACGACCGCGTACACCTACGTCTGCTACGCGACCACCGCCGCGGTCCTGCTGGTCACCTGCCTGGTCTCCGGCTCCGCGCTCGGCGGCTACGACGGCCGTACGTGGCTGAGGATCGCCGCCCTCACCGTCGTCGCGCAACTGCTCGGGCACTCGCTGCTCAACCGGGTGGTACGCGGCCTCGGCCCGTCCACCACCTCCACCGCGATCCTGCTGGAGACGCCGGGCGCGGCGCTGATCGCCGCGCTGTGGCTGGGCCAGATCCCGGCCTGGTCCGCCTACCCGGCGCTCTGCGTGATCCTCGTGGGCCTGGCCCTGGTGATCCTCGCCGACCGCCGGAAGACCGCCTGAGCGCCGCGCGCACCCGCGTCGGAGCCGGAGCCAGAGCCGGAGCCAGAGCCGGGGTCAGAGCCGGGGTTGGAGCCGGGGTTGGAGCCGGAGCCGGGGTCAGAGCCAGCCGTTGCGCCGGAAGCCGCGGTGGATCACGTAACAGATCGCCACGATGCCGATCAGCACGGTCGGATAGCCGAACTTCCAGCGCAGCTCCGGCATCGTGTCGAAGTTCATCCCGTACACGCCGGTGATCATCGTCGGGACGGCCAGGATCGCCGCCCAGGCGGTGATCTTGCGCATGTCCTCGTTCTGCACGACGGTGGCCTGCGCGAGGTTGGCCTGGAGGATCGAGTTGAGCAGGTCGTCGAAGCCCATGACCTGCTCGTGGACGCGGGCCACGTGGTCGGCGACATCGCGGAAGTACTTCTGGATCTCCGGGTCGATCAGCCGCATCGGCCGCTCGCCGAGCACCTGCATCGGCCGCAGCAGCGGCGCCACCGCGCGCTTGAACTCCAGCACCTCGCGCTTGAGCTGGTAGATCCGGCCCGCGTCGCCGCCGCGCGACGGCTTGCCGTTCTCGGCCGAGAAGACGTCGATCTCGACCTCGTCGATGTCGTCCTGCACGGCCTCGGTGACGGCCAGGTAGTCGTCCACGACCTGGTCGGCGATGGCGTGCAGCACCGCGGACGGGCCCTTGGCCAGCAGCTCGGGGTCGTCCTCGAGGCGGTGCCGCAGCGAGCGCAGCGAACCGTGGCTGCCGTGCCGCACGGTGATCACGAAATACCGGCCGGTGAAGACCATCACCTCGCCGCTCTCCACCACCTCGCTGGTGGCGGTCAGCTCGGCGTGCTCGACGTAGCGGATCGTCTTGAAGACCGTGAACAGCGAGTCGTCGTACCGCTCAAGCTTCGGCCGCTGGTGGGCGTGGACCGCGTCCTCGACCGCCAGCGGGTGCAGGCCGAACTCCTGGGCGATACCGGCGAATTCCTGCTCGGTCGGCTCGTGCAGACCGATCCACACGAAGCCGTCGCGCCCGTCGCACTGCTCGCCGCTGCGCCCGGCCCGCACGCTCGCCAGCGCCTCGCTGAGACCGACGGTGTCGCTGCACCGCACGCCGTCGCGGTAGACCGCGCAGTCCACCACCGCGCTGCCGGCGGCGGAGACGTCGTGAGTCGGGCCGTAGTCGTAGGACGCGGTGCTCTTGCGCAGCGCGGGGCGTACGACAGCGCGCAGATCACGGATCATCGACATGGCAAGCTCCTTCACGGACTGGCCGACGGCATCACGCCGCACTGAATGCTGATCAGGACGGGATCAGTACTGGCTGATCACCAGGCAGTTCAGGGCGCTCTTCCGACGCGGATTCGCTCCGCGGGCAGATCGTGAGGATCGTGAGGTCACGCGTTTCACGGCACAAGGGCCGGGTAAGTAGCGCGCAGGCTCACATCACGGGACGGCGTTCGGAAGAGCTGCCGGTACTGCACGGTCGACTCGGATCCACTGCAGTCCCCACCTCCTCCGGCCATGCCCCGCTGGGGGATGTCGTATATGAACACCCCACCTTAGCGCGTCCGCGTGCCCGCTCGACCGCGCTTGGCCGGTTCCATACGCGATCTATGCTCGCCGCATGGGTGATCTCCTGACGCTGGTCGAGGCGCGACTGCGCTCCGCCTTCGGCGCGCCGGACGCGCGCGCCGCCGTGACGTTCCTCGGCGTCGACCGCATCGAAGTGCTCCGCTACCGCGACGGTGACCTGCTGCGATACGCCACCCTCGGGATGTCGGCGCAGCCCATGAACGAGCCTCTCGCCACCGTCGCCGATCCTGTACGCGGCCCGCGCGCCGAACTGCTGCTGTCGGTACGCGCCGGTGTGGCCGAAACCGACAAGGTGCTGCGGCCGCTCGCCGTGCTCGGCGCCTCTCCGCAGGTCGAAGGGGTCGTCGTCGCCCCCGGCAACTCGCTGGACGTCGGCGAGCCGCTCTGGCCGGGCGCGCCCTTCTCCGCCGTGCTCGTCGCCGAGGGCGGGGGCCTGGTCGAGGACCTGGTGCTCGACGCCCTCGACCCGGCGCCCGACCCCGTCCGCTTCCTGCCGCTGCTGCCGATGACCCACACCGAGGCCGCCTGGAAGCGGGTGCACGGCGCCGCCGCCCTCCAGGAACGCTGGCTCTCGCACGGCACGGACCTGCGCGATCCGCTGCGCGGGGCCGTGGCCCTCGGCTGATCCGGGCCGCCGGTCGCGGCCGCGTCCCGCGCTCCGCCAGGCGCGTGGTGTCGCTGAACCACCTGGGTGATCGTCCTTGACGGGGGCACGGACGCGGAGGACCGTTGGTCGTTATGAGGGGCGAACCCAGTTGCCCGAAGTGCGGTGGCAGGGTGCGAGCGCCCGGCCTCTTCGCCGACTCCTGGCAGTGCGACGAGCACGGGACCGTGTATCCGCTGCAACCCGTCGTGCCCCCGAGCGTCGAGGCGCTCGGCGTCGTGGTGCACCGCGCCCAGGTGCCCGTCTGGATGCCGTGGCCCCTGCCGGTCGGCTGGCTCTTCTCCGGTGTCGCCGCCGCGGGCGACGACCGCAGCGGCGGGCGGGCCACCGCCGTGGCCTGCTCGGGACCCGGGCCGCTCGGCGGACCCGGTGAACTCATGCTCATCGCCGAGGAGTTGGGCGTCGGGCTCGGCGCCCGTCACGCCGGGATTCCCGGGCCCGATCCGGGGCCCGGCATGTGCGTCGACAAGCCTCCGCACGCCAAGGTGCTCGCCGCCGGGCGGCCGACGCCGCTCTGGCACGTCAACGGCGCTCCCGACGACCGTGTCGTCTTCGCCGGCGAGGCCCGCGGGCTCTGGCTCTGGGCCATCGTCTGGCCCGAGCAGACCGGGCTCCTCATGTACGACGAGCTCGTCCTCACCGACCTCCGCGACGCCGGGGCCGAGGTCGACATGCTCCCCTGCGGCGCCCTCTCCCCCCGCCTCCTCGCCTAGCCCCTCCCGGGGGGCCACCCCCACCCGTACCCCCGCCTTGCGCAAGTCGGTCCCCCCCCCCCCCCGGGGCGCGGCGACCCCCCACCGGCCGGCGGTCCGGGGACAACC
>NZ_JBIVOA010000002.1:672313-690153 GCF_044753885.1 Streptomyces sp. NPDC093221 | reverse complement strand
CGGTCTGCCCCGCTGGGGCGGGTGGTGAGGTGCGGGGGCGTCGTGGCTGGTGGCGCAGTTCCCCGCGCCCCTTAAAGGATCGGCTCGCCGTCCGGACGAAAGACGGTGCGCCCCGTCAGGGGCGAACCCCTCACCGGCGGGTGGTCCGGGGACAGCCGGTCTGCCCCGCTGGGGCGGGTGGTGAGGTGCGGGGGCGTCGTGGCTGGTGGCGCAGTTCCCCGCGCCCCTTAAAGGATCGGCTCGCCGTCCGGGCGAAAGACGGTGCGCCCCGTCAGGGGCGCGGGGAACGGCGCGGGTAACCCATCACCGGCTGGTGGTCCGGGGACAGCCGGTCTGCCCCGCTGGGGCGGGTGGTGACCTGCGGGAGCGTCGTGGCTTGTCGCGCAGTTCCCCGCGCCCCTAAAAACCAGGTCCTCCCGCAGCCTGTGCGAAAGACGTGCGCCACGTCAGGGGCGGGGGGTTGCGGGGTGGCGGAGCAGCGGCGGGTGGGGTGGGGGGAAGGCTTATGCTGGCGGCTGGCCGAGAAGACACTACTGCCCAGCGGAGCGCCCCGGTGCGGATTGATTTGCACGCTCACTCCACCGCGAGTGACGGCACCGACGCGCCCGCCGAGCTGGTGCGGAACGCGGCGGGGGCCGGTCTGGACGTCGTGGCGCTGACGGACCACGACACGGTGGGCGGATACGCGGAGGCGACGGCGGCGCTGCGCGAGCTGACGGTGCCGTTGACGCTGGTCACCGGAGCGGAGCTGTCCTGTCGGATCGACGGGATCAGCATGCACATGCTGGCGTACCTGTTCGACCCGGAGGAGCCGGAGCTGTACCGGGAGCGGGAGCTGGTACGGGACGACCGGGTGCCCAGGGCGCGGGCCATGGTGGCGAAGCTCCAGGAGCTGGGCGTGCCCGTGACCTGGGAGCGTGTGGCCGCCATCGCCGGGGACGGCTCCGTCGGCCGCCCCCACATCGCGACCGCGATGGTGGAGCTCGGCGTGGTCCCCACCGTCTCCGACGCCTTCACGGACGACTGGCTGACGAACGCCGGGCGGGCCTACGTACCCAAGCACGAGTTGGACCCCTTCGACGCGGTACGGCTGGTCAAGGGCGCGGGCGGCGTCACCGTCTTCGCGCACCCCGGCGCGCACAAGCGCGGCGAGACCGTACCGGAGTCGGTGATAGCGGAACTGGCGTCGGCCGGGCTCGACGGCATCGAGGTCGACCACGTGGACCACGACGCCCCGACCCGGGCCCGGCTGCGGGCCTTCGCGGCCGAGACGGGGCTGCTCGCCACCGGGTCGAGCGACTATCACGGCAGTCGCAAGACCTGCCGTCTCGGCGACTGCGTCACCGACCCCGAGGTCTACCGCGAGATCGCCCGGCGGGCGACGGGCGCGGTGCCCATCAGCGCCGTCTAGCGCCCCTACGTGACCCCGCTCCTCACTTCGGGGAGCCCCCGGGGCCCCCTCCCGCGCCTGCGGCGCGGTGCGTTTTCCGGCCCCCAGCCACCCGTGCGGAGGTGACGTCGGCTGACGGCCTCCCCGTGGCCGCGGCCCGGTGGGCCCGTCCCCCACACGCCATCTGCCGGGCGCAGCCCGACCCGCACCCCTCACCAGAAAGTCGCCCCATGTTCGACGTCACCCTCTTCGGGTCGGTATTCGTCACGCTCTTCGTGATCATGGATCCGCCCGGTATCACGCCCATTTTTCTCGCGCTGACCTCGGGGCGCGCCACGAAGGTGCAGCGCCGGATGGCGTGGCAGGCGGCGCTGGTGGCGCTCGGGGTGATCACGGTGTTCGGGATCTGCGGCCAGCAGATCCTCGACTATCTGCATGTGTCGGTGCCCGCGCTGCGCGTGGCGGGCGGGCTGCTGCTTCTGCTGATCGCGCTGGATCTGCTGACCGGGAAGGCGGACGAGCCGACGCAGACGAAGGACGTGAACGTCGCGCTGGTGCCGCTGGGGATGCCGCTGCTGGCGGGCCCCGGCGCGATCGTGACCGTGATCCTGGCGGTGCAGCACGCGGACGGGTTCGGTCAGCAGATGTCGGTGTGGGTGGCGATCATCGCGATGCACGCCGTGCTGTGGCTGACGATGCGGTACTCGCTGGCGATCATCCGGCTGATCAAGGAGGGCGGTGTGGTGCTGGTAACCCGGCTGTCGGGCATGCTCCTGTCGGCCATCGCCGTCCAGCAGGTCGCCAACGGCATCTTCGGCTTCATCCACGGCGAGGGCTGAGCCCTCCCGCGGCCCCTCCCGCGGCCCTCGCGCGCCCCCCGCCGCCCCTCCCGCGGCCTCCTGCGGCCCCCCGGACACGCGAAAGCGCCCCGTACGTCTTCATGTACGGGGCGCCGATGCGGTGGGCCAGGCCCTGTGGCGTCGTCAGTCCGCGGGGCGGATGTAGATGCGCTGGCCTATGGCAGCGGCCTGCTGCACGATCTTGTTGACGGCGGAGGCGTCCACGACGGTGCTGTCCACGGCGTTGCCGTTTCGGTCGTCGAGTCGCATGATCTCGAAGCGCATGGGGCTTCTCCCTTCGTCGCTCGTTACATGTGTAGTCAACCAACACCCCCTCGAAAACATTCCCTAGACTAAAGAAACACTTTCTCGATCTAATTACTCACCGGTAAGGCTTGTGCCGCCGTCCCCCGCGCCGCCGGTCCAGAAGGCGATCAGCGCCGCCGCCGTCTCGGCGGGACGCTCGGTGTTCGGCGAGTGCTCCGCGCCCTTGATCACCGCGCGCTCGGCGCCCAGCCGAGTCGCCATCGCGTCCATCCACGACGGCGGCCACACATGGTCGACCTCGCCCGAGATCACCAGCTTCGGCAGCGGACCGGCCGCGGCCAGCTCGTCCACCCGGTCCGGCTCGTCCATCAACTGCCGTGCGGTGACAGCGAGTTGCTCTGGCAGCGTGGTCACCCAGCGGCGGTGCAGAAACGCCTCGACGGCGGGCGGGGTGTCCGGCTGCTCGCCGTTCTCCGCGTCCATCGACCGCATCGCCTGCCAGACGGCCTCCAGATCCATCACCGGCAGCACATCGATCAACAACTGGGTGCGGGCCTGTTGTTCCTCGGAGATCGCACCCGGACCCGTGCTCATCAGCGTCAACGACGCCCACGCGCCGGGACCTTGGTCGATCACCGCCGCCCGTACGACGAGACCGCCCAGCGAGTGGCCCAGCAGATGCACGGGGCCGCCCCCGCCGGCCGCCGCGAGCGCCGCCGTCTGCGCGACCACGTCGGCCGCCAACTCGCCCTGCGCGTAGGCGCTCTCCTCACGCGGGCCGCCCGACTCGTACTGGCCGCGGCCGTCCACCGCCACCACCCGGAAACCGGCCGCCGACAGCGGGGTGAGCAGCGGGAGGAAGTCCTCCTTGCTGCCGGTGAAGCCGGGCACGAGCAGCGCGGTGCCGCGCGGCGGGGCGTCGGGGGCGGGGGAGGCGTCGAGTACGGCGAAGGATCCGCGGGCCGTCTCCAGCCGATGGGCGGACACGTTCTCCGGCAGATCCAGGGCAGTGGGTCGGCTCATGAACCGAGATTACGCGGTGCATATGTCCGACAGGTTGCCTCCGCCCGATCCCGGTGTCCCCGGCACGCGAACGCCCCCGGCCGAGGGGCCGGGGGCGTTCGTCCGTACGGGTGCGGCGGCGGAGACGGCCGAGGTCAGCCCTCGTCCGCGGCCGTCGCGGCGACCGCCTTGCGGGTACGGCGGCGCGGGGTCTTCGGCGCCTCGTCCCCCGCGGTGGCGGGAGCCGGTACCTCGGCGACCTCGACCGCCGCGGCAGCGGCGGCGGCGGTCTTGCGGGGTGCCCGCTTGCGCACCGGCTTCGGCGCGTCCGCGGTGCTCTCCGCCTCCGGCGCGACCGCGGGTGCCGGCACCTCGGCGGTGACGGCCGTCGCGGCCTTGCGGGTGCGGCGGCGCGGCGTCTTGGGCGCCTCGTCCGCGACCGGGGTGACCGGGGCGGCGGTCTCCTCGGGCTCGCCGTTGAGGATCGAGCGGCGGGCCGGGCGGCGGGCGGCCTTGGGCGCTTCCTCCTCGACCACCGGGGTCACCGCGGCGGGCGCCTCGGCGACCGCCTTGCGGGTGCGGCGGCGCGGTGTCTTGGGGGCCTCCTCGTCGACCGGGGTGACCGGGGTGGCGGTCTCCTCGGGCTCGCCGTTGAGGATCGAGCGGCGGGCCGGGCGGCGGGCGGCCTTGGGCGCCTCCTCCTCAACCACCGGCGTCACCGCGGCGGCGGCCGGAGTCTGCGCACCGACCGGCTCAGCGGCGGCCTTGCGCAGGCGGCGGCGCGGTGCCTTGGGGGCTTCCTCGGCGACCGGAGCGGCGGGGACCGGCTCGACAGCCGTCACCGTCTCCACGGCGACCGCCTCGGGAGCGGCGCCGCGCGTACGGCGACGGCGGCGCGGGGTGCGGGGCGCGGCCACCTCGTCCGTACCGGGCTGGGAGACCGCGACGGCGGACTCCACGGCCTCGGCGCCGACGGCCGACGTGGGGGCCGCACCGGACGCGGCCTCGCCACCGCGGGTGCGGCGGCGCTGGCGCGGGGTGCGCGTACGGGCCGGGCGGTCCTCGACGGGCGCGGCGGCGGGCTTGCCGCCGGCCGGCCGACGGCCGTTGCCGCGGGCGCCGCGGCCACCGGTCTCGCCCAGGTCCTCGACGACCTCGGCGTCGAGACCGGCACGCGTCCGGTCCGCCCGAGGCAGTATCCCCTTCGTGCCGACCGGGATGCCCAGCAGCTCGTAGAGGTGCGGAGACGTCGAGTACGTCTCCTCCGGGTCGTTGAAGGACAGCACCAGCGCCTTGTTGATGAGCTGCCAGCGCGGGATGTCGTCCCAGTCGACCAGCGTGATCGCGATACCCGAGGCGCCCGCGCGGCCGGTGCGGCCGATGCGGTGGAGGTAGGTCTTCTCGTCCTCGGGCGTCTGGTAGTTGATGACGTGCGTGACGCCCTCGACGTCGATACCGCGCGCGGCCACGTCGGTGCAGACCAGCACGTCGACCTTGCCGTTGCGGAACGCCCGCAGCGCCTGCTCGCGCGCGCCCTGGCCGAGGTCGCCGTGGACCGCGCCGGAGGCGAAACCGCGCTTCTCCAACTGCTCGGCGACGTCGGCGGCGGTCCGCTTCGTACGGCAGAAGATCATCGCGAGACCGCGGCCCTCGGCCTGGAGGATGCGCGAGACCAGCTCGACCTTGTCCAGCGAGTGGGCGCGGAAGACGTGCTGCGTGGTGTTCGCGACGGTCGCGCCCTCGTCGTCCGGCGCGGTGGCGCGGATGTGGGTGGGCTGCGACATGTAGCGGCGGGCGAGGTTGATCACGGCGCCGGGCATGGTCGCGGAGAACAGCATCGTCTGCCGCTTGACCGGCAGCATGCCCATGATCTTCTCGACGTCGGGCAGGAAGCCCAGGTCGAGCATCTCGTCGGCCTCGTCCAGGACGAGCGAACGGATGTGCTTGAGATCGAGCTTCTTCTGGCCCGCGAGGTCCAGCAGGCGGCCCGGGGTGCCGACGATCACGTCGACGCCCTTCTTGAGCGCGTCGACCTGCGGCTCGTACGCCCGGCCGCCGTAGATCGCGAGCACGCGTACGTTGCGGACCTTGCCGGCCGTCAGCAGGTCGTTGGTGACCTGCTGGCACAGCTCGCGGGTGGGGACGACGACCAGGGCCTGCGGGGCGTCGGTGAGCCGGTCGGCGGTGGCGCGCCCGGCCTCGACGTCGGCGGTCACGGTGACGCGCTCCAGCAGCGGCAGACCGAAACCGAGGGTCTTGCCCGTGCCGGTCTTGGCCTGGCCGATGACGTCGTTGCCCGCGAGGGCGACCGGGAGCGTCATCTCCTGGATCGGGAAGGGGGTGATGATGCCGACGGCCTCAAGGGCCTCGGCGGTCTCGGCCAGGATGCCGAGACTGCGGAAAGTCGTGGTGGTGGACAGGATGCTTGCCTCTTCTGTGAGACGCGGCACTGTGCGGCGAGGGGGGTCGAGCGGCCGTGTCGCGGAAAAGACGACGCCGGTCACTGACCGCGCAGAGGTGTCGTACAGCCGTGGGCGGCTGTGCAGCGCGGGACCGCTGCCCTCGCTCGTGTCGCGAGTGGGCCCCTCCCGATGTCAGGAGGGCGGTCGGTGTCGGAGCCGATCGGGCCACCGACCGGGCATCCAGGTGTTGCATACGTCGCCCGCCGAGGATCGGAAGCAAGCCGATTTTCGGCGGGTGCAATACCACTCTACCCCGGAAACACGTAGCTGCACCCGATCAAATGTTTCGTTCGGGACGGCACCGGCACGTCATCGGCCTGTCACCGGACCCGCGAAGATCACCGCACGGGTGCGTACGGGCCGCTCCGACTTGGCTATTGTGCCCAGCATGGAGACGCCTGACGAGAACACCACGCCCGCCACCGGAATCGCCGCCCAGGACTGGACCGCCGCGTCCGCGGACCCGCAGTACCGGGCCGCCGTCGTCGATCTGCTCGGGGCCCTGGCGTACGGCGAGCTGGCCGCTTTCGAACGGCTCGCGGACGACGCGAAACTCGCGCCGACCCTGGAGGACAAGGCGGAGCTGGCCGCGATGGCCGCCGCCGAATTCCACCACTTCGAGCGGCTGCGCGACCGGCTCACCGAGATCGGCGAGTCGGCGAACAAGGCGATGCAGCCCTTCGGCGCCGCGCTCGACGAATTCCACCGGCAGACCGCGCCCTCGGACTGGCTCGAAGGGCTCGTCAAGGCGTACGTCGGCGACTCCATCGCCTCCGACTTCTACCGCGAGGTCGCCGCCCGGCTCGACACCGATACGCGCACGCTCGTGCTCGCGGTCCTGGACGACACCGGGCACGCCACCTTCGCCGTGGAGAAGGTGCGCGCCGCCATCGCCGCCGAGCCGCGCGTCGGCGGGCGGCTCGCGCTGTGGGCGCGGCGGCTGATGGGCGAGGCCCTGTCGCAGGCGCAGCGGGTGGTCGCCGACCGCGACGCGCTGTCCACCATGCTCGTCGGCGGGGTCGCCGACGGCTTCGACCTCGCGGAGGTCGGACGGATGTTCTCGCGGATCACCGAGGCGCACACCAAGCGGATGGCCGCGCTGGGCCTGGCCGCGTAACGCCGCGTAACGCCTCACCGCGAAACTCTCCGCCCCGTCACGCTCGGTCCCGTCGCGACTCCTGAGGACGCCGGTGGCCGCGTCAGACGCTCGACGCGGTCACTTTGGCGTGGCGGCCACGCTTCGGCGGGCGGGCCAGGACGCTCAGCATGGCCGCCCCCACCGCCAGCGCGGCGGGCAGCGTCGCCTCCGGGTGGCCGGGGCCGACGATCGTGCGGGTGACGAGGCCGCCGAGCAGCGCGGCGATCGGTCCTGTGGCCAGCAGCAGCGGACTCAACGGGAGCCGGAGCGGGAAGAGGCGGGCGGCGGCGTAGGCGGCGCCGAGCCCGAGGGCGACGTAGGCGACGGCTTCCCAGAGCATCGTGATCCCTTTCCGGTGGTACGGCTGGTACGGACCGGTGCGCTCTGGTCCTACCCCTGTGGAGGCCGGGACAAAACGAAGGGCGGCAACCGGTTGCACCGGTTGCCGCCCTTTCGGCCCCTTTCAGGGCCGGACGTTCAGAGCGAAGCGCCGAAACCGACCTTGCGGGCGGACGGCTCGCCGATCTCCACGTACGCGAGCCGGTCGGCGGGGATCAGGACCTTGCGGCCGTGCTCATCCGTCAGACTCAGCAGCTTCGAGGCGCCGGACAGCGCGTCGGCGACGGCCTGCTCGACCTCCGCGACGGACTGCGCGCTCTCGATGTTGATCTCGCGCGGCGCGTGCTGCACGCCGATCTTGACCTCCACGGCTTGGATACCTCCGATGGTCTGGCGGTGTGCGCGGTTGGTTTCGCGCCGTACGCAGCAAAGACTAGCCCGGAGCGGCCGGTGGAAATCCGTACCTCGGCAACGCCGTGAGCGAACAGGCCCGGGGCGACGCGGACGGGCGGCGGGGCACCGCCTCAGTGGTGGCCCTCCGCGCCGTGCAGCGGGAATCCGGCGATACCGCGCCAGGCCAGGGAGGTCAGCAGGTCCACCGCGGTGTCGCGCGGCACGGTGCTCTTGCTCGCCAGCCAGTAGCGGGCGACGACCTGGGAGACACCGCCGAGGCCGACGGCCAGCAGCATCGACTGGTCGCGGGAGAGCCCGGTGTCCTCCGCGATGACCTCGCTGATCGCCTCGGCGCACTGGAGCGAGACCTTGTCGACGCGCTCGCGGACCGCGGGCTCGTTGGTCAGGTCGGACTCGAAGACCAGCCGGAAGGCGCCGCCCTCGTCCTCGACGTACGCGAAGTACGCGTCCATGGTGGCCTCGACGCGCTTCTTGTTGTCCGTGGTGGACGCCAGCGCGGTCCGCACCGAGTGCAGCAGGGACTCGCAGTGCTGGTCGAGCAGCGCGAGGTAGAGCTCCAGCTTGCCGGGGAAGTGCTGGTAGAGCACGGGCTTGCTCACGCCGGCCCGCTCGGCGATGTCGTCCATCGCGGCCGAGTGGTAACCCTGCGCCACGAAGACTTCCTGGGCCGCGCCCAGCAATTGTTCACGTCGGGCCCGGCGGGGCAGGCGTGTGCCGCGCGGCCTCGCCTGAGCTTGCTCGATGGCTGTCACGCCGCCTCCCAAATCTGAAGTGAGGAACGATAGAACACTGCGATGGCCATCGTACTTTTCAGTAACGACCCTGTGCGCCGTGCGGTCGCACATTCTCACTACCTGGAACCTCCGCGCGAGAGCGCCTGCGGAATCCGTCGGTGAGCGGCGACCGTCAGCGGTAGTCGTCCTCGTCCGGCGCGACGACCCTGCGCTGCTCCGCCGCGTCGGCCGGATCCGCCTCTTCCACCTGGTGGGAGGGACGCGCGATGATCGGTTCGTCGTGCTGCTGGAGCAGTTCCGCGTGCTGTTCCGCGGTGTCGGCCTCCGGCGCTTCCAGATCCAGATCGGTGTCGCGGGCGATCTGGGCGGCGTCGAATTCGTCGGCCTCACGCTCGAAGCGTTCGATGTCCCCGCTACCGTTCCCGGTGTTCTCGGACATGGCCCCTCCTTCTCTTGCCTCACCCTTGAGCCTAGGCGGCCGGGCAGGCGCGTGCATGGCGGCTTCCCGGCCGCGGTGTGCGGCGCGCGCCCCTCGGAGCGCGTGGCGGCTTCCGGCCCTTGCGGAGGTTCTTGTGACCGCGAACACGCGGTCGTACGCGTGATCGTCTCGTAACATTCATCCATGCCCTCGACCGACGTTCCCCAGACGGCCGCAGAACCGGCGGTCGTACTCCCGCCCGGGCCGCGGCTCGCCCCGGGGGA
Organism: Streptomyces sp. NPDC093221; assembly: GCF_044753885.1. Classification (NCBI taxonomy): domain Bacteria; kingdom Bacillati; phylum Actinomycetota; class Actinomycetes; order Kitasatosporales; family Streptomycetaceae; genus Streptomyces; species Streptomyces sp. NPDC093221. Next base: position 680,866 of record NZ_JBIVOA010000002.1, on the reverse strand, counting down.
ATCGGTGCACACGGCGAGCCTGCCCGGCCTCACCCTGGTGGTCAGATCGCGCGGTACGGACGGGCCGGGGACGGCGCCCGCGCTCTTCGTGCACGGCCTCGGCGGCTCCTCGCAGAACTGGTCGGCGCTGATGGCCGCGCTGGCCGACCGGGTCGCGGGACAGGCGCTGGACCTGCCGGGATTCGGCCATTCCCCGCCGCCCGACGACGGCGACTACTCGATTCCGGGGCACGCGCGGGCGGTGGTCCGGCTGCTGGAGGCCGAGCGGCGCGGCCCGGTCCACCTCTTCGGGAATTCGCTGGGCGGCGCGGTGGCCGTCAAGGTCGCCGCCGCCCGGCCGGACCTGGTCCGCACCCTCACCCTGGTCTCGCCCGCGCTCCCCGAGCTGCCGCCGCAGCGCACCGCCTGGCCCACCGGGCTGCTCTCGGTGCCCGGCGTCCCCGCGCTGTATCTGCGCGCGACGAGGAACTGGCCGGCCGAGCGCAGGACCCAGGAGCTGCTGGCGCTCTGTTACGGCGACCCGGGTGTGGTCGGCGAGCAGGCCCGCGCCGACGCGGTCGCCGAATACCAGCGGCGGATCGAACTGCCGTATTTCTGGGACGTCATGGTGCGTTCCACCCGTGGGATCGTGGACGCGTACACGCTCGGTGGCCAGCATTCGCTGTGGCGGCAGGCGGAGCGCGTCCTCGCCCCTACGCTGCTCGTGTACGGAGGCCGGGACAAGCTCGTCTCGGTCAAGGTCGCCCGCCGGGCGGCCAGGGCTTTCCGCGATTCCCGGCTGCTGGTCATCCCCGACGGCGGCCATGTGGCGATGATGGAGCACCCCGAGCTGGTGGCCCGGGGCTTCCGCGATCTCCAGGACGAGGTCGCGGAAGCCGAGGACGAAGGCCGGGGCCGTACGGACGCGGGGCCCGCCGGCGCCGAGGCGACCGGGAGCTGATCGAGGACGTGGGTGGGCGACGTGGGTAAGCACAGCGCGCGGGACGGCCAGGACGGCCGTGACAACGGCATTCCGGGCGCGCCCGGAATGCCGGGCGTCCCAGGACCCCTGCGGCCCGGCGTCCCCGGCAGCGGGCGCCGCCGCCGCGGTCCAGGACCGCTGTCCGGCCACGACACGGGCAGCTTCCCGCAGTACCGGCCGCAGGACCACGGCGGTCCGGCGCCCGCCCACCCCGAGCACCGCGAGCACACCGCGTGGGGCCCGGCCGACGACTGGGCGGCCGACACCGGCCGCTACTCCGGGCCGCCGCGCACCCGCGAGCTGCCCTTCGACCTCGTCGACGAGTGGGCGGAGGACTGGGAGGCGTACGACACCGCGTCCGCGCTGAGCTCCCCGCCCGCGGGACCCGCGCTCGGCCAGGGGCAGGGCCCGTACGCCCGGCACGCGCAGGCGCCCGGCCCCGGCCAGATGCAGGCGCCGGGCCGGCTGATCCCGCGCCCGCGGCAGGAATTCCTCGACGCCTTCGGACCGCAGGAGCCGGAAGGGCCCGCGGACCCGCCGCCCGGCGGCCCGGCCGCCGCGCCCGAGCCGGACCCGGAGCCGGAGGCGGACGGGGGCACGTCCGTGGACACCAAGTCCGGCGGCAAGGGGCGCACGCTCAGCGGGATCGCCGCCGCGGCCGTCGTCACGGTGCTCGCCGTGGTGGTCGCGGGACAGGTCGGCGGAAGTGAGAAACGGCACAGCGAGGACAGCGGCAAGGACACCGCGACGCGCTCGGCGGCCGACGAGGCGTCGCGCTCGCAGGACCGCGCGCCCGGCGCCGCGAGCGCGCCCGCGGGGGCCCCGGCGGCGACGCCCGCCGCCGCCACGTACGACGAGCTGATGGCCAAGCTGTACCCGCTGGACCCGGACCTGAGGCTGTCCGGCGCCTTCAGCACGGTCGGCGGCCACCAGGCCGCGCCGGGCAGGGGCAAGGTCATGCGCTTCCGGGTGGACGTCGAGCGCGGGCTGCCGCTGAACGCGCAGCTCTTCAGCGACACCGTCTTCAAGACCCTGAACGACAGCCGGAGTTGGGGTCACGGCGGACAGATGTCCTTCGAGCGGGTCTCAACCGGCCCCGCGGACATCGTCATTACGCTCGCCAGTCCCGGCACCACCGCGAAGTGGTGCGCGAAGTCCGGTCTGGACACGACAGTTGAGAACGTGTCATGTGACTCCGCGTCAACTCCGCGCACGATGATCAACGCCTACCGGTGGGCGCAGGGCGCCAGTACATTCGGCGCCGCGCGGGTGCACGAGTACCGGCAGATGCTGATCAACCACGAGGTCGGGCACCGTCTCGGGCACAGCCACGTCGGCTGTCCCAAGGAGGGCGCCCCGGCCCCGGTGATGATGCAGCAGACCAAATTCCTGTCGCTCGACGGCGGCCCCACCTGCAAGCCGAACGCGTGGCCGTACCCGTAGGCGGAGCCGTCCGCATCCCGTAGGCGCGGACCCGCTCAGCGGTGCGATCCATAAGTGATCGTTTGAGATCGTATTGATCTGGCTTTGACAATTGGTGTCGCGTCGCTGCACGCTTCTGTCCATGCAGCACCACCACGCACATCCGTATGCACGCGCCGGCATCGAGCTGGCGCTCATCGGCGTGGCCGCGCACTGCGTCGCCGACGTTCACTGTCGCTGACCGCATCCAGCCCCACCGCGTAGAGGCCCGGCCGCCGTCCCAGGACGGCGTCTCCTCCGCCACGGGCTGCTCCGGCCGGACCCTTCGGTCCCGCACGTCACGACCCGTTTCCGCTTTTTCGCGCGCACCGCTGTGCGCGCCCTTCCTCGCTGCCGCGAAAGGTTCCTCTGATGCGTCAACTGTCCTCCACATCCCGCCGCATAGGCGTGATCGCCGTCGGTCTGGCCCTTGCCGGAGGGGCCGTCGCCTGCGGCCCCAAGAACGGTGACGACGCCAAGGCGGGCGGCGACGGCAAGCCGGGCAAGGGCGGCACGCTGTACGTCCTGAACAACCAGGCGCAGGAGAACTTCGACCCCGCCCGGCTCTACACCTCCGGCGGCGGCAACGTGCCGTCGCTGGTCTACCGGACGCTCACCACCCGCAACCGCGCCGACGGCGCCGCGGGCGCCAAGGTCGTCCCCGACCTGGCCACCACCACCGGCGAGCCCAGCGAGAACGCCACGGTGTGGACGTACCACCTCAAAGACGGCCTGAAGTACGAGGACGGCTCGCCCATCACCACCGCCGACATCAAGTACGACATCGAGCGGTCCTTCGCCGCCGAGCTGTCCGGCGGCGCGCCCTACCTGCGGGACTGGCTGGTCGGCGCGGCCGACTACCAGGGCCCGTACAAGGACCCCAAGGGCCTGTCCTCGATCGAGACGCCCGACGCGAAGACCATCGTCTTCCACCTGAACAAGCCCGAGGGCGAATTCCCGCTGCTCGCCACGCAGACCTCCTTCGCGCCGGTGCCCAAGGCCAAGGACACCGGCACCAAATACGCGGCGCACCCGGTCTCCTCCGGCCCGTACAAGGTGGTCAGCAACGAGAACAACGGCGAGCACCTGGTGCTGAAGCGCAACCCCAACTGGTCGGCCGCCACCGACGACCAGCGCAAGGCGTACCCCGACACCATCGACGTGCAGTCCGGCCTCGACCAGGCCGTGATCAACCAGCGTCTGTCGGCGGGCGTCGGCAAGGACGCGGACGCGGTCACCACCGACACCAACCTCGGCCCGGCCGAGCTGGCCAAGGTGACCGGCGACAAGAACCTCGCCCAGCGGGTCGGCACCGGGCACTTCGGCTACACCGACTACATCGCCTTCAACCCGAAGGTGAAGCCGTTCGACGACATCAAGGTCCGGCAGGCCATCGCGTACGCGATCAACCGCACCACGGTGATCAACGCGCAGGGCGGCTCGTCGCTCAACGACCCGGCCACCACCTTCCTGCCCGCGCAGGCGTCCTTCGGCTACACCGCCTACGACCCGTTCCCCGCGGGCAAGACCGGTGACCCGGCCAAGGCCAAGGAGCTGCTGAAGGAGGCCGGTTACCCCAACGGCCTGACCGTCTCGCTCACCCACGACGTCACCAAGGGCGACGAGCAGGGCCCCGAGGTCGCCACCGCCGTCCAGGAGGCGCTCAAGGCGGCCGGGATCACCGTCAAGCTCGACGGCCAGGAGCACGCGGCCTTCTCCGACAAGATCCACACCCTGAAGACCGAGCCCGGCTTCTTCCTCACCGGCTGGGGCGCGGACTGGCCGTCCGGCGGCCCCTTCCTCGGCCCGATCTTCGACGGCCGCCAGATCGTCAAGGACGGCGCCAACTTCAACAACGCGCAGCTCGACGACCCGGCCGTGAACAACGAGATCGACCAGATCAACAAGATCACCGACCTCAAGGCCGCCGCCGTCCGCTGGGGCGCGCTGGACAAGAGGATCGGCGAGCAGGCGCTCACCGTGCCGCTCTTCCACCCCGTCTACAAGCGGCTGTTCGGCAAGAACATCAAGAACGTCGTGATCAGCGACTGGACCGGTGTGCTGGACATCTCGCAGGCCGCGGTGAAGTAGTCCGTGACCGTCGAAGCACTCTCGGCCGTCTCGGCCGCGGGGGAGGGCGCCGCCACCGCGGCGCCCCCCTCCGGGGCCCGGCAGATCTGGCGGCGGCTGCGCGGACAGCGCGCGGCCCTCGTCGGCGGCGCCGTCATCGTCCTGTTCGTCCTGGTCGCGGTGGCGGCCCCGCTGCTCGCCGCGCTCGAAGGGCAGGACACCACCACCTACCACGCCGACCTGGTCGACTCCGCGGCCGGCGGCGTACCGGTCGGCACCTTCGGCGGGGTCTCCGGCAGCCACTGGCTCGGCCTCGAACCCGGCACCGGACGCGACCTGTTCGCCCGGCTCGTCTACGGCTCGCGGATCTCGCTCGTCGTGGCCCTCGGCGCCACCGTCCTCCAGGTCGCGCTCGGCGTGGCCCTCGGCCTGGGCGCGGGCCTGGGCAACCGGTTCCTCGACAGCGTGCTCAGCCGGATCACCGACGTCTTCGTCACCATGCCCGCGCTGATCTTCGCCATCGCGCTGCTCGCGGTCGTCCCCGACGGCTTCCCGCGGCCCGTGCTGCTGATGCTGGTCCTCGGGCTGCTCGCCTGGGGCGGCATCGCGAAGATCGTCCGCGCGCAGGTGCTCACCCTCAAGTCCCTCGACTACGTGGCCGCTTCACGGCTCGCGGGCTCCAGCCGGTGGCGGACCGCGCGCCGCGAACTGCTGCCCGCGCTCGTCGCGCCCGTCGTCACCTACGCGGCGATCCTGCTGCCCTCCAACATCGTCTCCGAGGCGGGCCTGTCCTTCCTCGGCATCGGCGTCACCCCGCCCACCCCCTCCTGGGGCCAGATGCTCTCCAGCGCCTCGACCTGGTACCAGGCCGACTCCGCGTACGTCCTGCTGCCCGCCCTGCTGCTCTTCGTGACCGTGCTCGCCTTCACCGTCTTCGCGGACGGTGTGCGGACGGCCCTGGACCCGCGGGTCGCCAGCAGGCTGCGGGTGGGGACGGGACGGAAGTCGGCGAAGGCGGACGCTTCTTCGGACACGGCTTCTTCGGACACGGGTCCGACGGTTGCGGGTCCGAGGGGCACGGCTTCCTCGGACACGGCCGCGACGGATACGGCTGGCCGCGCCTCGGGCGCCGAGGCGGTGGACGGCGCGTGATCCGCTTCCTCGGGCGGCGGCTCTTCCAGGCCCTCGTCGTCCTCCTCGTCCTGGCCGCCGTGCTCTACGCGTGCTTCTACCTCGCGCCCGGTGACGCGGCCCGGCTGGCCTGCGGCCCCAAGTGCTCGACCGCGCAGATCGTGCAGATCCGCGGCCAGATGGGCCTCGACGACCCGGTGTACGTGCAGTTCTGGCACTTCCTCAGCGGCATCGTCGCCGGTCACGACTACAGCACCGGCACCGATGTGCTGCACTGCCCGGCGCCCTGCCTCGGCCAGTCGTACCGCACCGGCGAACTCGTCACGTCGATGGTCGGCGAGAAGCTGCCCGCCACCGCGTCGCTCGCCTTCGGCGCGATGGTGCTGTGGCTGGTCATCGGCGTCGGCACCGGCCTGCTGTCCGCGCTGCGGCGCGGCACCGTCACCGAACGCGCCCTGACCGGCTTCACGTTGGTCGGCACGGCGACCCCGGTGTTCATCACGGGCATCCTGCTGCTCCTGCTCTTCTGCTCCTGGCTCCAGTGGCTGCCGTATCCCTCGTACGTCCCGCTCACCGAGGACCCGCAGCAGTGGGCGTGGAATCTGCTGCTGGCCTGGCTCGCGCTCGCCCTGGTGGAGGCCGCCAAGTACGCCCGGCTGACCCGCAGTTCGATGCTGGAGACGCTGGCGGAGGACCACATCCGCACCTTCCGCGCGTACGGCGTCAGCGAGCGGGCCATCGTCGTACGGCACGCGCTGCGGGGCGCGCTGACCCCGGTGATCGCGCTGTCCGCGCTGGACCTCGGCACGATGTTCGGCGGCGCGCTGCTCACCGAGACGCTGTTCAACATCCCCGGACTCGGGCAGCAGCTCGTGCAGTCCGTACAGATCAAGGACGTGCCGGTGGTGGTCGGGATCGTGCTGGTCATGGGCCTGGCCGTCGTCGTGGCCAACGCTGTCGCCGACGTGCTGTACGCGGTGGCCGACCGACGGGTGGTACTGGCATGACCGGGCAACTCATCGACCTGGAGGCCCCGTTGGTGGAGGTCGCGGGACTGCGGATCGAATTCCCCACCGAGGGCGGGGCCGTACGGGCCGTCGACGGGCTGGACTTCACGCTCGGCGCGGGCGGCGCGCTCGGGCTCGTCGGCGAGTCGGGCTCCGGCAAGAGCGCGACCGCGTACGCCCTGCTCGGCCTGCACCGCGGTACGGGCGCGCGGGTCTCCGGGACCGTACGGGTCGCCGGGACCGACGTACTCGGCGCGGACGACGCCGAGTTGCGCGAGCTGCGCGGCGGGGTCGCCGCCATGGTCTTCCAGGACCCGCTGTCCTCGCTCGACCCCTACTACGCCATCGGCGACCAGATCGCCGAGGTCTACCGGGTGCACCACCGCGGCTCGCGCGCCGCGGCGCGGGCCCGCGCCGTCGAGGTCCTGGACCGCGTCGGCATCCCCGACGCCGCCCGCCGGTCCCGCTCCCGGCCGCACGAGTTCAGCGGCGGCATGCGCCAACGCGCCCTGATCGCCATGGCGTTGGCGTGCGAGCCGCGCCTGCTCATCGCCGACGAGCCCACGACGGCCCTCGACGTCACCGTCCAGGCCCAGATCCTCGACCTGCTGCACGAACTGCGGGCCGAGACCGGCATGGGGCTGCTGCTCGTCACCCACGACCTGGGCGTCGTCGCCGGGAGCGTCGACGACATCCTCGTCATGCGGGACGGCGCCGCCGTCGAACGCGGTCCGGTCGCCGAGGTGCTGGCCGCCCCGGCGCACGACTACACGCGGGCGCTGCTGTCGGCGGTGCCCCGGATCGACCCGCGGCCGACGGACGGCGGGGAGCCGGGCGCGGCTCCCGCGCCCGTGGGCGCGGCGACACCACGCGGACGCGGTGCGCGTACGGGCACGGCCGAAGAGCCCGGCGCCGAGCCCCTGCTGGAAGCGGTCGCGCTGCGGCGGGAGTTCGGCAAGGGGCGGCAGCGGCTCACGGCCGTGGACGACGTGTCGCTCCAGGTCAGGGCCGGGGAGACGCTCGGCATCGTGGGCGAGAGCGGCAGCGGCAAGACGACGCTCGGGCGGATGCTCGTGCGGCTGCTCGACCCGAGCGCGGGCGAGATCCGCTACCGGGGCCGGGAGATCGGCGGACTGGGGGACAAGGCGCTGCGCCCGCTGCGGCGCGACCTGCAAATGGTCTTCCAGGACCCGGTCTCCTCGCTCAACCCGCGCCGCAGCATCGGCGAGTCCATCGCGGACCCGCTGCGGGCGGCGGGCGAGCTGAGCGACAAGGCCGTCGTCGGCCGGGTGAAGGAACTGCTGGAGCGGGTCGGCCTCGACCCGGAGTGGTACCACAGGTACCCGCACGAGTTCAGCGGCGGGCAGCGCCAACGCGTCGGTATCGCACGGGCCCTGGCGCCCGAGCCGAAGCTCATCGTGTGCGACGAGCCGGTCTCCGCGCTGGACGTCACCACGCAGGCGCAGGTCGTCGCGCTGCTCGCGGAACTCCGCCGCGACCTCGGCCTGTCGCTGGTCTTCATCGCCCACGACCTCGCCGTGGTACGGCAGGTGAGCGACCGCGTCGCGGTGATGCGCGGCGGCCGGATCGTGGAGTCCGGCACGGTCGACGAGGTCTACGACGCGCCCCAGGACCCCTACACCAAGGGCCTGTTGGCGGCCGTCCCGGTGCTGGACCCGGCCGAATCCGCGGCCCGCAGGGCGGACCGCAGGGAACTGCGGAGCGTGATGGTGACCGCACCTTAGGTCACATCAACGCGTGGCAGTGTGAGAAGTTACGCCCGTTCACCCCTTTTGGTGGGGGGGGGGGCCAACCGCCCCCCCCCCCCCCCCCGAACCGGAAAAACACTTAGCGCCCGGCGGGCGCCGGGGCCCGGGGGGCCCCCCCCGCCGCAGTCAGGTGTTGGCGGGCGCGGGGGGGACG
>NZ_JBIVOA010000002.1:0-672303 GCF_044753885.1 Streptomyces sp. NPDC093221 | reverse complement strand
GTTGATCTGCCACACACATTTCACTTCCATCCTTGGCGGGGGCCCCCCCCCCCCCCCCCCCGCCGGCGGGGGGCGGCCGCCCCCCCCCCCCCCCCCCCCCCCCCCCACCGCCGTACCGGAATAACGTCTTCGCGCCGGGCGGACGCAGGTCCCGTGGGCGCCACCCGGCCGACATTCCGTTGTGGCCGAGCCAGGGAGAAAGGGGGCGTACACGTGCGTATCGCATTGCTCACCGAGGGTGGTTACCCGTACGCGCGAGGTGAAGGGGGTGCGTGGTGCGACCGGCTCGTCCGCGGTCTCGCGCACCACGAATTCGACGTGTACGCGCTCAGCCGGTCACCGCGGACGGAGGCGGGGGGCCGCGTCGAAGTGCCGTCGCACGTACGGCGGTTCCGCGCGGAACGCCTCTGGGGGGAGCCCCCGGCCGCCGCCCTCGCGCCGACGTGCGGCGGCGGCCGGGCGGCCAGACGCGCCAGACGCGCCGACTTCCTCACCCACTACCGCGACCTGGTCGCGGCGCTGGCCGGCGGCGCCGGGCTCGGCTCCGCCGACCGGGCGGACCGTTTCGCCTCCGGGCTGTACGGTCTCGCCGAGGTCGCCGCAGAACATGGCGGCCTGCCCGACCTGTTGCGCGGCGAGGACGCGCTCGCCGCCCTGGAGTCGGCGTGCCGCGCCCCCGGGGTGCGTCCCGTGCTCGGCGACATCGTCGTCACCGAACTCCTCGCCGTCGCCGAGCTGTTGGAACGCCAGCTCAGGCCGCTGTCCGCGCCCTGGTACGGGTCGAGCGAACTGGGCGCCGTCGATGTCTGCCACGCCGTCTCCGGGGGCCCGGCGGCCTTGCCCGGCCTGCTGGCCAAACGGTTCTGCGGAACGCCGCTCATCGTCACCGAGTACACCGTGCGGGTACGGGAGGCGCTGCTCGGGAACCGCGCGGCCGGACTGGCCGGAGCCGTACGGGTGGTGCTCGGCGACTACCACCGGCTGCTCGCCGGGGAGAGCTACCGGCAGGCCGCGCTCGTCACGCCCGGCTCCACGCATGTGCGGCGCTGGCAGGAGCGGTGCGGGGCGCCGCGCGACCGGATGCGGACCATCCATCCGGGGATCGACGCGGCGCGCTTCGCCCTCGCGGGCGAGGCCGCCGAGGCCGAGGCCACCGCGCCCGCCGCGCACGCCGACCCCACGCTCGCCTGGGTCGGCAGGATCGATCCGGCCAAGGACCTCATCGCGCTGCTGCACGCCTTCCGCGCGATACGCGCGGACGAGCCGCGGGCGCGGCTGCGGATCTTCTACCTGCGGCTGCGGGCCGCCGACGAACGCGCGGCCTCCTACCTCGGGCACTGCCGGACGCTCGCCGCGCAGCTCTTCCCGTACGAGGCCGCCGACGCCAACGCCGTCGGTGAGAGTCCCGTCAGCTTCGAGGAGATCGGGTCGCCCGGCGCGCCCGAACTCGCCGACGCGTACGCCGCGGGCGACGTCGTGGTGCTCTCCAGCAGCGCGGAAGGCTTTCCGCTGAGCCTGGTGGAGGCGATGTTCTGCGGGCGGCCCACCGTGTCCACCGACGTGGGGGCCGTCCGCGAGGTCATCGGCGGCACCGGGCTCGTCGTGCCGCCGCGCAACCCCAAGGCGCTGGCGGACGCCGTCGTCGATCTGCTGCGCGGGCCCGAGCGGGCGTCGCGGCTCGGGGCCGCGGCCCGGGAGCGGGCGCTCGCGCTCTTCACCGTCACCCGGTGCGTGGACGCCTTCCGCGAGAGCTATCTCGACGTGGTCGCGCACCATCCCGTGCGGCGCGAGCCGCTGCTCGACGCGGCGGGCGATCCGCGGCCGTTCACGGCCCCCGCCGAGTCGCACGTCCCGGCCCGCCTGGCCCCCACCCCCGCCCACCCCGCCTGGTCCCGCACCCCCGAACCCGTAGGTGCCCCGTCCGCTTCCGGAGGCTCCCCCTCATGACCACGCCGACCCCCGCCCACGCCTTACTCACCCGCCTCACCGCCCAGGCCGCCCCGCCCGCCTCACCCCTGCGGCTCCCGCCCCACGACCCCGACGACCCCACCGCCATAGACATAGACGCCTACGACGACGAGGCCACCCCCCACTCCCTCGACGAGACGGTCACGGCCCTCTTCGGCGCCTCCCGCCTCCCGGCGCGGAACCCGGACACCGACGAGCACCCGGCCGAGCTGCGTGCGGCCCCCCCGGACGGCGACCCGTCGCGCGTACGGTCCCGGACCGCCGTCGCGGACGACGCGCAACCGCCCGCCGCCGCGCCCGAGACCGCCCAGCCCCGCCCAGCCGCCCCCGCCGCCCCGACCCGCGCAGATTCGTTCGGAGCCGCCTCCCCACGCGCCGCCGCGCCATCGAGTCCGGACGCTTCCGCATCCGAAGTGACCGTCGCGGACCGGGACTTGGCGGTGCTTGGCGACCCCGCTCGCGAGCAGCGCGAGCCCCGCTCAGGCGCGGAGCCCCGCGTTACCGACGAGCCGCAGGCCCACGCGGATTCGGCGCGGCGGCCCGAGTCGGGGTCGGCGAAGCCGGGTGATGACGGGGCGCACGGCTTGCCTGACGCTCGCCTCGCGGACCCGGATGGTGCCGCATCCGTGAGCCGTGCGGACCTCGCGCGATCCGAGACCCGCCCGGGCGCGAACGTTTCCGTATCCGAAGCGCCCGTCGTGGACCGGGACTCGGGTGCGTTCGACGCCCCGGCTCCCGAGCGGGGCGGTCCGGTGCCGGTTGGCTTGGACGCCGACGACGATTCCCGCTCGGGCGCGGGCCTCCGCGTTGCCGAGGGGCCCGAGGCGGAGAAGGAATCGGCGCGCGCGGGCGCAAACGCTTCCGTACTCGAAGTGGCGGTCCTGGACGGGGACTTGGCCCTGCCTGGCGGCTCCGCTCGCGAGCGGCGCGGGCCGGTACCGGTCGGCTTGGACGCCGAGGGTGCGGGGCGACGCGGTGCTGGGGCGGGGGCGGGTGGGGAGGCGCGGCCCGGAGGGCGGTTGGTGGGGATCGACGGCGGGCGACGGGCCGCGCGGGGCGGGCCGCAGGCCGGCGGGCGGGTGGCGGACTTTCGGGCGGGGGCGCGGCCGGGCGGTGCGGACGAGCCGCGGCGCAGGGGGCCCGCCGACCCCGTACGGGGAGTGATGCACCGGCACGAGGCGCTGATCGCGGGCGCCGTGGACGAGTGGGAGATCGCGGCCGGGCTGGAAGCCCACGGCGTGACGGACGGAGCCGCGCGACGCCTGCGGCACCGGGACGTCTTCGGGCTCGCGGAGGAGCTGTACGCGCGGGTCCCGAGGGCGGTACGCCGACTGGAGGCGGCGCCGGGGGAGCGGGAACGGGCCCTGCCGCGCTGGCGGACCGGGGCCGCGCAGGCGGTGCCGGGCGCGGTGTGCGCGCTGGCGGCCGGAGCCCCCGGAAGCGTACGGCTGCCGCTGCTGGCGTTCGTCGCCGTCGTCGCGTGGGCCGCCGTACGGATCGGACCGCTGCGGGTCGAGCGCGGCGCGGGCGCCGCCGTATGGACGTACGGTCTGCTCGGCTACGCGCTGTACGCCGGGCACGCCACCGGCCGCACCGCCGGCGCCGCCACCCTCGCGGCGCTCACCTTCGCCCTGCTGCCCGCCGCGTACTGCGCGCACTGGCTCGCCGTCCGCTCCAGGGCCCAACTCGCCCCCAGCCACGGCCTGTCGGACTTCGCCGACGCCGTACGCCCCCGCCTGGCCGCGGCCCTCGCCGCGTACGCCGTCGCGCTGATCGCCCTGCTCGACACGGCCACCGCCGTCGCGGGCTCCGCGCCACTGGCCGGACCGGCCGCCCTCGGCCTGCTGCTCTTCGCCGCGCGCCTACTGTCCGTGCACGGCTTCCCCGGCCACGCGGCGGCCGGTCTCGGAGCGGCCTGCGCCGCCGAGGCGCTGACCCTCGCCGCGACCCCCCTGCACCTCGGCCCTGCCCCCGCCACCGCGCAAGCCGTCATCTGCGGCGCCGCCGCACTCGCGCTGACCGCGCAGGCGTTCCGCGTGCTGCCCCGTGCCTCCGCGCACCGGCCGCCGCCGCGCCACCACCCCTGACCTCAGCAGAACGAACGACCAGGAGAACACCCCTTGACCAGGTACCGAACCGCCCCGACCCCGACCGCGGCCCGACGCCCGGCACGCCCCCTCCTCGTCCGCGAGGACGGCCTTCCGCCCCGCGGGCGCACGACGGGACACTCGGCGCAGGCACTCGGAGGCACGCGATGAGAGTGCTGCTGCTCGGAGCCGACGGCTTCCTCGGCCGGCATGTCGCGGAGCGGCTCCTCGCCGACCCCGCCGTCCAGCTCACCGCGCTCGGCAGGAGCGACGACGCGGACGTCCGCTTCGACCTGGCGAGCGGCGCGCCCGGCGTCCTCGCCAGGTTCCTGGACGCCGTGCACCCCGGAGTGGTGATCAACTGCGCCGGTACGACCAGGGGCGGCGCCCGCGAGCTGACCCGGCAGAACACCGTCGCCGTCGCCACCGTCTGCGAGGCGATGCGCCGCAGCCAGGTCGACGCCCGGCTCGTCCAGCTCGGCTGCGGCTCCGAGTACGGGCCCTCGCCGCAGGGCGCGTCCACCGGCGAGGACGCGGTGCCGCGCCCCGGCGGCCCCTACGGCGTCAGCAAGCTCGCCGCGACCGAGCTGGTCCTCAGCTCAGGTCTCGACGCGGTGGTGCTGCGGGTGTTCAGCCCGGTCGGCCCCGGCACTCCGACCGGGGCCCCGCTCGGCCGGGTCGCCGAGACCTTGCGCCGCGCGATGCAGAACGGAGACGGCGAGCTGAAACTCGGCGGCCTCGGCGTCCAGCGCGACTTCATCGACGCCCGCGACGTGGCCCGCGCCGTGCACGCCGCGTCGCTGTCCGCCGCGCAGGGGGTGGTGAACATCGGCAGCGGCCGGGCCGTCCGGATGCGTGAGATGGCCGCGGCCCTCGCCCATGTGGCGGGCTACGAGGGCTCGCTGCACGAACTGGACGAGACGCCCGCCTCCGCCGGGCCGCCCCCGTACCCCGACGGCTGCGGCGGCTGGCAGCAGGCCGACGTCCGTACCGCCAGGGACCGGCTCGGCTGGCGGCCCCGGATCGGCCTGGAGGAGTCCCTGGCCGATGTGTGGATGGAGGCGGCATGTCGCGTCTGACGCGACCGCACCAGTGGGGCACGGGACTGCGCCGCCGTGCGGGCGCGGGCCGGGACGCGATGGGCTTCGGCGTCCCGGCGTTCGCGCACCCGCTGGTCGCCCCCACCGAATGGGCCGAACTGGCCCGGCCGGGGGCGCCGCTGCACTGGGCCGCCTTCGACGTGGCCCGCGGCCCCGGTACGCGGCCCGACCCGCTGTACGGAGAGGTCGTCGGCCGCGTCCGTGAGAACGGCGTCCCGGTCCTCGGACTGCTGGACTGCCGCAACGGCACCCGGCCCTTCGGCGACCTGCTCGCCGACGCCTCCCACTACCTGGACTGGTACCGGGTCGACGGCTTCTACCTGGACCGCGCCCCGACCGGCCGCGCCGACGCCGCCGAGTGCCGCCGGGTGGTGACCACGCTGCGGGCACTGCTGCACGCGGACGACGAGGACCCCGGGGGCACGGAGGTTACCGGGGGCACGGAGGGCAACGAGGGCAGCGGGGACAGCGGGGACAGCAGAGGCAGATGGGGCAGCGGGGCCAGTGGGGCCAGCGGGAGCGCGGGAGTCGCCGCCTCGCGCCTGCCGGAGAGCGGCGGCGGCCAGATCGTCCTCGGCCACGGCGAGCACCCGTGGCCCGGATACGCCGAACTGGCCGACCAGCTCGTCACCTTCTGCGGCCCCTGGACCAGTTACCGCTGGTCGGAGGCGCCGGAGTGGACGGCCGCGTACCCGCCGGAACGCTTCGTGCACCTGGTGCACGGCCTGCCCAGGTCCCATCTGGACACCGCCCTGCGGATCGCCCGCTGGCAGGGCGCGTCCACGGTGTGCCTCACCGACCGCACGGACCGGGACGGCGCCGACCCGTGGGCGGGCCTGGCCGGATACTGGCACGAAGTCGTCCGTATGCTGCGCAAACAGCCGTCGCCGAGCACGTAGCACCGGCGCGGCGGCCCCTCGGACCGGGCATGGCCAGGGCGCGGGGGGGAGCGCGGCCGGAGCGTGACCGGGACGTGACCGGGATGTGAGCCGATTCCGTCTCGGTCCTCGGACCGGGTGTCTTGGAATGAAGACCGGCGTGGCAGTGTTGCAGGGACAGCACGTACCGCACGTACTGACTGATGACCGACCAACCGTATTGCTGAGGTCCCTGTGTCGCTGCCACCCCTGGTCGAGCCGGCCGCCGAGCTCTCCGTTGACGAGGTCCGCAGGTATTCGCGCCATCTGATCATCCCCGACGTGGGAATGGACGGCCAGAAGCGGCTGAAGAACGCCAAGGTGCTGTGTGTCGGCGCCGGCGGGCTCGGCTCTCCGGCCCTGATGTACCTGGCCGCCGCGGGCGTCGGCACGCTCGGCATCGTCGAATTCGACGAGGTCGACGAGTCGAACCTCCAGCGTCAGATCATCCACAGCCAGGCCGACATCGGCCGCTCGAAGGCCGAATCCGCCCGCGACTCCGTCAAGGGCATCAACCCGTACGTGAACGTCGTCCTGCACGAAGAGCGGCTCGAAGCCGAGAACGTGATGGAGATCTTCTCCCAGTACGACCTGATCGTCGACGGCACGGACAACTTCGCGACCCGCTACCTGGTCAACGACGCGTGCGTGCTGCTGGGCAAGCCCTACGTCTGGGGCTCCATCTACCGCTTCGACGGCCAGGCATCGGTCTTCTGGTCCGAGCACGGCCCCTGCTACCGCTGCCTCTACCCGGAGCCCCCGCCCCCCGGCATGGTCCCCTCCTGCGCCGAGGGCGGCGTCCTCGGCGTGCTGTGCGCGTCCATCGGCTCGATCCAGGTCACCGAGGCCATCAAGCTGCTCGCGGGCATCGGCGAGCCGCTGCTCGGCCGCCTGATGATCTACGACGCCCTGGAGATGACGTACCGCACGGTGAAGGTCCGCAAGGACCCGGACTGCGCGGTCTGCGGCGAGAACCCGACCGTCACCGAGCTGATCGACTACGAGGCGTTCTGCGGCGTCGTGTCCGAGGAGGCCCAGGAGGCCGCGCTCGGCTCGACCATCACTCCCAAGCAGCTCAAGGAGTGGATGGACGACGGCGAGAACATCGAGGTGATCGATGTCCGCGAGCCGAACGAGTACGAGATCGTCTCCATCCCCGGCGCGAAGCTCATCCCGAAGAACGAGTTCCTGATGGGCAGCGCCCTGGAGCACCTGCCGCAGGACAAGCGGATCGTCCTGCACTGCAAGACCGGTGTGCGATCCGCGGAGGTCCTCGCCGTCCTGAAGTCCGCGGGCTTCTCCGACGCCGTGCACGTCGGCGGCGGCGTGATCGGCTGGGTCAACACGATCGAGCCCGACAAGCCGGTGTACTAAGCCAGTTGAAGCGGTCTCACGGCGGAGGGGCCCGGTGCCACGCACCGGGCCCCTCCGCCGTCCCGTCATGTCCTGTTGTTCCAGATGCCCTTGACGGTATCGAAACTGTGACGGACCCATGACCTGCCCATGAGAGAGCCGGGGGGCGAAGGAGGTAGCGTCAGGGGCTCCCGTGCGGAGTGATCCGTACGGAGCAGGGACATTTCACTGAGGGGGACCACTACGTGAAAACGCAGAAAAACCGGCGGACCGGACGGGGAATGAAGGCCAGGGCCGCCGCGGTGACGGCGGGCACGCTCGCCATGGTGCTGGGCGCCTCCGTCGCCGCCAGCGCCGAGGGCGGCTCGCCCGCGCTCACCACCGTCAAGGACGCGCAGAGCCACACCGCCGCACCCGGCGTCTCGACGTTCTCCACGAACGCCGCGCAGGACGACAAGATCTGGTCGTTCGGCATCGACGGCCGCGACTCCAGCGGCCGGATCTGGAGCTACCCGCCGAAGGCGAACGGCTTCGGCTCCCGCACCCAGACCGGCTACGGGATGGGCAGCGCCAACGCGTTCTTCAAGAACAACTCGGGCAACGACACGCACGTGAACGTCTACGCGCGGTTCGGCGGCACGCTCCGGATCTTCTCGGCGGCCTCGCCCGACGAGGGCACCGTGATCGGCACCGGCTGGAACGTCTACAACGCCTTCGTGACGCCGGGCAACGTCGGCGGCGCCGCCAACCCGGACCTGCTCGCCCGTGACAGCAGCGGCGTGCTGTGGCTCTACCTGTCCTACGCGGACGGCACGTTCGCCAAGAAGCGCAAGGTCGGCGGCGGGTGGAACACCTACAACCAGATCGCCGGCCGCGGTGACCTCACCGGTGACGGCAAGCCCGACATCGTGGCCCGCGACAGCAGCGGTGCGCTCTGGCTCTACAAGGGCACCGGCAACATCGACGCGCCGTTCGCCGCGCGGACGAAGATCGGCGGTGGGTGGAACACCTACAACAAGATCCTCAGCCTGGGCGACACCAGCGGTGACGGTCGCAACGACCTGATCGCCCGCGACACGTCGGGTGTCCTGTGGCTGTACAAGGGCACCGGCAACGCCGGCGCCCCGTTCGCGGCCCGCGTGAAGATCGGCGGCGGCTGGAACACGTACAACTACCTGTTCTAAGCCGCGCCGTCCTCCGGATCGCGCCGTTCGAACCGTGAAACGAGGCCCGCCGCCCGGAACTCCTCCGGGCGGCGGGCCTCTCGCATGGTCCGGTTCAGCGGTTGACGGTCTGGATCTCCTGGACCGTGACCGGGTGGTCCTGGGTGATCACACCGTTCGGCAGCGGCGGGTTGTCGGCCGCGCCGTCCGAACCGCGCCAGGAGACCTTCCAGGTGGCCGTCACATTCAGGTCGTACGCGCCGGTGCTCTGCGTGGAGCGCCGATACGTCACACCGCACGGCGGGTTGCCGGTGGCGCCCTCGGTGTACGGGGCGCCGACCTGGCCGCCCTTGCCGATGGGGCACTCGGCGGAGGACGGGTACACGGTGGCGTCCGACGTCCCCGGATCGATGTGGACGCTGGTCGGCGTGGCCGTCGTCTCGGCCCACATGGCCTGCGCGCCGGGGATGTTGAGTTCGGCCCTGACGGTGACCGGCGCGTAGTTCTCGTTCAGCGTCACCCAGGTGGGCAGATTGACGGTCTGGGTGCCCACCGGATTCGTCCGGATGTCCACGCCCGGCACCTTGGTGTGCGCGAAGGCGAGCCGGGCCAGCATCTCCGTGGTGATCACGTTCGGCGTACCGGCGGGCGGGCGCTGGCCGTTGGGGACCCAGAAGGGCAGCGTGCCGTTGCAGTCGAAGCGGTCGGGGCTGTCGGAGTTGGGATTCGTCACCGGACCCCAGAAAGCGCCCTTGCCCTGCTGGTCGAGATTGAAGTTCTTGTACGCCTTCTCGCCGTTGCCGCTCCAGGTCCTGCCCTCCGAGTAGTGCTTCTTGTACTCGTCCATGGCCTGCATGGCGTAATTGGCCTGGCCCGGATACTCGTTGGTCTCCTTGACCTGCTTCTCGACCATCTTCTTGAATTCGGCGGGACCGGCGACGGGGCCGATCCAGCACGGCGGCGGCGTCCACGTCACATTGTCGGCGGCGCCGAGCGAATGGCCTCCCGAGCCCTTCGTGCTGGTGTCCGTGGGATAGGTGACCTGGACGCCCGCGCTCAGATTGCCCTTGTCGTCACCCGAGCCGCTGGTCTTGCCGCCGGGCACGTCGGCGAAGGCCGGGGCGGCGACGGTGGCCGTGGCGGCCGTCACGAGGATCGCGGTGGCCGCGCCAAGAGCCGCACGGCGCAGGCCCGTTGCCGGGCCCGATGGGGTGGTCACTCCTTGCATTGCGTTGCCTTCGCTTTCGCATCGACGGACACGGCTTGCCACAGGTCGGCCCCCGCGGGGAACTTGGCCATGACGATCGTGAAGTACACGTAACTGCTGTCGGTGACCGCGGTGCCGAGGAGCTTGCCCGACCTGACGTCCTTGCCGTAGACCTTGCCCTGGAAGTCGCAGAAGCCGACCGTGGCGGCGGTCTTCGCCGAGGTCACCTTCACCGTGGGCCGGTAGAAGCGGTCGGTGCCGGTCTCGGTCCAGCCGCCGTCCACCGCCTGCCCGATCTGCGTACGGGCATACGCGGCGGCGCTGCCGCCCGGTTGCGCGTACTGCGCCACCAGCGGCTCGTTGACATTCCGCTTCACGATGCCGTGGGCGATGCTGCGCATGAAGTTGGCGGCGTTGCCCAGCGCGGCGGCCTCGGCGTGACCGGTCGGCGCGGGCCAGTCGAAGACCAGCTTCAGATCGCCCGGCAGCGCCAGGTTCGGATCCTGCGTCACGGGCGGCGCGGTCGGCTCGGCGGACGCCGACGCCGTGGGAGAGGCGGCCGTCGCGGTGGGGGAGGCGGTGTTCGCCGAATCCCCGTCGATCGTGTCGGAGCCGCCACCCCCACCGCCGCAGGCGGACAGCGCCAGGACGGCGGTCGCCGTCAACGCGGCGGCCGTGGCGCCGCAGTGGACTCGCATGGTCAACGCTCCCGATCGGTGCTCACCGGGCACCGACGGGCACCGGCCGAACAACACATCGAACGCCGAACACCCCTTGGCCCCGTATCCAAGTGGAATCCAACGTACCCAAGGCGGCGGCCCGTGTTGAGAGGGGAAGTGTGCTGATTCGGTCACGTGCGGGTCACCGCGACGGCACAGCCGCCGATTCCACCCGGATGCCGCGCAACCCGGCAAGGACACAACCCATCCTAACGGATATTCGGCGACCTATTGGATACAAGTGGTGGGTCCCGAACAAACGCCGTAAAAGCAGCGAATGGGCTCGAACGCGTCGAACACCGCGGAGAACACGACGACTTCGCGTGGCGCGGAGCACCCGAGCCCTCGAAGAACCTTCGAAAGGCAAGGCACGTCATGCAGCAGAGCCGCACCACCGGTACCCGCACCCGTACCGTCCGCCGTATCGCCCTCACCACGGCCGCGGTGGCGCTCGCGGTCGCCGTACCCGCCGCCGCGGCGCAGGCGCAGTCCCAGCCGCGGACCGCGTCCCACACGACCGGGCAGTCCCGCACGACCGGGCACGGGCACGCGGTCGCGCACCAGGCGCCCACGGCGCACAAGGCCCACAAGGGCGCCAAGGCCGAGCCGGTGATCGGCTCCGGCAGCCCGCAGTCCACGACGGGACGCGTCGCCGACTTCTACGGGTCCTACATCGACGCCGTCTGGGACACCGACAGCGGCCACCTCGGCGCCGACCTGCGGTCGCACTTCCTGACCAAGGGCCTCCAGAAGAAGCTCGCCGCGTGGGAGAAGAAGAACCACGCGGACGGCGTGCTGCGCGCCCAGGACGTACCGACGGCGTGGCGCGTGACGTACGCGGGCAGCGGCGCGGGACACGCCTTCACCAATGTGCGCCTGACGTTCGGCGGGAAGGGCCACGAGACGTACCAGACGCTCAAGGTGCGGTCGGACCTGGCGACGAAGAAGATCTCCGACATCAAGTAGCGCGCGGGGCCCGCTGATTCGGTCCTTCGGACCGGTCGGCGGGGCCGGCCGGCCACGGAGTACGTCAACCCGCCCGCTACAGCTCGCCCTTGCGGGTGAGGTGGTGGAAGGAGACCCAGCCGGGCAGCACCGGCAGCCAGAAGGTCAGCAGCCGGAAGAAGAGCACGGCCGGAGTGGCGACCTCCTTCGGCAGCCCGGCGGCGATCAGACCACCGGTGAGGGCGAGTTCGACGGCCCCGACGCCACCGGGGGTGGGCGCGGCGGACCCCAGCGCGTTGCCCGCGAGGAAGACGACGGCGATGGCCGCGTAACTGAGGTGGCCGCCGAAGGCCCGTACGCAGCCGTCCAGGCAGATCACGAAGGTGACCGTCAGCATCAGCGTGCCGCCGATGCCGGTGATCAGCTTCGCGGGCCGCTGGAGCACGTCCAGCATGCGCGGCACGACCCCGGCGAACAGCGCGCGTACCCGCGTCGAGACGAACTTCCGCAGCGCGGGCACCGCCGTGACGACCAGCACCAGCACGCCCGCGGTCAGCAGCCCGGCCATGACCGTACGGGACGGCGACAGCGACGGCGTCTTCTCCGTACCGGTGATGAAGCCGAACGCCATCAGCAGCACCACGTGCGAGCCGAGGCCGACGAGCTGGGAGGCGCCGACGCTCGCCACCGCCAGGCCGGGCCGTACGCCCGCCTTCTGCAAGTAGCGGGTGTTGAGCGCGACACCGCCGACCGCGGCCGGGGCGACCAGCTTCACGAACGACCCGGCGACCTGCGCGAGCACCGTCTTCACCAGCGACAGCCGCTCCGGTACGAACCCGGAGAGCGCGCACGCGGCGGCGACGTAACTGGCCGCGGAGCCGAGGACCGCGATCACCGCCCACCGCCAGTCGGCGTTGGCGATGGCGTCGCCGATCGGCACGGAACTGAGCTGGGAGAGCAGGAAATACGCGGCGAAGGCGCCCGCGATGACCGTGATCAGCGTGCGCGGCTTGATGCGTTCGAGACGGACCGGCTCGACCGGCGCCTGCGGACGGATCAGCAGCACCTGCTGGCGGATGAGGGAGAGCAGGTCGTCCTCGCGGGCCTCTTCCAGCGCGTCCTCTATGGCCCGCTTCTCCGCCTTGCTCTCGGCCTTGCGCTCGGCCTTCCGGCCCGCCTTGAGCTTGCCCGCCTTGAGGTCCCCGGCCTTGAGGTCCCCGGCTCTGAGGTCTCCGGTTCTGAGATCCCCGGTCTTGAGGTCCCCGGCTCTGAGGTCCCCTGGCGGCACCGCCGCCGTCGCGCCGCCGTGCGCCACCTCCGCGCCGTGCGCGCGCTCCGCGGCCCGTGCCTCCTTCTCCGCCGCCGACGCCGCGAGCACCGCGTCCCGCTCGCGCTGCGCGCGGGCCCGCCCGAGCACCTTCAGCCGCGCCCGGGTCTCCCGGCTCAGCGCGATCGGCTGGAGCAGCGGCAGCGAGTTGGCGACCCGGTCGGGACCGAGCACCGCGAGCCCCGAGGCCACCGCGCGCTCGGGCCCCACCCGCAGCGCCAGCGTCGTCAGCATCTGCGCGATGTCCATCCGCAGCACGATGTCCCCGGCCGCGATCTCACCGCCGCGCAGCTCGGTCAGCACGACCTTGCCGGAACGATCCACCAGCAGCGACTCACCGACCAGCCGCCGGTGCGCGATCCGCCGCGACTGGAGCGCCCGCACCTGCGTCCACGCCTCGCGCAGCAGGTCGTCGGTGATCTCGTCGTCCGCGAGCGAGTCGAACCGCCGGCCACCGATGTGCTCGTAGACCAGCATCACCGCGTCGGGGCCCAGCTCGGAGGTGGCGATCAGCTTCGGCGCGTTGGCCCCGGCGGCGATGGCCGCGTACGCCAGCAGCGCCTCCTGCTCCAGCGCCTGCCGCAGCGACAGCAGACTGCGCCGCTGCGTGATCCCGCCGACCAGGGCGAGCCGCCGCCACAGCCGGTAGAAGAAACCGTGCGCCTGCTGCTCCCGGTCGACCACCGTGACGTCCAGCGGCGGGCCGTCCTCCAGTGTCACCAGATACGCCCGGCCGCGGTCGGAGTCCGCGGTCTCCGGGCCGTCCAGCTCGACCCGGCGCGCGGTCTGCGGCGCGAAGCCGACCCGGCGCAGGCCCGCGAGCAGGTGCTGCCCGGTCGGCCGGACGTTCGGCGAGCCGACCGCGTAGACCGTGCCGTAGGCGACCGTCCAGCCGATCAGCACGGTCACGGCGATCGAGAACGGTGTCGTGTAGCCGCCGACCAGCACCGCGAAGGCGTCCAGCAGCAGCACGAACCACAGCGCGACCCGCCAGCGCGGTCTGCGCGCCATCCCGACCGCCGTCACATAGGCGATGACGGGCGCGAGATAGCCGTGCACGGGGTCGGTGAGGCCGGTGCCGCCGGGCGCGCTGTGAGTCAGCGCCTCCTGGATCGGATTCGGCGCGGAACTGGTCACCCACAAGTCGGTGGCGAGCGCGGCGCCGTGCGCGAGGACGGCCGCCAGGACGCCGTCGGCGATCCGCAGCCCGTCCCGTTTGACCAGCCGCTCGATCGCGAAGGCGACCGGCACGATCAGTACGGCGATGCTCGCGGTCAGGCCCGCGAAGGACGACAGGGCGTCGGGCGCGTGGTCCGCGCCCTTGGAGATGTCCGTCTCCAGGCCGGTGGTCGTCGCGTGCGCGAAGCCCGCGATGGCCAGCACGACCGCGATGCCCAGCAGCCCGAACAGGAAGCGCATCAGGTCGGCGGGGCGGTGCACGCGGGCGGCGAGCAGCGGTTCGTCGACCAGGACGGTGCCGGGTCCCGGCCCGGGGGTCAGGGTGGGAGCGGGGCCGGGGGCGGTGCCGGACGCGGTGTCCGGGGTCTTCTCGGGCGTGGCGCCGGACGCGGTGCCGGGCGCGGTGCCGGGTGTGGCCTCGGGCGTCGTGTCGTCTGCGGCGGCCCGGTCGGCGTCCGGGCCGGTGTCCGTCGCGGGTTCGGCCACGGCGTCACGCGTGGTGTCGGGCACGGGCAGGTCGGACAGGCGCGCCCTGTGGGCCCCGTTCGCGGCCGGCGCGGCGGGGTGCGCGGGCAGCGCGTCGGGGGCGCGGTCGGCCGGTCCGGCCTGCTCCGCGCCCGGCTGCTGCTCCCCAGCCGTCTCTTCTTCTTGATCTCGTATCACCAGTCACCGCCCGGACGATGGTGGCATGAGAGGTCTGCGAATGGGACCGGAACCCCCCGTTGTCGGTGGTCTGGGGCAGGATTGTTCGGATGAGCGAGGAGTACGACCCCGGTGCCCCCACGGAGTACGCGGAGCGGGTGCTGGACACCGTAGAACTGATCCCGCCCGGCCGCGTGATGACATACGGCGATGTCGCGGAATACCTGGGCGAAGGCGGTCCGCGACAGGTCGGCCGGGTCATGGCGCTGTACGGCGGCGGCGTGACCTGGTGGCGTGTCGTGCGCTCCGACGGGACGCTGCTGCCCGGCCACGAGCTGAGCGCGCTGGACGCGTACCGCGCCGAGGGCACCCCGCTGCGTGAGCGCGGCCCGGCCGCCGAGGGGCACATACCGCGCGTCGACATGCGCAGGGCCCGCTGGGACGGGGGCGCCGCCGACCTCGCGGGGGGCGGCAGCGGCTGACGGCCGGGGACTCATGTCCTCCAGCTTCCGTCATCGGCGCCGCCGCGATGGCATCGGCCGTCCGTACGGAGTACATCCCGCGCGTGGCGTAGCGTCGACAGCTCCCGTCCGGGAACGCGATCCCGGCGGCGTACGTGACCCGGTACGCGGTCCCGTACGCGTCCCCGTACGACCGCCCGAGCCCATGACCGACCCCGTGACCGATCCCGCACCCGAATCCGTACGCGCATCTGATCCTGGCCCCGACAGAACCGGCGAACCACGTGACATCCTCCTCGGTCTCCTCCGCCTCCTCCGCCACCTCGGCAGTGCCGCACCAGGCGCACCGGGGTGCGGGCGGTGGCGGGTACCGGTTGGTGCGGACGCCGCCGGTGGCCGCGACGCCTCCTGTGCTGGACGCGGCACAGCGCGCGGTGGTTGAGCACGGGCAGGGGCCGCTGCTGGTGCTGGCGGGGCCCGGCACCGGCAAGACGACCACGCTCGTCGAGGCGGTCACGGCGCGGGTGCGGGCCGGGACGAATCCCGACCGGATTCTCGTGCTCACCTTCAGCCGCAAGGCCGCCGTCGAGCTGCGCGACCGGCTGGCGGCGCGGGCGGCGGCGGAACCCGACGGTCCGGGCGGCGCGACCGGCGGAGTGGTGGCACCGCACGCCACCACCTTCCACTCCTTCTGCTACGCCCTGGTCCGTGAGCACCAGGCGCCCGAGCTGTTCGCCGACCCGATCAGGCTGCTGTCGGGCCCCGAGCAGGACCTGCTGGTCCGCGAGCTGCTGGCCGGAGAGGCCATGCTCGAACGCGACGGGCGCGGCAAATTCCGCTGGCCGGACGACCTGCGGGCCGCGCGCACCACGCGCGGATTCGCCGACGAGGTGCGCGCGGTGGTCGCGCGCAGCCGCGAACTGGGGCTCGGCCCGCGCGCCCTCGCGGACTTCGCCCGCCGCATCGGGCGGCCCGACTGGACCGCGGCGGCGGCCTTCCTGGACGAATACCTGGAGGTCAGCGACCTTCAGGGGGTCATCGACTACACCGAACTCGTCCACCGGGCCGCGCTGCTCGCCGAACGCCCCGAGACGCACCGGGAGCTGGCCGGGCGGTACGACGCCGTCTTCGTCGACGAGTACCAGGACACCGACCCGGCGCAGGTACGGCTCCTCCAGGCGCTGGCGGGGCAGGGCCGCACGCTGGTCGCCTTCGGCGACCCCGACCAGTCGATCTACGCCTTCCGCGGCGCCGACATCAACGGCATCCTCGACTTCCCCACCGACTTCCCGCCCCGCGACGCCAAGGCCGCCGCCGTCCGCGTCCTCACCGTCTCCCGCCGCGCCGGGGCCGAACTCCTGGACGCCACCCGGCGGCTCACCACCCGCATGCCGCTGCCCAAGCTGCCCGCCGCGGCCGTACGACAGCACCGCGCGCTGCACGCCGTACGGTCCGACGGCGCGGTCGCCGTCCGCACGTATCCGACCTCCGGCGCGGAACTCGACGGCATCGCCGACACCCTGCGCCGCGCGCATCTCGAAGACGGCATCCCCTGGCACGACATGGCCGTCCTCCTGCGCTCCGCCTCGCCCCTCCCGGCCCTGCGCCGCGCCCTCACCACCTCCGGTGTCCCCGTCCACCTCGACGCCCCCGACATCCCCCTCCACGCCGAGCCCGCCGTCGCCCCCCTCCTCCTCGCCCTCCGCCTAGCAGCCGAGTCGGCTGCCCCTGAGCCCCCCACCCTCCCCGGCGCCCCGGGAACGCCCGACGGGGGCGTGGACTCCGTTCGGCCTGGCGGCTTGGGAGCGTCCGGCGAGGACGCAGACTCCGCTCGGCCGGGTGGGCTGGGAATCCCCAGCGGGGATGTGGACGCTGCTCTGCCCGGCGGCCCGGGAACGCCCGACGAGGACGCGGACCCCGCCCGGCTTGGCGGCTTGGGAGCGTCCGGCGGGGACGCGGTCGCCCTTCTGCCCGGTGGGCCCGGAACGCCCGGCGGAGGCGTGGACTCCGCTCGGCCGGACGGCCTGGGAGCGTCCGGCGAGGACGCGGACGGGGGGTCCGCCGAACCCGCTCGGCCGGGTAGGCCGGGAATCCCCGGCGAGGACGCGGACGCCGCTCGGCCGGGTGGGCAGGGTGCGTCCGGCGAGGACGCGGGCGGGCGGTCCGCCGACCCCGCTCTGCCCGGTGGGCCGGGAGGGCCCGGCGCCTCCTCGGCGTCGGCGGCCGGCCCCGCCGAGCCCGGCCGATCGTCGGCCCCCCTTTCCGGGCCTGCGCCGTTCGGCGGCCCGCAGGGGCGGGGCGAGGTCGCTGCTTCGTCGGCGGCACCCGACGGGTATTCGCGGGGCGACGTGCGGGGGGTGGGGCGGGTGGTTGTTGGAGTGGAGGACGCCGTCGCGCTGCTGACGTCGCCGTTGGGGGGGATGGACGCCGCGGATCTGCGGCGGTTGGGGCGGGCGTTGCGGGAGGAGGAGTGGGCCGCGGGCCACGCGGTGCCGCGGGGGTCGGACGAGCTGATCGCGGAGGCGGTGGGGGAGCCGGAGCGGCTGGTGGCGCACGACCCGGCGTATGCGCGGGGGGCGCTGCGGGTGGGCGGGCTGCTGAGGGCCGCGCGGGACACGCTGGCGGGCGGCGGCACGGCGGAAGAGGCGCTGTGGGGCCTGTGGGACGGCTCGCCCTGGCCGGGGAGGCTGGAGCGGGCGGCGTTGCGGGGCGGGGCGGGCGGACGCCACGCCGACCGTGACCTGGACGCGGTGTGCGCGCTGTTCGAGACGGCGGCGCGGGCCGAGGAGCGCACCGGCGGCCGGGGCGCGCTGAACCTCATCGAGGAGCTGTCGGCGCACGACATCGTCGCCGACACGCTCGGCGGCCCGGCCGTACGCCCCGACGCCGTACGCCTGATGACCGCGCACCGGTCGAAGGGCCTGGAGTGGCGGCTCGTCGTGGTGGCCGGGGTGCAGGACGGCGTCTGGCCCGACCTGCGGCGGCGCGGCTCGCTGCTGGAGGCGGACCGGATCGGCACCGACGGCCTCGCGCCGCCGCTCAGCCAGGGCGCGCTCCTCGCGGAGGAACGGCGGCTGTTCTACGTGGCGGCCACCCGCGCCCGCGAGCGCCTGCTGGTCACGGCCGTGAAGTCGGCCAACGACGACGGCGACCAGCCCTCCCGCTTCCTGGCCGAGCTGGGCGTGCCCCCGCAGGACGTCACCCACCGCTCGCGCCGCCCGCTGGCCGTCGCGGCGCTCGTCGCCGAACTGCGCGCCACCACCGTCGACCCCGCCGCGTCCCCGGCCCTGCGCGACGCCGCCGCGCGCCGGCTGGCCAAGCTCGCGGCGCTCAACGACGACGGGTACGCGCTCGTGCCCGCCGCGCACCCCGACCGCTGGTGGGGCCTGTACGAGCCGACCCGCTCGACGGTCCCGCTGCGCGACCGCGACCAGCCCGTCGTCCTGTCCGGCAGCGCGCTCGACCAGCTCGCCAACACCTGCGCGCTCCAGTGGTTCCTCGGCCGCGAGGTCAAGGCGGAACCGCCGTCCACCGCCGCCCAGGGCTTCGGCAACGTCGTCCACGTCCTGGCCGACGAGGTCGCCTCCGGACGCGCCCCCGCCGACCTCGACGTCCTGATGGAACGGCTGGACTCGGTCTGGGACGCCCTCGCCTTCGACGCGCCGTGGAAGTCCCGGCAGGAGAAGGAGAACGCCCGCGCGGCCCTGGAGCGCTTCCTGCGCTGGCACGTCATGGAACGCGGCCGTACCCCCGTCGCCACCGAGCACGGCTTCGACGTCACCTTGGAGGCGGGCAACGCCCGGGTACGGATCCGCGGCAGCATGGACCGCGTCGAGACCGACGCCGAGGGCAACGCGTACGTCGTCGACTTCAAGACCGGCCGTTCCAAGCCCACCGCGGCCGAGGTCACCCACCACCCGCAGCTCGCCGTCTACCAGCTCGCCGTGCGCGAAGGCGCCGTCGACCCGCTCTTCAACGACACCCGCCCGCCGTCCGGCGGCGCCGAACTCGTCCAGCTCAGGCTCGGCGCGACGCGCAAGGCGGGCGGCGAGACCGTACCGGCCGTGCAGCGCCAGGAACCGCTGGCGGGGGAGTGGGCGCAGGAGCTGCTGGCCGAGGCCGCGGGCCGGGTCCTGGACGAGCGCTTCACCCCGTCCACCGGCCAGCACTGCGCCAACTGCGCCTTCCGGGCGGCCTGTACGGCGCGACCGGAGGGACGCCAGGTGGTGGAGTGAACGACGGCCGCGCCCCGGTGTGAGCGACGGCCGCGCCCCGGTGCGAACGACGGCCGCGCCCCAGAGTCAGCGACGGCCGCGCCCCGGTGCGAGCGACGGCCGCGCCCCGGTGTGAGCGACGGCCGCCGTACGGGCGCCCAGCGTGCGTACGGCGGTGTCGTACGGATCGCGGAATGAGGGGTTCCGCCGCCACGGCTGTCGGCGGAGCCGGATAGCCTCACCCGAGTGGCAACCCCCCTCACCGACCCCGAGCAGCTCAAGGAGCTGCTGGGCATCCCGTTCACCCCGGAGCAGATGGCGTGCGTCACCGCACCCCTCGCGCCGGGAGTGATCGTGGCCGGGGCCGGGTCGGGGAAGACGACGGTGATGGCCGCGCGGGTGGTGTGGCTGACCGGCACCGGGCAGGTGGCGCCCGAGCAGGTGCTGGGCCTGACCTTCACCAACAAGGCGGCGGGCGAGCTGTCCGAGCGGGTCCGCAGAGCCCTCGCGCGGGCCGGGATCACCGACCCCGACCCGGACCCGGCGGCGGAGGGCGACCCCGAACACCCGCCGGGCGACCCGCAGATCGCCACGTACCACTCCTTCGCCGGGCAGCTCCTGAAGGACCACGGGATGCGGATCGGCCTGGAGCCCGGCGCGCGGCTGCTCGCCGACGCCACCCGCTACCAGCTCGCCGCGAAGGTGCTGCGCCGCGCGCCGGGACCGTATCCGGCGCTCACCAAGGGCCTGCCCACACTCGTCGGCGACCTGCTGGCGCTGGAAGGCGAACTGGCCGAGCACCTGGTGCCGGTCGAGCGGCTGACGGCGTACGACACGCGCCTGGCCGAGGAGCTGGCCGACATCGACCCGGCCACGCGCGGCTACGCCTGGGCGCGCGAGGTGAAACAGGCGGTACGCGCCCGGCTCGACCTCGCCGGGCTCGCCGCCGACTACCGCGCCGAGAAGCGCTCCCGCGACCTGCTGGACTTCGGCGACCAGATCGCGCTGTCCGCGACGCTCGCGCAGGACAGGGCCGAGGTCGGCGCGATCCTGCGCGACCAGTACCGAGTGGTGCTGCTCGACGAGTACCAGGACACCTCCGTCGCCCAGCGGCTGCTGCTCGCCGGGCTGTTCGGCGGCGGCACCGGACACGCCGTCACCGCCGTCGGCGACCCTTGCCAGGCCATCTACGGCTGGCGCGGCGCCTCCGTGGCCAACCTCGACGACTTCCCCCGGCACTTCGCCCACGCCGACGGCCGCCCCGCCGACCGCTACTCGCTCAGCGAGAACCGCCGCTCCGGCGGGCGCCTGCTCGACCTCGCCAACACCCTCGCCGTCGAACTGCGCGCCCGCCACGAAGGCGTCGAGGCCCTGCGGCCCGCCCCCGGCGCCGAACGCGACGGGCTGGTGCGCTGCGCCCTGCTGCCCACCCAGGACGACGAGACGGCCTGGCTCGCCGACTCCATCGCCCACCTGGTGCGCACCGGCACCCCCGCGGGCGAGATCGCCGTCCTGTGCCGTACGGCCGCGCACTTCGCCGACTTCCACGCCGCGCTCGTCGCCCGCGACATCCCCGTCGAGGTCGTCGGCCTGTCGGGGCTGCTGCACCTGCCCGAGGTCGCCGACCTCGTCGCCGTCTGCGAAGTCCTGCACGACCCCACCGCGAACGCCGCCCTCGTCCGCCTCCTCACCGGCCCCCGCTGGCGGATCGGCCCCCGCGACCTGGCCCTCCTCGGCCGCCGCGCCCGGCAGCTCGTGCGGTACGGGGCCGCGGGGGACGGGCGCGATCCGCTGGCGGCGGCCGTCGAGGGCGTCGACCCGGCGGAGGTGATCTCGCTGGCGGACGCGCTGGAGACATTCCTCGCATCGGCGTCCCCGGGGTCCGACGGGAGCGACGGCCCGGACGACGACCTGCCGTTCTCGCCCGAGGCACGGGTCCGCTTCGCCCGGATCGCCGCGGAGATACGGGATCTGCGGCGCGCGCTCGCCGACCCGCTGATGGACGTGCTCCACCGGGTCCTGGCCGTCACCGGCCTCGAAGTCGAGCTGTCCGCGTCCCCGCACGCGCTCGCCGCCCGCCGCCGCGAGACCCTGCACGCCTTCCTCGACATCGCCGCGGGCTTCGCCGCCCTCGACGGCGAGGCCACGCTGCTGGCCTTCCTCGGCTTCCTGCACACCGCCATCCAGTACGAGAAGGGCCTCGACAGCTCGCTGCCCGGCGGCGAGAACACCGTCAAGGTGCTCACCGCCCACAAGTCCAAGGGCCTGGAGTGGGACGTCGTGGCCGTGCCGGGCCTGGTCGCCAAGGGCTTCCCGAGCGAACGCGGACGCGAGCTGTGGCCCGCCAACGCGAAAGTGCTGCCGCACGGGCTGCGCGGCGACGCGGCCACCCTCCCGGACGTGGCCGAATGGAGCCGCGCCGGGCTCGACGGCTTCCGCGCGGCCATGAAGGAACACCAGCGCGTGGAGGAGCTGCGCCTCGGCTACGTCACCTTCACCCGCCCGCGCTCCCTGCTGCTGGGCTCCGGCCACCGGTGGGGCCCCACCCAGAAGAAGCCGTTCGAGCCGTCCGCCTTCCTCGACGCCCTGCGCACCCACTGCGAGGCGGGCCACGGCGAGATCGAGCACTGGGCGGAGCCCCCGGCCGAGGACGAGCAGAATCCCGCCCTCGCCGCCCCCGTCGAGCCCCCCTGGCCGCTGCCCCTCGACCCGACCGCCCTGGAACGGCGGCGCCGGGCGGCGAAGACCGTCCTCACCTACCTGGAGTCCGGCGCGGGCCCCGAACCCGGCGCGGATTCCCCGGCGCCGCTGCCGTACGAGCCGTCGTACGAGCCGGACGATCAGCCGGATGACGAGCCGCCGTACGACGACGTGGGTGACATGGACGACGTCGCGGACTGGGACGCGCTCCCCACGCAGCGCCCGCCGGTACGGGAGCCGGACGGCGTACGCGAGGACGTACCGGCGCGCGGCCCCGTGGCGCAGGACGCACCCGTACGTGAACCGGCACGGGACGGTGAACCCGCACGGGACGCTGAACCCGGTCTCGTAGCGGAAGAGGCGCGGCTGGTGGCGTCCTGGGACCGGGACCTCGACGCGCTCGCCGACGAGCTGCGGCGGGCGCGGGCGGGCGTACGGGACGTGCCGCTGCCCGCCGCGCTCACCGCGACGCAGCTGCTGCGGCTGGCCGCCGACCCCGACGGTCTCGCCCGCGACCTGGCCCGGCCCATGCCGCGCCCCCCGGCGCCCGCCGCCCGGCGCGGCACCCGCTTCCACGCGTGGGTCGAGTCGCGGTTCGACGCCCGCCCGCTCTTCGGGCCCGAAGACCTCCCCGGCATCGAGGGCGACGACGACATCGCCGACGAACGCGACCTCGCCGCGCTCAAGGACGCCTTCCTGCGCGGTCCGTACGCCGACCGCACCCCGTACCGGGTCGAATTCCCCTTCCACCTGGTCCTGGCGGGCCGCGTGATCCGCGGCCGGATGGACGCGGTGTACCGGGACGGCGACCGCTACGAGATCCTCGACTGGAAGACCGGCCGCGCCACCGACGCCGACCCCCTCCAGCTCGCCGTCTACCGCCTGGCCTGGTCGGAGCACCAGGGCGTCCCGCTCGACCGCGTCAGCGCCGCCTTCCTCCACATCCGCACGGCGACGGTCATCCGGCCGCCGGACCTGCCGGACCGGGAGGGTCTTGAGCGGCTGCTGGGCCCGACCGCGGGAAAGCGGGGCCCGACCGCGTAAATCGGGACCACCCCCGCCAAGCTAGGCTGCACGTATGTGCACGACCACCGGGAGTTGAAAGCAGCCTTGACCGGATTCGACGCTATGTCGCAACCGCTCGCCCTCACCCACGAGGGCGTCGACCGAGCCGCGCACCACCGCCTGGACGAGGCGTGGCTGGCCGCTGCCTGGAGCCACCCGACAACCCGCGTCTTCGTCGTCTCCGGCGGCCAGGTGCTGGTCGAGGACGGGCCCGACGGGCGTACGGCCCTGGTGATGACCCCCGCCTTCGACGCCCCGGAAACCGAGACGCACCGCTACTTCCTGGGCACGGCCCCGGACGGCGTGCGCTACTTCGCGCTCCAGAAGGACACCCTTCCCGGCCGGATGGACGAGGAGGCGCGTCCCGCGGGGCTGCGCGAGGTCGGCGGGCTGCTGTCGCCGCTGGAAGCCGGACTCATGGTGCACGCGGTGGCGCTGGAGAACTGGCAGCGGATGCACCGCTTCTGCTCCCGCTGCGGCGAGCGCACCGTCATCGCCGCCGCGGGCCACATCCGCCGCTGCCCCGCCTGCGGCGCCGAGCACTACCCGCGTACGGACCCGGCCGTGATCATGCTGGTCACCGACGAGGAGGACCGGGCCCTGCTCGGCCGCCAGGTCCACTGGCCCGAAGGCCGCTTCTCGACCCTCGCGGGCTTCGTGGAGCCCGGTGAGTCCATCGAGCAGTCCGTACGCCGCGAGGTCTTCGAGGAGGCGGGCGTCGTCGTCGGCGACGTCGAGTACGTCGCCAGCCAGCCCTGGCCCTTCCCCTCCAGCCTCATGCTGGGCTTCAACGCCCACGCCACCTCGTCGAAGATCACCGTCGACGGCGAGGAGATCCACGAGGCCCGCTGGTTCTCCCGCGAGGATCTGCGCGCCGCCTTCGAGTCCGGCGAAGTGCTGCCGCCCTTCGGCATCTCCATCGCCGCCCGGCTCATCGAGCTGTGGTACGGCAAGCCCCTGCCCCGCCCCGGCGCCAACGCCTGAGCCTGCTGCTGCGCCAACGCCTGAGCCCTCAGCGGCAGCAACGCCTGAGCCCGCCGCGCCTCACGGCGACGACGGGCTCGTACGTACGGTGCGGGTCAGGCGCCGATCTTCTGCTTCACCTGCGCCAGCGACGGGTTGGTGAGGGTGGAGCCGTCGGGGAAGAGCACGGTCGGCACCGTCTGGTTGCCGCCGTTCGCCTTCTCCACGAACTTCGCCGACTCCGCGTCCTCCTCGATGTTCACCTCGGTGTACGCGATGCCCTCGCGGTCCATCTGGCTCTTCAGCCGACGGCAGTAGCCACACCAGGTGGTGCTGTACATGGTCACGGTGCCCGACATCGCTTCTCGCTCCTCGTCGCCTGCGGGTGAAGGGGGTTCTGCGCCAGTAGAACACCATGGCGGGAGTGGGCATTCCGGGGGGCGGCCGGCCGGCCGCGAGGGGGTTACGGGGCGGCTTGCGGGTGCGGGTCCAGGGGCAGGTTCCGGGGCGGGGTGCGCGGCGGGTTTCGCGGGCGGCTGTGGATAACTTCGCCGGGGTGTCGGTCGGACCTGGCAGAGTGGCGGGGTGACTGCGACAACCCACGAATCGCTCTTTCCCGCGCAACCCGACTCCGCGGACGCGGTGCTCGCCGGACTCGACCCCGAGCAGCGCGCCGTCGCGACGGCGCTGCACGGGCCGGTGTGCGTGCTGGCGGGGGCCGGTACGGGCAAGACCCGGGCGATCACGCACCGGATCGCGTACGGGGTGCGGGCCGGAATCCTGCAACCCGCGAGCGTGCTCGCGGTGACCTTCACCGCGCGGGCGGCGGGGGAGATGCGGGGGCGGCTGCGGCAGCTCGGCGCGGGCGGTGTGCAGGCACGGACGTTCCACTCCGCGGCGCTGCGGCAGCTCCAATACTTCTGGCCGCGGGCGATCGGCGGGGAGATCCCGCGGCTGGTGGAGCGCAAGGTGCAACTGGTGGCGGAGGCGGGAGCCCGCTGCCGGATCAGGCTGGACCGCAACGAACTGCGCGATGTCACCGGCGAGATCGAGTGGTGCAAGGTCACGCAGACGGTGCCGGAGGAGTACGCGGCCGCGGCGGCCAAGACCGGCCGTGACGTGCCGCGCGACCCGGCCGAGGTGGCGAAGATCTACACCACGTACGAACAGCTCAAGCGGGACCGCGGGGTGATCGACTTCGAGGACGTGCTGCTGCTGACCGTCGGGGTGCTCCAGGACCGGCCGGACGTGGCGGACACCGTGCGGTCGCAGTACCAGCACTTCGTGGTGGACGAGTACCAGGACGTCAGCCCGCTCCAGCAGCGGCTGCTGGAGCTGTGGCTCGGCGGCCGGGACGACCTGTGCGTGGTCGGCGACGCCTCGCAGACCATCTACTCCTTCACCGGCGCCACCCCGGACTTCCTGCTCGGCTTCCGCTCCCGGCACCCCGACGCGACCGTGGTCAAGCTGGTCCGCGACTACCGCTCCACCCCCCAGGTCGTCGGCCTCGCCAACGGCCTGCTCGGCAAGGCCCGCGGCCAGGCCGCCGCCCACCGGCTGGAACTCATCTCGCAGCGCGAGGCCGGACCCGAGCCGGTGTACTCCGAGTACGCGGACGAACCCGCGGAGGCCGAGGGCGCCGCGCGCCGGATCAAGGAGCTGATCGCCGCCGGCGTACGCCCCAGCGAGATCGCCGTCCTCTACCGGATCAACGCCCAGTCCGAGGTCTACGAGCAGGCGCTGGCCGACGCCGGGGTGCCGTACCAGCTCCGCGGCGCGGAACGCTTCTTCGAACGGCCGGAGGTGCGCGAGGCCGGGCTGCTGCTGCGCGGCGCCGCCCGCGCGTCCACCGACCCGGAAGAGGCCGACAACACCGTGCCGCAGCAGGTGCGCGCGGTGCTCAGCTCCCGCGGCTGGGCCTCCGAGCCGCCGGCCGGCTCCGGGGCGGTACGGGACCGCTGGGAGTCGCTGGCCGCGCTGGTCCGGCTGTCGGAGGACTTCGCGGCGGCCCGGCGGGACGCCACCCTCTCGGACTTCGTCGCGGAGCTGGACGAGCGGGCCAACGCGCAGCACGCCCCGACCGTCGAGGGCGTCACGCTCGGCTCGCTGCACGCCGCCAAGGGCCTGGAGTGGGACGCGGTCTTCCTGGTCGGCCTCACCGAGGGCACGCTGCCGATCACCTACGCCAAGACCGACGAGCAGGTCGAGGAGGAGCGGCGGCTGCTGTACGTCGGGGTGACCAGGGCCCGGCTGCACCTGTCGCTGTCCTGGGCGCTGTCCCGCTCACCCGGCGGGCGCGGCGGGCGCAGGCCCTCGCGCTTCCTGGACGGGCTGCGCCCCGGCTCCGCGCCGCGCGGCGCACGCGGCGCGGGCGCGGGCGGCAGCGGCGGCGCGGAGCGCGGCTCCGGCGGTCGCAAGCGGCGCGGCCCGGTGCTGTGCCGGGTCTGCGGCCGGACGCTGTCCGAGGCGGGCGAGATCAAACTGATGCGCTGCGAGGACTGCCCCTCGGATCTCGACGAGGCGCTGTACGAACGGCTGCGCGAGTGGCGGATGGAACAGGCCAAGGCGCTCGGCCAGCCCGCGTACTGCGTCTTCACCGACAAGACGCTGCTGGCCATCGCCGAGGTCAGGCCGGGCGGCGAGGCGGAGTTGTCGCAGATCGCGGGGGTCGGCGCGCGGAAACTCGACAAGTTCGGCGCGGACGTTCTGGCGCTGTGCGCGGGGGAGGAACCGGGCGGAAACGAGGCCGCCGAAGGATCTTCCGAAGAAACTGAAGAAGAGGCGGAAAAATAGTTTGCGCATCCCGAGGAAGTCCCCATAGCCTTCGGGAGCACGGTCGAGAGCGGCTCTTCCAAGAGCGGGTCTGATCGTGATGTACTAGCAGTCCGTTCCATCCGCACTACGACGCCGAGAGGAGGCGAGCCCAATGATCAGCATCATGACCACCGTGAAAATGACCGATCGTTCGGTCGTCGCCACCTGCCCGCTCGGCGTTTCGCCGCGTGCCACCCGTCTGTCCTCCGCCCTGCTCCCGGTTCTGCCGATCCGTGAGCGGAACGAGCGACCGATGCAGGCGCCCGCGGCAGCGGTAGCGGCGAAGGTTCTGGCGCATGCCTCTGCCTTCGCGGCGGCGGCCAACGGCGCCGGCGCTGGTACCGCCAAGGCTGCGATTGAGGCCAAGGGTGCTATCGACGGCTTCGCCAGCGGCGGCTTCGCCAATGGCAATGGACAGCAGAAGACGCAGCAGTACGGCAAGTGGGCCTTCCGCGGGCTCGAACCCTGGAGTGATCCAGCCTGATAACGCATCAGGTCGGCGCCTCAGGGCCGCGGAATCCCAGACCGGGATCCGCGGCCCTTCTGTTTTCTCTCCAGACAGAAAGCCTGTTCCGCAGGACAGGCAGAAACAGAAAACCGGCCCACCGGCCGGACCGACAGACGAGGAACGAACCAACCGTGCCTACCGCCCAGCACGCCCCGTCCGGACCCCAGCCCGACCTGAACCGCTCTCCCGCAGAAGCACACCACGACCCGGAGACTCCCTTGCTGCCCCTCACCGAGCTCGACGACGAGATCGAGCGACTCGGCGTGCCCGTCCCGTGCCGCACCTACGACCCGGAGGTCTTCTTCGCCGAGTCGCCGGCGGACGTCGAGTACGCGAAGTCCCTGTGCCAGACCTGTCCCGTCCGTGAGGCCTGCCTCGCCGGGGCCAAGGACCGCCGCGAGCCCTGGGGTGTCTGGGGCGGCGAGCTGTTCATCCAGGGTGTAGTCGTGCCCCGCAAGCGGCCCCGTGGCCGTCCGCGCAAGGACGCGGTCGCGGTATGACCGCCAGGAGGACCCGGCCGACCCGGAACGTCAGGAAGGCCCGCACCACCCGAAGCGCCACCACGGCGCATCTGCCCGGAACGATTGACCGCCCACTCACGCTCGACCCGAAGAATCAGGCCCCGATGAACCCCACACTCACCGAGATCCCCGCAGCCCGTACTTCCGACGCCCCCGCGTCGTACCAGAACAGGAACCTCGAAATGCAACTCATGCCAGAAGCACTGGCGCGTGCCCATATGCAACAGCGCCTGTACGAGGCCGAACACGAACGAAGGTCCGTGCGGCTGCTCGCCGCCCGCCGACTCCAGCGCCGTGCCGAACGCGCCTCGCTCCGTGCCCGCCGGGCACTGGCGATGGCCGTCATGCAGTAACCAGTCAGGCAGTTACCAACATTTGACGCGGGGCCGGTCCGAAAGGACCGGCCCCGCGGTGCGTTACGGCGACAAACGCGGCGCATGCGGAGGTATCGTCAACCAGTGGATCAGAAGAACTCTCAGACCACGACCACGACCACGTGCGCCCGCTGCGGCGAGACCCACGATGGCCTGCCGCTGACGTGGACCTGCTCCGTCGAGAACGGACACCGCGTGTACTTCTGCGTCACGTGCGCGCGCCAGCACCTCCGCAGCATCGAGAGCCGCCTCGACTCCGCGTGGTGGTAGCGCGGCTCCCAACCGCCGGCCGCCCAGCCGCCCGGCCGCCCCAGCACCCAGCCTTCAGCGCCAGCCGTCCGCCGCCGCCCGGCGTCCGTGCCCGCTCAGGCCGACTCCGCCGTGCCCTCGGGGTCGAAGCCGGGGAGCCACGCGTTGAGCTCGTCGCGGAGCCGGACCGTCGCGCCGAGCTGGCACAGCACCCCGACGGTGCTGAGGGTGACGCGGTGGATCAGCAGATAGGAGGGCGGCAGATTGAGCTGCTTGCCGAGCTGGTGCGCGGGTGAGCGCGGGTCGGCGATCCGGGCCGCCTGAGCGCGCATCCACGCCCGGTCGAAGGTGAACTCCTCGCGCCCGGCCGGCTCGATGATCGGCCGCAGATAGTCCAGCACGGCCTCGGCGTCCAGCTTGATCGTCGGCTTCACGAAACCCTCCTGGCGGAGCATCGCGTAGACCTCGTCGGCGTCGCTCTCCAGGGCCAGCCGCAGGGCGGTGCCGATCGGCAGCGGCAGCCCCTCCGGCAGCCGGTCGACGGTGCCGAAGTCCAGCACGCCCAGCCGCCAGCCCTCGGCGGGCCCATCGTCGACCAGCAGCCGGAAATTCCCCGGATGCGGATCGGCGTGCAGCAGCCCGGTGCGGGCGGGCCCGGCGAACAGGAAGTGCGCCAGGAGCTGCCCCGCGCGGTCCCGCATCTCCTGACTGCCCCCGGAGATCACCTCCGACATCGGCACGCCGTCCATCCACTCGGTGACCAGCACCTCGTCGGCCTGGTGCACCACATCCGGCACGTGGACGTCCGGGTCCTCGGCGAACTCCTCCGCGTGCGCGTGCTGCGCCCTGGCCTCCAGGGCGTAGTCCAGCTCCTCCTCGACCCGCTCGCGCAACTCCACCAGCAGCGGCTTCACGTCCACCCCCGGCACCAGCGGCCCGAACAGCCGTGCCACCCGGCCCAGTTGCGTCAGGTCGGACAGCAGCGCGTCGCCCGCCCCCGGATACTGGACCTTCACCGCCACCTTGCGCCCGTCGCTCCACACCGCCCGGTGCACCTGGCCGATCGACGCGGCGGCGGCCGGGGTGTCCTCGAACTCGCTGAACAGTGAGCGCCAGTCCTTGCCCAGCCGCTCCGCCAGCACCTTGTGCACGGTGCGGGCGGGCATCGGCGGGGCGGCCTCCTGGAGCTTGGTGAGCGCCGCCCGGTAGGGCCCGGCGATGTCCTCCGGCAGCGCCGACTCGAAGACCGACAGGGCCTGGCCGAACTTCATGGCCCCGCCCTTCAGCTCGCCGAGCACCTTGAAGAGCTGTTCCGCGGTCCGCTCCTGCAACTCGGTCGCGACCTCGTCGGCCGGTCTGCCCCCCAGCCGCTTTCCCAGTCCGAGCGTGGCCCGTCCGGCGAACCCGAGAGGGAGCGCCGCCAGCTTCGCGGTACGGGTCACAGCCTTGCGCGGAAGATCAGACATGCGCCCCTCATTTCCCGTCGGTCACATGGCCATTGTGCCCCCCGCCACCGGCGCCCCGTCCCAGCGAGCACCGGTTGTCGTCGGCTCCGCCGCTTTGCCCCCGTCTGCGTCGCCCCAGGTGTCCCGGCCGTCCCGCGCCCCGCGGGCGGTCCCGGCACCGCACCCGCAGCGGCTGTCACCGGACAGCGCCCTGACCTTGGTGGTGAGCCGGGACAGCGACATCTCCACCCGGCCGCCTACCCCCGGCGCGACCCGTCCATCCAGGTGCGCCAGCACGTGTCCGGCCGCCAGCCCGGCCACCGAGGTGGCCAGCGCGATGTCGCAGGCGGGCACCGCGGGCTGCCGCCCCGACCTGAGCTGGGCCAGTATCCGGGGCCAGGCCGGGTCCTCGTCGGCCAGCCGCAGCCCCAGGCACTCCCCGCACGCCGTCCGCCCCGGCAGCACCAGCGGACCGACCACGCCCGTCCCCTCGACCACACCCGTGTAGAGATGCGGCACCCCGGAGGCGACCAGCCGCCGGGACTCGCCCGGATCCGGTGCCCAGGCGTCCAGCCCGTCCCTCGGCGCGATCACCACCACCGTGGCGCCGGGTCTGCCGCGCTCGCCCGGCGTCGTACGCGGGCCCGGCGCCGCCCGCCGTACCGCGCCACGGGCCGCCGCGTCCCGCCGGTCCCCGATGTGGTCGGCCGGGATGCCGCAGGGGCCGGTGTCCCACGGCTCGACGCGCCCGCTGTCCAGCACGTCCACCGAGCCCACCCCGGCCGCCGACAGCACCGAGGCCACGGCGGCGCCGACCCGCCCGGCCCCGTGCACCCGCACCCGTGCCGCCCTGCGGTGCCGTATCCGGCCCGCCGCCCCGCCGGGACCCGGGTGGACCACCGAGAGCGCCGCCAGATCGGGTCTCAGCCGGTCAAGGGCCGCCGCCCGGTGCCGTACCGCCTCCGCCAGCGCGCCGTGCGCCGCCGCGTCGTCCAGCACGCCGCCCTCGGCGAGCAGCCCCAGCAGCCGTCTGACCTGCGCGGGCCCGAGGCCCAGCGCACCCGCGTCACGGGTCAGCCTGTCGGCGCCGCGCGTGCCGTCGAGCAGGTCGAGAAAACCGGCCGCCGCGCCGTCGACCGGCTCCAGCACCACCGCGTGCGCCGGGTCCACCCCGAACTGCACGCTCTCCCTGTCCCGCCAACTGCGGCGCAGCGCGCTCTTGA
Organism: Streptomyces sp. NPDC093221; assembly: GCF_044753885.1. Taxonomy (NCBI): domain Bacteria; kingdom Bacillati; phylum Actinomycetota; class Actinomycetes; order Kitasatosporales; family Streptomycetaceae; genus Streptomyces; species Streptomyces sp. NPDC093221. The sequence goes on along the minus strand of NZ_JBIVOA010000002.1, from coordinate 641,159 downwards.
GCATGGGACGCATGACCGTCACCCCCGTCCATCCGTTCACTCGATCCACCAGGAGGTCCACCGGGAGGTCCACCAGGACGTCCGCAAGAAGGTCCACCGGGAGAGCCGCCCACCGGCCAGCCCGTCCCGTCCATCCGGCCCGCCCGGCGAAATTCCCCATTCCGACTTCCCTCGTCACTCTCCGTAAGCGACAGAACTCAGCATGCCATTTCCCGGCGAAACTCCCGGAGAGTTATCCACAGGTTGTGGGGGATAGTCGTTCAATATGCGTATGAAGCGAGGTGATTCCCATGCGAACCGGCCGGGAGACGGGACTTCCCGGACACGCAGCGGGTAACGTCGAAGGCGTGTCCGCCGATCCAGCGCGTAGCCTCTCCAGCCAGCCCGCAAGCGGCCTACGGACCAATGCGGTGGAAGTACGCCGCAGTGCCCGCAGGCGCCGAACGGTTTCGGCATATCGCGACGGCGACCGAACTGTCGTGCTGATTCCGGCCCGAATGTCGGCGGCCGAGGAGCAGCGCTGGGTGACCACGATGCTGGAGAAGCTGGCGGCGCAGGAGAGCCGCCGGATGCCCGGCGACGACGAGCTGGCCGCCCGCGCGGAACGGCTGTCCGAGCAGTATCTGCTCGGCCGGGCCGTGCCCGACACGGTCCGCTGGGTCACCAACCAGAATTCCCGCTGGGGCTCGTGCACGCCCTCCGAGGGCAGCATCCGCCTGTCGCACCGCCTCCAGGGGATGCCCGAGTACGTCATCGACTACGTGCTGCTGCACGAGCTGGCGCACCTGCTCGTGCCGGGACACGGCCCGAGCTTCTGGCGACTGCTGGAGAGCTATCCGCGCACCGAGCGCGCCCGCGGCTTCCTGGAGGGCGTCGTGGCGGCCGACCGGCTGCCGCATCCGCCTGGTTCCCGCGAGGAATAGCCGCTGTCGGCACGACCGGTTAGCCTGTCGCCACGTCGGCGCGGCAGCACAAGCGCCGCATCGCGAGCGCAGCAATGAGGGGATGGGGGACGGTCGTATCCATGGCCAGGGAATTCCAGCGTGGCCACAAGGCCAAGATCAGTGATCTGACGGCGGGGACGGATCTGTATGTCGGTGTACAGATCTCCGGCCCCGGCCTGACCTTCGACATCAGTTGTTTCGGGCTCGACGACAAGGAACAACTGTCGGACGACCGTTACTTCATCTTCTTCAACCAGCCCAAGTCGCCCGAGGAGTCGATCCAGCTCCTCGGCGCGCAGTCCGGCGACACCGAGTCCTTCCGCGTCACTCTCGACCGCATACCGGCGAACGTGCACAAGCTGGCGTTCACCGCGACGATCGACGGCAACGGGCAGATGTCGCAGGTCGCCCCCGGTTATCTGCGGCTCGTCGCGGGCGGTGAGGAAGTCGCGCGGTACGCCTTCACCGGCGCGGAATTCACCACCGAACGCGCCGTGATGGTCGCGGACATCTATCTCAAGGACGTGTGGCGTTTCGCCGCCGTCGGCCAGGGCTTCGACGGCGGGCTCGACGCGCTGCTGCGGAATTTCGGCGGCGAGGTCGCCGAGGACGAGCCCGCCGCGCCCGAGCAGGCCGCGGCCCCCGGTTTCGCGCCGCCCGGCGCCGTACCCGGCTTCGCACCCCCGCCCGGCCCCGCGGCGGCCCCCGCTCCGGCCTTCGGAGCACCCGCGCCGGCCGCCCCCGTACCGCCCCCGGCTCCCGCGCCCGCCTTCGGCGCGCCTCCCGGCCCGCCCGCCGCGCCCGCGCCCCAGGGCTTCGCGCCGCCGCCCGGCAACCCCGGCCTCCACCAGGCGCCCACCATGGTCGCGCCCCTGACCGCGCCGCCCGGCCAGGCCCCGCCGGGACAGCCGCCCTTCGGCCAGGTCCCGCCGCCCGGCGCGCCCCCCGCCGCCCCCGGATTCGGCGGTCAGCCGCCCTTCGGCCAGGTGCCGGGCCAGCCGGGTCCCCCCGGCCCGCCCGGCGGCGGCTACGCGGCCCCCGCCGTCCCCGCGCAGAACGCGGGCCTCGCCGCCGCCATGCAGAAGTACCGCGAGACGCCCACCGGCCAGCGCTGGACGCAGCAGAATCCGAAGATGATGCGCGCCGACCTCGGCCAGGGCGGCGGCCAGCCGGTCCTCGCCCGGCAGGGCAGCATGGTCCTCTACCAGGGCAAAGTCGATTTCGGCTACAAGGGTGCCGGTTTCACCGGCCGCATCGTCGGCAACGCCACGGGCCAGGAGATGCAGCTCATGCGCTGCACCGGGGGCGGCCAGGTCTTCTTCGCGGAGAACGCCGCCTATCTGCACCCCATCGAGCTCCAGGGCGACGCCATCTGCGTCTCGGCGGAGAATGTGCTGGCCTTCGACGAATCCCTCCAGCACGAGGTGCGCAGGATCGAGGGCCACGGCATCCCCGGCGGCGCCCTGTTCACCATGCAGTTCCAGGGCACCGGCACGGTCATCGTGAAGACGCACGGCACCCCCGTCGTGCTGCCCGTCACCCCGACCACCTACGCGGACAGCAACGCGATCGTCGCCTGGTCGGCCGCCTCACAGGTGATCGTCTCCAGCCAGGTACGGCTGCGCAGGACCGCGTATCCCGGCCACAGCGGCGAGACCGTGAACCTCCAGTTCCGCGGCGCCCCCGGTAATTTCATCGTCGTCCAGCCCTACGAGGTGTGACCCGCCATGGACCAGCAGATGATCGCGGGCTACGCACCGGCACCGGTGGCCGCCCGGATGGAGAACCACGGCTCGTCGATGCTCAAGGTCGCCATGGTGACCGGCCAGGACCTCTTCGCGCGCACCGGCTCAATGGTCGCCTACGAGGGCTTCGTGCAGTACGAGCCCAACCCGCCCGCCGTACGGCAGATGGCCTCGGCCTGGCTGACCGGCGAGAGCGCCCCGCTGATGAAGTGCAGCGGTGACGGCCTGCTCTACCTCGCCGACTACGGCGCCGACGTGGTCTGTCTCAATCTCAACAACGAGTCGGTCTCCGTCAACGGCACGAATCTGCTCGCCTTCGACGCCCACCTCACCTGGGGTGTCGAGCGGGTCAAGGGGCTGGCCAAATTCGCCGGTCAGGGCCTGTTCAACGTCGGGGTCAGCGGTCAGGGCTGGGTCGCGGTGACCTCGCGCGGCACGCCGATCGTGGTCGACTGCGGCAGCGGCGCCGACGAGACCTACGTCGACCCGGACGCGCTCGTCGCCTGGTCGTCGGGGCTGAAGATGAAGGCCAAGCGCAGCTTCAGGGCCGGGGCGCTGATCGGCCGCGGCAGCGGGGAGGCATTCCAGATCGCCTTCTCCGGCCAGGGCTTCGTGGTCGTCCAGCCCAGCGAGGACAGCACTGACCGTCTCCGGATCCGGGGCTGAGGGGGAGCGACACCATCATGCAGAGCCCGCTTTTCGCATTCACCGAGGTCCAGAACCAGGACCACTACACCCTGCAGAATTCCTACCTCCTGCGGGTCCGCCTCGACGGCAACACCGGCCCCGACTGCCTGGCCCGCAAGGGCTCGATGGTCGCCTACCAGGGCATGATCGAATTCGACGGCGAGTACCAGTCGCAGGGCCAGCGCGGCGCCCGCCGCCACACCGGCGAGGGCCTCGACCTGATGCGCTGCTCCGGGCAGGGCACCGTCTACCTCGCCAACCTCGCCCAGCAGATCCACATCCTGGACGTCGACCACGAGGGCCTGACCGTTGACAGCGCGTACGTCCTCGCGCTCGACTCCGGGCTGCACTGGGACGTGATCGCGGTGGACAGCCAGTTCGGCCTGTCCGGCACGGGCGCGTACAACCTCAACATCTCGGGGCAGGGCAAGGTCGCCCTGATGACGTCGGGCAAGCCGCTGCTGATGCCGGTCACGCCCGACAAGTACGTGTCCTGCGACGCGGACGCCGTCGTCGCCTGGTCGACCAGCCTGCGCGTCCAGATGCAGGCCCAGACCAGCAGCTCCTCCGTCTTCCGCCGCCGCGGCAACACCGGCGAGGGCTGGGAGCTGAACTTCGTCGGCCAGGGATACGTCCTGGTCCAGCCCAGCGAGCTGATGCCGCCGCAGAACGCGGTGATCGGCCAGGGCGTACGCGCCCAGTACGGCATGGGCCCGCAGGGCCACGGTCAGAACCAGGGCAACATCTGGTCCAACTGACCTCGCCGTACGAGAGCCGCCGACCTCGTCGTACGAAGGCCGTGAAAAGCCGCACAAAAGAGGTGGCCGTTCAGGACCCGGGTCCTGAACGGCCACCTCTTTCCGGCCGGTGTCAGGCGCTCCGCGTCAGCGCGCGTATCCGGCCCAGCAGCGCCTGTACGGAGCTGTCGGCGACCGCCGCGACCTCGTCGTAGCCGAACCAGCGCAGATCCAGCGACTCGTCGCTGATCGCCTCGACGGCGCCCTCGGGGGCGACGACCGCGTACTGCACGTCCAGATGCCACGCGCAGGGCGTACGGTGCCGGTCCAGAGCCACCGGCTCGGGCCGCAGCAGGCCGAGACCGGCGATCCCGGACTCCTCCGCGCTCTCCCGCAGCGCCGCCCCGGCCAGGGTGGTGTCCTGCGGCTCGCAGTGGCCGCCGGTCTGGAGCCACATGCGCAGCTTGGCGTGCAGCGTCAGCAGGGCGCGCTCGCGCGGCGGGTCGACCACCAGCGCGCTCGCCGTGATGTGCCCGTCGGCGCACGCCTTCCACATGCCGTCGGGATACGCCGCCAGGTGCGCCAGATACTCCTCGCGCAGCCGCTCCTGCCCCTCGTCGGGCGCACTCCACCGCTCCAGGACGCCGACCGCGTCCGCGTGCAGAAGGCTCACTTGCCGGAGTCGCCGTCCTCGTCGGGGTTCTCGCCCTTGTCGGCCGCGTCGCCGGGCGCCTCGGGCTTGCGGTCGCCGCCGCTCGCGGCCTCGCCGAGCATCTTGTCCAGCTCGGAGAAGTCGACGCCCTCGCTGTGCACGAAGCCGTCCGGGTCGTCCAGGTCGGCGGCGGTCGGCAGCATGTCGGGGTGCGCCCACAGGCCGTCGCGGCCGTCGACACCGCGGGCGTCGGTCAGCGAGGCCCACAGCCGGGAGGCGTCCCGCAGCCTGCGGGGCCGCAGCTCAAGACCGATCAGGGTGGCGAAGGTCTGCTCGGCGGGACCGCCGGTGGCGCGGCGGCGGCGCAGCGTCTCGCGCAGCGCGCCCGCGGACGGCAGGTGCGGGGCGGCGGCCTCGTGCACGACCGCGTCCACCCAGCCCTCGACGAGCGCGAGGGCCGTCTCCAGCCGGGCCAGCGCCGCCTTCTGCGCCGGGGTGTCCTCGGGCTGGAACATGCCCTGCTGAAGCGCTTCCTGAAGCTGCTCGGGCTGCGAGGGGTCGAGCTGCCCCACCGCCTCCTCCAGCCGCGCGGTGTCGACCTTGATCCCGCGCGCGTAACCCTCCACGGCGCCGAACAGATGCGCGCGCAGCCACGGCACGTGCGCGAAGAGCCGCTGGTGGGCGCTCTCGCGCAGCGCCAGGTAGAGCCGCACCTCCTCCTGCGGGACGCCCAGGCCCTCGCCGAAGGCGGTCACATTCGCGGGGAGCAGCGCGGCCTTGCCCGCCGGGCCCAGGGGAAGGCCGACATCGGTGGAGCCGACGACCTCACCGGCCAGGGTGCCGAGCGCCTGCCCGATCTGGGAGCCGAACATCGCGCCGCCCATCGAGCGCATCATCCCGATCAGCGGGCCGGACATGGCCTGCATCTCCTCGGGCAGCACATCGCCCATCGCCCCGGCGACGCGCTCGGCGACCGGGTCGACCAGCTCCTTCCACACCGGAAGCGTCGCCTCGACCCACTCCGCGCGGCTCCAGGCCACCGCGGAGCCGGACCCGGACGGCAGCGAGGTGGCGCTGTCCAGCCACAGATCCGCCAGCCGTACGGCCTCCTCGACCCACGAGCGGTCGGCGCGGCCGACGGTCGCGTCCTTGACGCCGTCCTGGGTGCCCTGGGCGACCGTCTGGCGGGCGATGTCCTTGGCCATGTCCCAGTTCACCGGGCCGCCGTCGTAGGACAGCATCTGGCCGAGCTGCTGGAAGGCGGCCCCCAGGTCGTTGGGGTTGAGCGAGCCGAACATCGCCGCGAACGGGTTGTCGCCGGCGGCGCCGCCGCCGACGCCACCGAAGCCGAACGGGTTCGGCGCTCCGCCCTGGCCCCCTTCGCCCTTGTTCTTCCGGCCGTCGTCCCCGTCCTCGGGCTCCTCGGGAGGGACGCCGAATCCGAATGGGTTGTCACTCACGGGATTCCTCGGCTCTGTGTTGTGATGGGCTGGGGTTGTGTCGGGCTCGGTGTACGGGCAGTACCTCCAGCCTAGACACGTGTCAGGCAGGATGGCTGCGTACCGACGTCACGCCGATGGCGTGCGCCAGCCGCACCCGTACTTGAAACAACCGTGGGAGACACCCGGTGAGTTCCCCAGAAGGACACGTTCGCCCAGAGCGGAGCGCGGGCAGGGCCGCGTCGGGACCGGTGGTCGCGATCACCGGCGCCGCGTCCGGCGTGGGCCGCCAGCTGGCGCTCAGGCTCGTGGAATCCGACCAGGTCAAGAAGGTCGTGGCGATCGACGAACGGCGCGGTGACGTGCCCGGTGCGACCTGGCGGGTGCTCGACGTGCGGGACCCGGCCATCGCCGACAAATTGCGCGGCGCGGACGTCGTCGTCCACCTCGCGCTCGACCTGGACCTGGAATCCGACGCCAAGGCGCGGTCCGCGTTCAATGTGCGCGGTACGCAGACCGTACTGACCGCCGCCGCTGCCGCGGGCGTGCACCGCGTGGTGCTGTGCACCTCGGCGATGGTCTACGGCGCCCAGGCCGACAACGACGTGCCGCTCGCCGAGGACGCCCCGCTGCGGGCCACCTCGGAGGCCAGCTTCGTGGACGACCTGCTGGAGATCGAACGGCTCGGCCGCCGCGCCCCGCGCGCCCACCCCGGCCTCAATGTGACGGTTCTGCGCCCTGCCGTCCTGGTCGGCGGCACGGACACCGCGCTGACCCGCTACTTCGAGTCGCCGCGGCTGCTGGTGGTGGCGGGCAGCAGGCCGTGCTGGCAGTTCTGCCACGTCGAGGACCTGGTGTCGGCGCTGGAGTACGCCGTCCTGGAGAAGGTCGACGGCGAGATGGCGGTGGGCTGCGACGGCTGGCTGGAGCAGGAGGAGATCGAGGAGCTGACCGGGATCCGGCGCATGGAGCTGCCCGCGGCCATCGCCTTCGGCGCCGCCGCCCGGCTGCACCGCCTCGGCCTGACCCCGTCGCCCGCGGGGGACCTCGCGTACACGATGCACCCGTGGGTGGTCAGCGGCAGCCGCCTGCACGAGGCGGGCTGGCGCCCGCAGTGGTCCAACGAGGAGGTGCTGGCCGAGCTGCTCGCCGAGGTCGAGGGCCGCAATTCGCTCGCGGGCCGCAGGCTCGGCCGCAAGGACGCCACGACGCTGGGCGCGGCGGGCGCCACGGTCGCGCTGGTCGGTACGGCGGCGCTGGTGCGCAGGGCCCGCAAGCGGCGCGGCCTCTAGATCCGATAGATCCGAAGGCGTGTCCGTCGCCCCGCGGCGGTGGAAGCCGCTTTCCGTATCGCGGGCATATGAGGCAGCATGTGCCGCATGGCATCCACGCACGGCGAACACGCCGCCCCCGCCGACCGCGCCCGGGCCGCCGACGGTCCGATCCGGCTGCTCGCGATCCGCGACACCCCGCTGTCGCTGGACGAGGTCTTCGCCTCGGTCGGCGACGACGCGGCCGGCGGCACGGCGCTGTTCGTCGGGACGGTACGCGACCACGACGGCGGTTCGGCCGCCGAGGTCACCGGTCTGGCGTACTCGGCGCACCCCAGCGCGGAGGCCGAACTGCGCGGGATCGCCGAGAAGATCGCCGCCGACTACCCGGTACGCGCGCTGGCCGCCGTCCACCGGGTGGGTGAACTGCGGGTCGGCGACATCGCGGTGATCGTCGCCGTCTCCTGCCCGCACCGCGGCGAGGCGTTCGAGGCCAGCCGCCGCTTCATCGACGACCTCAAGAGCGAGGTCCCGATCTGGAAGCACCAGACGTTCACCGACGGCACCGAGGAATGGGTCGGCGTCTAGGGCCTGTCCGGCGGATCGTGAGCGACGCGCGGGGGCGTAACCCCGTACCCCACCGGGCCGTTGGTGCACAGAGCGGTTAATCTGCTCATACGTCCGTTTTGGTGTACATGGGGTCGGGAGTTCGACGTGGCAGCACTCGCTTGGTTGCTCATTCCGTTGGTCGCCGCGGTGTTCGCCGCGGTCTGGGCACGCTGGGCGTCGCACACCCGCACCACCGGGGACGGCGCGTCGCTCGCCGGGTACGAGCGGTTCCGGCAGGCCATGCAGGCCGAGTCGGCGGAGAAGCCGGACACCGAGACGGTCTGAGGACCGGGCACCGGGACGGCAGAACAGGCGCCGCACGGCCGCGTACCCGTCCGGACTCACCCCGCGGGCCGGTTGTCCGGCGGTTCCCGTAGGGTCGTGCCATGCCACGCCGCACCGCGACGCTGCTCGCCTCGACACTGACGCTGATAGCGCTGCTGTGCATCGCGCTGCTGGCTCCCGCACCGTACTCGGAGATGTCGCCGGGACCGACGGTGAACACGCTCGGGAGCTACGACGGCGAAATGGTCATCCAGATCGGCGGCCACAAGACGTACGCGACGTCGGGTCACCTCAACATGACCACCGTGCGGGTCACCGGCGCCGACTACTCCATGAACCTGGTGGAGTCCCTGCTCGGCTGGGCGCGGCGGGACGACAAGGTCGTGGAGCACGACACGCTGTACCCGAAGGGGCAGACGGCCCAGGAGGCCGACCAGCAGAACGCCGAGGAGTTCAGCCAGTCACAGGACAGCGCCAAGTACGCGGCGCTGACCTCGCTGAAGATCCCCGTGCCCTCACGGGTGATCGTGGCGGCCGTCGTCAGCGGCGGGGCGTCCGAAGGCGAACTGCACGCGGGCGATGTGATCAAGGCCGTCGACGGCACCGAGATCACCAAGGCCGACCAGGTCGCGGGCCTGGTCACCAAGCACAAGCCGGGCGAGAAGGTGGTCTTCACGATCATCCCGGCCGCCGACGCGAAGAAGAAGCTGGACACCACGCAGAAGGTGACCATCACCACCCGCGCCTCGGACGACGGCGGCCCGTCGCGCGCCGTGGTCGGCATCCAGGCGGGCGTCGAGCACCTGTACCCGTTCACCATCGACATCAAGCTCGCCGACGTCGGCGGACCCAGCGCGGGCATGATGTTCGCGCTCGGCATCATCGACAAGCTGACGCCCGACGACCTGACCGGCGGCAAATTCGTCGCGGGCACCGGCACCATCGACGACAACGGCAAGGTCGGACCGATCGGCGGCATCAGCCTGAAGACGATCGGCGCGCGCGACAAGGGCGCGCAGTTCTTCCTCACCCCGGCCGACAACTGCGAAGAGGCCGCCAAGAGCATCCCCTCGGGCCTCACCCTGGTGAAGGTGAAGACCCTCGACGACGCCTTGGCGGCGCTGAAGGACATCAAGTCGGGCAACGACGCGGCGCTGCCGAGCTGCAAGAGCTGAGACCGGCTCGGTCCCGGTCAGCTCAGACCCGGTCAGCTCAGGTCGGTTCAGCCCGGCGGCGCCACCGGGCGCTCAGACCTCGAAGGTCGCCGACAGCGCCTCCGCCAGACCCGGCACCAGATCGGAACCGGTCAGCACCTCGGTCGGCGTGTCCTTGGCCCGCAGCCGTACGGCCGACTCCCGCGCGCCGTCCCGCAGCACCGCGACCGTCATCCGCACCTCCTGGCGCTGCGGGTGCGCCGCCACCCACGTGGCCAGCGAGGCGTCGTCCAGGCCCTCGGGGATGGCCGCCTCGGCGGCGGGCGGCAGCATCAGCCGCTCCACGGTCAGCGCGCAGCCCGCGATCACCTCGGGCCACGCGATCGTCGCCAGGAACTCGTCGAGCGCCGTACCGGACGGCAGCTCGTCCTGCTCGATCGGGGTCAGCGACCCCGTCTCGTTCGTCTCGGTCAGGCCGAGTTGATCGGCGAGGCCGGGTTCCTGCGTACGGAGCTGCGCGGTGTCGACAAGGGCGAACAGCCGTGCGGGCCGGTCCCAGCCGAGGCCGGACGCGTACTCGTCGATTTCCAGTACGGCACGGGTCAGCGGGCTCGCCGCGAGCGGTGCACCATCGGTCGCATTGTTGGACATGGTCAGTATCCTGCCTCTTCCCTTGCCGGAATCGGGAACCGGCCAAAGCGTAGGTAAGTTGCACCAGTGGGAGTCCGACCCGGGACACCCCAGAAATACGGACAATTCGAGGTGCGCACCTTGGTATTCGAGATGCCGGACCGCGGCGGAGGATCGTCGGGGCCACGGATCAGAGTCGGCCGCCCATCCCGGCGGACCCGGACGTTGCTCATCACGATCGGCGTGCTCGCCGGTCTGATGATCGCGTTCGTGATCTTCGCGGGATTCTGGACCGACTGGCTCTGGTACCGATCGGTTCACTACTCGTCGGTCTTCACCACCACGCTCTGGACCAAGGTCGGTCTGTTCTTCGTCTTCGGCCTGCTGATGGCCGGAGCGGTCGGCGTGAACATCTATCTGGCACACCGGCTCCGCCCGCCGCTCAGCGCGATGTCGCTGGAGCAGCAGAGCCTCGACCGCTACCGGATGGGTCTCGCGCCGTACAAGAAGTGGGTGCTCCTCGGGGTCTGCGCGGTGGTCGGGCTCATCGCCGGCGGATCGGCCTCGGGGCAGTGGCGGCTGTGGCTGCTGTGGACGAACGCCACGAAGTTCAACGTCAAGGACCCGCAGTTCCACAAGGACGTGTCCTTCTACGCCTTCGACCTGCCCTGGTACCGCTTCCTGCTGAGCTTCGGCTTCGCGGCCGTGGTGCTCTCACTGGTCGCCGCCGCCCTGGTGCACTACCTGTACGGCGGGCTGCGGATCACCTCGCCCGGCGGCCGGGCCACGGCCGCCGCCACCGGGCATCTGTCGGTCCTGCTGGGCATCTTCATCTCGCTCAAGGCGGTCGCCTACTGGCTGGACCGCTACGGCCTCGCGGTGAAGTCCAGCGGCTTCAAGGCCACCGACAACTGGACCGGTCTGCGGTACGTGGACGCGAACGCGTATCTGCCCGCCAAAACGATCCTGTTCTGCATCGCGGTGATCTGCGCGCTGCTATTCTTCGCGACGCTCTGGCGCCGCACCTGGTCGCTGCCGATGATCGGCTTCGGCCTGATGGTGCTCTCGGCGATCCTGATCGGCGGCCTCTACCCGGCCATCGTGCAGAAGTTCCAGGTGCAGCCGAACGAGGCGGCCAAGGAAGCGCCGTACATCCAGAAGAACATCGATGCCACGCGGGCCGCGTACGGCATCAAGGACAGCCAGGTGAAGCCGTACAGCGGCACCAGCGAGTCCAGTACGGAAAAGCTGCGGGCCGACGCGGACACCACGGCGAGCGTGCGCGTGCTGGACCCGAACGTGGTCTCGCCCACGTACCAGCAGTTGCAGCAGACGCGCGGCTACTACGCCTTCCCCTCCACGCTCGACGTCGACCGCTACAGCGACGCCAAGGGCAAGGAGCAGGACACGGTCGTCGGCCTGCGCGAGCTGAACATCAACGGCATCCCCGAGAACAACTGGATCAACGACCACTTCAAGTACACCCACGGCTACGGCATCGTCGCCGCCAAGGGCACCGACGTGTCCGGTGACGGCTCACCGGCCTTCACCGAGAAGGACCTGCCGACCACCGGCCAGCTCGGCACGTACGAGCAGCGGGTCTACTACGGCGAGCGGACGACGCAGTACTCGATCGTCGGCGGTCCGACCCAGGAGATCGACTACACCGACGCGGGCGGCGAGAAGCCGTTCACGTACACCGGCAAGAGCGGCGTGGACCTGTCCAACCCGCTGACGCGGGCGGCGTACGCGGTGCAGTTCGGCGAGCCGCAGATCCTGTACTCGGGGGCGATCGGCAAGGGCTCGAAGATCCTCTACAACCGCACTCCCAAGGAGCGGGTGGAGTCGGTCGCGCCCTGGCTGACCATCGACGGCGACCCGTACCCGGCCGTGGTCAACGGCCAGGTGGAGTGGATCGTCGACGCGTACACCACCACCAACGGCTATCCGTACGCGTCGCGCACCACGCTCGGCGACACCACGACCGACTCGCTCACCGACGACCAGCGGTCCGTCATCGCGCAGCAGAATCAGGTCAACTACATCCGCAACTCGGTCAAGGCGACCGTGAACGCGTACACCGGTGAGGTCACGCTCTACCAGTGGGACACCCAGGACCCGGTGCTCAAGACGTGGATGAAGGCGTTCCCGCACACGGTGCAGCCGAAGGACAAGATCAGCGCCGAGCTGATGGACCACCTGCGCTACCCGCAGGACCTGTTCAAGGTGCAGCGGCAACTGCTCACCAAGTACCACGTCACCAAGGCGTCCACCTTCTACACCGGCAGTGAGGTGTGGGAGGTCCCGGACGACCCGGCCGCCCAGACGGGCAAGGCGGTGCCGCCGTACTACCTGAGTCTGAAGATGCCCGACCAGTCGGAGCAGGCGTTCTCGCTGACGTCCACCTTCACGCCGAACGACCGCTCCAACCTGAGCGCGTTCATGGCGGTGAACGCCGACGCGTCCAGCAAGGACTACGGCACGATCAGAGTGCTGCAACTGCCGCCGAACACCACGGTCGACGGGCCCAAACAGGTCCAGGCCAAGCTCAACTCCGACAACAAGGTCGCGCCGCAGATCAACCAGCTCAAACGGGCGGGCGCGGACACCACCGTGGAGTACGGCAATCTGCTCACCGTGCCGATGGACGGCGGGCTGATGTACGTGGAGCCGGTGTACGTACGCGGCGCGGGCAACAACTACCCGCTGATGAAGAGCGTGGTGGTGCTCTTCGGCGACCGGATCGGCTTCCAGCCCACGCTGAAGGCCGCGCTGGACGAGGTGTTCGGCCCCGACGGCGAGTCGACGACGAAGCCGCCGCCGGACGACACCACGCAGCCGCCGACGACGACCAGCCCGCCGACCACCAGCCCACCGGGCGACGCGACGCTGGAGCAGGCCCTGACGGACGCTCAGAAGGCGTACGACGACGGTCAGGCGGCGCTGAAGAAGGGCGACTGGCAGGCGTACGGCGAGGCGCAGAAGAAGCTCTCCGAGGCGCTGAAGCAGGCGCGGGAGGCGGAGAAGGCGGCCAAGGGGACATAAGGCGGGGCCGATCGACCTGATGGGTCGACAAGCGGGCTGATCGGGTGACACTCCGCGTCGTGGTACGGTGAGGACACAACGACGCGGGGTGGAGCAGCTCGGTAGCTCGCTGGGCTCATAACCCAGAGGTCGCAGGTTCAAATCCTGTCCCCGCTACTGTACGAAGAGGGCCAAAGTCAACTGACTTTGGCCCTCTTCACTTATATGGGGGATGTTCGGCGAACGGGGTTTCGCAAGCCGCCTTGTCGGGAAGTCGACAAACCGCTGAAGTGACCAATCGGGTTGCGGTATACCAGGTGTACGGCGGTAGTGGACGGTGCGACGATGGACCTCATGGGGGATGGTGCAAGACTGCTGAACACTCGTCAGATCCACGAACGGCGTGGTTCTACGGGCGATGTCGACATGTCGACCGAAAGGTTGGCCCAGGAGTCGGCTTCGACGCCCGTGACCGCGTCCGCGACCGTGCCCGTCACCGCGACCGCGCTGCTGCCCGCACCGCGCCCGTCGGCTGAGCAGCCCGCGTCCGCCGAACTCACCGCGTCCACCGGGACGGTGGCCACCCGGTCCCTGGGGCCCGTCGCCGCCCCGGTCCCGGCCGCCGGGCTCAACGACCTGCCCGGGCTTCCCGAACCGACCGACGAGGACGGCCTCGCGCTCCGCGAGGAGGCCGAGATCGAGGCGCGCCACCGGCACGCCGCCGACCTCGGCGACCCGTACGCCATGAGCGCGCTCGGCACGCTGCTGCTGCGCCGCGGCGACCTCGACGGCGCGGAGCCGTACCTGCGCGCCGCCGTCACGCACGGGGACCGCGCCGCCGCCAACAACCTGGCCCTGCTGCTGCACCAGCGCGGTTACGCCGACGAGGCGGCCGACTGGTGGCGGACCGCCGCCGTGGCGGGCTCCGCGCCCGCCGCGCACGCGCTGGGCCGGCACTACCGCGAGCGCGGCGACGAGCCCGCGGCCGAGTACTGGCTGCGGCAGGCCGCCGAGTCCGGCCACACGCTGGGCGCGTACGCGCTGGCCGACCTGCTCGAACACCGGCGCGAGAGCGGCGCCGAGCGCTGGTTCCGCGCCGCGGCCGAGCACGGCCACCGCGAGGCCGCGTACCGCCTCGCCCGGATATGCGCCGCGCGCGGCCAGAACCACGAGGCCGAGCAGTGGTACCGGCAGGCCGCCGCGCGCCGCCACCGGCGGGCCGCGCTGCGCCTGGGCACGCTCCTGGAGGAGCGCGGCGAGCAGGCGGAGGCGGGCCGCTGGTATCTGACGGCCGCCAGGGACGGCGAGGCGCGGGCCGCCTGCGCGCTGGCGTTCCTGCTGCGCGACGCGGGCGACATCGACCAGGCCGCCACCTGGTGGCGGCGCGCCGCCCAGGCGGGCGACGGCCAGGCCGCCAACGCGCTCGGCGCGCTGCACGCCCAGGAGGGCGAGACGCAGACCGCCGAGCGCTGGTACCGCACGGCCCTGGACGCGGGCGACATCAACGGCGCCTACAACCTCGGCCTGCTCTGCGCGGGCCAGAGCCGCAACGCGCAGGCCGAGCAGTGGTACCGCAAGGCCGCGTACGCCGGACACCGCGAGGCCGCCAACGCGCTGGCCGTGCTGCTGCTCCAGCGCGGCGACGCGATGGGCGCCGAGCCGTGGTTCTCCAAGGCCGCGGAGGCGGGCAGCATCGACGCCGCCTTCAACCTCGGCATCCTGCACGCCGGGCGCGAGGAGGCCGACACCGCGCGCGCCTGGTACGAGCGGGCCGCCGCCGCCGGGCACGCCGAGGCCGCCCTCCAGGTGGCCATCGCGCTCCAGCGCGACGGCGACCACCACGCCGCCGAGCGGCACCTGCGGTGCGCCGCGGGCGGCGGCAGCCCGGAGGCCGCCTTCCGGCTCGGCGCGCTCCTGGAGCGCAGGCAGCGCGAGCGGGACGAGGGCGACGCGGGCGTGGAGGCCACGGGCAGCGTCGAGGCCGAGGAGTGGTACGAGCGGGCCGCCCGGCAGGGGCACCGCCGCGCCCAGGTACGGCTCGGCATGTGCGCCGCCAAGCGCGGGGACGTGGTGGACGCGGCGCACTGGTACCGGCAGGCCGCCGAGGCCGGTTCCCGCAACGGGGCCTTCAACCTCGGGCTGCTGCTGGCCCGCGAGGGCGCCGAGCCCGAGGCCGCCATGTGGTGGACGCGGGCCGCGGACGCCGGGCACGGCCGCGCCGCCCTGCGGATGGCGCTGCTCTCCGCCCGGCGCGGCGAGCTGGCCGAGGCGCAGCACTGGTGCTCCCGCGCGGTCACCTACGGGCCCGCCGAGGTCGCCGAGCGCGCGGCCCGGCTGACCGCCGCGGTCAAGCACGAGCTGACCGCGTGAGCCGACGGTCGTCAGCGGCGGTTGACCAGGTCATCCGTACGGTTCCTGACCGTTTCCGGCTGAGGGGCGCCCCGCCCGGGGCACCCCTCAGCCGGAATGGCCACCCGCTCCGACGGTCGCCCGCCTATGGATTTGCGCTGGTCAGGAACGCTGGTCTACAGTGAGGGCACAACGACGCGGGGTGGAGCAGCTCGGTAGCTCGCTGGGCTCATAACCCAGAGGTCGCAGGTTCAAATCCTGTCCCCGCTACGGAAAAAGAAGGCCCGGAAGCCATTGGCTTCCGGGCCTTCTTCCTGTGCGACACCGGTCGTCGGCCGGGCTCCGGGGCCGGGTCGCTGGGCGCTGCGCGCGCGGCGGCACCACGCGCTTTCTCTTAGTCTCCTTGTGCGGGCTTCTTATTCGGGCAAAGACCCGCCGAACCGTCTTGGGCGCGGCACCTTCGCGCGCGATCCTGGTCGGGTACGACGGGCGAGGAGGCGGGATTGCTGCGCAGGCGGCGAGGGCGATCCGAGGCGGGTGTCACCGTGGTGGACACGGGACGCTGGCAGCGCTGGTGCGAGGCCGCGCTCGGCGGGCGTCGCGAGGACGCGGTGACCTTGCTCGCGGGCCTGCGCGCCGTCGTCGAGGACGGACCGCCGTACGACAGGGCCGCCGCGCTCGCCGCGCTCGGCGACGCTCCCGCGGACCTCCTGCTGCTGCTCGACCGGCACGCCAGGCCCTGGCACGGCGGCGGCGCCCACCGCTGGGCCGCCGGCGGCCACGCCGGTGTCGATCCGCTGCGTCTGCTGCTGGCCTCGCTCGACGAGGACGGCCGGGTGCGGGCCGGGGCCGTCGAGAGCCTGGCCGGGTGCGGCGGGCCGCTGGCCGTGGCCGCGCTCGCCCTGCGGACGGTCGACTGGGTGCCGGAGGTGAGCGAGCGCGCCACCGCCGCCCTGGTGGCCCGCAACGCGCCGGACGAGGTGGCCGCGGCCGTCCGCGTCCTGCTCAGGCTCGGCGGCAGGCGCCGGGCGGGCGGGCTGCTCGCCTCGTACCGCGCGGTGCTGAGCGAGCCTCCGCACCGCCGCGCCGTGCGGGCGCTGGCCGCCGACTCCGACCCGCTGGCCCGCCGCTTCGGCGTCGAACTCGCCCTGGACCTCGGCAGTTACGTCCGCGGCGACCTGCTGCGGACCGCGCTGCACGACCGCGACCAGGTCTGCCGCAGGCTCTGCGCACAGCGGCTGCTGGAGCTCGACCCCGACCAGGCGGGCCGGTTGATGTGGGCGCGCGGCGCGGGCGTACGGGAGCTGGCGGTGGCCGCGCTGCCCGGCGACGTGCCCGCCACGCGGCTGGTCGCGCCGCTGGCCGACCGGGCCAGGATGGTACGGGCGCAGGCCCGTTGGCAGTTGTACCGGCGCGGGGAGCCGCCCGCCGACGTCTACCGCAGGCAGCTCCGCAAGGTCGGCAGGACGACCGCGCCCCGGCTCGTCGCGGGACTGGCGGCCGGTCTCGGGGAGTGCGGGGACGCCTCCGACGCGGCGCTGCTGACGCGGCTGCTCGGACCCCGCGAGCGCGATCATGCCGAGAACTGGCCGCCGATGGTGCGCAGGGCCGCCGCCCGCGCGATCGGACGGCTGGCCAAGCCCGCCGAACTGGTCGGCCTGCTCGGCCCGTTGGCGACCGACCCCGATCCGGGCGTGGCGCGCGAGGTGTTCGAGGCGCTGGCCCGAGTGCCGGCCGATGTCCCGGTGGAGACCCTGTGGGTCGGCAGGACCCGTACGGAACCGGCCGTACGCAGGGCCGCCGAGCGGATCGGCGGCAGGGCCTGCGAGCGGACCGTGCCTACGAGCAGTCCGGGCACAGTCCCCGGTAGGTGACCTCGGCCGCCTGGACCGCGAAGCCGAAGCGTTCGGTCGGGGGGAGGGCCGCGAGCGGGTCGCCGTGCGGGTGGACGTCGCGGATGGTGCCGCAGCGGGAGCAGACCAGGTGCTGGTGCGGCCGGTGCGCGTTGGGGTCGTAGCGCTTGGCGCGGCCGTCGGTGGCGACCTCGATGATCTCGCCGATGCTCACCATCTCGCCCAGCGTGTTGTACACGGTGGCGCGGGAGATCTCCGGCAGCCGTGCGATGGCACGCGCGTGCACCTCGTCGGCGGTGAGATGGACATGGTCGCCGTCGAGGACCTCCGCCACCACGCGCCGCTGGGCGGTCAGCCGCCAGCCGCGTTCGCGCAGTCGTTCCAGCAGGTCGCTCATGCGAGCCAGGGTAACAGCGGGGCAACCTGGATCGAAAGGGTCTGTTCCTGACCCCCATCCTCTATTGGCTCTCTTCTTGACTTAGACATTGTCCAGAGTAGGATCGGCTCCGGCGCGAGTCGATGGGCATGCCGGGGGGCCGGACGATCTGGAGGAGAAGCACGTGACGGTTCAGGAGACGGGTCCGCTGACCACGAGTGCGCTGACCACGGAGGCCGGAGCGCCGGTCGCGGACAACCAGAACAGCGAGACGGCGGGCCTCGGCGGCCCGGTGCTCGTCCAGAGCCAGCACCTGCTGGAGAAGCTCGCGCACTTCAACCGCGAGCGCATCCCGGAGCGGGTCGTGCACGCGCGGGGCGCCGGTGCGTACGGCACCTTCACGCTGACCCGGGACGTCTCGCGCTGGACGCGGGCGAAGTTCCTGTCCGAGGTCGGCAAGCGGACCGAGACGTTCCTGCGCTTCTCCACCGTCGCGGGCAACCTCGGCTCGGCCGACGCCGTCCGCGACCCGCGCGGCTTCGCGCTGAAGTTCTACACCGAGGAGGGCAACTACGACCTCGTCGGCAACAACACCCCGGTGTTCTTCATCAAGGACGCCCTGAAGTTCCCCGACTTCATCCACACCCAGAAGCGCGACCCGTACACCGGCTCCCAGGAGGCGGACAACGTCTGGGACTTCTGGGGGCTCAGCCCGGAGTCGACACACCAGGTGACCTGGCTCTTCGGCGACCGCGGCATCCCGGCCAGCTACCGGCACATGAACGGCTACGGCTCGCACACCTACCAGTGGAACAACGAGGCCGGAGAGGTCTTCTGGGTCAAGTACCACTTCAAGACCGACCAGGGGATCAGGAACCTCGCCACCGGGGAGGCCGTGCGCGTCTCGGGCATGGACCCCGACTCCCACCAGCGCGACCTGCGCGAGGCGATCGAGCGCGGCGCGTTCCCGTCCTGGACCGTGCAGGTGCAGATCATGCCCGCGGCGGACGCGGCCACGTACCGCTTCAACCCGTTCGACCTCACCAAGGTGTGGCCGCACGCGGACTACCCGCCGGTCGAGATCGGCAGGCTGGAGCTGAACCGCAACCCGGAGAACGTCTTCGCCGAGGTCGAGCAGTCGGTCTTCAGCCCCGCGCACTTCGTGCCCGGCATCGGCCCGTCCCCGGACAAGATGCTCCAGGGCCGCCTGTTCGCGTACGGCGACGCGCACCGCTACCGGGTCGGCGTCAACGCCGACCACCTGCCGGTCAACCGTCCGCACGCCACCGAGGCGCGGACGCACAGCAGGGACGGCGCCCTCTACGACGGCCGCCACCAGGGTGCCAAGAACTACGAGCCGAACAGCTTCGGCGGCCCGGCCGAGACCGGCCGCCCGCTGTGGGAGCCCGTCGAGGTGTCCGGCGCGCCCCGGTACTCCGCCGCGCCCGCGCACGCCGAGGACGACGACTTCGGGCAGGCGGGCACCCTGTACCGGCTCATGTCCGAGGACGAGAAGACCCGGCTGATCGACAACCTGGCGGGCTTCATCGCCAAGGTCTCCCGCGAGGACGTCGTCGAGCGCGCCGTCGACAACTTCCGCCGCGCGGACCCCGACTACGGCAAGCGACTGGAGGCAGCGGTCCAGGCCCTCCGCACCTGACCCGTCGCTCGCCGTTGGCCGAAGAGGCCGGACGCCAAAGGGCTCCGGCCTCTTCTGCGCGTCCGCGTGCGGAACCGAAGGCGCGTGTGTGCCGTTCCGAAGCCGAGCGTGCCGGCCGTTCCGAAAAGCGGTTACGCGCTGGTCAGGGCGGTCGCGGTCGGTGTCGTGGACGGCGACGCGGACGGCGTCGTGGACGGTGTCGCGGGCCGCTGCGCGGACCAGCAGCGGATGATGTCGCGGACGGAGACCACGCCGATCGGATCGCGGCCCTCAAGGACGACCAGGTGACGGAAACCGCCGTGCAGCATGGCGGCGGCGGCCTCGTCGAGGGTCCACTGCGGGGCGGCGAAGACGACATCGGTCGTGGTGTGGGCGTGGGCGAGTTCGCGGTCGGGGCTGAGACCGTCCCCGATCGCGTCGAGGACGTCGCGCTCGGTGAGGATGCCGAGACCGCAGGTGTCGGTGTCGAGGACTATGGCCGCGCCGACTCGGCGGGCGGACATCAACTGGGCGGCCTGGCGGAGGGTGTGGGCGGGGCCGATGGTGAGTACCACCGTGCTCATCGCGTCGCGGACCAGCATGGGATGGGCACCTCCTTGTGTGAAGCCCTCACACGGGACCGCCGTCCGGCGAGCCGGGAGACGCTCGCGTGAACGGTTTCACAAGTTCACAAGCGGGGGCACCTTCATAGTCACACGCCCCCGGAGGACCGGCAAGGGGGCGCGCGAAGCTCCCGCCGCGAGGTGACCCGCCGCCGCGCGCGGCTCGCGCCGCGCCGCTCCGACCTGCTAGGCGACGCCGTCCGAACCGCCCACGTACCCCAGCAGCTCCTCGTGCAGCAGGCCGTTGGAGGCCGCCGCGTTCCCGCCGAAGGGGCCCGGCTCGCCGTCGAGCGAGGTGAAGCGGCCACCGGCCTCGCGCACGATCACGTCGTTGGCCGCCATGTCCCACGTGCTCAGCTCGGGCTCCGCGCAGATGTCCACCGAACCCTCGGCGACCATCATGTACGGCCAGAAGTCGCCGTAGCCGCGGGTGCGCCAGACGTCGCGCGACAGGCGCAGGAAGCCGTCGAGCCGCCCCCGCTCCTCCCAGCCGCTCAGCGAGGAGTACGCGAAGGACGCGTCCTCCAGCCGGCTCACGCCCGAGACGTGCAGCCGGGTCGCCGACGACAGGCTGCGGCCGGTGTACGCGCCGTCGCCCTTCGCCGCCCACCAGCGGCGGCCGAGCGCGGGCGCGGAGACCACGCCGACCACGCTCTCGTCGCCCTGCTCGCGGCGGACCATCAGCGCGATCAGGGTCGCCCACACCGGAACGCCGCGCACGTAGTTCTTGGTGCCGTCGATCGGGTCGATCACCCAGCGGCGCGGCCCCGCGCCCTGGCTGCCGTACTCCTCGCCGAGCACCGCGTCCCGCGGGCGCGCCCGCGCCAACTGGCCCCGGATCAGCTCCTCGGCCGCCTTGTCCGCCTCGCTCACCGGCGTCAGGTCGGGCTTGGTCTCGACCTTGAGGTCGAGCGCCTTGAAGCGGGCCATGGTCGCGGCGTCGGCGGCATCGGCCAGCACGTGGGCCAGGCGCAGATCGTCGTTGAATTCGGGCATAAGCCGAACAGTAGCGATCTCGCCTGGTCCCGGTCATCTCCGCCCTGCGCGCAACCTTGACAGACCAGGACAGCGCGTCAATTCTTTCCGCACGGCCGCTGTCCGCGCCATCGCGCGGACACCTCGTGGCGCCTTGGAGGCAATGATGCCTACAGCGCGGGAATCGCTCCTGGACGCGGCGTTCGCCGCGCTCGGCGACCGGCCCTGGGAAGCCGTACGGATGGTCGAGGTCGCGGCGGCGGCCGGGGTGTCGCGGCAGACCCTCTACAACGAGTTCAGCAGCAAGGAAGGGCTCGCGCGCGCCCTCGCCCGGCGCGAGACCGAGGGCTATCTGGCCGGTGTCGACCGCGAGTTGGCCGCCGCGGGCCGGGTCGGCGCCGACGCGGGGGAGTGCTTCGCGGGCGCCGCGGGCTGGACCCTGCGGTCCGCCCGGCGCAGCCCGGTGGTCGCCGCCGCCCTCACCGGCGCCGACGGCGGCCTGGTCGAATCCCTCAAGGCCCGTACGGTCGACGCGCTCGTCCGCGGCTACCCGCGGCTGCGGCCCCAGGACATCGGATGGGCCTGCGAGGCGGCGATCCGGCTCACCCTGTCGTACGTGATCGCGCCCGCCGCAAGTGACGAGGAGGCGTGTCTGCGGGTGGCGCAGCTCGTCCGCAGCCTGCTGTCGTGGCCCGCGACGGGGGAGGAGCCGTAGCGGGCCACGGTCCGCGCGGGCGCCGCCCGTGAACCGTCAGTGCGCCGAGCCGGAGATCTGGAGGCCGATGACGCCCGCGATCACCAACGAGATGGACACGATCTTCAGCGTGGAGACGACGTCGCCGAGGAAGATCATGCCGTAGATCGCGGTGCCCGCCGCGCCGATGCCGGTCCAGACGGCGTACGCCGGGCCGACGTCCAGCTTCTTCAGCGACAGCGTCAGCAGACCGAAGGAGCCCAGCGCGAACAGGGCGAAGGCGATGGTCGGCCAGATACGGGTGAAGCCGTGCGACAGCTTGAGGCAGACCGCGAACCCCGTCTCAAGGATGCCTGCGACCACCACGAGCAGCCAGGCCATCGGGTGCCTCCCGTTCCCACTCCGTCTCCGAAACCTGTGTGCGCTGTCGATCATCACACAGCCTGCCCGGAAACCGCCCCTCCGGTCGCCGAAAGCGCGTCAGTCTCCCTCGCGCCGCTCGCGGGTGGCCAGCAGCCGCCGCAGCGAGTCCAGCCGGGCGGGCTCGGCGTGCCCCGCCGCGACCCACGCGTCCAGCGCGCACTCCGGCTCGTCGTGCGAGCAGCCGCGCGGGCACTCCTCGGTGCCCGGCTCCAGGTCGGGGAAGGCGTGGATGACCCGCGACGGATCGATGTGGTGCAGGCCGAACGACCGTACGCCCGGGGTGTCGATCACCCATCCCGTGTCGCCCGGCAGCGGCAGCGCGAGCGCCGAGGTGGTGGTGTGCCGGCCGCGCCCGGTCACCGCGTTCACCGAGCCGGTGGTGCGCTGACGCTCCACCAGCGCGTTGACCAGCGTGGTCTTTCCGACGCCGCTGTGGCCGACGAAGGCCGTCACATGCCCGGCCAGCCGCTCGCGGATCTGGTCGACCCCGCCGGTCAGGAAGTCGTCCCTGTTGGTCACCACATACGCCAGGTCCAGCGCGCCGTACGTCTCCAACAGCGGCGCGGCCGGGGCCAGATCGGACTTGGTGAGCACCAGCAGCGGCTTCAGGCCCGCGTCGAAGGCCGCGACCAGGCAGCGGTCGATCATCCGGGGGCGCGGCTCGGGGTCGGCCAGCGCCGTGACGATCGCGAGCTGGTCGGCGTTGGCGACCACCACCCGCTCGAACGGGTCGTCGTCGTCGGCCGTCCGCCGCAGCACCGACTTGCGCGGCTCGATCCGTACGATCCGGGCCAGGGTGTCCTTCGCGCCCGACAGGTCGCCGACGACCGCGACCCGGTCGCCGACCACCATCGACTTGCGGCCCAGTTCGCGGGCCTTCATCGCGACCACCTCGCGGTCGTCGACCAGCACGGTCAGCCGCCCGCGGTCCACGGTCAGCACCATGCCCTCGGTGGCGTCCTCGTGCTTGGGCCTGATCGTGCTGCGCGGCCGGTTGCCCTTGGCGTTGGGGCGGACTCTGACGTCGTCCTCGTCGGGGTTCTTTCCGTAGCGGCGCACGGCGGTCCTCAGCCCCGGCCCGGTGCGGTGGTGTCCGCTGTGTCTGCCGTGTCCGTCGCGTCCGCCGTATCCGTCGGGTCCGCTGTGCCGGTTGTCTCCGCTGTCTCCGGTGCGGCGGCGCCCGGGGTGACGGCGCCCGGCGTGGAGATCCCCGGCGCGGGCGCGCGGCCCGCGAGCATCGCCGTCCACAGCTCGGGGAATTCGGGCAGGGTCTTCGCGGTCGTCGCCACGTTCTCCACCTGGACGCCGTCCACGGTCAGGCCCAGGACGGCCGCGGCGGTCGCCAGCCGGTGGTCCTCGTAGGTGTGGAAGACCCCGCCGTGCAGGGTGGTCGGCCGGATGCGCAGGCCGTCCTCGGTCTCGGTGACGTCACCGCCCAGCTCGTTGATCTCCTTGGCCAGCGCGGCCAGCCGGTCGGTCTCGTGCAGCCGCAGATGCGCGATGCCGGTCAGCACGCTCTCGCCCTCGGCCAGCGCCGCGACCGCCGCGATCACCGGGGTCAGCTCGCCGACCTCGTGCAGATCGGCGGTGATGCCGAGCACCCGGCCGGTGCCGCTGAGCGTCAGCCCCTGCTCGGTCAGCTCGTACGAGCCGCCCATCGCGGTGAACAGCGTGCGCAGCGCGTCACCCGGCTGGGTGGTGCGGCGCGGCCAGTCCGGGATGGTCACCCGGCCGCCGGTGATCAGCGCGGCGGCCAGGAACGGCGCCGCGTTGGACAGGTCGGGCTCCACCGTCAGGTCCCGGCCGAGCAGCGCGCTCGGCGCCACCCGCCACACATTGCGCGCGCCGCCGTCCTGCGGGGCGTCCACCTTGGCGCCGGCCTTCCGCAGCATGTCCACGGTCATCCGGATGTGCGGCTGGGACGGCAGGGTGCGGCCGGTGTGCCGCAGTTCGAGGCCCCGGTTGAAGCGCGGCGCGGACAGCAGCAGCGCGCTGACGAACTGCGAGGACGACGACGCGTCCACGGACACGCTCCCGCCGGACAGCGAGCCCGCGCCGTTCACGGTCAGCGGCAGGGAGCCGCGGCCCTCGTCGTCGATCCTGGCCCCCAGCGCGCGCAGCGCGTCGATCACGCCGTGCAGCGGACGCTCGTACGCCCGCGCGTCGCCCTCGAAGCGGACCGGGCCGTCGGCGAGCGCGGCGACCGGCGGCAGGAAGCGCATCACGGTGCCCGCGTTGCCGACGTCGATCCGGGCGGGGCCGTGGAGCCCGGCGGGGATGATCCGCCACGCCTCGCCGCCGGACGGGTTGACCGTCTCGTCGATCTGCACGCCCATGGCGCGCAGCGCGTCGGCCATCAGGACCGTGTCGCGGCTGCGCAGGGGACGGCGCACCCATCCGGGTTCCGTGGAGTGCGCGGCGAGCACCAGAGCGCGGTTGGTCACCGACTTCGAGCCGGGCACCGTGACGGTCGCGTCCACGGCGCGGGGCGCGGTCGGGGCCGGCCAGAGGGCGGTCTGCGCGGTGCTGTCGCTCATGGGGCCCAAGCGTAGTGGCTCAGGCACAGGGAGATAGGACGGCGAATGCGGCGAAATCTGCCGGAAACAGGTGCTGTCACTCTCGGCCACATGCGCCGGGGTCGTGCGCCGGGCTCATGCGCGGGGCCAGTGCCGTGGGTCTGTGCGCCGGTCTGCCCCCGTTGCCCCGGCCGTTCTCTCCGCCGGGGCCGCCACGGCCGCCACGGTGGGTGTTCCCCGTCACTCCCGTCACCGCGGTCACCGCGTTATTGGAGGAGCAGCCACCGGGCGCCGCCCACCAGCGAGCAGATCGCGACCGCGTAGAAGAGGAGCAGCCACAGGGCCGCCGGAGTGTGCGTGAGCCGGGCGAGCTGGTCCGCGTCCGAGGTGCCGGAGCGCTCACGGCGCCGCGTACGTTGCAGCTCGGCGACCGGCCGCGCGCCGCCGACCAGCAGGAACCACACCACCAGATACGCGAACGCCGCCTGTACCTGCGCCTTGGTCAGCCAGGACACCAGCAGGAAGATCGCGCCGGTGACCACCACGGTCAGCGCCCCGTACGCGTTGCGGATCATCACGAGCATGACCAGCAGCAGCGCCGTCGCGCCCCACAGCAGCGCGGTGATGTGGCCGGATGCCAGCAGCCCCGCGCCCGCAAGGCCCAGCAGCGGCGGCGCGGTGTACCCGGCGGCGGCCGTCAGCACCATGCCCACCCCGTGCGGCTTGCCGCGCGAGACGGTCAGGCCCGAGGTGTCCGAGTGCAGGCGTATGCCCTCCAGGCGCCGCCCGGTCAGCAGCGCGAGCAGCCCGTGACCGCCCTCGTGCGCGATCGTCACCGCGTTGCGCGTGACGTGCCACACCCGCCGCAGCAGTACGGCCGCCAGCGCGAGCAGCGCCGTCGCGCCGATCAGCCAGCGCGAGGGATCGGGCTGTGTCCCCGTCAGCCGGTCCCACATCTCGGTGACGCTCGCGACGTTCATGACGTGGCCAGTCCTTGCTACTAGGGGGCTGCGGAGGGGAGTGCCGGGGGCTTGCGAAAGGGCGGACCGTGGGCCGTTCGGGTCCACGGTCGTGGCAGTCTGGCACCTATGTGCGGTCGATATGCGGCGAGCCGGAAACCAGAGGATCTCGCAGGACTCTTCGAAGTCCGTAAGTGGGACCCCACCGAGACCATCGCCCCCGATTGGAACGTCGCGCCGACGAAGGACGTCTACGCGGTGCTTGACCGTCCCGTGCGCGACTCCGGTTCCCCGGAACCGGTCAGACAGTTGCGCGTGCTGCGCTGGGGCCTGGTCCCGTCGTGGGCCAAGTCGCCGGAAGGAGCGGCCAAACTGATCAACGCGCGGGCCGAGACGGTGCACGAGAAGCCGTCCTTCCGCCGCGCGCTCACCGCCCGGCGCTGCCTGATACCCGCCGACGGCTATTACGAGTGGGTGACGGCGCCCGAGGAGCGCGCGCTGGAGGAGCAGGGCAGGAAGAAGCGGTCCCGCAAACAGCCGTATTTCGTGACGCCCGCCGACGGCTCGGTGATGGCGATGGCCGGGTTGTACGAGTTCTGGCGCGACCGGACGCTGCCCGACGACCACCCGATGGCCTGGTGGGCCACCTGCACGGTGATCACCACGGCGGCCGAGACCGACACCCTGGCCGGATACGCGGGCGAGGGTCCGCGCTCGCTCACCGACATCCACCCCCGGATGCCGCTGATGATGACCCCCGACCGCTGGAACGCCTGGCTCGACCCGGCCACCACCGACCCCGACACGCTCGGCGCCCTGCTCGCCCCGCCGCCCGGCGGCCTGATGCGCGCCTATCCGGTCGGCACCGGTGTGAGCAGTGTGAAGAACAACGGACCGGAGCTGCTGACGGAGCTGGAGGCGCCCGAGGAGGAGACGCTGTTCTGATGACAGCACGCGCAGCACACACAGCGTCCCCGTCCCCCGAGCGGTCGGTGGAAACGGTCGGCACCCCCGCGGGCGAGGCCCGCGTCACCTGGCACCGCGCCCGCGCCGCCCGCGCGGTCCTCGCGCTCGGCCACGGCGCGGGCGGCGGCATCGAGGCCCGCGACCTGGCCGCGCTCGCGGCGGCGCTGCCCCCGCACGGCGTGACCGTGGCACTGGTCGAGCAGCCCTGGCGGGTGGCGGGCAAGAAGCTGGCGCCCGCGCCCAAGACGCTGGACACCGGGTGGACGGCGGTATGGCCCGCGCTGGCGGAGCCGGGGCTGCCGGTGGTCGCGGGCGGACGCAGCGCCGGCGCCCGGGTGGCCTGCCGTACGGCGAAGGAGCTGGGCGCCGCGGCCGTCCTCGCGCTGTCCTTCCCGCTGCACCCGCCGGGGAAGCCGGAGAAGTCCCGCGCGGCCGAGCTGGACCTGGGCGCCGCGGCCGGGCCGCTGCTGATCGTGCAGGGCGGCAACGACACCTTCGGGCGGCCCGCGGAGTTCCCCGCCGGGTACGAACCGGTCGAGGTGCCGTACGGCGATCACTCGTTCGCCGTACCCAAGCGCGCGGAGTTGACGCAGGACGCGGCGCTGGCCGTGCTGACCGGGGCCGTCAGCGACTGGCTGGCCGGGCTCGGACATGCATCCGCTCGCCCTGGCGGCCGAAAAGGCTGAGCACCTCGACGGTCTCGTCCCCCGCGGGCCCGAACCAGTGCGGCAGCCGGGTGTCGAACTCGGCTGCCTCGCCCGCCCGCAGCTCCAGATCCTTGTCGGCGAGCAGCAGCCGCAGCCGCCCGGAGAGCACGTAGATCCACTCGTAGCCCTCGTGGGTGCGCTGCTCACAGGGCTTGTTCGGCTCGATGATCATCTTGTACGCCTGAAGCGCGCCGGGGTGCCGGGTCAGCGGCAGCACCGTCATGTGGTCCATCTTGCGCGGCACCGTGCGCACCCGCGGGTCGCCGACCTCGGGCGCGCCCACCAGCTCGTCCAGCGGCATCTGGTGCGCGCGGGCCAGCGGCAGCAGCAGTTCGAGGGTGGCGCGCCGCTGCCCCGACTCCAGCCGCGACAAGGTGCTCACCGAGATCCCGGTCGCCTCCGCCAGCGCGGCCAGCGTCACCCCGCGCTCCAGCCGCGCCGCCCGCAACCGCGGCCCGACCTCGGCCAGAGTGCGCTCGACGCCGTCGTCCGTGCCCTTGGGTGCTTTCTCCGCCATGCGTCGATTTTGCCATACCGGCAAGCACGTTTGCCGTACGACCCCGGCGCGGACTGCGGACGACCGCCGTGCGACTTCCGCGCGATCCGCCCGCGCGCCCCCTGTGCCACCGGGAATGAGCCGCGCGATACCGGTGTTGTGCGAATCGGCAGAACGATTCGATCCCGCATTGACGAAGCAATCCGTGAGATCTGTGAGAGAGGCAGCCGCATGGTTTCAGCCGCTTGCCGGTCCCGCGCAGAGGCCGCACAGGCCACCGCGCGACCGGACGCAGCCGCGCCCTACCTGAACTGGGCCGAATGGCCGGTCAAGGACGACGGCAAGGGCGCATCCGGCACGTCGATCTCCAGCGGGATATCCTCCGGAACAGGCGTGGCCGCTTTTGGGCGCGCTGACGTTTCTGAGGAGGTGGGTGCGGTCACCGGCACCGACGACAGCACGGCGGAAAACGCGAGTGCGTCCGGTGAGGCAGCACAGGAGAGCAGCGCGGAGCGCACCGAGCGCTTCGAGCGGGACGCCCTTGGCTTCCTCGACCAGATGTACTCGGCCGCGCTGCGGATGACCCGCAATCCGGCCGACGCGGAAGACCTCGTCCAGGAGACGTACGCGAAGGCGTACGCCTCCTTCCACCAGTTCCGTGAGGGCACCAACCTCAAGGCGTGGCTCTACCGCATTCTCACCAACAGCTTCATCAACTCCTACCGCAAGAAGCAGCGCGAACCGCTGCGCAGCGGTTCGGAGGAGATCGAGGACTGGCAGCTCGCACGAGCCGAATCCCATATGTCGACCGGCCTGCGCTCCGCGGAGTCCCAGGCGCTCGACCACCTGCCCGACTCCGACGTGAAGGCGGCGTTGCAGACGATCCCCGAGGAGTTCCGCATCGCGGTCTACCTCGCGGACGTCGAGGGCTTTGCCTACAAGGAGATCGCGGACATCATGGGAACACCCATCGGCACAGTGATGTCCCGGCTGCACCGCGGGCGTCGCCAGTTGCGTGAGCTGCTGGAGGACTATGCGCGGGACCGCGGTCTTGTACCCGCGGGCGCGGCGGATGAGAAGGGCGCGGATTCATGAGTTGCGGCGACGCACATGAGACGGACTGCTCGGAGGTGCTCGGCCACCTCTACGAGTACCTCGACAACGAGATGCCCGACGAGAGCTGCGCCAAGTTCAAGGAGCACTTCGACGAGTGCCACCCGTGCCTGGAGAAGTACGGCCTCGAACAGGCCGTCAAGAAGCTCGTCAAGCGGTGCTGCGGCTCCGACGACGTGCCGACCGACCTCCGTTCGAAGGTCATGATGCGGATCGAGCTGATCCGCTCCGGTGAGGTCGCCCCGGTCCCGGACCAGGCGCCCGACATCCTCGCCACCCCGACCGAGGCCGAGGCCCGCTAGCTCCTGTCTCCACCGCCGGGCGCGCCAGGGCTTCCCCGCCGCCGTCGGCCACCGCCGGGACACCCCCCGGCACCCCTTCGTCCCGGCTCGTACCCCGTTGCGCTTGTGGACGGGGTTCGGGCGTTCGGACGAGGGCGCATACGCCTCACGTCACCCGTGCGGGTGAGCGTCGGGTCCCACGGACGGCCCAACGCCGGCAAACGCCTCTTCCACGACGGGCGCGGCCCTATCCTCCTGACTCTCAACGGGCCGGGAGCCGATCGGGCCGCGCCCGCCGCGCGTTCGCGTACGGAGGAGGCCGCCTCTCGTGTCCGCCATGCCGACACCCGCACGGGTCACCGTGGCCGCCGTGTGCGCCGCCGGGCGCTGTGCGCCGCGCCCGCCCTGCGGCCCGCCACCGCGTGGGGGACCGTCGCCGTACTCGCCGCCCTGTACGCGCTGTGCGAGCCCGGCGTGCTCCCCGACCGCGCCGCGGGCCGCCACCCGCCCGCCGCCGTCGGCCCGTTCCTGCCCGTCCTGCTGGCCGCCGCCCTGCTGCTGCCCCCGGCCGCCGCCGCGCTGGTGGCCGTCCCCGGCTCGCTCGCGGGCCGCGTGGAGCAGGAGCCGCGCCGCGTACGGCGGCTGTGGCGCGCCGCCCACCTGGCCGTCGCCGTCTGGGCCGCCGCGCTCGCCGCCCGGCTGCTCGACGGCCCCCGCGCGCTGGCCGCCGCCGACCTGCCGTACGCGCTGCTGCCCGCGACCGCCGCCGCGCTCGTCCTCTGCGTCACCGCCACCGCCCTCACCGGCGCCGTCCTGTTCACCGCCGAGGGCCGCACACCGCGCGCGGCCTGGGGCGCCCCGCTGCTCGGCGCCCTCGCCCCGCACCTGACCTACGGCCTCGTCGCCCTCATGACCGCCGTCCTGTGGCAGGCCCGCTACGGCGCCTTCGCCGCGGTGCTCGTACCGCTGCCGATGTACGCGGCCTGCTGGGGATTCGCCCGCGCCCGCCGGGAACGCGACGCCCACCGGGCGACCGTGCGCGCGCTCGTCCAGGCCGTCGAGATCAAGGACCACTACACGCGCGGGCACAGTGAACGCGTGGGCCGCGCCTCGGTGTTCATCGCCCGCGAACTGGGCATGCCCGAACCCCGCGTCGACGCCCTGCGGTTCGCGGGAATCCTGCACGACATCGGCAAACTCGGCGTCCCCACCCGCCTGTTGCGCAAGAACGGGCCGCTGACCCCGGCCGAGCGGCGGGTGGTCGAGCTGCACCCGGAGTACGGGCACGAGATGGTCCGCGGCATCGCCTTCCTCGGCGAGGCGCGGGACGCGATCCTGCACCACCACGAACGCCTCGACGGCAGCGGCTACCCGCACGGGCTCGCGGGCGACCAGATCCCGGAATTCGCCCGCGTGGTCGCCGTCGCGGACGCCTTCGACGCCATGACGTCCACCCGCTCCTACCGGCGCGCCCGGCCGGTTCGCGCCGCGCTCGACGAACTCCACGCCTGCGCCGGTACGCACTTCGACCCGGCGATGGTCGCCGCCCTGACGCGTGCGCTGGCGCACCACTCCTGGCCGGTGGCCGCCTCGGGGCCGGTCGGTGCCACCACCGCCGGGCGGGGCCCGCTGCTTCTTCCGGCCGCCGTCTCCGCGCCGGTGCCGCGATGAGGGCCCGGCTCGTCCGGGGCGTGTACGGCGCCGCCCTCACCCTGACGGCCGCCGCCGTCGCGCGTACCGCCCTCACCGGCCTCTCCGCGCCCGGCACCGCCCTCGCCTTCGCCGCCGTCATCGCCGTGGGCGTCACCTTCCGCCTTCCCGCCCCCCTCGCCCCTCTCGCCTTCGGCGTCGACCGCGACACCGCGCCTCTCGCCACGGCGACGGCTCTCGCCTACGCCCTCCTGGCGCCGGGCCGCCACAGCCTCGCCCAAACCGTGGCCGTCTCCGCCCTCGCGGCCGCCGCCCCGCTGACCCTGAGCCGCCCCCGCCACGCAGCCGCCCCCGCCCCGCCCCCCTCACCCAGGTGGGCACCCCCCAGGGCCGCGGCGGCCGCGGGTCCCTTGCGCAGATGGCTGCCCCCCAGGGCCGCGGCGGGTGAGGGCCCTTTGCGCAGGTGGGTGCCCTCCAGGGCCGCGGCGGGCGCGGGTCCCTTGCGCAGGTGGGTGCCCCGTAGGGGCGCGGGGCTGCATCTGATGTGCGGCTGCCGCCGCGTGGGCGCGGCCGGCCGCGATGGGGCTGTGCCCTCCAGGGGTGCGGCGGGCGCGGGCCCTTTGCGCAGGTGGGTGCCCCGTAGGGGCGCGGGGAACTGCGCGCTCAGCCACGACGCTCCCGCAGGTCACCACCCGCCCCGGCGGGGCAGTTCGGTGGTCTCCGGACCACCGGCCGGTGGGGGCGGGCCGCGCAGTTCCCCGCGCCCCTACGGGGCGGACCCTCCTGGGCAGGCGCGCCCGCGCGGCGGCAGCCGCACATCAGACGCAGCCCCGCGCCCCTTCGGGGCGGACCCTCATGGGCAGGCGGACCCTCCTGGGGAGGCGGGACCTTCTGGGGAGGGGCGCCCGGGTTCGGGGCGGCATGGGGGGCCGGGGGCCAAGGGGGACGGTGAGGTGCGGCGGGTCGCGGCAGCGACCTTCGCCGGGGTGTGCGCCCAACCCTTCGCGGGAGGCGAAGGCCCCGCGTACGCCGCCGCACTCCTGGCGGTCCTCGGCCTGACGGCGCTGTGCGACGCGGCGCTGGCGGCGGCCCTGGGCGCGGCCAGGACCGGCCACCCGTACGCCCCGGCGCTGCGCGACGAGGTGCGGGCACTGGCGGGGATGGCCAGCGCGGTGTGCGCGGGCGGTGTGGTGATGGCGCTGGCGGTCGCGACCGCCGGGCTGTGGGCGCTGCCCATGGCCGCGGCGCCGCTGCTGCTGGCGCAGATGTCGCTGCGGGGCCAGGCGGCGGTGCGGGCCACGTACCGGCAGACGATCGGGTCGCTGGCGCGGGCCACCGAGGTGGCCGGGTACACACCGGAGGGGCACGCGCGGCGGGTGAGCGAGCTGGCGACCGCGGTCGGCAGGGAGCTGGGCCTGCCCGCCCGCCATCTGATGCTGCTGGAGTACGCGGCGCTGATGCACGACATCGGCCAGCTCTCGCTGGTCGACCCGGTGCCGCGCGGGGCGACGGAGCCGCTGGACGGCGAGCGGCAGCGCGCCATCGCCGCGCTCGGCGGCGAGGTGGTGCGGCAGACCGGCGCCCCGGCCGAGGTGGCGCTGATCGTGGAGCGGCAGGCGCACCCGTACCGGGAACAGCCGTTGGCGGGCCGGATCGTCCGGGCCGTCAACGCCTACGAGGACCTGACGGGGGAGCCGGGCGCGGCCCTCGGCCACCGGCTCGCGGCGGTCGAGCGGCTGCGGTTGGCGACCGCACGTGAGTACGATCCGCAGGTGGTGGCGGCACTCACCAGGGTGCTCGCACGGCGCCCCACCTGGGCATGGTTGGATGCCCACGGGAGTGGCAAGGGTGTCGAGTGAGGAAGCGCGCTCACCGGGGAGCCGCGGACCGCACGGACCGGGTCGCCGGCCCCGGGGGACGGGGGCGACGGCCGGGCTGAGACAACGGCCAAAATGTGCAAGGTTGGAGTCGTACGGGGGGACGCGATCGTAGTGGTGCGGGAAGGCGACGTCCTGGCAGTGATCGGCTGAGCGGGCAGGCGGGTAACGACGTTGAACATCTTCGGAAGAGTGCGGCACCGGCCGTCGCCCACGTGGCGGCAGGCCACTGACCGGGCGTTCTCGCTGATCGGCGACGGCCGTTACGAGGACGCCGGAGCGCTGCTGACCCGAGCCGCCGATCTGGAGCCGTGGCTGTCGGAGTCCTGGTACAACCTCGCGCTGCTGCACAAGTTCCGGCACGACTGGGCGCAGGCCCGGATCGCCGGGCTGCGCGCGGTGGCGCTGCTCGACCGCCCGGTCGGCTCCCCCGACTGGTGGAACCTGGGCATCGCCGCCACCGCCGTGCAGGACTGGCCGCTGGCCCGCCGCGCCTGGCAGGCGTACGGCCTGCGGATGCCCGCGGGCACCGCGAGTCACAACGGCGAGGAGTCGGTACGGCTGCCGCTGGGCAGCGCCGCCGTACGGCTGTCGCCCGAGGGCGAGGCCGAGGTCGTGTGGGGCCGCAGGCTCGACCCGGCGCGGGTCGAGGTGCTCTCCATCCCGCTGCCGTCGTCCGGGCGCCGCTGGGGCGAGGTCGTGCTGCACGACGGCGTCCCGCACGGCGAGCGCGCCACCGCCGACACCGCGGGCGGCGCGGTCTACCCCGTCTTCGACGAGATCGAGCTGTGGGCGCCGTCCCCGGTGCCGACCTGGCTGGTGCTCCTCGAAGCGGACACGGCCGCCGACCGCGACGCGCTGGAGCGGCTGGCGGCGGAGGCCGGATACGCGGCCGAGGACTGGTCGTCGTCCGTCCGGCTGCTGTGCCGCACCTGTTCGGAGAGCCGGATGCCCACCGACGACGGCTCGATGGCCACGCGCGACCCGCACGACCACGGTGAGCCCGGTCACCCCGGCCATCTCAGCCACCACAGCGCGGGTGTGCGCTGGTCGCCGGAGCGCGAGTGCGGGATCGCCGCCCCCGCGTCCCTGGTCCGCGGCCTGCTCGACGGCTGGGTCGCCGACAGCCCGGACACCCGGGACTGGCGGGACCTCGAAGAGGTCTGCTGAACCGCACGCCCTGAACCGCGTGCCCCGAACGGCGAGGTGCGACGAACCACGAGGTGTGGGGAACACCGTCGTGCGCGGGCCCGTACCCTAGGGGGGTTCGTTTACGGGTTCGCGGAAGGCGTACGGCGCAGATGTCCCAGCAGCACACCGAGCACGGCCACGGTCACCAGCACCACCACGGGCATGACCACGACCACGCGCACAGCCACGACGCGGCCACCGAAGGCTTCCTCGACGACGTGACCGACGCGCAGGCGCGCGAACTGGCGTACCGCGAGCGCGGCACCGTCCGCCCGATCACCGTGGTCGGCAACCCGGTGCTGCACCGGGAGTGCAAGGACGTCACGTCCTTCGACGACGACCTGGACGCGCTGATCGCCGACATGTTCGCCAGCCAGCGCGCCGCCGAGGGCGTGGGCCTGGCCGCCAACCAGATCGGCGTCGACCTCAAGGTCTTCGTCTACGACTGCCCGGACGACGACGACAACCGGCACGTCGGCGTCGTCTGCAACCCCGTACTGGACGAACTGCCCGCCGACCGGCGCCGCCTGGACGACTCCAACGAGGGCTGCCTGTCCGTCCCCGGCGCCTACATGGAACTGGCCCGCCCCGACTACGCGGTGGTGCGCGGCCAGAACGCCAAGGGCGAGCCGATCGTCGTCCACGGCAGCGGCTACTTCGCCCGCTGCCTCCAGCACGAGACCGACCACCTCTACGGCCGCCTCTACATCGACCGTCTCTCCAAGCGCGACCGCAAAGACGTCATGAAGCAAATGGCCGAGGCCACCCCCAAGTTCGAGACGGTCCCCAACGACTGACCCGCCCCGCGCGCCCGCCCGACGGGAAAGGGGCGGCGGAAGGCTCATCGCCTTCCGCCGCCCCTTTCGCCGTTGACCGTTCCAACCCGGGGTCTAGAAGTCCTCGTCCAAGGCGAAGCTGCCCTCCACCGCGACCTGGTAGGCGGACGGGCGGCGCTCGAAGAAGTTCGTCAGCTCCTGGACGCCCTGCAACTCCATGAAGGAGAAGGGGTTCTCCGAGCCGTAGACCGGGGGGAAGCCGAGGCGGGCGAGGCGCTGGTCGGCGACGCACTCCAGGTAGGCGCGCATGGACTCGGTGTTCATGCCGGGCAGGCCGTCGCCGCACAGGTCGCGGCCGAACTGGAGCTCGGCCTCGACGGCTTCGCGCAGCATGTCGGTGACCTGCTGCCGCAACTGCTCGTCGAAGAGGTCCGGCTCCTCCTTGCGGACGGTGTCGACCACGTCGAAGGCGAAGCTCATGTGCATGGTCTCGTCGCGGAACACCCAGTTGGTGCCGGTCGCGAGCCCGTGCAGCAGGCCGCGCGAGCGGAACCAGTAGACGTACGCGAAGGCGCCGTAGAAGAACAGGCCCTCGATGCACGCGGCGAAGCAGATCAGGTTGAGCAGGAAGCGGCGGCGGTCGGCCTTGGACTCCAGGCGATCGATCTTCTCGACCGAGTCCATCCAGCGGAAGCAGAACTGCGCCTTCTCGCGGATCGAGGGGATCTCCTCGACCGCGTCGAAGGCCGCCGCGCGGTCCTCGGGATCGGGCAGGTAGGTGTCGAGCAGCGTCAGATAGAACTGGACGTGCACGGCCTCCTCGAAGAGCTGGCGGGACAGGTACAGCCGCGCCTCGGGGGAGTTGATGTGCTTGTAGAGCGTGAGCACCAGGTTGTTGGAGACGATCGAGTCACCGGTCGCGAAGAACGCGACCAGGCGGCCGATCATGTGCTGCTCGGCGGGGCTGAGCTTGGCGAGGTCGGACACGTCGGAGTGGAGGTCGACCTCCTCCACGGTCCAGGTGTTCTTGATCGCGTCGCGGTAGCGCTCGTAGAAGTCCGGGTAGCGCATCGGACGCAGGGTCAGCTCGAAGCCCGGGTCGAGCAGATTCTTGTCGGTGGACGTCATTACTGGCAGGCCTCGCAGGACTCGGGGTTCTCAAGGGAGCAGGCGATCGCGTCGGCGTCGGCGATCACCGGTACGGGGACGGGGGTGGCGGCCGTCTGCTGCTGGGCGCGGGCCGCGCGGGCGATCCGGGTCGCGGGCCGGGACCGCAGGTAGTACGTCGTCTTCAGGCCCTGCTTCCAGGCGTACGCGTACATCGAGCTGAGCTTGCCGATGGTGGGCGTCTCCAGGAACAGGTTCAGCGACTGGCTCTGGTCGAGGAACGGCGTACGCGCCGCCGCCATGTCGATCAGGCCGCGCTGCGGGATCTCCCACGCCGTGCGGTACAGCTCACGGATCTCGGCCGGAATCCAACTGAAGCCGTTCACCGAGCCGTTGGCCTCGCGCAGCGCCTCGCGGGACTGCGCGTCCCACACGCCGAGCCGCTTGAGGTCGGCGACCAGGTACGAGTTGACCTGGAGGAACTCACCCGACAGCGTCTCGCGCTTGAAGAGGTTGGAGACCTGCGGCTCGATGCACTCGTAGACACCGGCGATGGACGCGATGGTCGCGGTCGGCGCGATGGCCAGCAGCAGCGAATTGCGCATGCCGGTGGCCGCGATCCGGGCGCGCAGCGCCGTCCAGCGCTCCGGCCAGTTCAGCTCGGTCGCGTAGTGGTCGGGGTGCAGCACACCGCGGGCGGTACGGGTCTTGTCCCAGGCGGGCAGCGGGCCCTGCCGCTCGGCGAGGTCGCAGGACGCCTCGTACGCGGCGAGCATGATCCGCTCGGCGATCCGGGTGGACAGCTCGCGCGCCGCGGCCGAGTCGAAGGGCAGCCGCAGCTTGAAGAAGACGTCCTGAAGACCCATCACGCCCAGGCCCACCGGGCGCCACTTGGCGTTGGAGCGGCCCGCCTGCTCGGTCGGGTAGAAGTTGATGTCCACGACCCGGTCGAGGAAGGTCACCGCGGTCCTGACGGTCTCGTCGAGCCGCTCCCAGTCCATCTCGCCGCCCGCGCCGCCCCCCGGGGTGGCGAAGGCGCCCAGGTTCACCGAACCCAGGTTGCAGACCGCGGTCTCGCCGTCGTCGGTGACCTCCAGGATCTCGGTGCACAGATTCGAGGAGTGCACGGTACGGCCGGGCTCCGCCGTCTGGTTGGCCGTACGGTTCGAGGCGTCCTTGAAGGTGATCCAGCCGTTGCCGGTCTGCGCGAGGGTCCGCATCATCCGGCCGTACAGCTCGCGCGCCGGGATCGTGCGCTGCGCCAGGCCCTTGGCCTCGGCCCTGCGGTACGCGGCGTCGAAGTCGTCGCCCCACAGGTCGACCAGCTCCGGCACGTCGGACGGCGAGAACAGCGACCAGTCGGCGTCGGTCTCCACGCGGCGCATGAACTCGTCCGGGATCCAGTGCGCCAGGTTCAGATTGTGGGTGCGGCGCGCGTCCTCACCGGTGTTGTCGCGCAGTTCGAGGAACTCCTCGATGTCGGAGTGCCAGGTCTCCAGGTAGACCGCCGCGGCGCCCTTGCGACGGCCGCCCTGGTTGACCGCGGCCACCGACGCGTCCAGCGTCTTCAGGAACGGCACGATGCCGTTGGAGTGGCCGTTGGTGCCGCGGATCAGCGAACCGCGCGAGCGGATCCGGGAGTAGGACAGGCCGATCCCGCCCGCGTGCTTCGACAGCCGCGCCACCTGGTGGTAGCGGTCGTAGATCGAGTCCAGCTCGTCCAGCGGCGAGTCCAGCAGGTAGCAGGAGGACATCTGCGGGTGCCGCGTGCCGGAGTTGAACAGGGTGGGGGAGCTGGGCAGGTAGTCCAGCGCGCTCATCAGCCGGTAGAGCGAGGCGACTTCCTCGGCGGCGCGCACCGAGTCGTCCTCGGCGAGACCGCAGGCCACGCGGAGCATGAAGTGCTGCGGGGTCTCGATCACCTGACGGGTGATGGGGTGCCGCAGCAGGTAGCGGCTGTGCAGGGTGCGCAGGCCGAAGTAGCCGAAGCGGTCGTCCGCGCCGGCGGCCAGCGCCTCGTCCACCAGCGCGTCGAGCCGGGGCTTGTGCAGGGCCACGAAGGCGGCCGTGCGGTCGGCGATCAGGCCCTCGCGGTGCCCGACCGAGACGGACGCGGAGAACGACACCGCGCCCTGGCCCGCGGCCTCTTCGGCGATGGTCGAGGTCAGCAGCCGGGCGGCCAGCCGCGAGTACGCCGGGTCCTCGGAGATCAGGCCGGCCGCCGCCTCGGTGGCCAGGCTGTGCATCTCGGCCGCGTCGGAGGCGGCGTTACGGCCGCGCAGCGCGGCGGCGGCGACCCGGCCGGGGTCGGTGTCGGTCAGGTCGGCGGTGAGCCGCACCAGCGTACGCAGCAGGTCCGCGCCCGGGCCCTCGTCGGGACCGGCGGGAGGTCCGGGGAGAGGTCCGGAGGGGGGAGCCGAGGGAATCCGGGGGGCGACGGTGCGGAGTTCGGCTGAAGCGGGGTCTGCGGGCGCGATGGTCACGGTGGTGCTCTCTCCCTCGAACGCGGCGACGGCCAGGCGGGAGGAGCGGGTACGCGTGCGGAGGCGCACCCCTGCTCAGGCATGGGCGTGCCGCGACGCGTCCGCCGGCCCAATCCGCGAGGCCCGGACACAACTGCGCCCGTCGCTTGTGGGCGCTACGGGCGCGCTGGCGGCAGGTCCTCGGGCTGTGCGGGCGTACGCCCGCTCACCGTTGCGGGGCAGCGCCGGATTCGCACCGGCTTCCCCTGCTCGACAGCGAAGTTGAGCATACATGTAGTGCCGCGGTTCGCGTGGAAGCCCAGATGTTGTGTCGTGAGGGCGGGTCGCCGGGGCCGGCGCGCAAGCGCCGGAGGGGATTTTATTCCCTCCGGCGCCCTCAGATCCGCGGGGCCGCGACCGCTGTGAGGGCCGGTTCGCGGCCTGGTTCGCGGCCTGGTTCGCGGCCTGGTTCGCGGCCTGGTTCGCGGTCCGCGCGCGCGGCGCGTCTCGCGTGCGCCCGGCGTGTCGCCTCGGCCTCGCGGGCGGCGTCGGCCGCGCGGATCTGGCGGGTGATCCTGGCCTCGGCGCGCAGGCCCAGGACGGGGACGAAGGAGAGGATGAGGAGGAGGGCGGAGAGGGCTGCGATGTCCAGGAGAACGGTCATGGGTCAATCGTGCTCGCGCCGCTTACCCGCGAACAGTGGCAGGACCGCCGTACTACCGCGACATCCTGCCAAGTGGCATCCTCGGGAGCATGCTGAAGAACGTGGCCGCGGTACTGCTCGACGGTGTCCACCCCTTCGAACTCGGGGTGATCTGCGAGGTGTTCGGCCTCGACCGCAGCGAGGACGGGCTGCCCGTGTACGACTTCGCGGTGATCTCCGGCGAGGGCCCGACGCTGCGCACGCACGCCGGGTTCGAGCTGTCGGCCTCCTGCGACATGGACCGGCTGGACGAGGCGGACCTGATCGCCGTACCGGCCGGGGACTCGTACATCGACCGGGACTTCCCGCCGCAGGTGCTCACGGCGCTCAACCGGGCCGTGGAGCGCGGCGCGACGGTGCTCAGCGTGTGCTCGGGCGTCTTCGTGCTGGCCGCCTCCGGCATGCTCGACGACCGGCGCTGCGCCACGCACTGGCGGCACGCGGAACGCCTCGCGAGCCGGTACCCGCAGATCAAGGTCGAGTCCGACGTGCTGTACGTGGACGACGCGGGGGTGATCACCTCGGCCGGTACGGCCTCCGGCATCGACGCCTGCCTGCACCTGGTGCGCAAGGAGCAGGGCAGCGCCGTCGCCAACGGCATCGCCCGCCGCATGGTGGTGCCGCCGCACCGCGAGGGCGGCCAGGCGCAGTA
Organism: Streptomyces sp. NPDC093221; assembly: GCF_044753885.1. Lineage (NCBI taxonomy): Bacteria > Bacillati > Actinomycetota > Actinomycetes > Kitasatosporales > Streptomycetaceae > Streptomyces > Streptomyces sp. NPDC093221. The sequence continues at coordinate 601,594 of NZ_JBIVOA010000002.1, read as the reverse complement.
CGTGGACCGGCCGCTGCCGCGCGGGCAGAGCGACACCGTGGCCGGGGTGCTGTCCTGGATGGAACGGCACCTGGACCGCGAGGTGACCGTCGAGGAGCTGGCCGCCCGCGCCCACATGTCGCCGCGCACCTTCGCCCGCCGCTTCCAGCAGGAGACCGGCACCACCCCGTACCGCTGGCTGCTGGGTCAACGGGTGCTGCTGGCACGGGAGTTGCTGGAGGCCACCGACCACACCATGGACGCCGTCGCGCTCCGCGCGGGGTTCGGGAACGCGGCGACCATGCGGCATCACTTCGCCCGCTGGACGGGGACCACGCCGCAGGGGTACCGGCGCACTTTCGCCTCGCGCTGAGGCGCGGGTCCCCAAGGCGCGGGTCCCCAAGGCGCGGGCCGCACACCACAACGCGGCCTCGCGCCCCCGGGACCCGCCCCCTCGCGCTCTACTACGCCGGTGCGGGAACCGCCTCCTTCGCCGCCTCCTCCGCCTCCACCACGTAGTCGCCCTTCGCCGTCTCGTCCACGCCGTCGGGGGCCTTGAGGGCGCGCAGGACCAGGGTGAGGACGACCGCGACCGCCGCGTTCAGGACGAAGGCGGTGAGGCCGATGTAGCCGAGCTCGCCGATGCCGGGGATCTTCGCGGAGTTGCCGCCGAAGTGCGACTGGCTGGCGCTGGTCTGCTCGTACGCCTTCCACGTGCCGTACGCCATGCCCGCCGCCCAGCCGGCCAGCAGCGCCCAGCGGTGGAACCAGCGGGTGAACAGGCCGCCGACGATGGCCGGGACGGTCTGGAGGATCCAGATGCCGCCCAGGAGCTGGAAGTTGATCGCGACCGTCTTGTCCATCGACAGCACGAAGACGAGCGCGCCGACCTTGACCACCAGGGACGCGGCCTTGGAGACCTTGGTCTCCTGCGCGGGGGTGGCGTCCGGTTTGAACAGGTCCTTGTAGATGTTGCGGGTGAACAGGTTGGCCGCCGCGATCGACATGATCGCCGCCGGGACCAGCGCGCCGATGGCGATGGCGGCGAAGGCCACCCCGGCGAACCAGGAGGGGAACATGTCCTCGAAGAGCTGGGGGATGGCCAGTTGGGCGTTGTACCCCTTGACGCCCTTTCCGACGCCCGCCGCCAGCGCCATGAAGCCGAGCATCGCCAGCAGGCCGAGCATCAGCGAATACAGCGGCAGGATCGTGGTGTTGCGGCGGATGGTGTTGCGGCTCTTGCCGGAGAGCACGGCCGTCACCGAGTGCGGGTACAGGAAGAGCGCCATCGCCGAGCCCATCGCGAGCGTGGCGTACGCCCATTGGGCCTGCGGCGCCGACACCAGTGAGCCGCGCGGCTTGCCGGTGGCGGGGTTGGTCACCTTGTAGGCCGCGTCCGCCTTGTCGAAGATGTCGCCGAACCCGCCCAGTTTGTACGGGATGTAGATGATCGCGACCACGATGACGATGTAGATCAGCGCGTCCTTGACGAAGGCGATCAGCGCGGGCGCGCGCAGCCCCGAGGAGTACGTGTACGCGGCCAGCACACCGAAGGCGATCAGCAGCGGCAGGTCCTTGACGAACCAGTTGGTGGAGTCGCCGCCGCCCACGCCCATCACGTCCAGCACGGCCTGGATGCCGACGAGTTGGAGCGCGATGTACGGCATGGTCGCGACGATCCCGGTGAGCGCCATCGCGACCGACAGGCTCTTCGAACCGAACCGGCCGCGGATGAAGTCCGACGAGGTCACGTACCCGTGCTTGTGCGAGACCGACCACAGCCGCGGCAGGAAGAGGAACACCAGCGGGTAGGTGATGATCGTGTACGGGACCGCGAAGAACCCGGCGGCGCCCGCGGAGTAGATCGCGGCGGGCACGGCGACGAAGGTGTACGCGGTGTAGAGGTCGCCGCCGAGCAGGAACCAGGTCACCCAGGTGCCGAAACTCCGGCCGCCCAGGCCCCATTCGTCCAGGTGCAGGGCGTTCTCCGCGCGTCGCCAGCGGGCGGCGAGGAAGCCCATCACCGTGACCAGGAGGAAGAAGAAGACGCAGACGCCGAGCGCCACGCCGTTCACGTCGTTCGTCACTTGCCCGCACCCCCCTTGCGCGCCCGCTCCTCGCGGCGCACCAGGACGTACGCGGTGTACGTCAGCAGCGCCGCCGCCGGCACCCACGCCATCTGGTACCAGTAGAAGAACGGGATGCCGATGAACCTCGGGGTGAGCCGCGAGTACGAGCTGACCCAGAGCAGCGCCACGAAGGGCGCGACCAGGCATGTCCCGGCGATCACGCGCGACGCGGTGACCACCGGCCGCCGCGGCGGTGCGGGGTGTTCCTCAAGTGATAGGTCGTCGGGCATACGTGCGGCTCCCGTCCCCTAGAGCTACGAGTGTGACTCGCGGGAATCTAGGGGAGGGGAGTAGCGCACGTCACCATGTGTGCGGCGATCTCACTCGTGAGAAGTCAAACCGACGGTCTCAGTCGGTGGGGCGGCTCAGTCGTGCCACGAACTTGTAGCGGTCGCCGCGGTAGACCGAGCGCACCCACTCGACCGGTTCGCCGACGGTGTCGATCGAGTGCCGGGAGAGCATCAGCATCGGCAGGCCGACGTCGGTGCCGAGCAGTCCGGCCTCGCGCGGGGTGGCCAGCGAGGTCTCGATGGTCTCCTCCGCCTCGGCCAGCCGCACGTCGTAGACCTCGGCCAACGCCGTGTACAGGGACGTGTACTTGGCGAGGCTGCGGCGCAGCGCGGGGAAGCGCTTGGCCGACAGGTGCGTCGTCTCGATCGCCATCGGCTCGCTGTTGGCCAGCCGCAGCCGCTCGATCCGCAGCACCCGGCCGCCGGCCTTCATGTCGAGCAGCCCGGCGAGCCGGTCGTCGGCGGTGATGTAGCCGATGTCCAGGAGCTGGGACGTGGGTTCGAGACCCTGGGCGCGCATGTCCTCGGTGTACGAGGTCAGTTGGAGCGCCTGGGAGACCTTCGGCTTGGCGACGAAGGTGCCTTTGCCCTGGATGCGTTCGAGCCGGCCCTCGACCACGAGTTCCTGGAGCGCCTGGCGGACCGTGGTGCGCGAGGTGTCGAACTCGGTGGCCAGCGTGCGCTCCGGCGGTACGGGCGTGCCGGGGGGCATGGTCTGGGTGATGTCCAGAAGATGCCGCTTGAGCCGGTAGTACTTGGGCACGCGTGCGGTACGGCCCGCGGTGCTCGCGGTCCCCGCCGTACTCTCCGCGCCACTGCCCGCGTCGCTGTCCATGACGTCTACTCCCGACTGCTGTCGTGCTGCCGTCACCGGCTCCTCCGTTATATGCGGCTCACATCGTGGCACGGCCTGACCTGGAGCGGGGAGGCGGTAGTGGTCGCTTCCCGCTCAGGTGTCGGTCCGATAACAGAGCCGACATGGGTTCTTATACACCCTTGACACCCCCAAAGGTCTAGGCCAAGCTCCGGGTACTGGTCTAAACCATTAACGACCAAATCCCAGACCCACGAGCAGGACGCGGCTGCACACGTGTCTCGCGGTAGCCGACATTTCGGGTGGTGGGGGGAGTTTCGGGCATCCTGAGGAGGGTGGCGTGAAGCGCAAGCTCATCGCGGCGATCGGCGTCGCGACCATGATTGCTGGTATTGCGGCCTGTGGGTCGGACAAGAAGGACGACAAGGCCGCTGAGAAGCCGGCCGACCAGACCGGCACGGTGACCGTCTGGCTGATGGCCGAGGCGCAGACCGCCTGGCCCGAGCTGGTACAGAACACCACCGCCCAGTTCAAGGCGAAGTACCCGAAGGTCAACGTCAAGATCCAGTACCAGCAGTGGAGCGACAAGGTCCAGAAGCTGGACGCCGCGCTCTCCGGTTCCAGCGCCCCCGACGTGGTCGAGCTGGGCAACACCGAGACCCAGACGTACATCCTCAACGGCGCTCTCGCCGAGCTGGACAAGAAGACCTTCCAGAACTCGGACACCTGGATCAAGGGCCTCGAGGACACCTGCACCTACCAGGGCAAGCTCTACTGCGCGCCCTACTACGCCGGTGCCCGCGTCGCGATCTACAACACCGCCGACTTCAAGGCCGGTACGGGCTCCGACGCCTTCCCCGCCACCGAGGACGAGCTGACCGCCGCCCTGGACAAGATCGAGGCGAAGAAGGGCGGCGACAAGACGTACTCGCCGCTCTACCTCCCCGGCCAGTACTGGTACGCGGCCATGTCGTACGTGAAGGCGTACGGCGGCCAGATCGCCAAGACCGACGGCAGCAAGTGGACCGCCGACCTGGAGAGCCCGCAGGCGCAGCAGGGCATCCAGCACTTCATCGACCTGGTGAAGAAGTACAACCACGGCGACCAGACCAAGGACGAGGCGGACCACGCCAACGTCATGGCCCACGAGAAGGCCGGCGTCATCTACGGCAACGGCTGGGAGTCCGGCTCGGTCATCACGCCGCCGAACGGCAACGCCAAGCTCAAGGACGTCATCAAGACGGCCACGATGCCCGGCCCGAACGGCAAGGCGCTGCCCTCCTTCATCGGCGGCTCCGACCTCGCCGTGGTCAACAAGTCCAAGGTGAAGGACCTCGCCAAGGAGTGGATCGCGGACTTCACCGACGAGAAGAACGAAGCCGCGCTGGTCACCAAGGCGACGCTGCCGAACAACACCAAGCAGCTCGAGCCGATGAAGGCCGACCCGGCCACCGCCGCCGCGGCCAACGCCGTGCCGGACGCCTGGTTCACGCCGATCGCACCGGGCTGGGCCGCGATCGAGAAGCAGGGCATCCTCAAGTCGATGCTGCTCGACATCCTCAAGGGCAAGTCCGTCGCCGACGCCACCAAGGCCGCCGACGACAAGATCAACTCGCTGATCAACACCGCCTCCTGACACGGCGGTCGTCACCAGGGGAGGGCGGTCCGCGGTCGCGGGCCGCCCGCCCCGGTATCCCGGCATGGACACCGAAGAAAGGTCAGAGCGGATGAGTGCCGCCGACACGCATGCCACCGAGCCGGTGACGGGGGGCCGCCCGCAGATCCCGCCGCCGCGCTCGACCGGTCCGGTCGCCACGACAGCGGGCCGCGCCGCCGGGCGCAACCGGCAGAGCAGATCGCTGCCGTATCTGCTGATCGCTCCGGCGCTGCTGATCATGATCGGCGTGCTGGGCTACCCGCTCGTCGACACCATCGTGCTGTCCTTCCAGGACGAGCGCCGCAACAACCTCTGGAACGGCGTCGCGGCGCCCTGGGTCGGCTTCGACCAGTACAGCTCGATCCTCGGCGACAGCGAGTTCTGGGCCGTGGTGCTGCGCACCGTGGTCTTCGTCGTCGTCTGCGTCGTCGCCACCATGTCGCTCGGCCTGCTGATCGCGCTGCTGATGCAGCGGGTCTCCAACTGGGTCCGGGTCACCATGAGCAGCGTGATGATCGCCGTGTGGGCGATGCCGCTGCTGGTCGCCACCTCGGTCTTCAAGTTCATGTTCGACTCCGACTACGGCCTGGTGAACCAGCTCCTCACCCGGCTGCCCGGCGTCGACTACACCCGGCACAACTGGTTCCTCAACCCGACCACCGGCATGGCGATCATCGCCGTCCTGGTCGTCTGGGGCGCCATCCCCTTCATCGCCATCAGCCTGCACGCGGCGCTCACCCAGGTCCCCAAGGAACTGGAGGAGGCCGCGCGGATCGACGGCGCCAAGGGCTTCGGCATCTTCCGCTACGTCACCTTCCCGATCATCAAGCCGGTCTTCGTGATGACCAGCACCCTGTCGGTGATCTGGGACTTCGGCGTGCTCGGCCAGATCCTGCTGATGCGCGGCGGCCAGCCCGAGCAGGACTACCAGACGCTCGGCCTGTACGCGTACACCCAGGCGTTCATCTCCAACTCCTTCAGCCGGGGCGCGGCCATCTCCGTGGTCTCCGTCCTGCTGCTGTCGGGTGTCGCCGTTTACTACCTGCGCCAGCTTCTGAAGATCGGAGAGGTCGAGTGAGCACCGCTGTCAAGAGCGGCCCCGCGACCCAGGGCCCCACGGCCGGAGTCGTCTACCGCACTCCGAAGAAGAAGCGCAACGGCTGGAACGTGCTCGGCCTGATCGTCACCGTGATCATGGGCTTCCCGGTGTACTGGATGGTCATCACCGCGCTCCGCCCGAGCCAGGAGATCCTCAGCTACCACCAGAAGCTCTATCCCAGCTCCGTCACGTTCAACCAGTTCAAGCGCGCGATGGACATGCCCAACTTCTGGGACAACGTCAAGAGCAGCGTGATCATCTCGGCGTGCAGCGTCGTGATCGCCATCGGCATCGGCCTGCTCGCGGCGTACGCCATCGGCCGGTTCAAGTTCTGGGGCCGCCGCGGCCTGGTCATCGCGCTGCTGGTGATCCAGCTCATCCCGGCCACCTCGATGCTGATCCCGATCTACATCCAGCTCAACAAGATGGGCGGCCTCAACCAGTACTGGGGCGTCATCGTCGTCTACGCGGCGAGCACCCTGCCCTTCGCCGTATGGATGCTGCGCGGCTTCATCGTCAACATCCCCAAGGAACTCGAGGAGTCGGCGATGGTCGACGGGTGCAGCCAGATGGAGGCGTTCCGCCGCGTCGTCCTCCCGCTGCTCGCGCCCGGCCTGGTCGCCGCGTCGATCTACGCGCTGATGACCGCCTGGAACGAGTACCTGTTCGCCTACGTACTTCTCCAGGACAATGACAAGTACACGTTGAGCATCTGGCTGCTGAAGTTCACCGGACAGCGCGGTACGGACTACGGAGCCCTCATGGCGGGCTCGATCCTGATCGCCCTGCCCGTCGTGATCTTCTTCCTGTTCGTCCAGCGCAAGGTGGCCTCCGGCCTGACCGCAGGCGCGGTGAAGGGATGACCGTCATTACCGTCGACACGCCCGCGGACGTCCTGGCCCGCGACGCCCTCACCGTCCTCCAGCCCGGCTTCCGCGGCACCGAGGCCCCCGACTGGGTGCTGCGGCTGCTCGCCGAAGGGCTCGGCGCGGTCGCGCTGTTCTCCCGCAACATCGAGTCGCCCGAGCAAGTCGCCCGGCTCACCGCCCAGTTGCGCGCGGTACGGGCCGACGTGCTCGTGGCCGCAGACGAGGAGGGCGGCGACGTCACCCGCCTCGAAGCGCGCGGCGGCTCCTCCTTCCCCGGCAACCTCGCGCTCGGCGCCGTCGACGACGTCAAGCTCACCCGGGCCGTCGCCGCCGAACTCGGCCGCAGGCTCGCCGCGTGCGGCGTCAACCTCAACTGGGCGCCGTCCGCCGACGTCAACTCCGACCCCGGCAACCCGGTCATCGGCGTCCGCTCCTTCGGCGCCGAGCCCGAACTGGTCGCGCGCAACACCGCCGCCTACGTGGAGGGAATGCAGTCGGCGGGCGTGGCGACCAGCGTCAAGCACTTCCCCGGCCACGGCGACACCGCCGTCGACTCGCACCACGCGATGCCGCGCATCGACGTCGACCTCGACACCCTGCGCGACCGCGAACTCGTGCCGTTCAAGGCGGCCGTCGCCGCTGGCACCAAGGCCGTGATGAGCGCTCACATCCTCGTCCCGGCCCTCGACCCCGACCTGCCGGGCACGCTCAGCTCCGCCGTCCTCACCGGCCTGCTGCGCGCCCCGCGCGAGCAGGGCGGCCTCGGCTACGACGGCCTCATCGTCACCGACGGCATCGAGATGCAGGCCATCTCCGCCGCGTACGGCATCGAACGCGGCACCGTCATGGCGCTGGCCGCCGGGGCCGACGCGATCTGCGTCGGCGGCGGCCTGTCCGACGAGCAGACCGTGCTCGGCCTCCGCGACGCCATCGTGCGCGCGGTGCGCGAGGGCGACCTCCCCGCCGAGCGGCTGGCCGACGCCGCCGCCCGGGTGCGCGACCTCCAGGTGTGGGCCGCCGAGCGGGCGGCCGCAGCGGAGGGGACCGCGTCCGCCGCCCCGGCAGGGGAGTCCGACATCGGCCTGGAGGCGGCCCGCCGCGCCCTGCGGATCACCCGCCGCGCCGAGTTCACCCCGCTCACCGAGGCGCCCTACGTCGCCGCCCTCACGCCGGTCGCCAACATCGCCGTCGGCGACGTGACCCCCTGGGGCATCGCCGCCGACCTCGCCAGGCTCCTGCCGGGCACAGTCACGGGCACCTACCCCGGCCGCGAGGTGGAGGAGCTGGGCGTCGAGGCGTTCGCCGCCGGACTCCTCGACGAGGCCGGCGACCGTACGATCGTCGTCGTCGTCCGCGACGCCCACCGGCACCGCTGGATGTCCGAGGCGCTCGCGGCGGTCGTCTCCCGCCGCCCAAGCACGGTCGTCGTGGAGATGGGCGTGCCCCAGGCGCCCGCCACCGGCGCCCTCCACATCGCCACCCACGGCGCGGCCCGCGTCTGCGGCACGGCCGCCGCCGAGGCCATCGTGGGCTCCGTCTGACGCGGGCTCCGTCTGACACGACAGAGCGCCGGACGGACTGCGATCAGTCCGTCCGGCGCTCTGTCGCGTTCCGCCGGGCAGGCCCTAGACGCCCTGCCAGGCGGGCTTGGCCGCGAAGGTGGCGCGGAAGTACGGGGCCAGCTTCAGCTTGGAGGCGGCGGCCTCGTCCACGACCACGGTGGCGTGCGGGTGGAGCTGGAGCGCCGAGGCGGGAACGACGGCGGCGACGGGCCCCTCGACGGTCTGCGCGACGGCCTCCGCCTTGCCCTCGCCGGTGGCGAGCAGCACCAGGTGCCGGGCCTCCAGGATGGTGCCGATGCCCTGCGTGATCACGTGGTGCGGCACCTGCTCGATGTCGCCGTCGAAGAAGCGGGCGTTGTCGACCCTGGTCTGCTCGGTGAGCGTCTTGATCCGGGTCCGGGAGGCGAGCGACGAGCAGGGCTCGTTGAAGCCGATGTGCCCGTCGGTGCCGATCCCCAGGAGCTGGAGGTCGACGCCGCCGGCCGCGGCCAGCGCCGCGTCGTACGCCTCGCAGGCGGCCTGCACGTCGTCGGCGGCCCCGTCGGGCCCCATGAAGGACTCCTCCGACAGCCCCAGCGGCTCCACGACCTCCCGCAGCACGACCGAGCGGTACGACTCCGGGTGGCCGGTGGGCAGGCCGACGTACTCGTCGAGCTGGCAGACGCGGGCACGGGCCGCGTCGACGGCGCCCGAGCGGACCTTCGCCGCCAGCGCCTCGTAGATGGGCAGCGGGGTGGATCCGGTGGCCACGCCGAGCAGAGCGTCCGGCTTGCGGCGCAGCAGCGCGGCCATGGCCTCCGCGATCAGCTCGCCGCCTGCCGCGGCGTCCGGGACGATGACAACTTCCACGCTGGGCCTGCCGTTCTGGAGGGGACTTGTGTGGTATAGACCAATCTAGCAGAGCAGGGCCCCGTCGGCGCTGCGCCGGGGCACCTCTGCCCGCCACCCAGACCTCCACCGCGGAACTGCTGGTCCTCCACCTCCTCGTGGAGGGCCTGCGCGGTGGGGTTCACCGCTCGGGTGCGGCTGCGCGTGGCGCTGAGCCCCTGGGCCACGTGTGCGCGAGGTGGGTGCGCCGGATCTAAGCGCCCGGAGGCGAGAGGGCGGCAATAAAAAGGGAATTACGGCGCCCCCACAAAAGACGGCTCCCACCCCACGGCGCCCCCACAAAAGAGCCCCCCCGCCCACAAAAGAGCCCCCCCGAAAAACCCACGGGCCGCGGTGCGCAGCGGGGACCCTCAACCCCGCCGGCACCGCAGCCCGGAGCAGCCGTCGGCACCTGGCCGGCGGGGTGTGCGGTTCCCCCCGGCGCGATGGGCCGACCTTGAGGTCAGGGCGTAGTCAGGGCAGAGAACGCCTTGCCTCGGTCCGTCCTCCTGTGCGGGGAGGACGGAGGTCTGATGCCACGCGTGTCCGCGACACACGAGGTGTCACGTTCGACGCGCGGTACGCGCCACGCGTGGTGTCACGCTTCATTGTGGACTAGACCATTCGGCCTTGTCTACGGTTCCCGGCGACGCTTCCTCGCCAGGCCCCCGGCGGGTCGATGCACCCTCCAGCGAAATCATCTCCGAAAACGGCTCGTCCCGCACCCCCCTCCCCGGCCGGTACGCTCACAGGCGTGCCCTCCATGAACGACCTCGTACGCGAGCACACGGCCCTCGACGACTCCGACCTCGAATGGCTTCATCTGCTCGTCTCGGAGTGGCAGCTGCTCTCCGACCTGTCCTTCGCCGACCTCGTGCTGTGGGTCCCCACCCGCGACGGCACCCGGTATGTGTCCGTCGCGCAGATGCGGCCGAACACCGGTCCGACCTCGTACCAGGACGACATGGTCGGCCACCTGGTGCCGCGCGGACGGCGTCCGCTGCTGGACATGGCGCTCGACGAGGGCCGTATCGTCCGCGAGGGCGACCCGGAGTGGCGCGAGGAGGTGCCGGTACGGGTCGAGTCGATCCCGGTGCGCCGCGACGGCCGGGTCCTCGGGGTGATCGCGCGCAACACCAACCTGCTGACCGTACGCACCCCCAGCCGCCTCGAACTCACCTACTTGCAGAGCGCCAGCGACCTGGCCCAGATGATCGCCCAGGGCGCCTTCCCGTTCCCGGCCGAGCAGGTCGACATGGACGCCTCACCGCGCGCCGGTGACGGCCTGATCAGGCTGGACGCGGACGGGCTCGTGCAGTACGCCAGCCCCAACGCGCTGTCGGCGTACCACCGGCTGGGCCTGGCGGCCGACCTGGTCGGCCACCACCTGGGCAAGGCCACCGCGGAACTGGCCCCGGCCCGCGGCCCGGTGGACGAGGCGCTGGTGAAGCTGGCCAGCGGCTGGGCGCCGCGCGAATTCGAGGTCGAGGGCGGCGACGGCGTCATCCAGCTGCGCGCGATCCCGCTCAAGCCCAAGGGCGTCCACACCGGTTCGCTGGTGCTGCTGCGGGACGTGACGGAACTGCGCCGCCGCGAGCGCGAGTTGATGACCAAGGACGCCACCATCCGGGAGATCCACCACCGGGTGAAGAACAACCTCCAGACGGTCGCCGCGCTGCTGCGCCTCCAGGCCCGCCGGATGGACTCCGACAACGCCCGTGAGGCGCTGGAGGAGGCGGTCCGCCGGGTCGGGTCGATCGCCATCGTGCACGAGACGCTCTCCCAGACCCTGGACGAGCGGGTCGAGTTCGACGAGATCGCCGACCGCGTGCTGTCGATGGTCGCGGAGATCTCACCCGGCCGGGTCACCCCGCGCCGCACCGGCCGGTTCGGCATCCTGACCGCCGAGATCGCCACTCCGCTGTCCATGGTCCTGACCGAACTGCTCCAGAACGCGCTCGAACACGGCTTCGGGCCGGGGGAGTCGGGCACGGTGGACGTCACCGCCACCCGCGGCCGGGAGCGGATCACCATCTCGGTGCAGGACGACGGCCGGGGCCTGCCCGACGGCTTCGACGCCCAGGAAGCGGGCAACCTCGGCCTCCAGATCGTCCGCACCCTCGTGGTCGGCGAACTGGGCGGCACCTTCGACATGGTCCCCGCCGAGCCGCGCGGCACCCGCGTCGTCCTCGAACTGCCCCTGGAGAGCTGAGAGTTCGCCCTTCCTGCGCGAGGGCACAGCAAAGGACCCCGACCTGGAAGGTCGGGGTCCTTCATGATGCTGTGTGCTGCGCGTGTTGGTGGGTGCTGCGCGCTGCGGCTCGGGGGGAAGCGGTAAGTGCGCGTCAGGCGCTGGCGTTGCGGGCCCGGTTGCGAGCGGCGCGGCGCTTCATCGCGCGGCGCTCGTCCTCGCTGAGGCCACCCCAGACACCGGCGTCCTGGCCACTCTCCAGCGCCCACTGCAGGCACTGCTCCATGACGGGGCAGCGGCGGCAGACGGCCTTGGCTTCCTCGATCTGCAGCAGCGCAGGACCGGTGTTGCCGATGGGGAAGAAGAGCTCGGGGTCTTCCTCGCGGCAAACGGCGCGGTGACGCCAGTCCATGGCTGCTCCAACTCCTTGTGTGACAAGCACGTTGCTTGTGAATGTGAACGCTTTCACGAATCCCTACGCAGGCAACGGGACGCCGCCCAGTCTTCACTGGTGCTGGTCCCGCTGAGTGAGGTAGAAGATTCGGGCTCTCAAGGGGGTCGTTGTCAGACCGTCCCGAGCGCCACCTAGAGACTCGCAAACCTCGGCTGGAGATACAACCCCTTCAGAGAAGTTTTTTTGGATTCCTCGGTGTCGCCTCGGTCACAGCCGTACTTCCATGGGGTGCAGGGCAGTCTAAACGTTCGAGTAAAAGGACTTTAGGCTCTTCGACTTACACAATCACACGCAGTGCACGGCGTACGCCTGTGAAGGTCGCGCTCGTTCGCAGCCCCAGGTGGTCACCGTCCACCTGGAAGGGCAGTGCCGCCTGCGATTGCAAGGTGAAGTCGGTCAGGTCGTGGAGCGCCAGCGCGTTCTTCCCGCGCGGTCCCCGCTCCGGAGTGGAACGGAGCAATTGCGCCGAGTAACGCGTGGCAGAGGCCATGGACATCTTTGTCACGCCCAGCAGATCGAGGGCGGTGTCGAAGGACGCGCCGGGGGAGGCGTACACCGGTCTGTTCCCGAGATAGGTCCACGGCGAGGTGTTGCAGATTATCGCCATCGCGAGCCCCGACACCGGTTCGCCGTCCGGGCGTTGCAACGAGATCGTGCCGTGCCTGCGGTGCGGATCGGCCAGAAACTGACGTGCGACCTGGCGCAAATACAGCGCGTGCGTGGAGCGCTTGCCCAACTCCCGCTGCTGTTCGACCCGTCCGACCACCCCGGCGTCGAACCCCAGACCCGCGCAGAAGGTGAACCAGCGCGGCGGCACCCCTTCGTCCTCGGTGCCCGGCGTCCCGCTCACCAGACCGAGCCCCACCGTCCGCGAGGACCCCTCGCGCATCGCGTCCAGCAGCGCGCCGGTCGCCTCCACCGCGTCGTTGGGCAGCCCGAGCGCCCGCGCGAAGACATTGGTGGACCCGCCGGGCACCACCGCGAGCTGCGGCAGCGCCTCCGGGTCGGGGCCGTGGTGCAGCAGCCCGTTCACCACCTCGTTGACCGTGCCGTCGCCGCCGAGGGCGACCACCAGGCCCACCTCGCCGCCTTCCGCGGCCCGCCGCGCGAGGTCCCGCGCGTGCCCGCGGTACTCGGTCGTCGCGACGTCCAGCTTGAGGTCGCTCGCCAGTGCGGTACTGATCACATCACGCACCCGCGCGCTGGTGGTGGTGGCGGCAGGGTTGACCACGAGGAGAGCGCGCATGGTCGACAGCGTACCTACCGTCTGGTACAGCGGGCTACGCTGGCCGGTGTGAGCCAGCCCTCGAAGAAGACGCGGAAGCCGCCTCAGCGGGTGGCGGAGAAGATGCAGAAGTTCGTGCCGCCGATGCGCGAACAGCCCACCGAGCGCGAGCGGGAGGCAGCCGCCGCCGCGAAGGCCGCCGCCGACGCGGACGCGGGACCGCCGCCGCTGCGGCTGACCGCCGCTGCCGCCGTCGCCGCCGTGGAGGGCCTGGCCGTGGTCGCCTGGGGCGTCACGATGTTCTTCGGCGGCTCGGGCAAGGCCGTGCTCGCCGGGCTGCTTGTCCTCGTCCTCGCGGGCTTTCCGCTCGGCGCCGCGTACGGGCTGCGCAAGGCCCGCCGGTGGAGCCGCGGGCCCGCGCTGATCATTCAGCTCCTGTCGCTGCCGATCGCCTGGACGCTGCTGCACAGCGACGGCGGCGGCTTCGTCGCGGGCGGCGCGGTCCTGGGCGCCCTCGCCCTGACCTGCCTCGTCCTCCTGGCCCACCCCGCCACCACGGACGCCCTGGGAATGAGCCGGACGTCGTCCTGACCGCCCGGACGTCGTCCTGACAGCCTGACGTCGTCCTGACGGACCGCGCGCCCCGGCGGTCCGCGGCCGGTCTCTCGCGGGCGTGCGGGTCCCGGTCGCCCGGGCGGGCCTGGTCGTCGGCCGCCCGCCCGGCGAGGGCTACTCCTCGATCAGCAGCTTGTCCCGGAGCTGGGCCAGCGTGCGGGCCAGCAGACGCGAGACGTGCATCTGCGAGATGCCGACCTCCTGGGCGATCTGCGACTGGGTCATGTTGCCGAAGAACCGCAGCAGCAGAATCGTCTTCTCCCGCGGCGGGAGCTGTTCCAGCAGCGGCTTGAGGGACTCGCGGTACTCCACGCCCTCCAGCGCCTCGTCCTCGGAGCCGAGGGTGTCGGCGACGGCGGGCGACTCGTCGTCGGTGTCCGGGACGTCCAGGGAGAGCGTGCTGTAGGCGTTGGCGGACTCCAGGCCCTCCAGCACCTCCTCCTCGGAGATCTTCAGGTGCTCGGCCAGCTCGTGCACCGTCGGCGCCCGCCCGTGCCGCTGGGACAGCTCACCGGTCGCGGTGGTCAGCGCCAGCCGCAGCTCCTGGAGGCGGCGCGGCACCCGTACCGCCCAGCCCTTGTCCCTGAAGTGACGTTTGATCTCGCCGACCACGGTGGGGGTCGCGTACGTCGAGAACTCCACGCCGCGGTCCACGTCGAACCGGTCCACGGACTTGATCAGCCCGATCGTGGCCACCTGCGTCAGGTCGTCCAGCGGCTCACCGCGGTTGCGGAACCGCCTGGCCAGGTGCTCGACCAGCGGCAGATGCATCCGTACGAGCTGATTGCGCAGCTCCGCGCGCTCGTTGGAGCCCTCGGGGAGCTTGCTCAGCTCGACGAAGAGGGCGCGGGCGCCCGCCCGGTCGTGCGGGTCGTGCGCCTCCCGCTGCTCCTCGCGGTCGGATTCCCGGTCGGACTCGCGGTCGGAGCCCCGGTCGGGCTCCTGGTCGGCTTCCCCGTCGGACCGGGGCTCCGCCTCCTGGCGCGCGGACGGGGGCCCGGCCGGCTCCGCCTGCTGCTCCGGCGGCGCGTCCCGTCGCTCGGGCGGCTCGGGCTGTCCGGGCCGCTCCGGCTGCTCGCGCTGGTCCTGCTGCTCCATGGGGTCCGCCTGCTCCGCCTGCTGCGCCGCGTCCATTCCGTCCATACGGTCGTCCGTGCGGGTCTCCCCGCCGGGTTCGGGGTGCTGCCTGGCCGTGTGCCGCCGCCCGGCCGGCCCCGCGGGATCGGGTTGGGCCGGTACGGAGGCGCGGCCGTGCACCGCGGGCGACTGACGCGCGTCGTGCGCGTCGTCGTGGCCCGCGGGCGTGCCGGGGTCTTCACCCCGGGATAGCTCAGCGCTCATGGCGATTCCCCGTCTTCCCGCACGCGAGAGTCACGACAGCCCTGGACCGGCGCCGCGCTTCTTGTGGAGGCTGATGCTGACGGTCTTGTCCTCGGCGACGGTGGAGTCCACCTCGCCGGCCAGTGCCGACAGCACCGTCCACGCGAAGGTGTCCCGCTCCGGCGCCCTGCCGTCGGTGGTGGGCGCGGAGACGGTCACCCACAACGAGTCCCCGACGAGCCGGAAGACACAGCTCAGCACGGACCCGGGGACGGCTTGCTGCAACAGGATCGCGCACGCCTCGTCCACGGCGATCCGCAGATCCTCGATCTCGTCGAGGGTGAAGTCCAGCCGTGCCGCGAGTCCGGCCGTGGCCGTGCGCAGCACTGACAGATAGGCTCCCGCCGCGGGCAGCCGGACCTCGACGAAGTCCTTCGACCCGGGCTCGCCTGCGATCTGGGACACCCTCACCTCCACGGTGGCACACAGTGATTGCTCTGGTTCGCAGCGACGCTATCGCGATCCGTACCCCGCTGTCGCCCGGACGGCGCACGGTAGGGGAACGGTACGGTATCCGTATCTCTGTCACCCATGGTAAGCGCACGAGCACGGACCGTGGGTAGTGGTCTGCCGACTCAATTCGCATGAGAATCCGCCCGGTTCACCGAGCGTGCGCCAGCGCGGCCAGTTCGGCCAGCGCCGGGCCGGAAAGCCGCTGTACGGTCCACTCGTCCTGCGGGCGGGCGCCGATGGAGCGGTAGACGCCCAGCGCCTTCTCGTTCCAGTCGAGGACCGCCCACTCGAAGCGCTCGTAGCCGCGCTCCACGCAGACCGCCGCGAGCGCGGCCAGCAGCGCCTTGCCGTGCCCGCCGCCGCGCGCCTGCGGGCGTACGTACAGATCCTCCAGGTAGAGGCCGGGGGTGCCGGTCCAGGTGGAGAAGTTCCGGAACCACAGCGCGAAACCGACCACGGTGCCCGCGCCCGAGTCCGAGTCCGAGCCCGCGCCCTCGCCCTCGCCCTCGCTTGAGCCGTCGCCCGCACCGTCCGCCGCGGGCTTCGCGGGCTCCTCGGCGATCAGCGCGTGCGCCACCGCGTCGGGGCCGAACAGGGCCGCGTGCAACTGCTCCTGCGTGGCCCGCGCCTCCTCCAGCGCCCGCTCGTACTCGGCGAGTTCGCGGATCAGCGCGTGGATCACGGGGACGTCGTCCGGGGTCGCGGTGCGGATCATGCCACCAGGTTACGGCTCGATGATGTGACGCAGGTAAGCGCGGGGGTCGGCCAGATAGCGACGCCAGTGGTCGACGATCGCCAGGTCCTCCCAGGCCGTCTCGCGCACACCGCGCTCGCCCACCTCCAGGATGGCCGCGTCGGGGGTCGCGGTGAGCAGCGGGGAGTGGGTGGCGCAGATGATCTGCGCGCCGGAGCGGCCCAGCTCGTGCATGAGGCCCACCAGGTGCAGACAGGCCGTGAACGACAGCGCGGACTCCGGCTCGTCCAGCACGTACAGGCCCACCGGGTGGCTGAAGCGCTCCCGGAAGGCGAGCAGGAAGCCCTCGCCGTGGCTCATGGACTCCACCGGCAGGAATTCGCGGCCGAGCGCGTCCATCGCGGTCTCGGCGCGCAGGAAGAAGCCGCGGCGGCCGGTACGCGGCCCGCCGAGCATCCGGCCGCCCGCCGCCGTGGTGTCGAAGCGGATGCGCTCGCCGAGCGGGGAGCGGGGGCGGTCCGAGACGTAGCGGTAGCCCGCCCGGCCGCCGTGCGGGTCCAGGCCGAAGCCCTCGGCGATGGCCTCGACCAGCGTGGACTTGCCCGAGCCGTTCTCACCGACCAGGAAGGTGACGGGCGCGGTGAAGCGCAGCCCGTCGCGCAGCAGCCCGGCGACGGCCGGGACCGACCACGGCCAGCGGTCCCCGCGGAACTCGTCGTCGCCCTCGGCGGCGGGGATGTGGGCGTACGCCCTCTCGATGATCATGCGGTCCCTCCGGGGTCGGTGCCCGTGATCACCGCGGCCACCCGGGTGCCCGGCGGGAAGACGCCCTCCTCGGCCAGGGAGTGGACGCCGTGCAGCATCTTCGCCACGTAGACCGGCTCGGGGCGCAGTCCGTGCCGGGCGGCGAAGTCGGCGGCGAAGGCGTCGAGTTCGGGGGTGGTACGGGCGTAGCCGCCGTGGTGGAAGCGGTCGTCGAGGCGCCACCGACCGCGTCGGCCGCCGAACGCCTCCTCCTGGAGCCGCAGCACCTCGGCGGCCAGGAAGCCGCCGCCGCGCAGGACGGGGAAGCCGATCGCCTCCGCCCGGCCGAGCCCGGCCGCGAGCCCGGCCAGGGTGCCGCCGGTACCGACGGCGACCGCCACCACGTCGGCCTCGCCGTCCAGCTCGCGCCCCAGCTCGGCGGCGCCGACGGCCGCCAGCGCGTTGCTGCCGCCCTCGGGCAGCACATAGGCGGGCCCGAACCGGTCGGTGAGCGCGGCCAGCGTCTCGGGCTCGGCCTTGCGGCGGTACGTGGCCCGGTCGACGAATTCCAGTCGCATCCCGTCGGCCGCGGCCCGTGCCAGCGAGGGGTTGAGCGGCCGGTCGGCCAGTTCGTCGCCGCGCACGACGCCGACGGTGCGGAAACCGAGCAGGCGACCGGCCGCCGCCGTCGCCCGCAGGTGGTTGGAGTAGGCGCCGCCGAAGGTGAGCAGCGTGGTGTGCCCGGCCTCGGCCGCCGCGGCCAGATTCAGCCGCAGCTTGCGGTATTTGTTGCCCGGCAGGTCGGGGTGGATCAGGTCGTCCCGCTTGAGCGCGAGCCGGACCCCGCGGGCGGCCAGGCGCTCGTCCGCCACCTCGACGAGCGGCGACGGCAGCCGGGCGTCCAGCGGGTCGGCGGCACCGGAGCCGGCGGATTCCGGGGCGGCGGGCGGCGGTAGGGTCACGCCGACATTGTCACCCGGACGTGTGACATTCGCCGGGGGCGGCCGGGTGCCGCGACGATCCCCTGGCGGCACAAGAGAATCCTCCCGGCAGGTCCCACGCGGAGGATTCACGGTGCATTCTTTCCCCGTGCACGAAAAAGTCCCGGGACGACCGGCCACCAGAGCAGCCAGCGTCACTGCGGCCAGTGACGCCGGTGACGCGCTCACCGCCACGGTGCGGGGGCTGCTGCCCTCGCTCACCCCGGCCGCCGCCAGGATCGCCTCGCTGATCGTGGAGGATCCGGCGCAGGTCGCGCGCAGCACGATCTCCGAGCTGAGCGCCCTGGCGGGCACCAGTGAGTCGTCGATCGTCCGCACCGCGCGGGCGCTGGGCTTCGCCGGATACCCCGAGCTGCGGCTGGCGCTGGCCGCGTCCGCCGCGCGGCAGGCGCCGCGCTCCACGCTGACCTCCGGGATCACCGAGGACGACTCGCCCGCCGAGGTGATCGCCAAGCTCGTGCACACCGAGTCGCAGGCGGTGCTGGAGACCGCCACGCAGCTCGATCCCGAGCAGCTCGCGGGCGCCGTGAAGGCCGTCTGCGGCGGCGGGCAACTCCACATAGCCGGGGTCGGGGCGTCCGGCCTCGTCGCCCAGGACCTCCAGCAGAAGCTCGCGCGTATCGGGCGGCCCTGTCACGCCCACGGCGACTCCCAGTCGGCGCTCACCAGCGCCGTGCTCCTGGGGGCGGGGGACGTCTTCCTCGCCGTCTCGCACTCCGGCGAGAGCCGTGACGTCCTCGCGCCGCTGCGGCGCGCCGCCGCCGAGGGCGCGACGACCGTGGTGATCACCAACCACCCGCTGTCCACCGCCGCCCGGCTCGCCGATTTCATTCTCGTCTCGGCGGGCCGGGAGACGACGTTCCGTCCCGGTGCCATGGCCAGCCGCATCAGCCAACTGGTCGTTGTCGACTGCTTCTTCGTCTGCGTCGCCCAGCGCACCTTCGACACATCCAGCCGCGCCCTGCGCGTCACACACGCCGCCCTGGAGGGCGACCGCACCGGCTGACCCCGGTGGTGCCGCCCGCCCCGCCGGGCCAGTCCGGTTGTCGCCGGACCACCCGCCGGTGGGGGCTGGCCGCGCAGTTCCCCGCGCCCCTGACGGGGCGCACCGTCTTTCGTCCGGACGGCGAGCCGATCTTTTAAGGGGCGCGGGGAACTGCGCGACAAGCCACGACGCTTCCGCAGGTCACCGCCCGCCCCGGCGGGGCAGTTCGGTTGTCACCGGACCACCGGCCCGGTGGGGGCGGGCCGCGCAGTTCCCCGCGCCCCTGACGGGGCGCACCGTCTTTCGTCCGGACGGCGAGCCGATCCTTTGAGGGGCGCGGGGAACTGCGCGACAAGCCACGACGCTTCCGCAGGTCACCGCCCGCCCCGGTGGGGCAGTTCGGTGGTCGCCGGACCACCGGCCGGTGGGGGCTGGTGGCGCAGTTCTCCGCGCGCCGGAAGAAGCCGGCCTGCCCGGGCGGGGAACTGCGCGCTCGGACAGGGCGGGCTGCAAGCCATGCTAGTGGGCCGGGATGACGTCGACGTCGGCCGCGTTCACGAAGGCGACGCGGTGGTTGTAGACGATCTCGTACACCTTGGTCGTGCCGACGAAATCGTGCTGGTCGTAGGGGGCGGAGCCGTCGTAGTAGATGGCGAAGTAGGAGTCGGTGTACTCGGCGGGGCCGGCGGAGACGTAGGACTGGCCGGCCGGGATGGTGTATTTGGCGCGGGCGAGCTGGGCGCGGGGGGCGACGCCGCCCTCGAAGGCCACGAAGTCCGGCGGGTAGACGGAGGCTTCGGGGTAGGCCGTGGTGTATACCGGGATCGAGGTCTTCCCGGCCTTGGGGACGATGCGGGACGCCTTCACCGGGACGGTGGCCGGGTGTTGCGCGGAGTCCTGGAGCCAGGCCTCGGTGCCGCCCCACCAGATCGCGGTCCAGCCGGGCCTGCGCTCGGCGACGACGTACTGCTCACCGGCCGGTGCCTTGTCGCCCCAGTCGTTCATCGCGGTGGTGCCCGCGCTGCCGTCCGGGTGCAGATACGGGTCGGCGACCAGCGGCGCGCTCGTGCTGGGCGCGGTGTGGAGCGGTACGAAGCTCGACGGCGTGTCGGTGGACGTCACCGGGCAGTCGAAGGCGCGGTACGGGCCGGGGAACTGCTTGTAGCCCTGCACGTCGTCGCAGTACGTGGTGGTCTGCTTGTTGCGCGCGTAGCCCGGCTTGATGGCGACGACGGCGCTGCCCGGCTTGGCGGTCGCGCGGATCGGCGCGCCGAGCAGGTCGAAGAAGTGCTCCCAGTCCCAGCCGGGTCCGGGGTCCCAGTGCTGGGTGGCGACGCCGCTCTCGGTGCCGCCGGGGATGTTGTCGTGGCCGAGGATGTGCGCGCGGTCCAGCGGGATGTCGTACTTCGCCGCGAGGTAGCGCACGAGCTGGGCGGTGGAGCGGTACAGGTTCTCGCTGTACCAGCTCGCGCCGTGCGTCGCCCAGCCCTCCTGCTCGATGCCGATCGAGTGCTGGTAGAAGGAGCGGTTCGCGCTGTCCCACGCGATGTCCTTGGTGGGGATCATCTGCGTGACGTGGCCGTCCTGCGAGCGGACGACGTAGTGCGCGCCCGCCGCGTAGGTCGGGTCGCGGAAGAGGTCGAGCGTGCCGTCGTACGTCTCGTCGGTGCTGTGCAGCGTGATGTAGCGGACGTCGAGGTTGCCGTGGGGACGGTCGGCGAGGTCGTGGCTGCCGTAGTCCGCCAGGTCCGACGGGTCGAGCAGGGTGTACGCGCCGGGTATGAAGTCGCAGTTCAGCGACGTGGGGCACTCCGGCTTCCGAGAGCTCTTGGGCGGAGTGACCTCCTTCAGGCCCAGCTTGCGCACGTCGTCGCGGTTCGGGCGCAGGTGCCCGGTCGGCGCGAGGGTGATGTGCTGGCCGTCCTGCGTGGTGCGGGTCGCGCCGGCGCGCATCGTGTCCCACACGCCGTCGGCGAAGGTCTGCGCGACCTTGTTCTCGGTCGACTGGCTGTAGCGGGCGGCGGCGGCGTACCAGCCGTCGATGTCACGCGGCAGCCTGCCGCGGCCGTAGCCCTTGGCGTACGAGGCGAGCAGCGCGGCGCCGCCGCGGATGTTCAGGGTCTCGTCGCTCTGCACGGCGGCGGTGTCGGTGCCGAGGAGTCCGGCCGCGACGGCGGCGGTGTGCTCGGCTGGGGCCTTCAACAGGTCGGCGTAGCGCGGCGACTGGGTGGTCAGGCCGTCCGCGTCGAGTTCCCCGGCGGTGAGGTTCGTCAGGTTCATCGGGCCGTATCCGGCCTCGGCGTTGGACTGCCCGGCGTGTGCCTCCCACCGGGTCTCGTAGAACGACACGGCTTCCAGTACGGGCAGCGGTACGCCGAACTCGTGGGCCGCCGCGGTGAATTCCGCCTGCCGGGCGGTCCGCGGGTCGTCCGCCGTGGCGGAGGTCGTGGTGACGGCGGTCACCGAGAGGCCGGCCAGCAGGGAGAGCGCGGCGGCCACGGTGAGGGTTCTGCGGCTGCGCGGTTGTCTGAGCGGGCGGTGCATCCGTGCTCCTCGCGTGTGCGTGGGTCTGCGTGGTGGGGCTGTCATCCGGGGGCGTATGCGGGGATGTGCGGGGCAAAACTGTCGGGGGTACGTCAAGAAACTGCTCCGCGCAGCCTGTCGAGCCGGACTGGCAGTAAGCAACCACCTGGACGTAAATCTTGGAACTTTTTGCCAGCGCGGCCGGAAATCGTCCTGGCCTTGACGCGTACGTCAAGGTCTAACGTCGTCCGTATGCGCATCGGCGAACTCGCGGAACGGGCGGGCACCACCACCCGGACCCTCCGCTACTACGAGTCCCTGGGCCTGCTGCCGCCGGCCGACCGGTCGGGCAACGGGTACCGGTCGTACGACGAGGAGCATCTGCGGCTGCTGGAGCAGATCCGGGTGCTCCAGGACTTCGGCTTCGGCCTGGAGGAGACCCGGCCGTTCGTGGACTGCCTGCGCGCCGGGCACCCGGCGGGGGACACCTGCGCCGCCTCGCTGGAGGTCTACCGGCGCAAGCTCGCCGAGCTGGACGCGGTCGTCGACCGGCTCCAGGAGGTACGGGCCCAGGTCGCCGCCCAGCTCGCCCGCGCGGAGCTGGAGGCCGGGCCGGGCGGGGTGGGGAACGCCGCCGAGCCGATGTGCGAACTGTCCGTCAGTGAAAGGGATTCACCATGACCAGTACCGCCACATCCGTCCCCGCCGTCACCGACGCGACCTTCGCCGCCGAGGTGCTCGGCTCCGACCTGCCCGTCCTGGTCGACTTCACCGCCGACTGGTGCCCGCCGTGCCGGATGATCGCCCCGGTGCTGGCCGAGATCGCCGCCGAGGAGTCGCACCGGCTGCGGATCGTCCAGCTCGACGTCGACACCAACCCGGCGACCCAGGCCGCGTACGGCGTGATGTCGATGCCCACGCTGCTGCTGTTCCGCGCGGGCGAGCCGGTCAAGGTGCTGGTCGGCGCGCGCCCCAAGCGGCGGCTGCTCCAGGAGCTGGCCGACGTCCTGTGAGCGGGCGCCCCGAGACAAAAAGCCCCCGTCCGCCGGTACGGGGGACCTGACGGACGGGGACGTTCTGTGATCGTGCCGGTTTCCTCCGGCGCTACATAAGAGTGCGCCGGACGGCACGATGTGACAGCACATCGCTGTGGCGCACGCCACATTCTTGAATGATGACGGGGACTAGAAAAACGCCCGCGCTCGGCCGTATGGGTGACGGCCGGGCGCGGGCGGTTGACGCTCCGGGGTGAACCGGGGGGTCAGGCCTGCTTGGTCTCCCAGAAGATCTTGTCGATCTGGGCGATGTAGTCCAGGGCCTTCTGTCCGGTCGCCGGGTCGTTCGACGCCTTCGCCGCGCTGAGCGCCTTGAGGGTGTCGTTGACGAGCTGGTGCAGCTCCGGGTACTTCTCGAAGTGCGGGGGCTTGAAGTAGTCGCTCCAGAGCACCGAGACGTGGTGCTTGGCCAGCTCCGCGCGCTGCTCCTTGATCAGAACGGCACGGGTGCGGAAGTCCGCGTCCTCGTTGGCCTGGTACTTCTCCTGGACCGCCTTGACGGACTCGGCCTCGATGCGGGCCTGGGCAGGGTCGTATACGCCGCAGGGCAGGTCGCAGTGGGCGCTGACCTTGACCTTGGGCGCGAACAGGCGAGTGAACATGGCTGTCCTTCCTCGTGATCGTCTTTCCACGTGGGAGATTACTCCCTGGGAGAGTCGTTTTCTCGGGTGCCCCAGGTGGCTTAGGACAAAAGTCTGGTGCCACTCTGGGGTCGGTGGAGGAACGAACCAGGAGGCGCAGGATGCGGGAGCAGGGGGCCAGGCTGTCGTGGCAGTTGGTCGAGGTCACTGGTCCGTCGATGGCACCCACGCTGCTGCACGGGGACTGGCTGCTGATCCAGCGGATCGCCAGTGGCGCCGAGCAGGTGCGTGAGGGCGACGTGGTGGTGCTGCGGCACCCGTTGCAGCAGGACCTGCTGATCGTCAAGCGTGCCGTGGAGCGGCGCGAGGGCGGCTGGTGGGTGCTGGGCGACAACACGTTCGTCGAGAACGACAGCCGGGAGTTCGGCGCGGTGCCCGACGAGCTGGTCATGGCACGTGCGCGGGGCCGGTTCCGGCCACCGGGCGAGGTTCAGCGGTCGGTGGCGGGGGCGGCCTCCTGGGCGGCGTCCTGCGTGCGGCTGCTGCGGCCCGACCGGTCGTTCTCCAGGCGCTTGCGGGCCCGGTAGGCCGCGACGTTGGCGCGGGTGGCGCACCGGTCGGAGCAGTAGCGCCGGGAGCGGTTGGTCGACGTGTCCACGTACGCGTTGCGGCACGGCGCGGCCTCGCAGATGCCGAGCCGGTCGACGCCGAGCGTGGTGAGCTGGACGGCCAGGCCCATGCAGGCGGTGGCCGAGTACGACGCGCCGGCGTTCGCCGCGTGGTCGGCCAGGTGCATGTGCCAGTCGGGGCGTCCCGTGGCGTCGTCCGGATAGTCGTGCCCGGAGATCTGCGGGCTGACCGGGAACTCCAGCATCAGCGCGTTGAGCAGGTCCACCGCCCGGACCTCGTCGCCCTCGTCGGCGGCCTCGAAGATCCCGCGCAGCCGGATACGTACCGCCCGCAGCCGGGCCACATCGGCGTCGACCGCCCGCGCGGCGGCCTGCGTACCGGCGCCGATCAACTCCCGTACGGCCTCGACCGAGGTCAGCGCGTCCGTGCCGCGCTTGGGCTCCTCGGTGTTCACGAGGCGCACGGCGTATTCCGAGTAATAAGCCAGTTCCACTTGTGGTCCTTACTGGGGGCGGTCTAGTCTCGGTAATGGCTGAACGGGCTATCAGGGTATTACGAAACGGAGGCTGGTGTGGCTGTGGCGACGGAGAGTGTCTGGCAGGACTGGCAGCGGAGCTGGGACCGCCAGCAGGAGTGGTACATGCCCGACCGCGAGGAACGCTTTCGGGTGATGCTGGACATGGTCGAGGCACTGGTCGGCACCGCGCCCAGGGTGCTGGACCTCGCGTGCGGTACCGGAAGTATCACGGACCGGCTGCTCCGGAGGTTCCCGGCAGCCAGGAGCACCGGCGTCGACCTGGACCCCGCGCTGCTCGCCATCGCGGCCGGTTCCTTCGCCGGGGACGACAGGGTCACCCTTGTGACCGCCGACCTCAAGGACCCGCGCTGGACCGAGAAGCTGCCGCACGACTCGTACGACGCCGTGCTCACCGCGACCGCGCTGCACTGGCTGCACAGCGACGCGCTCCGGACGCTGTACGGGCAGCTCGCCGGACTCGTGCGCGAGGGCGGGGTCTTCCTCAACGCCGACCACATGCCGGACCCGGCGACCCCCGTCCTCAACGCGGCCGACCGCGCGCAGCGGCACGCCCGGATGGACCGGGCCAAGGCCGAGGGCGCCCTGGACTGGAGCCAGTGGTGGCAGCTCGCCGCCGCCGACCCGGTGCTCGCCGAGCCCACCGCCAGACGGTTCGAGATCTACGGCGAGCACGCCGACGGCGACACCCCGCCGCTCGAATGGCACGCGCGCACACTGCGCGAGGCGGGCTTCTCCGAGGCCCGGGGCGTGTGGAGTTCGCCCAGCGACGCCCTCGTGCTCGGCCTCAAGTAGCCCTGATCGCGCGGGAGTTGACGCCGGGCGTACGACGGAGGGGGTACGGGCCCGAGGCCCGTACCCCCTTGTGGTCCCGCGTCGCGTCACAGTACCTTTGATAGAAAGGCCCTCGTGCGCTCGTGCTGCGGATTGCCCAGCACCTCCCGGGGATGACCCGACTCGACGACGACACCGTCGTCCATGAAGACCAGAGCGTCGCCCACCTCACGGGCGAACCCCATCTCGTGCGTGACCACGATCATCGTCATGCCGTCCTCGGCCAGCCCCCGCATCACGTCGAGGACGTCGCCGACCAGCTCCGGGTCGAGCGCCGACGTCGGCTCGTCGAACAGCATCAGCTTCGGCTCCATGGCCAGCGCCCGCGCGATGGCCACCCGCTGCTGCTGCCCGCCGGAGAGCTGCGACGGGTAGTTCGCCGCCTTGTCGCCGAGGCCGACCCGGTCGAGCAGCCGTACGGCGCGCTCCCGCGCCACCGCCTTGGGCTCCCGCTTGACCTGGACCGGACCCTCCATGACGTTCTCGATCGCCGTCATGTGCGGGAAGAGATTGAACCGCTGGAAGACCATCCCGATGTCCCGGCGCTTGGCCGCGACCTCGCGGTCCCGCAACTCGTGCAGCCGGTCGCCCTGCTGCCGGTAGCCGACCAGCTCGCCGTCGACCCACAGCCGCCCGGCGTTGATCTGTTCCAGGTGGTTGATGCACCGCAGGAAGGTGGACTTGCCGGAACCGGAGGGACCGATCAGACAGAACACCTCGCGGGGCGCGACCTCCAGGTCGATGCCCTTGAGAATGTGCGCGGCGCCGAACGACTTGTGGACGGCCTCCGACTTCACCATCGGCTGGACGCTCATCAGGCCACCTTCGGTCGGCGCAGGGTGGACAGGTTGGACATGACCTTCTGCCACGGCGTGAGCGGCAGACTCCGCAGCGAGCCACGCGCGTAACGCCGTTCCAGATAGAACTGGCCGACGCTGAACACGCTGGTCAGCACCAGGTACCAGACGGAGGCCACGAACAGCATCTCCATCACGGCGCCGGAGTCGGACCCGATGTCGGAGGTGGCGCGCAGCACTTCGGTGTACTGCACCACCGACACCAGCGAGGAGGTCTTCAGCATGTTGATGAACTCGTTGCCGGTCGGCGGGATGATCACGCGCATCGCCTGCGGCAGCACGATCCGCCGCATGGTCCTGCCGCCGGTCATGCCGAGCGCGTGCGCCGCCTCGGTCTGGCCCTCGTCCACCGACTGGATGCCGGCCCGCACGATCTCCGCCATGTACGCGCCCTCGTTGAGGCCGAGGCCCAGCAGGGCGGCCACGAAGGGGGTCATGACGGCGACGGTGTCGTTCTTGTAGATCGGCCCGAGGTTGATCACCGGGAAGATCAGCGACAGGTTGAACCACATCAGGAGCTGCACGTACACCGGGGTGCCCCGGAAGAACCAGATGTACAGCCAGGACACCGCCCCCGTCACCGGGTTCTTCGACAGCCGCATGACCGCGAAGAGCACGCCCAGCACCAGGCCGAGCGCCATCGAGCACACACTGATCAGGACGGTGTGCCACAGACCCTTGAGCACCTGCTGGTCGAAGACCTTGTCCCCGACCGTGCCCCAGATGACATCACCCTGCGAGAACGCGTAGACCAGCCACCCCAGCAGCACGACCACCACGACGGCGCTGACCCAGCGCCCGTAGTGCCGTACCGGGACCGCGCGGATGGCCTCGTACGGCGTGGCCGGCCGTGTGTCCTTCCGCAGCGGGTCCTGCGGCGGGGTGTCCCGGGGCGGGGCGTCCTGCGGCGGGGTGTCGCCCGACGGTTTCTCGAAGGGGGTCGGTGTGCCCGATGCCACGTCAGGAACCGCCGTTGATCGCGGCCGACGCGATGGCGCCGCTGCTCGCGTTCCACTTCTGCAGCACCTGCGCGTAGGTGCCGTCCGCGATGATCGCGTCCATGGCCGCCTTCAGCGCGTCCCTGAGCTGCGTGTTGTCCTTGCTGACCGCGATGCCGAACGGACCGGCGTCGGCGGGGGAGCCCGCGACCTCGAAGTCGTTGCCGTTGCCGGACTTCTGCGCGATGTACGCGGCCACCGGCGTGTCGTTGAGGTCGGCGACCGCGCCGCCCGCCTTCACCCGGGTCTGCGCCTCGGAGTCGGTGTCGAACTTCTGGATCGTCAGACCCTTGGAGCCGCACTCCTTCTTCTGGGCCTCGAACGCGTCGTCGTAGATCGTGCCGCGCTGGACGGCCACGGTCTGCCCGCACACGTCGGCCAGGGACTTGACGCCCTTCGGGTTGCCCTTCTTCACCAGCAGGGAGGAACCGGAGGTGTAGTAGTCGACGAAGTCGACGCCCTTGCCGATCTTCTTGCCCTTGTCGTCCAGACCGCCCTGGCGGGCCTTCGTGTCGCTCATAGCGGACATCACGATGTCCGAGCGGCCGGTGTAGATGGAGGTGATCAGGCCGTCGAACTTGCCGTTGGTGAACGTGAAGGTGACGCCGAGCTGCTTGGCCAGCGCGTCCGCGATGTCCGGGTCGATGCCGACGATCTTGCCGTTCTCGGTCTGCTCCATCGGCGCGTACGAGGCGTCCGTGCCGACCTTGATCGTCTTGGAGTCCTGGTACTTCTGGGGGAGCTTCGAGAAGAGCGGGGCGACCGCCGAGGTCGCCGAGGACCCCGTCCCACTAGGGGTGACGGTGTTCGCGGGCTTGTCCTTCTTGGTCTGGTCGCCGCATCCGGTCAGTACCAGAGTGCCGGCGACCGCTATGGCGGCGACCGCGGTGAGACGAGTGAGAGCGGCCGAACGCCGGGTCGTACATGCGGTCATCGCTGTGTCCTCCTGCGGAAGTGAGGGGGTCGTGCAGTGGACATGGCACACGCCATCGAGTACCGCCACCGTGTGTGATCTGTGCATCTTGCCATCCGGACACCCCCGGGCAGGGTTCCCGTTGTGTCAAAATCGGATAACGGGCGATCCCCGGGCCTCCACCAGGCCGGCACACCAAGGCCGGACCACGCGGAGGCCATGCCGATCAATTCCCACTCGTCGCCGGAACCGACTTCCGGTAGAACGGGTCCTCACCCCTCATCCGGGGCCCATGGCGTGCGTGCGGCGCGCCTGGCGTCGGCCGTCACCTTGCTCACTCGTACCTGGTGACGCGGACGCCGAGCCCACCTCCACCCCCTTCGGGCGGAGTACCCTCATTCATCATTCAGACAAAGGGGTCAAAAAGTGGCAGCGGAGATCGTCAATCCCCGGACCGATGCGGACAGTACGGACAGCGCCGACAGTGCGGACGGCGCCGACCGTGCGGACGGCATGAGCGGTACGGACGACGCGTTCCCCATCGATCCGGTCTTCGCCCTGCACCGCGGCGGCAAGATGGAGGTCACCTCGACCGTGCCGGTCCGCGACGCCGACGACTTGTCGCTCGCGTACACACCCGGTGTCGCCGAGGTCTGCACCGCCATCGCGAACAAGCCGGAGCTGGTGCACGACTACACCTGGAAGTCCCAGGTCGTCGCGGTCGTCACCGACGGCACCGCGGTGCTGGGCCTGGGCGACATCGGCCCCGAGGCGTCCCTGCCGGTCATGGAGGGCAAGGCCATCCTCTTCAAGCAGTTCGGCGGCGTCGACGCCGTGCCGATCGCGCTGGCCTGCACCGGCGTGGACGAGATCGTGGAGACCGTGGTCCGGCTCGCCCCGTCCTTCGGCGGCGTCAACCTGGAGGACATCTCCGCCCCCCGCTGCTTCGAGATCGAGCGCAAGCTCCAGGAGCGGCTGGACATCCCCGTCTTCCACGACGACCAGCACGGCACCGCCGTCGTCACCCTCGCCGCGCTGCGCAACTCCTGCACGCTCACCGGCCGTACCCTCGGCGACCTGCGCGCGGTCATCTCCGGCGCGGGCGCGGCCGGGGTCGCCATCGCCAAGATCCTCGTCGAGGCGGGCATCGGCGATGTCGCCGTCACCGACCGCAAGGGCATCGTGCACGCCGGACGCGACGACCTGAACCCGGTCAAGCGCGAGCTGGCCTCGTATACGAACAAGGCGGGTCTCACCGGGCCGTTGGAGGCCGCGCTGGACGGCGCCGACGTCTTCATCGGGGTCTCCGGCGGTACGGTCCCGGAGTCCGCGGTCGCCACGATGGCCCGTGGCGCGTTCGTCTTCGCGATGGCCAACCCCACGCCGGAGATCCACCCGGACGTCGCGCACAAGTACGCGGCGGTCGTGGCGACCGGGCGCAGCGACTTTCCGAACCAGATCAACAATGTGCTCGCCTTCCCCGGGATCTTCGCGGGCGCCCTCCAGGTGCGCGCCTCG
The DNA here is from genome assembly GCF_044753885.1 of Streptomyces sp. NPDC093221. Classification (NCBI taxonomy): domain Bacteria; kingdom Bacillati; phylum Actinomycetota; class Actinomycetes; order Kitasatosporales; family Streptomycetaceae; genus Streptomyces; species Streptomyces sp. NPDC093221. The sequence goes on along the minus strand of NZ_JBIVOA010000002.1, from coordinate 572,142 downwards.
GCCATCACCGAGGGGATGAAGATCGCCGCCGCCGAGGCGCTGGCCGCCGTCGTCGCCGACGAGCTCTCGCCGCAGTGCGTCATCCCGTCGCCCTTCGACCCGCGGGTCGCCCCCGCCGTGACCGCGGCCGTCGCCGCCGCCGCGCGGGCGGAAGGGGTGGCGCGCCGCTGACCGCGGCCCGGGGTGCGCGGAGCGTCACATGCCGTGGCGGTTCCTCGGGCGCCGGGACCGACCGTAGGGTCGACGGCATGTATGCCGCATACGCCGCACGTATTGACGCCGACAAGCCGTTGAGCGGGTTGGAGTTGGGGGAGCGGCCGGAGCCGTCGGAGCGCCCCGGCTGGACCACCGTCACGGTCAAGGCCGCCTCGCTCAACCACCACGACCTGTGGTCGCTGCGCGGGGTGGGCCTCGGCCGGGAGAGCCTGCCGATGATCCTCGGCTGCGACGCCGCCGGGATCGACGAGGACGGCAACGAGGTGGTGCTGCACTCCGTGATCGGCCAGACCGGTCACGGGGTCGGCCCCACCGAGCGCCGCTCCATCCTCACCGAGCACTACCAGGGCACCTTCGCCGAACGGGTCTCCGTACCGGCCTGGAATGTGCTGCCCAAGCCGAAGGAACTCTCCTTCGAGGAGGCGGCCTGCCTGCCGACCGCGTGGCTGACCGCGTACCGCATGCTCTTCACCAACGCCGGGGTACGGCCGGGCGACGCGGTCCTCGTGCAGGGCGCGGGCGGCGGTGTCGCCACCGCCGCGATCGTGCTGGCCCGCGCCGCCGGGCTGCGGGTGCACGCCACCAGCCGGGACGCGGCCAAGCGGGAACGCGCGCTCGAACTGGGCGCGCACGCGGTGTACGAATCGGGCGCGCGGCTGCCGGAGCGGGTGGACGCCGTCATCGAGACCGTCGGGGCGGCGACCTGGTCGCACTCGGTCAAGTCGCTGCGGCCCGGCGGCACGCTCGTCATCTCCGGCGCCACCAGCGGGCAGAATCCGCCCGCCGCCGAGCTGAACCGGATCTTCTTCCTGGAGCTGAAGGTGGTCGGTTCGACCATGGGCTCCAAGGAGGAGCTGCGGGACCTGCTGGCCTTCTGCGCGGCCAGCGGCATTCGGCCGGTGATCGACTCCGTACTGCCGCTGGACCGCGCCCGCGAGGGCTTCGAACGGCTCGCCGCCGGGGAGCTGTTCGGGAAGGTCGTGCTGACCGTGTAAGCGGTCCGCGTTACGTGGGCGGGAGGTGCAGGGCCGCCGCGATGTGCGCCGCCGCGGCGGACAAGTGGCGCCTCACCTCGCGCAGTTGGGTGTCGTCGACGCCCAGGTCGCGGGCCGAGTCGCGGATGTCGTCGCGGAAGCGGTCCAGCAGGCGTTCGAGGTCGCGGAAGGGGTCGGCGGACGGCGGGGTGTCGTCGTCCGCGGGCTCGGGCGCTTCCGTGTCCGCGTCCGACGTCGCCGACGTGTCCCCTTCCCTCTCCGTCTCCTCCTCCGTCTCCTTCTCCGTCTCCTGGGCGGGCTCGGCCGTGGCGTCGGCCCAGACCGGGGGCGTACCGGGCGCGCCCCAGGGCGTGGTCGGTACGTCCATGCCCTTGCCGAACCGGCCCAGCTCCTTGGTGAGTTCGGCGAGACCGTCGCGCAGCCCCGCCTGCCAGTCGCCGGAGCGTACGTGCGACTGAACCTGCTCCTGGACCTGGCGGGCGATCCGCTCGACCTCCTCGCGCGCGGCCTTGGCCTGGCGGCGGGCGTCGCGCGCCTCCTCCTTGGCCCGGCGGCTCTCCTCCTTGGCGCGCGCGGCCTGCTCGCGCCACTCGTGCTTGGGCGACGGGGGCGTACGCGCCTCCTGCGCGGCGGCGCGCACCTCGCGGCGCAGATCACCGGCGGCGCCCCGGACGTCCTCGCGGATCTCGGCGGCCAGCGTGGAGACGGACTCGCGGATCTCCGCCTCCAGGCCCGCGATCTCGTCGGCGCGGTCGGACAGCTCGCCGCGGCCCGCGTCGGTGAGGGCGTAGACCTTGCGGCCGCCCTCGGTGGAGTGCGTGACCAGGCCCTCCTTCTCCAGTTTCGCCAGCCGCGGGTAGACGGTGCCCGCGGAGGGCGCGTACAGCCCCTGGAAACGCTCTTCCAGCAGCCGGATCACCTCGTAGCCGTGCCGGGGCGACTCGTCCAGCAGCTTGAGCAGGTAGAGCCGGAGTCGGCCGTGGGCGAAGACGGGCGCCATGTCAGATGTCCTTCCGGAACGAGGGCGCGTCCTCCAGCGGCGGCCTGCGCAGCAGGGCGATGGCGCCGGAGACGGTGGTGGCTCTCAGGCGCGCCCCGCCGGAACCGATCCGGCCGGTGATGCGCTTGGCCCCCCACTGCCCGGTGACGCGCAATTCGTCGAAGGCGCAGGAGACATGGCCGCTGGTGGTGTTGGCGTCGACCTCCGCGTCGCCCGGTTCCGGGATACGGATGGCGATCTCGCCGGAGACGCTGGTGAGCCGGACGTCCGCCCCCGCGGACGGATCGAGGTCGAGCACCATGTTGCCGCTCACGGAGTCCGCTTTGACCTCGGCGCCGCTGCCCTCGACCACGGTGAGGTCACCGGAGACGGTGTTGATCCGCAGGCTGCCGGAGACGGACTGGGCCTCGACGCTGCCCGCGACGGTGTTGGCCCGCACCGGGCCGCTGAGGCCGACGAGTGTCGTGTCCCCGTTGACCCCTTGGACGCTGGTCTCCCCGGCGATCCCGGAGATCACGGCGCCGGCGCCGACGACTCCCACTTCGACCTTGGTGTGCTGCGGGACGGCGAGCGTCACGACCGCGTGACGCTGCCAGCCCTTGGGGTCGAGCCACTTCAGGAAGCCCTTCCACGGCAGGTCGTCGTAGGTCACGGTGAGGGTGCCGCCGCGGTGGTACACCTTCAGCGGCGGGCCGTCGATCTCGGTGACCTCGACCCGTGCGGGGCCGTCCTCGGTGCCGACGACGTTCACGGCGCCGTTGACGATGCGCACGCAGAGGGTGTCGACGGGCTCCTCGAACACGAACTTTTCCGGCTCCGCCACGGTCCGGTCCGACGACATGCCGCTCATCGTGCCCCTCCTCGGGTGCGCCTTGGGACGCAACATATCGCGTCTCGTGCATTCACGATATATCGCGTGGCTCACAAGTCAAGTGGTGTCTTTTTTGCCCGCCCGCCCACCCGTGCGGGTGTTTTGTCGTCTGCGGGTGCCGCTTGTGCCTGGTCGGTGCCGGTCCGGGGCACCTCCTCGAAATGCGGCTACCTGGCCTTGCCCATCCGGCACCCTCCCTGTCACCGCATTTCTGCGGGGGCACCCCGGCCCGTCCCCTCCCGGTACGTCGGCGTCCGACGGTCCGGTGGGGGTTGCCGGGAGGGGGGTGGGCTTAGGTACGTCGGCGTCCGCCTGCCGGTGGGGGTGGCCGGGAGGGGGGTGGGCTTGGGTACGTCGGCGTCCGCCTGCCGGTGGGGGTTGCGGAGGGGGGTGGGTGGGGTCGGGTACGTCGGCGGCTGACGGTCCGCTGTGGTGGTGGTGGAGGGGGTGGGTGGGAGCCCGGCCCCTGCGCCCCCGACCTTCCGGCGGGGTAGGTGACGGGGGTGGGAGCCCGGGCCCTGCGCGCCCGACCGTCCGGCCGGGTGGGCGAAGGGGGGTGGGGGGAGTCTGGGCCCTGCGCGCCCCGGCCTTCCGGCGGGGTGGGCAGGGGCTTTGTTGGGCTCTTGGAGGAAGGGCCCGAGCATTCCGACTCACCGGGAGGGGGACCGGCGCAGGGCGGCACGCCGAAAGAACCCCCCTCCCCGGCAACCCCCACCGGACCGTCGGACGCCGACGTACCGGGAGGGGGCGGGCCGGGGTGCCCCCGCAGAAATGCGGTGACAAGAAGGGCACCGGATACAGGAGACCAGGTAGCCGCATTTCGAGGAGGTGCCCCGGACCGGCACCGACCAGGCACAAGCGGCACCCGCAGACGAAAAAGCACCCGCACGGGTGGGCGGGCGGGAAAAGACAAAGACCAAGGACCGAGCCGGAGGCTAGTCCTCGTCGTCGAGCCGCGCCAGCCACGTCGCCAACCGCTCGGTCGGAATCTCGAACTCAGGGTTGAGGTCCACGAATTCGCGCAAGCGCTCGGCCAGCCAGTCGAAAGAGACTTCCTCCTCGCCGCGCCGGGTGGCGAGCTCCTCGATGCCGCGGTCGGTGAAGTACAAGATCTGCTCCGGAACGGGGTGGGACGGTGGTGGACGGGGAAGAACGGGAGGGACGAGACGGGACGTACACCGCAAGGATAGGGAGTATGTCCGAAGGTCCTCGCGCCGGTCCTGGCCGCGGGCTAGCCTTCGGAGACGATCAGTCACTGGGGGTGGGATGGGGGCGCAGACGGCTGCCGCCGCGGCACCGCGATTAGGGCGGGGCGCGCGATGACGGCGTTCGGCGGTCCCGGAGGGCTCGACGAGCCCGCCGACCCCGCCGAGATCCTGACCCCGCTGGTCAGCGAGGCGACCGTACGCGTTCACGGCCGGGAACCCGGCTACCCGCTGCGGGGCAGCGGCTTCTTCGTGGCGCCGAACTGGGTGCTCACCTGCGCGCACGTCGCGCTCGCCCAGAGCGGCGAAGGCGGTGACGGCGGCGGCGGTGACGGCGGCGGCCCGGCCGGCCGCAAGGTCTCCGTCGGATACGGCGACCGCATGCTCAGCGGTGTCGTGGAGTGGGCGGAACCGGCGGGCCACACCGGCACCGGCCGCTGGCCGTCCCCCGACCTCGCGCTGATCCGGCTGCTGGACAGCGTCGACCACCCCTGCGTCTGGCTCACCGAGCGCACCGCCAAGGGCTACACCACCAACCAGGTCGCGTACTTCGGCCACATCCCGATGGAGGGCGAGGTCGTCGCGTACAACGGCCGCTGCTCCATCAGCGGCCAGCTCGGCAGCGGCGGACTGCTGAAGCTCGGCAATGAGGACGAGATGCCCAACGGCGTCTCGGGCGGCCCGGTCGTGGACCTCGTGCGCGGCGAGGTGATCGGGGTGCTGAAGGCGCGCCGTACCGGCCAGGACGGCGGACTCGCCATCGGCGTGCAGGAGTTGCGCAGGCTGCCCGCCACCGGCACCGCCGCCGACCTGTACCACCGCGTGATGACGGCGCACGACCTCTACCACGCCGACCGTTACGCCTTCGTCGGCGGCCAGGAGGTCACCTGGACCGACGCGCACGGCGAGATCGGCGCCGCCGCGGGCCGCGCCCTGACCCCGGGCCAGCGCACCGCACTGCTCGGGATGCTCGCCCAACTCCCGCCGCCCGCCAGCGCGAAGAGCCTCCAGGACATCGTCGGAGCGGTCCGCGGCAGCCCCGCGCAGGGCCTGCCGACCGCGCCGCGCGCCTGGCGGGACGGCCTGGGCCTGCTGTACGACCTGCGGCGCGGCACCAGCGAGTTGGAGGCGGTGCTGCGGTTCGCGGTGCAGGCCGCGACCGCCGACCGGACCCGCGCCGCGGACGAGGCGGCCGAACGCGTCCTGTGGCACTGGGCGCAGGACACCGCCGCCGACGCGATCGGTCTGACCCGGCTGTTCCGCAACACCCTGGTCACCGAGCGCAAGGCCCGGCTGCGCGCCCGCGGCACCCTGGTCACCGGCCTGACCGGCGACCTCGGCGCCGGACTCGGCGCGGACCCGGACGTCGGCCTCGGCACCGGCTTCGGCGGCCCGGGCACGGACCTCGACGATCAGGGACCGGACAGCGGTACGACCGCGGACGCGGCCACCGCGACCGCGGCCGACGCAGGCCCCGGCGGCCGGCCGGACCGCCGTATCCGCCCCGAGGCCCTGCTGGAGATCATCCCGCGCGGCTGGGAGCCGGGCCGCCTCGACTGGCGGGTCTGCGTCGTGCCGGAGAACGGCGAAGTGGAGTGCGTCGAGGAGGACTTCCGCGGCACCGCGCTCGACGACCTGCCGGTCCGGCTGCGCGAGCCGCTGGACGAGGTGTTCCGCCGCTGCGACCAGCCCGGCTACCCGGCGCCGCTGCAACTGGCCGTCCCCGGCGCCCTGGTGGGCTTCCCCGTCGAGACCTGGCCGCTCGGCCCCGGCGGGCGCGCGCTCGGCGCCGTACGCCCGGTCGTGGTGCGCCGCACCGACGCGCCGCCCGACGACGACCCGGCGGTGACCGAGGCCAGGCACGGCCGTTGGCACACCCTGCACCAACAGCGGCCGCGCGCCGACCTGTTCGACTGCGACGACGGTACGCCGGGCCCGCTCCCGGCCGACAACGAGCTGCGCGACCGCGCGCGCGACACGCTGCCGGCGCTCTGCCGCAGCGCCGCGACCGCCCCCGAGGAGCTGCACCGCCTGGTGACCTCCGGCTACCCGGTCGCGGTGTGGCGCAGGGAACCGGTCGCCCCCGAGACGGCCTGCGGCGACTTCCACCGGGGCGTGAACCGTACGGTGCGCGCCGCGCGCACGGCCGCACGGCTGCCCCGCGCCCTCGCCGTCCTGCGCGCGGCGGTGGACGCGGGCGTGCCCGAGGCGTTCTGGTCGGTGGGAATCACCCTGCTCTACGACGATCCGACTCGCCCCCTACCGGGGACCGACGAGCTGTTGGAGACTCCATGAGGACGAGGTATCGAGGTGAGTGAGATGACCGACGCCAGCCCCGCCGGCGAGTGGCTCATCTACCGGGGCACGGGAGAACCGCACACCGGCATCGACGGACTGCCAGAGCCGCCGCCCTGGCGGGACTTCGACGGCGGCCCACTGGTCCAGCAGGGCCCCGGGCCCGACAGTTCCTCCGCCCGCAGGCTCGGCGCGTACCGGCACATGGCCGAGATGCACCGGCCCAGCCCGGAGGAGCTGGAAATGGTCAACGCGGCGCTGTACCTGCGCCGTCCGCTGCTGGTCACCGGCAGCCCCGGCACCGGCAAGAGCACCCTCGCGCACGCGGTGGCGTACGAACTGGGCCTCGGCCGCGTGCTGCACTGGCCGATCGTCAGCCGCAGCGCGCTCCAGGACGGGCTGTACCGCTACGACGCGATCGCCCGCCTCCAGGACACCCAGATCGCGGCGAATTCCGGCACCGCCCCGCCCGGCGGCATCGGCAGCTACATCCGGCTCGGCCCGCTGGGCACCGCCCTGCTGCCGACCGCCAAGCCGCGGGTGCTGCTCATCGACGAGCTGGACAAGAGCGACATCGACCTGCCCAACGACCTACTGAACGTGATGGAGGAGGGCGAGTTCGGCATCCCCGAGCTGGAGCGGCTGGCCGAACGCGAGCCGCAGGTCGAGGTGTTGACCGACGACGGCGCCAAGGTCTCGCTCCGTGAGGGCCGCATCCGCTGCCGGGCCTTCCCGTTCGTCATCCTCACCAGCAACGGCGAGCGCGACTTCCCGCCGCCGCTGCTGCGCCGCTGCATCCACCTGGAGCTGGGCCGCCCCGACCACAAGCGGCTGTCCACCGTGGTCCGCGCCCACCTCGGCGACGAGGCGGCGACCGTCGGCGACGACCTGGTGACCCGCTTCCTGGAACGGTCGCGCAGCGAACTCCTCGCCACCGACCAGCTGTTGAACGCGATCTTCCTCACCCATCACGCCGCGCCCCCCACCCGCAGCCGGTTGGCGGACATGCTCATCCAACGGCTCGACCGGCCCAGGTGAACCGGCCATGGCCACCCGGAGACCCGACCCGCAGGCCCCCGACCCGAGGACGCCCGACCCGAGGACACCACCCTCCGCAGACACCGACACCGACACCGCCACCGAGCGGCCCGACCCGCTCGCGTCCGTCGTCGGCGCCCTGACCGAGGCCGGACTCGACCCGGGACCCACCGAGTTGGCCGACGCGCTGTGGCTGGCCCGCTGGTCCCGCCCGACCTCCCCCGCGAGCGCCGCGGGGGAGGCCCGCGACCCCGGCGGCGCCGGTACGGGCAGCGGCGCGCACCACCCGGGACTGTCCGGCGTCACCGACCCCACCCCGCCCGGCGGCACCGTACTGCCGCGCAGCCTCACCGACCCGGACGACGACCGCCTCGTCCAGCTCTATCCGGGCGTCAGCGCCCCCGGCCGGGCGCGTACGGGACCGGCCGCCGCCGCGCTGTCGGTCGCCGTGCCCGAGGCGGCGACGCTGCCCCGGCTGCTCGAACTCCAGTCGGCACTGCGGCCGTTGCAGCGCTACCGCAGCCCCGCGCGGCCGTTGCGCGAAGTGCTCGACGAGTCGGCCACCGCGGAGAACAGCGCGCGCGCCGCCGGACTGCTGCTGCCGGTCTTCCGGCCGGTGCTGCGCGGCGACGCCTCGATGCAACTGCTCATGGACGCCTCGTCCTCGATGTACGTGTGGGAGCGGATGCTCCGCGAGCTGAGCCAGGTCTTCGAACGGCTCGGCGCCTTCCACGAGGTGCAGGTCCGCTATCTGCACGCCACCCCGGACGGCGACCCCGCGGTCAGCGGACGCTTCGACCCCGAGGCGGTCGGGATGCGCTCCGCCGAGCAGTTGAGCGACCCCACGGGCCGCCGGGTGACCCTGCTGGTCAGCGACTGCGCGGGGCCGCTGTGGCGGTCGGGGCAGGCGCACCGGCTGCTGCACCGGCTGGCCAGACACGGCCCGGTCGCCGTACTCCAGCCGCTCCCGGCCCGGTTGTGGGCCCGGACCCGGCTGCCCGTCTCGTACGGCGTGCTGCACCGCGGCGAAGGGCTGCTGCCCGCCTCGCCGCCGCGCTTCTCCTCGGGCACCGGCGGCTCCTCCCACTACGTGCCGGCCGCACCCGCGGGCGACGCGCTGCCGGTGCCCGTACTGCCGCCCACCGCCGAGGCGTTGGGCGCGTGGGCGCGGCTGCTGGCGGGCACTGGCGCGGCCCGCGTGCCCGCCGCCGTCGGCTGGGTGCGCTCCGACCAGCCCGCGACCCCGGCGCCCGTACGGCAGTCCCCGGTGCCGCCGGTCGCCCTGGTCGGCCGGTTCCGCTCGGCCGCCTCGCCCGCCGCCGCCCAGCTCGCCGTCTACCTCGCCGCCGCCCCGCTCTTCCTGCCCGTCATGCAGCTCGTCCAGCGCACGATGCTGCCCGACTCGGGGCCCGCCGAATTGTCCGAGGTGCTGCTCAGCGGCCTGCTCAAGCGCATATCGGGCGACGACGCGCGCGACCACCGCTGGTACGAATTCGCCGACGGCGTACGGGACGTGCTGCTCGGCCCGCTCGGCAGGGACGAGGCGCTGCTGGTGCTCAAGCACTGCTCGGAGTACGTCGAGCAGCGTTTCGGCAAGAGCGGCCCCAACTTCCCCGCGCTGGCCATCACGCAGCTCACCGAGGGGCCGGGGGACCGGCTCGCGGACGCCGCCGTCGCCACCGCGGCCCGCGCCACCGCGCTCGCCGAGCAGGCGTCGACCGTCGTCGCCGAGTCCCCGCAGCCCTTCGCGGAGGTCGCCGCCCGGGTGCTGGAGCGCTTCATGCCGCTGCCGGGGAACACCGGCCACGACCGGCTGGCCGTGGGAGCCGGTACGGGACAGCCGTCGTCCGCGGTGCAGCGGGCCCGGCAGTTGGTCGCGCGCTTCACCGAGGAGGGCATGGTCCAGAATCTGCTGGACGCGGTGCAGTTGCTGCGCCGCGCGGCGGACGAGGAGCGGGTGCGCGGCTCGGACCCCGACCTGTGGAGCGAGCTGGCGCAGAATCTGATCACGCTGTGGCGGCTGCGCGGCGGGGCCGCGCTGCTGCGCGAGGCCCAGGACGCGGCGGCGACGGCCGCGGCGCACCCGGGCTCGGTACCGGCCCGCGCGGTGCGCGCCCGCGTGTTCCAGGCCGCCGCGGACGAGCGGGCGGCGAACGGGGACACGCGGGGCGCGTTGGAGCTTCTGCGGCGCGCGGACCGGGAGTTCAGCGCGGTCTGCGCCGCCCCGGGACTCGACCCGCAGGACGTGCTCGGCGCCACCCTGGAGCGGGTCAGGGTGCTGGAGGACCAGTGGCAGCTCAGCGGCGACGCCGGGCTGCTCCAGGAGACCGTGGGGATGCTGGAGGCGTTCGCGGACTCCTGGCCGCTGTCCGACGCCCGCCCCAGCGCGCTGTCGCTCGCCCACGGCCGCGCCCTGCTGCGGCTGGCGGGCACGGCGGGGGAGCGGGAGCGCGAGCAGGTCTACGCGCTCCAGGCCGCCGAGTACTTCGCCGCGGGACTGGACGCGCTGGAGCGCGAGGAGGCGGCCCTCGAAGCGCGGACCGCCGCGCTGCTGTCGCTGGTCGACGCCCATCTGCTGGTCGGCGGACGGCTGCCGGAGGCACAGCGGCTGGTCGACCGGGCGCTCGGCGAGACCCGCGACCGGCTGGCGCGGGCCTCGATCCTGCTGCGTGCGGGCCGGATCAGGGTCGCCCGGCACACCGAGGGCGGCCCGGCCGGTGAACTGGAGGCGGCGGCGGGGCGGTTCGCCGAGGCGTGCCGTCTGACCCCGCGCGACCGCCCCGAGTACAGCGAGATCGTCGCCGAATGGGGCGACGCGCTGCTCGGCCGCTCCGCGCTCCCCGGCGGCGAACTCTTCGTCAACCGGGCCGTGCAGGTCCTGCGGGACTGCCGGATGGAGACCCCGGAGAGCGACCCGCGGCTGTCCGGCAGGCTGCTGATGCTCGGCCGGGCCCTGGTGCTGCGCTACCGGGCGGAACAGGACCTGGTGGACCTGCGCGAGGCCGAGCACGTCTTGGGCCTGGCCGTGCAGCCCGCCGTGGACCCGGCGCAAGTGGCGCGGATCTGGTACGAGTTGGGCGAGTCGCACCGGCTGGGCTACGCGCACACCCAGCGCGGTGAGCGCCTCGACCAGGCGGCCGACGCCTACCGCCGCGCCGCGGAGGCCGCGGGCACGGCGGCCGACCGGTCGGCGGAACCCGGCCCCATGGTGCGGCTGTCGGCGCTGGCGCATCATTGGCGTGGCGTGGTCTACGAATTCGCCCGGCGCCCGCGGGCCGCCGCCGACGCCTACCGGGCCGCGCAGGCCGAATGGCGGCGGCTGCCGGACGACGGAGGGGACGGCGCCGCGGACGAGGAGGCACGGCAGCGGACCGCCGAACGGCTGGCGGCGCTGACACGGACGAACTGAGCCCGGGGCGACCGGCCCCGGTCCGGCCGCCTCGGACCGACCGGCCAGGACCCCGCGCGAATCCGGGCCGCGACAACTGCATCCCCCCACGAGCCACCACGGGACGAGAGCTGAGGCCGACGATGGACGACCGAGCGTACGGCGGGGCCGAGCGGCCCCCGGACGAACCCGCTCACCACGACGAGGCGTTACCCGAACGCGCCGTTCACGAAAGGGCTGTTGACGAAAGGGCGGTCGCCGAGCGGACGGTCCCCGAACGGGCGGTCCCCGAGCGGCCAGCCCCCGAGCGGGCACCATCCGACCGGGCGATCCCCGAGCGGGCACCTTCCGACCGGGACCTTCCCGAGGCGGCGTCGCCCGAGCACGCCCCCGCCTACCGGATTCCGGCGGACGCCGACATCGACCTGCTCGGCCTCGACCTGGAATCGCTGCGCACCGTCGAACACCCGGTGCTGTCCGCCCTGGTGAGCGATCTGCGGGCGCGCGCGGCCGGTCCCGGCGGCGAGGCGCTGTGGGGCTTCGAGAGCGACCCCAGCGCGCCGGAGGCCACCGGCTGACGCCGCCCGGCGCACCGGGCACCGGCGCGCGCGACCACCGCCCACGTACCCCCGTATCGCGTGAACTCCTGACGGAACGCCGCTTTTGGCCGTGCTCCAGGGCGAATACGGCCAATTCCTTGCCGAGGTGTTTACTTCCGGCCGCCCAGCGGGAACAACCGCTGGGGCCGACGGGGCGGCCTGAGGTACACGGGGGAGGTGATGTGGTGCGTCATCCGGCCGACGACAGGCCGCGGACCGGCAGTACGGCGGCCGAAGGGGCCTTCCCCCTGCGGCAGTTCATCCTCAAGACGCACAGCCGCTGCAATCTGGCCTGCACCTACTGCTACCTCTACGCGGGCCCCGACCACGGCTGGCGGGACCGCCCCCGCGCCGCCCCCGACGCGGTGACCCGGCGCACCGCCGAACGCATCGCGGAACACGCCGCGACCCACCGTCTGCGCGATGTCGCCGTGGTGCTGCACGGCGGCGAACCGCTGCTCAACGGCGCCGACGCCCTCGCCGCCGACGTCGACCTGATCCGCCGCACCGTCCCCGCCGACTGCGCCGTGCACGCCAGCGTGCAGACCAACGGCACCCTGCTCACCGCCGACCGGCTGCGCGTCCTGCGTGACGCGCGTATACGCGTCGGCGTCAGCCTCGACGGCGGCCTGCCCGCCCACAACGCCGCGCGCGTCGACCACGCCGGCCGCCCGTCCTGGGCCGCCGCCTCCGCCGGGGTGCGGCTGCTCGCCGAGACCGCGCCCGAGGCGTACGGCGGACTGCTGTGCGTCGTCGACCTCGCCCACGACCCGGTCGAGGTGTACGAGTCGCTGCTGGCCTTCCGGCCGCCGCGGATGGACCTGCTGCTGCCGCACGGCAACTGGACCGCGCCGCCGCCGGGACTGCCCGCGTCCGCCGACGACCCCGCGCCGTACGGGAGTTGGCTCTCCGCCGTCTTCGACCGCTGGTGGGGCGCGGAGCGCCGGGAGACCAGGATTCGGCTGTTCGAGGAGTGCGTGGCGCTGCTGCTCGGCCTCCGGTCGCCCGTAGAACGGCTCGGGCTCCAGCCCTTCACCGCCGTCGTGATCGAGACCGACGGCAGCATCGAGCAGGTCGACTCGCTCAAGTCCGCGTACGAGGGCGCCGCCGCCACCGGGCTCGACGTCTTCCGCAACAGCTTCGACGACGCGCTCGCCCACCCCGGCGTCGCCGCCCGCCAGGCCGGGCTCGCCGCCCTCGCCGCCACCTGCCGCGCCTGCCCGCTGGTCACCGTCTGCGGCGGCGGCCACTACGTCCACCGCTACCGGGAGGGCTCCTGCTTCCGCAACCCGTCGGTCTACTGCGCCGACATGGCGCTGCTCATCCGGCACATCGCGCGCCGCCTCGCCGAGGCGGCGGCCCCGGCGCCCGCCGCGTCCCGCGTACGGCGGGAGACGCCGTGACCACCGCCGCTGCGCCCGTGCTCGACGCGGTGCTGCCGGTGCTCGGCAGCACCGGCAGCGGGCCGGACTCGCTGGAGCTGCTGGTCAGCCACCAGCGCGGGCGGCGGCTGCTGGTGCTGCGCGCGCTGCTCGACGCCGTGCGGACCGCGCCCGCCGGGTCGCTGCCCGAGGGGACCGCCGAGCGCGTGCTGGGCGACTGGCGGCTGCTGGAGCGGGCCGAGCGCGCGGACCCGGCCGCCGCCCGGCGCGTCGTGCACTACCCGCTGACCGGCGCGTGGGCCGAGCGCAGCCTGCGGGCGCTCACCGTGGCGGGCCAGGCGCCGCGGGCCGCGGAGGCGCTGCCGCACCTGGGCGCGCTCGCCGCGTCCGCCGCCGCCCGCGCGGGCCTGCGCTTCAGCGCCGACGTACCGGTACGCGACGGCCTGTTGACGCTGCCGACGCTCGGCGGCTACCGGCTGCCGGCCGCGGGCCCCCCGCGCAAGCCCGGCGCCGCCGCGCCCCGGATGCGGGTGGACGGCGACGGCAACCGGCTCTGGCTGCGCCCCGAGGAGCGCACCCGCCACGCGGTCGAGGTGCGCAGGGGAACCGACGGCGTGTGGCGCTCCGCCGCCCCCGGCTGGCGCCCGATCCAGGCGCTGTGGCCGCAGGAGGACCGCCCCGACGGTCACCCGGTGCTGATCGACGACGCCGACCCGTACCGCGCGGAGGGCCGCCGCGCCAATCCGTACGGGCTGTCCGCCGCCGACCGGCTCGCCGACGAGGACCGGGCCAGATGGCGTACCGCCTGGCGCGAGGCCCAGCCCTGGCTGCGGCTCGGCGACGGCACCCGGGCCCGCGAAGTGGCCGCGCTGCTCGACTGCTTCGTGCCGCTGGACGGCGCCGCGTCCGCGCAGTACAGCGCCACCCTGGGCGACGCCTTCGGTGCGCTGCTCAGCAGTACGCCGATGGGCGGCCTGAAGATGGCCGCCGCGCTCGTCCACGAGTTGCAGCACACCAAGCTGCTCGCCCTGGCCGGCGTCACCGCGCTGCACACCGCGGACGACACCGCCCGCTACTGGGCCCCCTGGCGGCAGGACCCGCGCCCCTTCGACGGCGTCTTCCAGGGCGCGTACGCCCACCTCGCGCTCGCCGACTTCCACCTCGGCGTCGCGCTGGCCGCCGCGGACCCCGCACAGCGTGACGCCGCGTGGGCCGCGCACTGCCGCTGCCGCCTCCAGGTCGAGGCCGTCCTGCCGCAGCTGCTCGGCTCCAACCGGCTGACCCCGCAGGGCCGCACCCTGGTCAACTCCATGGCGGCGTACCACACTCGGCTGGGACGGCACACGCCGCCGGAAGGCCACCTGGCGCGCGCCACGGCGTACGTCGAGACGGCCCGGGTCATCTGGCGGCGAAAGCGGGTCTGAACGGGCGTCTTTGGGCGCGCGAAACGGCATGACCGTACGTCAACGGGGGAGTAAAGCAGTGTAGTTTCTGGCGAAAGTCACCTGTGCCGTCGGGCGCACCTGGCTCACTGTCGATCCACTGACCCGCCAGAGCACTACGCGCGTATCACGAGGGAGTCGCACGCATGGCCGGAGGGCGTAACGCCGCCTCAGCAGCACGGGGGCCGGGAATCGTCACGATCAGTTACGCGGGCTACAACAGGGCCTGGGCGGCGTGGATCGCGAGCAGACTCGAACGGCACGGCCAGCAGGTGGCGCTGCAACGCTGGGACGCCGACCCCACGGACTCCATCGAGCGGATGTTACGTGACCTGCTGCTGTCCGAGGGCCGCGTGCTGATCGTGCTCAGCGAGTGGTACTTCCGGCTCGGCCCGCGCACCCACGAGGAGTGGAACGTGGCGCTGCGCGCGGTCGTCCCCGACCACAGCGAGCGCTTCGCCGCGGTCTCCGTCACCCCGGCCGCGCTGCCCAGCGCCGTCGCCTCCCTCGGCGCCGCCGACCTGTGGGGCCTGGGCGCGGCCGAGGCCGAGCGGCGACTGCTCGGCAGGCTCGGCATCACCCCCTCCCGCGCCTCCTCCAGCGACACCCTCAGCGGCTCCGGCGGCCCGCGCTTCCCGCTGGAACAGCCCGACGTCTGGGGCGGTGTCCCGCGCCGCAACACCCGCTTCACCGGCCGCGAGGAGCTCCTCGGCGACCTGCACAACCACTTCACCCAGGCCGAGCCCGGCGCGGGCGTCGCCACCCTGCACGGCCTGTCCGGGGTCGGCAAGACCCACATCGCGACCGAGTACGTCTACCGCTTCGGCCCGGAGTACGACGTCGTGTGGTGGGTGCGCGCCAGCGAGCGCGGCACCCTGCGCGAGAAGCTGGCGGGCCTGGCGCCCGCGCTCGGCCTGGTCACCGGCCGCGAGTACGGCGAACGGCTGCGCGCGGTACGCGACGCGCTGCGCCGGGGCGAGCCCTACTTCCGCTGGCTGGTGGTCCTCGACGGCGCCGACCAGCCCGAGGACATCCACGACCTGGTGCCCACCGGGCCCGGCCACGTACTGATCACCTCCCAGAACCGCGAGTGGGCCGAGCACAACAGCGCCCTGATCGAAGTGCCCGTCTACAGCAGGGCGGAGAGCGTCGCCTTCGTACGGCGGCGCGCGCCGCGGCTGGACGACGCCGACGCCGACAAGCTGGCCGACGCCCTCGGCGACCTCGCGCTGGCCCTGGACCAGAACGCGGGCGCGCTCAACGACTCGTCCATGCCGGTGGACGACTACATCGAGCTGCTGCGGCACGGCGCGGACGTCGAACCCGGCCTCAAGGTCGCCGCCGACTTCCAGATGACGTACTACACCGCCTTCTCGATACTGCTCAACCGGCTCCGCGAGGACAAGCCGGAGGCCGTCGACCTGCTGCGGCTGTGCGTCTTCTTCGCGCCGGGGCCGATCCCGGTCCGGCTGCTGCGCGACCTGCCCGTGCGCGACCTGCCGGAACAGCTCACCGGGCTGATGGAAGACCCGCTGCTGTGGAACTCGGCGATCAGCAAGCTCGCCCAGTGGGCCGTCGTGCAGTCCGACCCGCCGGAGGCCGAGGACGACGAGGCCGCGGGCAGCGCCGAGGTCGTCCAGATGCACCGGCTGGTCTACCAGGCGGTGCGGGCCGACATGCCCGCCGCCGAGCAGAACCTGTACTCCCAGGTGGTCCGCAAGATCCTGGCCGCCGCCGACCCCGGCCGCCCCACCGACACCCGGCTGTGGCCGCGCTACGCCGAGATCGTCCCGCACCTGGAGGCGTCCGGCGCGCTGCGCAGCACCAACCCCGACATCCAGCTCATGATCGTCAACTGCCTGCGCTACCTGCACCTGTCGGGCGAGTACCGGGCCGGACTGCGGCTCGCCGAGGCCACGGCCAAGCACTGGCCCGAGCTGCTGGAGCCCGGTCACCCGCGGCTGTGGGACCTGGTGAACAACCGGGCCAACATGATGCGCGCCATGGGCGACTACGTCGCCACCGAGGCCCTGGACCGCGACGCCTTCGAGACCCTGCGCGCCGACCGCGGCGAACAGGACCTGCTGACCCTGCGCGCCGCCAACGGTCTCGCCGCGGACCTGCGCAACCTCGGCCGCTACGACGAGGGCCTGGAAACGGCCCGGTTCGTCGAGCGCGGCTACGCCCGACTCGTCGGGGAGCAGGACCCCCGCACCCTGCTCGCCAAGAACAACCTGGCCGTCACCTACCGGCTGCTCGGCCGCTACCAGGAAGCCCTCGACCTCGACGGCGAGATCCTGGAGGCGCGCCGCGAACTGCTGCGCGCCCGCAACATCGTCACGCTCTCCTCGGAGAACTCCTACGCGTACGACCTGCGGCTGCTCGGCCGCTACGACCAGGCCACCTCGGTGCAGGAGCGCAACGCGGAGACCCACCGCACCGTGCTGGGCGCCGACAACCCCCAGACGCTGCGCGCCGAGCACAATCTGGCGCAGTGCTACTACCGGGCGGGCGACCGGCCGCGTGCCGCCCATCTGATGGGCCGGCTGCTGGAGCGCTGCGAGCGGGTGCTGGGCAGCACCGACCCGCTGTCGCTGCGGGTCGCGGTCACGTACTCCAGCTTCGAGCGGGAGCACGGCGACCTCGACCGGGCCAGGGAGCTGTCGGAGTTCGTACTGCGGCACTACCGCTGGCAGTTCAACGCCCGGCACGCGTTCGTCGCCGGCGCGCTCGCCAACCACGGCCTGCTGCTGCGGGCGGCCGGAGAGCGGCAGCAGTCGCAGATCGAGATCGAGGACGCGCTGACCGGCATGTCCCGCGCGGTCGGCGACGACCACCCGTGGACGCTGGGCTGCGCGCTGAACGCCAGCGGCGCCCGCAACTTCGCGGGCGACCCGGAGAGCGCGGCCGAACTCTCCCGCGCCACCGCCGAGCGGGCCACCGCCCGGCTCGGCAAGGACCACCCGCTGACGCTGTCCTGCCGGATCGCGCTCGCCACCGACCTGCGCAACATGCGCAAGCGGCAGGAGGCCGACAAGATCGAGGAGGAGGCGCTGGCCGCGCTCTCGGCCACCCTCGGCCCGCAGCACCCGCACACGGTGACCGCCCGCTCCCGCACCCGCCCCTACTGGGACTTCGAGCCCATCAGCTCCTAGGGCGTGTCCGGAAAGTCTCGTCTGGCTGGCGGCGCCTGGCACGCGCCCCGCGCGAACGGCCGCCGGCCCCGTACCCCTTGAGAGGGTGCGGGGCCGGCGGCCGTTCGCGACGGGCGGGAGGTCAGATCGAGAAGACCTCTTCGATCAACTGCTGCTGCTGCTCCTGGTGCCGCTTGGCGGAGCCCACCGCGGGCGAGGACGACGCCGGGCGGGACACCCGGCGGAGCCGGTCCGCGTTGTCCGGGGCCGCGCCGAGCAGCAGGTCCAGGTGGTCGATCAGATTGAGCGCGATGAACGGCCACGCGCCCTGGTTCGCGGGCTCGTCCTGCGCCCACACGAACTTCTGCGCCTTGGTGTACGGCGCGATGGCCGCCTGGATCTCCACACCCGGCAGCGGGTACAGCCGCTCGATGCGGATGAAGGCCACGTCGGTCGCCCCGCGCCGCTCCCGCTCGGCGATCAGGTCGTAGTAGACCTTGCCGGAGCAGAAGACGACCTTGCGGACCGCCTCGGGCTGCACCGAGGTGTCGCCCATCACCGGCTGGAACTGCCCGGTGGTGAAGTCCTCGGCCTTCGACGCCGCCGCCTTCAGCCGGAGCATCGACTTCGGGGTGAAGACGATCAGCGGCTTGTGGTGCGGGTTGTGCACCTGCCAGCGCAGCAGGTGGAAGTAGTTGGCCGGGGTGGTCGGGGTGGCGACCGTCATGTTGTTCTGCGCGCAGAGCTGGAGGAAGCGCTCGATCCGGGCCGAGGAGTGGTCCGGGCCCTGGCCCTCGTAGCCGTGCGGCAGCAGCAGGGTGACGCCGGACGTCTGGCCCCACTTCTGCTCGGCCGCGGTGATGTACTCGTCCACCACGGTCTGGGCGCCGTTGACGAAGTCGCCGAACTGCGCCTCCCACAGCACCAGCGCCTCGGGCCTGGCCAGCGAGTAGCCGTACTCGAAGCCCATCGCCGCGTACTCGCTGAGCAGCGAGTCGTAGACGTTGTAACGGGCCTGGTCCTCGGACAGGTACAGCAGCGGGGTGAAGTCCTCGCCGGTCTCCCGGTCGATCAGCACCGCGTGCCGCTGGCCGAAGGTGCCGCGCCGCGAGTCCTGGCCCGCGAGCCGGACCGGCGTGCCCTCCAGGAGCAGCGAACCGATCGCCAGCGTCTCGCCCATGCCCCAGTCGATCGTGCCGTCCTCGACCATCGCCGCGCGGCGCTGGAGCTGCGGCAGCAGCCGCGGGTGGACGGTGACGTGCTCGGGGATGTTGACCTGCGACTCGGCGATCCGCTTGACGACCTCGGCGGAGACCGCCGTGGGCATCGCGACCGGGAACTCCGGCTGCACGGACGTCTCGTGGCTCGCGGGCGGCGCGGACGCCGCCTCGCGGACCTCGGTGAAGACCTTCTCCAACTGCCCCTGGTAGTCCTGGAGCGCCTGCTCCGCCTCTTCCAGGGTGATGTCGCCGCGGCCGATCAGCGACTCGGTGTAGAGCTTGCGCACCGAGCGCTTCTTGTCGATCAGGTCGTACATCAGCGGCTGGGTGAACGCCGGGTTGTCCGACTCGTTGTGCCCGCGGCGGCGGTAGCAGATCAGGTCGATCACGACGTCCTTGTTGAACGCCTGCCGGAACTCGAAGGCCAGCCGCGCCACGCGGACCACGGCCTCCGGGTCGTCGCCGTTGACGTGGAAGATCGGCGCCTCGATCATCCGGGCCACGTCGGTGCAGTACATCGACGAGCGCGCGGACTCCGGGGCGGCGGTGAAGCCGACCTGGTTGTTGATCACCACGTGCACGGTGCCGCCGGTGCGGTAGCCGCGCAGTTGCGACATGTTGAGCGTCTCCGCGACGACGCCCTGGCCCGCGAAGGCCGCGTCGCCGTGCAGCGCGATCGGCAGCACCGTGAAGTCGGTGCCCGCCTTGTTGATGATGTCCTGCTTGGCGCGGGCGATGCCCTCGATGACCGGGTCGACCGTCTCCAGGTGCGAGGGGTTCGCGGCCAGCGAGACGGTGATCTGCTCGCCGTCGAGACCGGTGAAGGTGCCCTCGGCGCCCAGGTGGTACTTCACGTCGCCGGAGCCGTGCATCGACTTCGGGTCGAGGTTGCCCTCGAACTCGCGGAAGATCTGCGCGTACGACTTGCCGACGATGTTCGCCAGCACGTTGAGCCGCCCGCGGTGGGCCATGCCGATCACGGCCTCGTCCAGCCGCGACTCGGCCGCCGCGTCGATGACCGCGTCGAGCAGCGGGATGACGGACTCGCCGCCCTCCAGCGAGAAGCGCTTCTGGCCGACGTACTTCGTCTGGAGGAAGGTCTCGAACGCCTCGGCCGCGTTGAGCCTGCGCAGGATGCGGAGCTGCTCCTCGCGCTCGGGCTTGGCGTGCGGGCGCTCGATCCGGTCCTGGATCCACTTGCGCTGCTTGGGGTCCTGGATGTGCATGAACTCGACGCCGACGGTGCGGCAGTACGAGTCGCGCAGCACCCCGAGGATGTCGCGCAGCTTCATCAGCGACTTCCCCGCGAAGCCACCGACCGCGAACTCGCGCTCCAGGTCCCACAGGGTCAGTCCGTGCTCCAGCACGTCCAGGTCGGGGTGCTTGCGCTGGCGGTACTCCAGCGGGTCGGTGTCGGCCATGACGTGGCCCCGGACCCGGTAGGAGTGGATCAGCTCGAAGACCCGCGCGGCCTTGGTGACGTCGTCGTCGTGCGCGGTGTCGATGTCGGTGCGCCAGCGGACCGGCTCGTACGGGATGCGCAGCGCGGCGAAGATGTCGTCGAAGAAGTCGTTCTCGCCGAGCAGGAGCTGGTTCATGATCCGCAGGAACTCGCCGGAGGCGGCGCCCTGGATCACCCGGTGGTCGTACGTGCTGGTCAGCGTCATGACCTTGGAGATGCCCAGCTTGTTCAGGGTGTCCTGCGAGGTGCCCTGGAACTCGGCCGGGTAGTCCATCGAGCCGACGCCGAGGATCATGCTCTGGCCGGGCATCAGCCGCGGCACGGAGTGCACGGTGCCCAGGCCGCCGGGGTTGGTCAGCGAGGCGGTGACGCCGGTGAAGTCGTCCATCGTCAGCTTGCCGTTGCGGGCGCGGCGGACGATGTCCTCGTAGGCCTGCCAGAACTCGAAGAAGTTCAGCGTCTCGGCCTTCTTGATGGCCGCGACGACGAGCTGGCGGTCGCCGTTGGGCTTCACCAGGTCGATGGCCAGACCCAGGTTGACGTGGTCGGGCTTGACCAGCGTCGGCTTGCCGTCCTTCTCCGCGAAGGAGTGGTTCATCGCCGGCATCGCCTTGAGCGCCTGCACCATCGCGTACCCGATCAGGTGCGTGAAGGAGACCTTGCCGCCGCGGGCGCGCTTGAGGTGGTTGTTGATGACGATGCGGTTGTCGAACAGCAGCTTCACCGGGATGGCGCGGACCGAGGTGGCGGTCGGCAGCTCCAGCGAGGCGTTCATGTTCTTGGCGACCGCGGCGGCCGGGCCGCGCAGCGTCACGTACTCGGTGCCCTGGGGCTCCGGCGCGGGGGCGGCCTGCCGGGGCGCCGCCTGCTTCGGGGCGGGCGCGGGCGCGGGAGCGGCCGGAGCCGCCGGTGCCTGGGCCGCGGGGGCCGGGACGGGCGCGGGGGCCGCCGCGGGCGCCACGGGGGCGGCAGGCGCGGCGGGGGAGGCCACGGGGGTGCCGTTGGCGACCGGCTGCGCGGGAGCGGGAGGGGCGGCGGGCGCCGGGGCGTCCGTCGCGCCCGCGGGGACCGGCTGCGCGGCGCCTACGGCGCTGCCCTCGTCGGGGGACGTCGCGCGAGCGGCGGCGCCGGAGGCGCCGCCCTGGCCGGGGGCGGCCGCCGAATCGGCGGAGCCGTCCGGCTTGTAGTCGGCGAAGAAGTCCCACCAGGCTCGGTCTACCGAGTCCCGATCCTGGAGGTACTGCTGGTAGATCTCATCGACCAGCCACTCATTGGGGCCGAAGCCCGCTGCGGGGCCTTCGCCCTGCGCTTCGTGGTCGGTCGAGACACTAGAGCTATTGGGGGACTGTGACGACACGGCGGCAACCGCCCTCTTCCGCTTCACAAGATGGTGGACAGCGGAAATAAAGGCTACGCCTACTGGAGGGGTCGATGCAGGCCCGGGGCCCTTACGTCGCGCATGTCACACCCGAAGACTGGTTTCAGTGCTGTTCCTGGCGGGAAATTGATCCCTCTTGGGGGTCGTTCGATCAGCCGCGCTCGCACGGCGTCGGTGCGGCGGAGGGCGGCTGGGGGGCGGCCGCGAGCGGCTCGCCCCAACTTTAGGTCAAGGTTGCGCCGTGGAGACACCCGGAAGGGTGACGTGGATCCGGCAGCCGCGAGGGGATTCGGCCACTTCTATCCGCCCGCCGTGCAGGTCCACCGCCCAGCGCGCGATGGCCAGACCGAGCCCCGTCCCGCCGTCGCCGCCCGGATGCGCGCCGCGGTGGAAGCGGTCGAAGACGCGGGTGCGGTCGGCCTCGGGGATGCCGGGCCCCTCGTCGCGCACGTCCAGGTCGAGGCTGCCGGGCGCGCCGCCGCGCCTGGCCCGTACCGTCACCCGGCCGCCCGGCGGGCTGTGCTTGACCGCGTTGTCGACCAGGTTGGCCACCACCTGGTGCAGCCGCTCGCCGTCGGCGTAGGCCGTCAGTTCCGGGGGTGACACGTCCAGGTGCAGGTGGACGTCGGCGCGCGGCCGGGAGCGGGAGCCGGTCGCGGAGGAGCCCTCCATGCCCAGGCTCGCGGTGCGCAGCACCGCCGACAGGTACGGCCACACCTCGAAGCGCTTGGCCTCCAGCCGGACCGCGCCGCTGTCCAGCCGCGAGAGGTCCAGCAGCTGGGTGACCAGCTTGCCGAGCCGTTCGGTCTGCTGGAGCGCCAGCCGCATGGTCTCGGGGTCGGCGGCCGACACCCCGTCCACCACGTTCTCCAGCACGGCCCGCAGCGCGGCGATGGGGGTGCGCAGCTCGTGCGAGACATTCGCCACGAGTTCCTTGCGGTGCCGGTCGACGGCGGCCAGGTCGGCCGCCATCTGGTTGAAGGTCTCGGCCAGCTCGCCGACCTCGTCCCTGCGCACCCGCGCCACCCGGCGGCTGTAGTCGCCGCCCGCCATCGCCTTGGCGACGGCCGTCATCTCGCGCAGCGGCGCGGTCAGGCCGTTGGCGACGATCTGGGTCAGCAGCAGCGAGGCGATGATCGAGAAGATCGTGATGACCCGCAGCTCGGTCGCCGAGTGGATGGCGACGATCACCAGCAGGGTGGTGATCAGCACCGAGATGATCACCAGGAGCTGGAGCGCGGCCTTGATGGAGCGGTACGGGTCCCAGGGCCGCAGCGCGTCCCACACGCGCCGCCACAGCCGGCGCCACCACCGGGTCATGGCGCCGGGGTCTCCAGCGCGTACCCGACGCCGTGCACGGTACGGATGCGCTCGGCGCCGATCTTGCGGCGCAGCGCCTTGACGTGGCTGTCGACGGTCCTGGTGCCCGACGCGTCGGCCCAGTCCCACACCTCGGCGAGCAACTGCTCGCGGGAGAGCACCGCGCGCGGCTGCTGCGCCAGGCAGACCAGCAGCTCGAACTCGGTCGGGGTCAGGTGCACGTCGGCGCCCCTGACCCGGACCCGGCGCTGCGCGTGGTCGATCTCCAGGTCGCCGAGCTGCATGCTGGCGCCGCGCGGGTCGTGCGCGGCGATCGAGGCCCGCTCGACCCGGCGCAGCAGGACGTGCACGCGGGCGGCCAGCTCGCGCATCGAGAACGGCTTGGTCATGTAGTCGTCGGCGCCGACGCCGAGCCCGACCAGCATGTCCGTCTCGTCGTCGCGCGCGGTGAGCATCAGCACCGGCACCGGCCGGTCGGCCTGCACCCGGCGGCAGACCTCGAGGCCGTCGTAGCCGGGCAGCATGACATCGAGAACCAGCAGGTCGGGCTGCCAGGTGTGCGCGGACTCCACCGCGGAGGGACCGTCCCCCGCCGTCCGCACCTGGAATCCCTCGGCCTGCAGCCTGGCCGCGATGGCCTCCGTGATGGTCTGGTCGTCCTCGACCACCAGCACCCGGCGCTGCGTGCCCGTCGTCTGCGCGCTGTCCAATTCCGCCCCACAAGGTCGTCCTGGTTACGGGGGAGCCTACGGGGCAGGTGGGCGCCCTGACTACGCGGCGTTGATCGCCAGGTGCACGACATCCGGAACCCCACGCGTCACTTCCACCTCCAGAGTGCGTACTCCGGAGAAGCCCGCGGCCCGCAGCGCGTCCTCGAAACCGGCCGACGGGCTCGCCGACCACACGGCAAGGACGCCGCCGGCCGTCAGCCGGTTCCGGCAGGCCGCGAGGCCCGCGGGGCCGTACAGACCGCCGTTGTCGTCGGTGACCGTCCAGTCCGGGCCGTTGTCGATGTCCAGGCAGAGCGCGTCGTACCGCTCGCCGGGCTCCGCCACGTACGCCACCAGGTCCCGCTCGACCACGGTCACCCGCGGGTCGTCCAGCGCGCCCGCGGAGAACGGCGCGAGCCGCCCGTCGCGGTGCCAGCCGACGACCGCGGACTCGCGTTCGACGACGGTGATCCGGGACCAGCCCGGCCGCGCGGCGGCGCGCGCGAGGGAGAATCCGACGCCGAGACCGCCGATGAGCACCGAGCGGCCGGGCCGGTCCGCGCTGTTCGCCGGTTCTTCGTCCAGGTATTCCAATGCCGCGTCGACCAGAAGGCGTTCGGACCGCCCGTCGGAGGTGTCCATGAGGAAACACCCGTTCGCGATGATCTGGAGCAGGTCGCCGTGCCGTCGCAGCACCACCTCCCCGTACGGGCCTTCCTGCCGGTCGAGCACCACGGGAGCGGTGTGGTCGAAGGCGCGGGTTCCGCTGTAGGAGGATGGGTGTTGGAGGGTCATACGGCCAGTTTGGCGTATGCCGCACGAGGTCATGACCTTATGTCGGCCACCTTTCCATCGGGCGTTAACTGCTCGGTCGTGAGAACTTCATTTCCTCTGCATCGGGGCATGACCTGGGCGGCGAACCGGCGGCGTAAATTCCGCGCATGTCCTCCCTACTGAAGAATCGACTGACCAGGCGGGTGCTCGCCCCCGCTGCCGCACTGGTCGACCGTCGCGTGCAGAGCTCCGCCTCCAAGCTCCGCAAGGAGATCGAGAGCGACCGCAGGTCCCGGGTCGCCGATCTCGACTCGATGCGCAAGAAGGTCGCGGAGCTGGGCGACCAGCAGTTCGCGATCGGTCTGCTCTTCGACAAGACCGGGCGCAGCGGTCCCCGGCTGCCCACCCCGGACCGGATCGACACCCTGGTGCGGGAGATGGTCGCCGTCTCGGGCCGCGACGAGGCCGACGCGCGGCGCAATGTGACGATCGCCTTCCGCAATGTGATCGCGCTCGAAGCCCTGGCCGTCGGCCGCCTGGCCGGTTCCACCTACAACATCTGCGGGAAGCTGGCCACGGTGCCGCTGCTCGACCCGCCCAACGAGGACGTGCTGGAGATCGGCACGTTGCACGGCCTGTTCTCCGCCGCGCTGATGCGGATGCTGCACCGGGCCGGTGTCGAGGCGCGGCTGACCATCGTCGACCCGCTGGCCGGGACGCAGCTCCAGCCGGGCGCCCGGCCGGTCGGCGAGCCCACCGGCACGCCGGTGCGGATGGACGTGGTGCGCGCGAATCTGGCGCTCGGCGGCAAGGCAGGGGAGCGGGCCAGGATCGAGCAGGGCTTCTCCGGCGACCCGGACACCCAGGCCGCGGTCTCCGACCGGAAGTACGGCGTGATCATCGTCGACGGCGACCACTCGGCCGAGGGCGTCATGGCCGACCTGGAGTGGGCAGAGAAGATCGCGGCGCCCGGCGGCATCGTGGTGCTCGACGACTACGGGGACGCCGCCTGGACCGGTGTCCAGGAGGCGGCGGACAAGTACCTGGAGACCGGGGAGTCCCGGTTCGAGATGCTGGGCCGGGTCTCCACCTCGGCCTTCCTGCGCGCCAGGAGCTGACCGGGGGAGCTGCGGGGGACCGCCGGGGTCGGGGATCGCCGGGAGTTGGATCGCGCAGGTCAGGACCGCCGAGGCCGGGGATCGCTGAGAGCGAACGCGCCCCGGGGAACATTCGAAGTGCCCCACGCATTGAGTCGACATAGCTCAACTTGATTGCCGAAGGGGAGATCATGGCTTCGACGCCCACAACGCTCACTCTGCCCGTGCTGCCCCTGTCCGACGAGGTCGTCCTGCCCGGCATGGTCGTGCCGGTCGACCTGTCGGACACGGAGGCGCGGGCCGCGGTGGAAGCCGCGCACGCCGCCGCCGGAACCGGCGGCCTCGCCGGTGACAGCGGCGACAACAAGCCGAAGGTGCTGCTCGTTCCCCGCGTGGACGGGACCTACGCGGGGATCGGGGTGCTCGGCACCGTCGAGCAGGTCGGCCGGCTGTCCGACGGCGACCCCGGCGCCGTGATCCGGGGCCGCTCACGCGTGCGGATCGGGGCCGGTACGACCGGGCCCGGCGCCGCTTTGTGGGTGGAGGGCACGCCGGTGGAGGAACCGGCGCCCGCGGAGTCGCCCGGCACGGTCGCCGAGCTGATGAAGGAGTACAAGGCGCTGGCCACGAGCTGGCTGCGCAAGCGCGGCGCCTGGCAGGTGGTGGACCGGGTCCAGCAGATCGACGACCTGTCCCAGCTCGCCGACAATTCCGGCTACTCCCCTTACCTCACCACCGAGCAGCGCGTGGAGCTGCTGGAGACCCTCGACCCGATGGCCCGGCTCAAGCTGGCCGTCCAGTGGCTGCGCGACCACCTCGCCGAGCAGGACGTGGCCGAGAGCCTGCGCAAGGACGTGCAGGAGGGCATGGAGAAGCAGCAGCGCGAGTTCCTGCTGCGCCAGCAGCTCGAAGCGGTCCGCAAGGAACTGGCGGAGCTGAACGGAGACCCGGAGAACGAGAGCGAGGACTACCGCGCCCGCGTCGAGGCCGCCGAACTGCCGGAGAAGGTCCGCGAGGCCGCCCTGAAGGAGGTCGAGAAGCTGGAGCGCTCCTCGGACGCCTCCCCCGAGGGCTCCTGGATCCGCACCTGGCTGGACACCGTCCTGGAACTGCCGTGGAACACCACGACCGAGGACACCTACGACGTCCCGGGCGCCCGCGCGGTGCTGGACGCCGACCACTCGGGCCTGGACGACGTCAAGGAACGCATCACCGAGTACCTGGCCGTGCGCAAGCGGCGCGCGGACCGCGGCCTCGGTGTCGTCGGCGGCCAGACGGACGCTGCTTCCGGCAAGAGCGGCGGCGGGCGGCGGGCGGGCGGCGCGGTGCTGGCCCTGGTCGGGCCGCCCGGAGTCGGCAAGACCTCCCTCGGCGAATCCGTCGCGCGCGCCATGGGCCGTACCTTCGTCCGGGTGTCGCTGGGCGGCGTCCGCGACGAGGCGGAGATCCGCGGCCACCGGCGTACGTACGTCGGCGCGCTGCCCGGCCGGATCGTGCGGGCCATCAAGGAGGCCGGGTCGATGAACCCGGTGGTGCTGCTCGACGAGATCGACAAGGTCGGCTCCGACTACCGGGGCGACCCGGCGGCGGCGCTGCTCGAAGTCCTCGACCCGGCGCAGAACCACACGTTCAGGGACCACTACCTGGAGGTCGAACTCGACCTGTCCGACGTGGTGTTCCTGGCCACCGCCAACGTCCTGGAGACCATCCCCGAGCCGCTGCTCGACCGGATGGAGCTGGTCAGGCTCGACGGCTACACCGAGGACGAGAAGGTCGTCATCGCCCGCGACCACCTGCTCCCGCGCCAGTTGGAGCGGGCGGGCCTGGCCGAGGACGAGGTGGCGCTGGAGGAGGAGACGCTGCGCAGGCTGGCGGGCGAGTACACCCGCGAGGCGGGCGTCCGCAATCTGGAGCGCACCGTCGCCCGGATATTGCGCAAGATCGCGGCGCGGCACGAACTGGGCGACCAGGAACTGCCGTTCACCGTCCGCCCCGACGACCTGCGGGCGCTGATCGGACGGCCGCATCACGTACCGGAGTCCGCGCAGGACCCGGAGGAGCGGCGCACGGCGGTGCCGGGCGTGGCCACCGGGCTCGCGGTGACCGGCGCGGGCGGTGACGTCCTCTACATCGAGGCGTCGCTGGCCGACCCGGAGACCGGCGGATCGGGACTCCAGCTCACCGGCCAACTGGGCGACGTCATGAAGGAGTCGGCGCAGATCGCGCTGTCCTTCCTGCGGTCGCACGGCGCGGAGCTGGAACTGCCGGTCGGCGACCTCAAGGAGCGCGGCGTCCACCTGCACGTGCCCGCGGGCGCGGTGCCGAAGGACGGGCCGAGCGCCGGTGTCACCATGACCACCGCGCTGGCGTCGCTGCTCAGCGGGCGCCGGGTCCGTACCGACGTCGCCATGACCGGCGAAGTGTCCCTGACCGGACGGGTGCTGCCGATCGGCGGCGTCAAGCAGAAGCTGCTCGCCGCGCACCGCGCCGGGATCACGACCATCGTCATCCCGAAGCGGAACGAGGCGGACCTGGACGACGTCCCGGCCGAGATCCTGTCGGCCCTCGACGTCCACCCGGTCAGCGACGTCCGCCAAGTCCTGGCGCTGGCGCTGGAGTCGGCCTCCGCCGAGGCCGCCGAGGCGGAGGTGCCGCTGGCCGCCTGACGGCCTCCGGCCGCGGGTCCGGTCGAAGACCGCGGTCCGGCCGTGAAGACCGCGGTCCGGCCCTGAACACGCGAGTTCCCCGCACCCTTGGGACGAGGGTGCGGGGAACTCGTGCGTGCGGGAGCCGCCGCGAGGTGACTAGCCCAGGGCGAGGGCCTGGAGACGGGACAGGTCTCCGTTGAAGCGGTCCTGGTCACCGGGGAAGGTGCCGGCGTCGCCGTACTGCCAGAAGGTGTAGAAGCCGTAGCCCGCGGGCAGGGTGCCGACCGTGCTGGTGTACTTCGCGATCCAGATCGGGCTGGTGGTGGCGAAGCCGCTGTTGTTCCCGGTGCAGGTGTTCCACCAGTCGAAGGTGGTGTAGATGACCGGGTAGACACCCTCGCGCGCGTGGTACTGGTTGGCGAAGGCGTGGATCCAGCTCACCATGCTGGCCTGGCTCAGGCCGTAGCAGGTCGCGCCGTAGGGGTTGTACTCGATGTCCAGCGCGCCCGGCAGCGTCTTGCCGTCGCCGGACCAGCCGCCGCCGTGGGCGATGAAGTAGTCGGCCTGCGCGGCGCCGCCGGAGGTGTCGGGGGTGGCGAAGTGGTACGAGCCGCGGATCATGCCCACGTTGTACGACCCGTTGTACTGCTGCGTGAAGTACGGGTTGGTGTACGACGTGCTCTCGGTCGCCTTGACGTAGGCGAACTTGCCGCCGTTCGCCCACGCGGTGGCCCAGTTGACGTTCCCCTGGTAGCCGGAGACGTCCATGCCGAGCGTCTGCGTCGCCATCGGGGTGACGGTCCCGGCGGACGACGACGAGGAGGCGCTGGAGCCCTCGTGCGCCTTGATGGTGGAGCCCATCCAGTCGAGTTCGGGGTGCGTGAGGTGCCCCGTGCCGCTCGCCGCGCTGGCGGAGCCGGGCAGGACGAACACCATCGCGAGCATGGTGACGAACAGACCGGCCAGCAGGCCGAGCCTCTTCCGGACCGAGCCGGGGCCGTGCACGACGGAGAGATCTCCGTGGGACATTCGTGCCTCCATGGTGGGGACTCGGCATGGCCTTGCAGTGGCCATGACAGATTTGAAGGTAGAGGCGCGACTCCGGGCGTGAAAGGGGGTCAGGAAACCGCCGATGGTCTACTCCTGCGAAATACTTGACGTGCTGCGGAAACAACCGTGAGTGAAGGAAACTTTCAGGCGTTGAAAGCGGGAACGGTGTGAACGAGGCGAGACAGGCGGCGGAAGCGGCCGGATCCGACGACAGCGACATGGACGCGCTGGAGCGCGAACTGACCGTGCTGTTCCGGCGCGCCCGCGCCACCTCGGGCGACCTCGCCCGCGCCGTCCACCCGGAACTGGAACCCGCCGCGTACGGCCTGCTGGTCCGGCTGGAGGAGACGGAACCCGAGCGCGCCACCGAACTCGCGGCGTACTTCGGGGTCGGAAAGGCCACCATGAGCCGCCAGTTGCGGGCCATGGAGGAACTGGGCCTGGTCACCCGCGAGCCCGACCCCGCCGACGGCCGCGCCTTCCTGATGCGCCTGACCGCCGAGGGCCGCGAGCGCTTCTCCCGCGTCCGCACCGCCCGCCGCGAGCGCTACCTGCGCCAGCTCATGGCCTGGGACCGCACGGACGTCGCGGAGCTGGCCCGCCTGCTCCAGCGCCTGAACAACGAGGAGTAGCGCGCCCCCGCGCGGCTACAGCTCCACCAGGACCGCTGTCGCGTCGTCGTGGCGCTTTCCGCCGGGGGACTCCTCGGCGGCCTCGCGGGCGCGCACGCGGGCGATCAGGGCCTCGGGGCCCGCCTTGCGGAGCAGGGTGAGGACATCGGGCCAGGCGTCGTCGCCGAACACCTCGACGGTACGGGCGGCGCCGTCGGTGAGCGCGGCCAGCGCGCGGACCCGGGAGCGCGGGGTGCGGCCGGTGACGGCCCGCGAGACGACGGCGGGATCGGCGGCGGCGGTGAAGAAACCGCCCTCCAGATTGCGCAGCGGCCCGACCCGTACGCCCGCGGCGCGCAGCCGGTCGATCCGGTCGTCCAGCACCGCGGTCACCTCGCCGTCCGGCGACTCCAGCAGCAGCGCCGAGTCCGACAGCACCAGGTGCTCGACGTACTCCTCGTCCCAGCGGACGGCGACCACCGTGGCCTGCGGGGTGAGCGGGTGAGAAAGATCACAGGTGTCACGGTGTGCCGCGGCCGTCCTGCCGATCGCGGCGGACAGAGCGTCGGGAAGCGTCATCTCCGGCCGGGAAACGGACAGTTCGAGCAACGCGCCGCCGAGCCGGGCGGTGAACCACGGCACCGAGTGCACGCAATCTCCGTTGTCCGGCGGCGGCGTCACCCCGTCCAGCAGGACCACGGCGCCGCCCTGCCCGGAAGCGGGCAGGGCCACGGAGACGAAGTCCTCGTTCGGACGGTCGGGGGTGCCGGGCGCGGTGGCCGTCTCGATGCGCATGGGACCAGTGTGCGGGACCCGCGGGTACGGACGGCGGCCCGCGGGTGTCCCGGCGGTGGCCGGACGGCGGCTCCCCGGCACCCCGCGCGGCGGCCCGGCGTTCGAAACCGCGCCCCCCGCGGACGGCCCCATTGGTACGGACCGGGGCGCACGGGCCTATGCGCGCGGGCATCCTGCCAAAGGTCGCAGCACCGCGCCAGTGCCGTCCACGCCGGGCGAAGTGTCCCCGCGCACGCCGGACTTGTCGGTCAACTCCTCGTTGCGATTCACTCGTTCGAGTGTCCGGGGGAGCGACGCGTGGCACCTCTCCGGGCGGGGCTGCAAGGGTCGGAGGGACTTCTGCATATTCCCCGGGGACACTCCCGGGCCCGCCGGCGATACGTGATTGCGAGCACCGAAGTTGCGTGAACGACGTCAACCGCGAGAGCGGAGGGTCCGGCAGCGTCTGCTCGCCGCCCTGCTCGTCTGCGCCGTGACCGTCCTGGCCGCCGCCGCTCCAGGCGTCGCCCTCGCGGTCCGCGACCTGTCGCGGGCCCAGGACCGGGCGGACGCGGCCCAGCTCACCACCCGCGCCACCGTGCTCGCCCACTCCCTCGCCGACGAGCGCGACGACCTCGCCGCCTTCGCCGCCGACGGCCGTGACGCGGCCAACGGCGACGGCCTGCCGGAGGACAGCCGCTCCCGCGTCGACCGCCAGGTCCAGGACGTCGCCGCCGACGCCCCCGCCGGCCTGCGGACCGCGCTCGCCGCGCTGCCCCGCGTCCGGCAGGGCGCCCTCGGCGGCGACGGCGGCCCGCAGAGCGTCATCAGCGCCTACCAGCCGCTGCTCGACGCCCTCGGCAGGACCGCGGGCCCGGTCACCGCGCCGCTGACCCGCGCCGTCACCGCCGCCGCCGTCCAGCGCGGCCTGCTGGTCGCCGCGCTCACCGCGGGCGGCACCCAGCCGGAGCTGACCGCCGCGGCCCAGGTCGCCCACGTCCAGGAACAGGCCGCGCTCGCCGAATTCCGCGCCACGGCCCCCGCCGACCTGCGCGGCCAGTACGACCAGACCGTCACCGGCGCCGACACCGCGCAGGCCGACCGCGACCTCGCCCAGCTCCTCGACGGCGGGCAACTCACCCGCTCCGACCGGGCGCTGGGCGCGAAACCGGTCAACGCGGCGCTGACCGCCAGGATCGGCCTGATGCGTACGGTCGAGGCGTCCGCCGCCACCGACGAGGCCCGCGCCGCCGCCCACGACCGCGACGACGACGTCACCGCGCTGGAGCTGCGGGCCGCGCTCGCCGCGCTCTGCCTGCTGCTCGTGGTGGGCGTCCTCGTCACCGTCTTCCGCAGCCTCACCCGCCCGCTGGCCGCGCTGCACCGCTGGTCCCGCGCCGACGCCGAGAGCGGCCAGGGCGCCGAGGTGACCGGCACCGACGAATTCGCCGCCGTCGCCCGCCGGGCCAACGCGCTGACGCAGGAGGCCCAGGCGCTGCGCTCGCGCTCCGCCGACCTGGCCGCCGACCGCATCCGCGCGCTCGGCGTGCACGGGGCGCTCTCCGCCGAGCGGGACACGCTGCTGCGCCGCCAGGACGAGCTGACCCGGCAGCTCGCCGCCGCCACCACGCAGGGCGCCGCGCAGCTCACCTACGTCAACCTCAGCCTGCGCACCCTCGGCCTGGTCGAGCGTCAACTCACCCTGATCGAGGGCCTGGAGGACCAGGAGCAGGAGCCGGACCGGCTGGAGACCCTGTTCAAGCTGGACCACCTCGCCACCCGCATGCGGCGCAACAGCGAGAACCTGCTGGTCCTCACCGGCACCGAGCACAGCCACGGCGCCGCCGCCCGCCCGGTCCCGCTGGTCGACGTGGCACGCGCCGCGATCTCCGAGATCGAGCGGTACGACCGGGTACGCATCCAGGTGCTCGCCGTCGCCCGGATCGCGGGCCGCGCCGCCGACGACATCAGCCACCTGCTGGCCGAACTCCTCGACAACGCCACCTCCTTCTCCGCCCCGCACGCCGAAGTGCACCTGTCCGGCTGGCTGCTGGAGAGCGGCGAGGTCATGCTGTCGGTCGAGGACGCGGGCATCGGCGTACCGCCGGAACGCCTCGGCGAGCTCAACGCGGTACTCGCCGACCCCGACCCGGCCCCGCCCGGCACGGTCTCCGGCATGGGCCTGTACGTGGTCTCCCGGCTCGCCCACCGGCACGGCGTCCGGGTGCAGTTGCGCCCGCAGAAGCTCGGCGGCACCGCCGCCGTCGTCGTGCTGCCGCGGGTCCTGCTTCCGGCCGCGCAGCCCGACGAGCAGCCCGCCACGCCGGTGGAGGCCGCGCTGGCGGGCGAGCCGATGCCCGCGGCCACGACGCCGGCCGGCGCCGGGGCCGACGCCCCGTCAGCCCCGGAACCGGCCGCCGAAACCGCCACCGCCGCACCGGAGTTCGGCCGGGCGCCCGCGCCCGCCGCCGACCCGGCCGTACCGCGCCAGACCGAGCACACCCGCCCGGCTCCCGACGGCGGGACCGCGCCAGGACAGGGCGCCTCCCGGCCCAGGCACCGTAGGGTGTCCGCAGCCGACACGCCTGCCGCGCCCGTCGGCGGCAGCCTCACCGGCAAGGGCCTGCCGCAGCGGACCCCGCGCAGCACCGGTCTGACCGGAGAGCCCGCGACGCGCGAGCCACAGCGCGGGGGACCGGTCGACGCCGAGGCGCTGCGGCGCAAACTGGGCGGTCTGCAAAGGGGATTGCAGGCCGGACGGCGGGACGTCGAGGAGGAGATCACCAGCGGATCAGGACCGGTCGCCGGGGCAGGAGTGGTGATACCGGAGCAGGGAGCCGGAGCGGGACCGGGAGCGGTGGAGGGCACCGCGGTCACGACCACGGACGTGCGAGGGGACGACCAGGGGGACGCAGGCCCAGCCGAAACCGTTGAGGAGGCGACCCGTTGAACGCGGTCGGCACGCAAACGAAGGACTTGAGTCATGAGGCGCGCAATCTCCAGTGGCTGTTGCAGAGCTTCGTCGAGGAGGTGCACGGCGTCCGCTCGGTCGCCGTGGTCTCCTCCGACGGTCTGCTGCTGATCACCTCGCACGCCGAGGCCGACGCGTCGCCGCCCCCCGCGCCGCCGGCCGACGAGGACCCGGCGGTCCCCGCCCCGCGGAAGAACCCCGCGGGGGACCGCGGCGACCTCGCCGCCGTCGTGTCGGGCCTGGCCTCCCTCACCGTCGGCGCGGCGAAGCTGATGGACGGCGGCAAGGTCCGGCAGACCACCGTCGCGATGAGCGACGGCGCGTTGTTCGTCATGTCGATCAGCGACGGCTCGCTGCTGGGCGTGCACGCGGGCGCCGACTGCGACATGAGCGTCATCGCCTACCACATGGCCCTGTTCGTCGGACGGGCCGGACACGTCCTGACCCCCGCACTGCGCAGTGAGCTGCGCCACGCCCTGGAGAGTGCCCGCTGATGCCGTCGCTGCCCCAACGCGGAGCCGACCGGCGCACCGCGCGCGTACGCCCGTACGCTTTGACCGGCGGTCGCACGCGGTTCGGCCATGTGCTCATGGTCGAGACGTTCGTGGCCACCGTTGACGGTCCGGGCGAACAACTCGCCCTCACCAGGGGCGACTGGGCCGAGCGCGTGATGCCCGAGCTGCGGGCGATCGTCGAACTGTGCCGCAGAATGCGGTCGGTGGCCGAGATCTCCGCACTCCTGCGGATGCCGCTCGGCGTCGTCCGTGTCCTGATCAGTGACCTGGCGGACCAGGGAAGGATCCGCGTGTACGGAACCGGGCACGGGCCCGGCAGCCCCGACCGCGCGCTGCTCGAAAGGGTGCTCAGTGGACTTCGCAGGCTCTGACCAGCAGGACGGCCTGCAAGAGTGGCAGAAGGAACGCGGCAGGGCGCCGGTCTCCACGAAGATCGTGGTGGCGGGCGGCTTCGGCGTGGGCAAGACCACCTTCGTCGGCGCCGTCTCCGAGATCGCACCGCTCACCACCGAGGCGGTGATGACCCAGGCCAGCGAGGCCGTCGACGACCTCGCCGCCACTCCCGACAAGACCACCACCACGGTGGCCATGGACTTCGGCCGGATCACCCTGGACCAGGACCTGGTGCTGTACGTCTTCGGCACGCCGGGACAGCAGCGCTTCTGGTTCATGTGGGACGACCTCGTGCGCGGCGCGATAGGCGCGGTCGTGCTCGCCGACACCCGCCGACTGGCCGACTGCTTCCCGGCGTTGGACTACTTCGAGGGCACCGGTCTGCCCTACACGGTCGCCGTCAACCAGTTCGAGGGCACGGCGCAGTACACCCCGGACGACGTCCGTGAGGCACTGGCCGTACCCGCCCACATCCCCGTATTGGTGATCGACGCTCGCAAGCGGTATTCAGTGGTGGAGGCGCTGCTGGCGCTGGTCGGGCACGCGCTGTCCGAACAGCCCATGTAGTGGCCGCGGTTGCCGCCGCCTTACGAAGTCCATCGACCTGAAGCGAGCCGTTGTGCGCAAGATACTCATCGTCGGAGCCGGGCAGGCCGGGCTCCAACTCGCCCTGGGCCTCCAGTCCCAGGGCTATGACGTCACCGTGATGTCCAACCGGACCGCCGACGAGATACGCGGCGGCCGGGTGATGTCCACCCAGTGCATGTTCGCCACCGCGCTCCAGCACGAACGCGACCTCGGGCTGAACTTCTGGGAGGACCAGGCGCCGCGCATCGAGGGAGTGGGTGTCTCCGTCTCCGCGCCCGACGCCTCACGGCCGATCGACTGGGTGGGCAGGCTGCGCGGTCACGCGCAGTCCGTCGACCAGCGGGTGAAGATGGCCGGCTGGATGGAGACCTTCGCCGAGCGCGGCGGCAAGCTCGTCATCCACGGTGTGGCCGTATCGGATCTGGACTACTTCTCCCGCGCCTACGACCTGGTGCTGGTGGCCGCGGGCAAGGGCGAGATCGTCTCCATGTTCCGCCGGGACGCCGCCCGTTCGCCCTACGACGCCCCCCAGCGGGCGCTCGCGGTGTCGTATGTGCACGGACTCGGGCCGCGCCCCGAGCACCCCGACTTCTTCGCGGTGCGCTGCAATCTGGTGCCGGGCGTCGGCGAGTTGTTCGTGATGCCGACGCTGACCACCTCGGGCCCGGCCGACATACTCTTCTGGGAGGGCGTGCCCGGCGGCCCGGTCGACGTCTTCCAGGGCGTCAAGGACCCCGCGGAGCAGCTCCGCCTCACACTTGACCTGATGCGCCGCTTCACGCCGTGGGAGTACGACCGGGCGGGCTCGGTCGAGCTGACCGACGCGGGCGGCACGCTCGCCGGGCGGTACGCGCCGACCGTGCGCGAGCCGGTCGGTGAACTGCCCTCGGGCGGGCTGGTTCTGGGCGTCGCGGACGTCGTGGTGGCCAACGACCCGATCACCGGCCAGGGTTCCAACAACGCCGCCAAGTGCGCGGCCTCGTACCTGGCGAGCATCGTCGAGCGCGGCGAGCTGCCCTTCGACCGCGCGTGGATGCAGAGCGCCTTCGACCGCTACTGGAACCACGCGGCGCCGGTCACCAAGTGGACCAACGCGATGCTCTCGCCGCCGCCGGAGCACGTCCTCGGCCTGATCGGCGCGGCGGGCGGGCTCCAGCCGGTCGCCGACCGCTTCGCCAACGGCTTCGACGACCCGGCCGACTACGAGGAGTGGTTCTTCGACCCGGAGCGCGCCGGGGCGTATCTCGCCGAGGCGCAGGCCGCGGCGGGCGCCGGGCCCTCCGCCTAGGCGTCGGACCCGGCTCCCACGAGCCGCCGGACAGGCCCTAGCTCGCGCCCCCGCTCGCGGTGGCGGAGGGCGTGGGCGTCGGGCCGCCGGACGGGGTGTCCGAGGGCGTCGGCGTCGGGGTGATCCTCGGCGGCGGCGTGCTCTCGCCCGGGGTCGGCCGGGTGACGGGACCCGTGGAGTGCGGCGGCGGCGTGGCCGGCGCGGTGCCGGTCGACCCGCCGGAGGTCCTGGGCTTGGGCGCCGGGGGCGTCACCTGCGGGCTGAACGGCGTCGGCTGCTCGGCCTGCTTGGGGATCTTCGGCAGGGTGTAGTCCCCGGCCGGGGCGCTGCCGAGGTCGGGGCGGACGGCGCCCAGTATCGGGTTGGCGGCGATCGGCGAGACCTTCACCACCGAGCCGGGGCGCGGCGCCTGGACCACCAGGCCGTCGCCGATGTAGATCGCCACATGGGTGGCGCCGGAGAAGTAGATCACCAGGTCGCCGGGGCGCAGCAGTTCGAGCGGCACGTGCGGGAGCCGCGCCCACTGCTCCTGGCTGGTGCGCGGGATGGTCACCCCGGCGTGCGACCACGCCTGCGAGGTCAGCCCCGAGCAGTCGAAGGAGTCCGGACCCTGCGCGCCCCACACATACGGCTTGCCGAGCTGCATGAAGGCGTAGCTGATGGCCCGCTTCCCCGCGTCGGACGGCAGGCGGCTGTCGGCGTCGGAACCCAGCGCCTTGGAGTCGAGGAACTCCTGCTGCGCCTTATTGACGCCCTTTTCCTCCAGCGACTGCAATTCGCTGATCTGCACGCCGGTGAGCCCGGCCAGTATCGACTCGACCTCCTGGAGGCGCTTTTCCACCGTGTTCTTCTGCGCCTGCTGGACGGCCAGCGCGGACTGCGCCTTGTCCAGCGCCTGCTGCGCCTGGGTGTTCAGCTCGTTCAGCCGCTGCTCGCCGCTGGTCAGCTCGGCCAGCACGTCCTGCTGGTGGTCGGCGGCCCGGTCCAGGACGTGCCGCTGCCCGAAGAAGTCCTGCGGGGTCTGGCCGGTCAGCATTGACAGGTACGGCGACACGCTGCCGTCCTTGTACATCTGGCGGGCCATCAGACCCACCTCGTCGCGCTTGTCCGCGACCGAGACCCGCTGGTCGGCGAGTTGTGCGTCGACCTGGTCGGCCTGGGCGCGCTGCCGGTCGGCGGTCTCCTTGGCCTTGTTGAACGACTCGGTCGCCGTCTCCGTCTGCGCGTAGAGGGTCTGGAGCCTGGTCAGCAGATCGGGCAGCGAGACCTCCGCCGCGGGCGGTGGGTCGTAGGGTCGCGCCGCCGCTTGCTGGGCCGGCAGGGCGAGTGCCGCGGCGGCGAGCAGAGTGCCGCAGACCGCGGCCGAACGCAGCCACCTCCTGGTACCTCGGGCCACTGACTACCCCTCATCTCCCGTAACCGGTCGGTAACACGCTACGCGATCCGCATCCTGCCACGAATTGTCATATGTTCGACAGAGGGAATAGGCGATTCCGCGCAACCCGGTCACTCTCACAGGTGATCTTCGCCGTGCGATCACCTTCCGGACATAAAAAGCGTACGGCCCGGTCACCGCCCTCGGCGGCCGGGCCGTACGCGTTTCAGG
This sequence comes from Streptomyces sp. NPDC093221, assembly GCF_044753885.1. Classification (NCBI taxonomy): domain Bacteria; kingdom Bacillati; phylum Actinomycetota; class Actinomycetes; order Kitasatosporales; family Streptomycetaceae; genus Streptomyces; species Streptomyces sp. NPDC093221. The sequence goes on along the minus strand of NZ_JBIVOA010000002.1, from coordinate 534,172 downwards.
AGCCGTCACCGGCTCGGTCGAAGGCCGCCGACGGATCGGCGGGGGGATCTGCGGGCGGTTCAGCCGAAGTAGCTGGTGAAGTTCTTCTGGAACTCCCAGTTGCTGAACTTGTCCCAGTTCACCGACCACGTCATCAGGCCGCGCAGCGCGGGCCAGGTGCCGTGGGTGGTGTAGCCGCCGCAGTTGGTCTTCTTGGTCAGGCAGTCGAGCGCCTGGTCGACGGCGGCCGGGGCGGTGTAGCCGTTGCCCGCGTTGACGGAGGCGGGCAGGCCGATCGCGACCTGCGAGGGGGCGAGCGCCGGGAACATGTTGGCGGTGTTGCCCGCCACCGGGAAGCCGGTGAGGAGCATGTCGGTCATCGCGATGTGGAAGTCCGCGCCGCCCATGGAGTGGTACTGGTTGTCCAGGCCCATGATCGAGCCGGAGTTGTAGTCCTGGACGTGCAGCAGCGTCAGGTCGTTGCGCATCGCGTAGATCACCGGCAGGTACGCGCCGCAGCGCGGGTCCTGGCCGCCCCACGGGCCCGAGCCGTAGTACTGGTAGCCCATCTGGACGAAGAACGTCTCGGGCGCCATCGTCAGCACGAAGCCGCTGCCGTACTTGGCCTTGAGCGTCTTCAGAGCCGAGATCAGGTTGACGATCACCGGGGTGGTCGGGTTCTTGAAGTCGGTGTCACCGGTGTTCAGGGACAGCGAGTGGCCCTCGAAGTCGATGTCGATGCCGTTCAGGCCCCAGGTGTCGATGATGCCGCTCACCGAGGAGACGAAGGCGTCGCGGGCGGCCGTCGTGGTGAGCTGCACCTCGCCGTTCGCGCCGCCGATGGACAGCAGCACCTTCTTGCCCTTGGCCTGCTTGGCCTTGATCGCGGCCTTGAAGTCCGCGTCGGACTCCACTCCCGGGCACTCGCTGGCCGAGCAGCGGGTGAAGTGGATGCTGCCCGAGGTCGGCGAGCTGGTCTCGCCGAACGCCAGGTCGATGATGTTCCAACTGTCCGGCACGTCCGCCAGCTTGGTGTAGCCGGAGCCGTTGGCGAACGTCTCGTGCAGATAGCCGACCAGCGCGTGGGTGGGCAGTCCGCCGGAGGGCGGGGGCGAGGTCGGGGGAGTGGTCGGCGGCGTCGTGGGAGGCGTCGTCGGCGGGGTGGTGGGGGGAGTGGTCGGGGGCGTCGTGGGCGGAGTCGTGGGCGGCGTGGTCGGCGGGGTCGTGGGCGGCGTGGTCGTGCCGCTGCCGGGGCCCTGGAGCGAGACGTCGTCGGCGAGGTACGCGGGCTGGCCGTACCAGCCGTGCACGTAGACCGCCGCGCTGGTCTGGCTCGCACCGGTGGTGAAGGACACGCTCAGCGCCGCGTAGCCGCTGCCCGTGCCGGGCGTCCACGTACTGGTGCCGCCGTCCACGCCGAGGTAGACGTACGCGCCCTTGACCTGGGCGGTCAGGGTGTACGTGGTGTTCGGCGCGACGGACACGTTCTGCTTGCACTGCGCGGTGCCGCTCGCGCTCGGGGTGCCCTGGAGGGCGTAAGTGCCGCTGTGCGCCTGGCCGCTGACGACGGCGGCGGTGCCCGCGTCGCAGCTCCAGCCGGACAGGCCGCCGGTCTCGAAGCCGCCGTTGGTCAGGAACTCGCCCGCGCTGGCGGACGGGGCGAGCGCCACGAGCCCGCCGAGCGCGACGGCGCCCGCGAGGGTGGCGGAGGCGGCGATGAAGGTTCTGCGTCTGTTGCGCGGTGCGGTGGAGAGCATGGGGGGATGCTCCTTCGGTGAGGACGGCGCATGTCACCGCGCAGCAAACAGGTCCAGACCAATGCGTGTCAATGGTCCGGACCAATACCCGGCCCTTTGACCTGTGGAACCGTCCGGTTCGGCCGCCTTTGCGCCGCGCGCCGCGCGGCCCGGTCCGACGCGATGTCCCGCGTGGCCGCGCGGGCCCGTCCGGCGGGGCGTCAGGCGCCTTTGCGCCAGGGCCACTTGGGGCCGTCCGGGCGGTTGCCCTCCGGGTCGTACACGAAGACCCAGCGGGTACGGCGGGAGCCGCGCGGGCCGGGGCTGGGCTCGCGGTGGTAGACGTGCACCACCGGCGGACCGCCCTCGGGCGTGGGTACGGGCACGGTGTAGACGCGCGGCGGCTGCCCGGTCATCCCGGCGAGCACGCCGAGCACCCGCCCGTCCAGCGGGCCCCCGACGAATTCCGTGTCCTCGTGTCTCACCCGCTCAGGATGGCACGGCGGGCGGCGCGGGGTTCCCCGGTCGGGGTCAGGAGGGGTCGGGGAGCAGATGTGCGACCGCGTCCGCGATCGGCGCGAGCCGCCGCGCCAGCCCGCCGGCCGGGCTGCTCGGGGTCTCCAGCGCCAGCGCGCGGGCGGCGGCCTCCGCGGCCTCCGGGTCGGTCGTCGCGGTCACCAGCAGCAGCCCGATGAAGTGGTCCACCAGCCACGCCCGCAGCTCCGCGACCGGCGGCTGCTTGCCCTCGTCCAGCCAGATCAGCGATATCGCCTCCACGCAGGCGATCCACGACCTGACCATCATCGCCAGCCGCGGCCCCGGCGCCGTCACCCCGAGGTGGTGCAGCACCTGCTCCGCGGCCCTGCGCCGTACGTCGTCCACGATCGCGTCCGTACGGCTGGTCTCGGCGACGCTGCCGCCGCGCAGCAGCGCCCCGTACGCCGCGTCGTGCTCGTCCACATACGCCAGGTAGCGGTCCAGCGCGTCCGCGAGCCGTTCGGTCGGCGGCCCCTGCGAGGGGACGCCGAAGCGGCCGATCAGCTCCTGCGCCGCGTCGTGCACCGCGGCCTCGTACAACTGCTGCTTGCCGCCGGGGAAGTAGCGGTAGACCAGCGGCCGGGAGACCCCGGCCGCCGCCGCGACGTCGTCGACCGACACGTCCTCCGGCCGCCGGTGGCCGAACAGGTCGACGGCGGCGGCCAGCAACTGCGTACGGCGCTGCTCGACGCTCATCCGGCGGTATGCGGGCGCCGCGCTGCTGGTCATGTCCAGCAGACTATCCGCCCGCACACGTGAACGGGTCGGCCCGGGCGCGGGGCTTCGCACGGGTGTCCGGGTCCGCGGGCGCGGCCGGGTCAGCCGAGCAGTCCGGACGAGCGCCACAGCTTGCGGCTCGGGCCCTTGATCAGCCCGATCTCGTCCAGGAAGTCCATCAGCCGCTTCGCCGACTGCCGCATCACCTCGCGGCGGTGCGGGCTGGTGCGGGCCGCCTCGGCCGCCCGGACGGGGTCGAGGCCCACCGACGCGTAGACCTGCGGGCTGATCAGCGAACGGGCGATGGTCCTGGCGGCCTGCGCGGAGGTCAGCCGGGTGAATTCGACCTCCCAGCGCGGCGCCGTCACCATCTGGCGGCGCAGCTCCTCGCGGGCGTAGCGGATGTGCCGGGCCTCCTCGACCACGTGAATCCGGGTCACACCCTGGACGAAGGGCTGCACGCGGTCGTCGGGGAAGGTCAGCCGCTGCATCCAGTCCAGGATCTCCTCGGCCAGCAGCGTGCCGGTGAAGGCGCCGGGCGTGGTGGACACCGTCTTGATCAGCCGGCCGAGATTGTGGTCGAGCCTGCTGGGGCGGTAGGTGGGCGTGCCCATCTTCGTCACGGCCCGCGCGAACATCTTCGAGTGCCGGCACTCGTCGGCGATCTCCGTCAGCGCGTACCGCACATGGTTGCTGGTCGGGTCCAGGTCGTAGGTGTGCCGCAGCAGGAGCTGCATGAGGATCGTCTCGAACCAGACGCCGATCGAGCACAGCGACGCCGCCTCGTGGCGGCTCAGCTCGACGCGCTGCTCCTGCGACATCCGCTGCCACAGCGGGGTGTCGTACAGCGACACCAGCTCCGGCGGCCAGAACCACTTGCCTTCCTCGAAGGGCGCGTCCCAGTCCAGCTCGGTGTCCGGGTCGAACGAGTGCTTGGCGGACGCGGCCAGCAGCCGCTCCGCGGTCTTCTCGCGGTCGATCAGGCTGGTGTCCATCGTGAAGTGGCCTCCGGCGCATGAGGGTTACCTGCGGTACGACTCTTATGAGACTCTGTGTCAACAAGCCCGTCAAGACCCCGCGCACGTGGAATGGAGCCGCCGATGTCGACGGAAGCCCTGTACACGCAACCGCCCACCGAGTGGATCTGGCAGGTCCCGGCCCAGGGCGCCGCCCGCTTCTCCTGGGAGTACGGCGACGGCCGCGAACGCCTGCTCGCCCTCTACCAGAAGGGCAAGGACAAGCAGTGGGACGCGGCCAAGCGCATCGCCTGGGACCTGGAGGTCGACCCGTACGACCCGCTCGGCACCCCCGACGAGGCCATGTCCATCTACGGCAGCCGCTACTGGGACGCGATGAACGCCCGCGACCGCGGGCTGCTGCGGCAGCACTACACCTCCTGGCAGTTCAGCCAGTTCCTCCACGGCGAGCAGGGCGCGATGATCTGCGCCGCCCGGATCGTGGAGTCCGTCCCCGACCTCGACGCGAAGTTCTACTCCGCCACCCAGACCATGGACGAGGCCCGGCACGCCGAGATCTACGGCCGCTTCCTCCAGGACAAGGTCGGGATGGTCTACCCGATCAACGACAACCTCCAGGCGCTGCTCGGCGACACCCTGCGCGACGCGCGCTGGGACATGCCCTACCTCGGCATGCAGGTGCTCATCGAGGGCCTGGCGCTCGCCGCCTTCGGCATGATCCGCGACACCACCACCAAGCCGCTGCCCAAGCAGATCCTGGCCTACGTCATGCAGGACGAGGCCCGGCACGTCGCCTTCGGACGGATGGCGCTGCGCGACTACTACAAGCAGCTCACCGACGCCGAACTGCGCGAGCGCGAGGACTTCGTCATCGAGGGCTGCTACCTGATGCGCGACCGGCTGCGCGGCCTCGAAGTCCTGGAGAACTTCGGCATCCCCACCGCCGAGGCCGCCGAGATGACCGAACGCTCCGAATTCCTGCACCTGTTCCGCAAGCTGCTCTTCAGCCGCATCGTGCCGTGCGTGAAGGACATCGGCCTGTGGGGACCCCGGCTCCAGAAGGCGTACCTCGACATGGGCGTCTTCGACCTCGGTGACTCCAACCTCGACCAGCTCATGGACGAGGACGAGGAGATCGCGGAGAAACTCGACGCGGAACGCTTCGCCGCCGAGGAGCAGGCCCGCGTGGCCGAGGTCACCGACGCCATCGCGCAGGGGGCGGCCCCGCACTGACCTACGGCGAGCGGATCGTACGCTTGTCCGATGAACGAGGGAGCCGGACCGGAATCGCGGCGCGAGACCCGCCGGGCCAGAGCACGCCGCCGACGCAGAAACACCGTCGTCGGCGGTACGGCGCTGCTGCTCGTCGCCGCCGGTTCCCTGTACGTGGCCTACGGCCGCGGCGGCTCCACCGAGGCCGGACCCGCACCGGACTCGCGCACCGCCGCGACCGGCGGCGCCGCGCCCTCCTCGACGCCGCCGGCGGCCGCCGCCGCGCGCCCGGCCGAGCCCGTCGGCACCGTCACCCTCGCCTTCGCCGGGGACGTGCACTTCACCGAGCGGACGGCGAACCGGCTCGGCATCGACCCGGCGCTCGGACCGATGTCGACGGCGCTGGCCGCCGCCGACTTCTCGATGGTCAACCTGGAGTCCGCGATCACCACGCGCGGCACCCCGCAGCCGAAGAAGTACCACTTCAGGACCGGCCCCGACGCGCTCGCCGCGCTCCAGCGGTCCGGCGTCGACGCCGTCACCATGGCCAACAACCACGCCGTGGACTACGGCGCCCAGGGCCTGGCCGACAGCCTCGCGGCCAAGCGCGCCGCGCCGGTCCCCGTGGTCGGCATCGGCGCCGACGCGGCGGAGGCGTACCGCCCGTACACCGAGACGGTCAACGGCGTACGCCTCGCGGTCGTCGCCGCCAGCCAGGTCTACGACATCACCAACGAGAACTTCCGGGCCACCGCCACCGCCCCCGGCATCGCCTCCGCGCTCGACCGCCCCCGGCTGCTGAAGGCGGTCAGGGACGCCAAGGCGCACGCCGACGTCGTGGTGGTCTATCTGCACTGGGGCACCGAGGGCCAGAGCTGCCCGGGGCCCGAGCAGAAGTCGATCGCGGCCGACCTGTCGGCGGCCGGGGCCACCGCGGTCGTCGGCACCCACGCCCATGTGATGCTCGGCTCCGGCATGCTCGGCCCGACCTATGTGGCCTACGGGTTCGGCAACTTCCTCTGGTACGGCTCCTCGCCGTACCCGCACTCCGACGAGACCGGCGTCACCACACTGACCGTCCGCCGCGGCAAGGTCACCCGCGCCGTCTTCGCGCCCGCCCTCGTCGACGGCGCGGGCGTACCGCAGCCGCGGACCGGCGCGGCGGGGCAGCGGATCACCGACCGGTACGAGCAGTTGCGCCGGTGCGCCGGGCTGACGTCGCCACCAGGGAGTTAGCCGGACGTCCGGGTTCTGTAACGGCAGTGTCGCCGACGTGCCCATGGCGGAACCGACGCGGAGGCAGCAGCATCTATTCGGTCGCGGAGCCGGGGGGACGGCCGGCCGTGCGGACAGCGCGTGGAACACGGCGCGGACCGGGTCGATGGAATCAACGAGGCGGGCGGGTACAGACGATGACCGGAGGGCGATTCTCGGTGGGGCGACTGAGGACGATGCCGCAGGCGGCGGCCATCACGATGGCGGTCCTGGTGGTGGTGATCGCGTCGGTGGCCACCGCGGTCCTGGCACACGGGCACGGCAAGGCGTCGGCGAACAACGGCACCGGCGTCATCGGGGGGGTGAACGGCGGCGGCAAGGGCGGCGCCAACGGGAGCGACGGCGGCGGTACGGGCGCGGGTTCGACCGGCCCGTCCAGTACGCCCACCAGCCACATACCCACCGTGGCCGCGGTGCCCGACACGATCGTGCACGCGCCGGAAGCCGCGGGCAAGGCCGTCAACATCACCATCGACGACGGACCCGACCCGGTCTGGACGCCCAAGGTGCTCGACGTCCTCAAGCAGCACGGCGTCCACGCCACCTTCTGCATGATCGGCCCGCAGGCCAAGGCCCACCCCGATCTCGTACGCGCCGTCGTCGCCGCGGGACACCGGCTGTGCGACCACACCGTGACCCACGACGAGTCGATGGACCACAAGCCCTTCGCGTACCAGCAGAAGGAGATCATGGACGCCTACGCCATGATCGAGGAAGCCTCGGGCGGCGCGCCCGTGCAGTACTACCGCGCCCCCGGCGGCGCCTTCACCCCGGCCAGTCGCGCGCTCGCCGCCCAGCACGGCATGCGCCCGCTCGGCTGGAACGTCGACACCAAGGACTACACCAAGCCCGGCGTCGGCACGATCGTGCAGACCATCAAGTACGAGCTGAGCAACGGCCCGACGATCCTCTTCCACGACGGCGGCGGCGACCGTGAGCAGACCGTGGACGCGCTGGAGCAGATCCTGCCCTGGCTCAAGGGGCAGGGCTACGCCTTCAGCTTCCCCAAGGTGAAGTGACCGCCGTCGCACGGTACTTGTCCCCGACGGCACGTCAGCGCGCGTTCAGCACCGCCTGCATGACCGCCCGCGCGACGGGCGCCGCGTTCCCGCCGCCGGAGATGTCCGCCCGCACCGCCTCCGCGTCCTCGACGACCACCGCCACCGCCACCGACGCCTGCGTACCGCCCGGCGGCTTCGCGTAGGAGATGAACCAGGCGTACGGCGTCCCGGTGTTGTCCACACCGTGCTGCGCGGTGCCGGTCTTGCCGCCGACGACGACACCGGGGATCGCCGCGTTGGTGCCGGTGCCGTCGGTGACCACCGCCTCCATCAGCTGCTGGAGCTGCTGCGCGGTGCCCTCGCTCATCGCCCGGTGCAGCGTCCGCGGCCCGTCGGCGGAGACCGTCGCCCCGCTGTGGTTGGTCACCGAGTCCACCAGGTACGGCGCCATCAGCACCCCGCCGTTGCCGACCGCCGCCGCCACCATCGCCATCTGCAACGGCGTCGCGGTCGTGTCGAACTGCCCGATCGAGGAGAGCGCCACCTGGTCGGGGCTCATCCACGTGTCGAAGTTGCTCTTCGCGACGGACGGCGGAATCCGCAGCCGCGTGTCGTTGAAGCCGAACGCCTGCGCCTGCGCCCGCATCCCGGCCAGCCCCACGTCGGCGCCCAGCTTGGCGAAGACGGTGTTGCACGACACCCGGAAGGCGTCGTACATGCTGGCGTTGGCGCAGCCGCCGCCCTCGTTGGTGAGCGTGGCCGTCGAACCCGGCAGCCGGTACGGATCGGGGGAGCGCGTCGGCGCCAGCAGATCGGTGACCTTGCCGCTCTGGAGCGCGGCGGCGGCCGTGACGACCTTGAACGTCGAACCCGGCGGATACGTCTGCCGGATCGCCCGGTCCAGCATCGGCTGACTTGTGTCCGTGGTCATCCGCGTCCACGCGTCGTTCACCGCCGCGCCGGTGCCCGACAGCGCCGCCGGGTCGTAGGACGGCGACGACACCAGCGCCAGAATCCGCCCGGTCGCCGGATCCACCGCGGCCACCGCGCCCCTGCGGCCCGCGAGGCCGCTGTACGCCGCCCGCTGCGCCGCCGCGTCGATCGTGGTGTGCACATCGCCGCCGCGCTGCCGCGCCCGGGTGATCTCGTTCCACAGCGGCACCGACGCCAACTGCGAGGCCGTGCCCGACAGCACCCCGTCCTCGGTGCCCTCCAGCAGCGTCGTGCCGTACGTCTGCGAGGCGAAGCCGGTCACCGGCGCGTACAGCGGCCCGTCCGCGTACGTCCGCTGGTACCTCAACTGGCCGCCCGCGTCGCGTGATCCGGTCACCGGGGAGCCGCCGACGAGGATGTCGCCGCGCGGCTGGTGGTAACGGGTGATCGCGATCCGCCGGTTGGCCGGGTTGCCGTCGTACGCGGACGCCTTGACGACCTGCACCCGCGCCGCGTTGAGCAGCAGCGCGACCAGCAGCAGGAAGCAGAAGGCGGCGGCGTGCCGCACACAGCGGATCACCGGGTCCGCTCCAGCGGCGTGAGCTGGTCCGGCGGCCCCTCGGGCAGATCGGGCGCCGGGCGGCGGGCGCTGTCGCTGAGCCGGATCAGCAGCGCCACGATGATCCAGTTGGTCACGACCGACGAGCCGCCCTGCGCGAGGAACGGCATCGCCATGCCCGTCATCGGAATCAGGTCCATCACCCCGCCGGTGATCACGAAGACCTGGAGCGCCAGGATCGAGGCCAGGCCGACCGCGAGCAGCCGCCCGAAGGGGTCGCGCAGCGCGAGCCCGGCCCGGAAGCCGCGCGCCACCAGCAGCGCGTACAGCAGGAGCAGCGCGGTCAGTCCGAACAGGCCCAGCTCCTCGCCCGCGGTGGCCAGGATGAAGTCCGACTTCGCGGCGAAGCCGATCAGCGCGGAGTGGCCCTGGCCGAGTCCGGTGCCGAGCACCCCGCCGTTGGCGAAGGCGAACAGCGACTGCGAGATCTGGTTGGGGCCGATGCCCGCGTCGATGGTCGCGAAGGGGTGCAGCCAGTCCTGCACCCTGCTGTGCACGTGCGGCTCCAGCGCGCCGACCGCGCACGCGCCCACTCCGGCGAGCAGCAGCCCCACGGCGATCCAGCCGGTCCGCCCGGTCGCCACGTACAGCATGATCACGAACAGGCCGAAGAAGAGCAGCGAGGTGCCCAGGTCGCGCTCGACCACCAGGACGCCGACGCTGAGCAGCCAGATCGCCACCACCGGGCCCAGCACGCGGCCGGTGGGCAGTTGCAGCCGCCACACCCGGCGGCCCGCGTACGCCAGCGCCGCGCGGTTGGCCGACAGGTAGGCGGCGAAGAAGACCGCGAGCAGCACCTTGGCGAACTCGCCCGGCTGGAAGGAGAATCCGGCGACCCTGATCCAGATCTTCGCGCCGTTGATCGCGGGGAAGAAGATCGGCAGCACCATGAGCAGCAGCGCGGCGGTCACGCTGATGTACGCGTAGCGGGCCGGTGTCCTGTGGTCGCGCAGCGCCAGCACCACCGCGATGAACAGCGCCACCCCGAGCGTGGACCAGATCAGCTGGGTGGGCGCCGCCCGGCCGCCGAGCACCGGCTCCAGGTCGAGGCGGTAGATCAGCACCAGGCCGAAGCCGTTGAGCAGCACGGCGATCGGCAGCAGCAGCGGATCGGCGTAGGGGGCGCGGGCCCGGACCGCGAGGTGGGCCAGGAGCGCGAGCACGCCCAGGCCCGCCCCGTAGGCCGCGGCGTCGGGCGGCACCGCGCCGTTCCTGGCCAGGCCGACCTCGGCGTAGCCGTACACCGAGATCAGTACCGCGGCGACGATCAGCGACAGCTCCACACCGCGGCGGCGGGGCATCCGCAGGGCGGCCGGGGGAGCGTCCGCCGCCGCGGCGCTGGTTGCGCTCATGGGCTGCAACCTAGCAAGGGGTGGGGTGTATGTCCCTTAAGTCGGCTTCCCGGTGGGCCGCCGATGCCTCACGGGGCGCTGTCGGAGGTGCCGCGTACGCTGGCCGAGTGACACCCCCGGACGAACTCGCCGACCTTCCGTACGCCGATCTGCTGCGTCCTCACACCGGCCCGCTGGCCGTCGAAGGGGACTACGACACCGTCCACTTCGACCGCCTCGCCTTCGAGGACGAGGCGGCCAACGGCTCCCGCTTCCTGGAGTGCGCGGTCACCGACTGCACCTTCACGGACACCACCCTGCGCCGGTCCCGGATCAACGACCTGTGGGCCACCGGCAGCCGCTTCACGGGCGTCTCGCTCGCTGAGAGCGACTGGCTGGACTCCTCGCTCACCGCCTGCTCGCTGGCGGGCGTGGAGGCGTTCGGAGCCGTGCTGCGCCGGGTCACCTTCCGGCGCTGCAAACTGGACTCCGTGAATCTGCGCGCCACCGCCCTGTACGACGTGGCCTTCGAGGACTGCGTCCTGCGCGACGTCGACTTCGGCGAGGCCAAGCTGAACGGGGTGACCTTCCCCGGCAGCAGCATCGAGCGCGCCCGGCTCGGCCGCGCGACGCTGAAGAAGGCCGACCTGCGCGGCGCGGTCACCATCGACCTCGCCGACGGATACGAGTCGCTGCGCGGCGCCGTCATCAGCTCCTCGCAGCTTCTCGACCTCGCCCCCGCGCTCGCCCAGACCCTGGGCATCACGGTCACGGACCGATAGGAGAATTCACTCATGAGCAACCCCGCAAGCCTCTACGACATCCCCCTGAACACCGTCGACGGCGACCCCACCACCCTCGGCGCCCACGCGGGCAAGGCCGTCCTGGTGGTCAACGTCGCCTCCAAGTGCGGCCTGACCCCGCAGTACGAGGGCCTGGAGAGGTTGCAGAAGCGCTACGCCGACCGCGGCTTCACCGTCCTCGGCGTGCCGTGCAACCAGTTCGGCGGACAGGAGCCCGGCACCGCCGAGGAGATCCAGACCTTCTGCTCCACGACCTACGGCGTCAGCTTCCCGCTGCTGGAGAAGGCGGATGTCAATGGCGCGAACCGGCATCCGCTCTACGCCAGGCTGACCGATGTGCCCGACGCGGCCGGAGAAGCCGGTGACATCACCTGGAACTTCGAGAAGTTCCTGGTCAGCGCCTCGGGAGAAATCGTCGGGCGTTTTCGGCCGCGGACCGAGCCCGAGGCTGCGGAGGTCGTTGGGGCGATTGAGGCACAGCTTCCGTCGTGACCTTGCCACGTGCTTAGATGCGCGATTGCGCCATGGCAGAATCCGGCCGGTCCGTGGACATTGTCCGGATCACCCTGTTCCTGGTTCGCTCTTCTTACCGCCCCAAGCGAGGAAGGGACAGCGGCAGTGCAGGAGATTGATTTCCGTAGCGGACACCTTTGTGTCGAGACGGACCCTGCCCTGTGCGTTCCTTGCCAGGAGCGGTTGGATCGGCAACTCGCCTTGCTTCCCCGGGTATACGGCGAGTTGGAGGTGGCACTCGTACCGGCGCCGAACTCCGGCGACCGACTGACCGGCACTGCCCGGCCCGGCATCCCCCTGAACGGGCCGGCTGTCGAGGCGCGCGCCGCCATACGAGGCACACTCGCCTCCTGGGCCGATCTGATTGTCGAGGGCCGCACCGTCCGTCTCCCCCTACGGACGGTGCCGGCCCTCGCGGCCTTCCTGCGCCGCCACCTCGGGTGGCTCGCCGTACATCCGGCAGCCGAGGACGCGGCCACGGACATCGATGAACTGGTGCGGCGGTGCCTGCGGATCGCCCGCCCCTGTCAGGAAGTGACATCGGCTCCCTGAGCCCCCAGGATTCCCCCCACAATGCAGGAAACGCTGTACGGCCCGTGAATATCGCTCACGGGCCGTACAGCGCTGTGCGGGTCTTGGCGGGTCTTGCGGCGCCGGGGTCCGGCGGGGAAACCAGGACCTGGTGGCGCGGAGAGCTCGGGGAAATTAAACCGACAGTGATGACACGGTCACATCGGTCGGGGCGATATTCGGGAACCAGTTCCCGGCGGGGACGGCGTTCGGGAACCAGTTGTCGGGGGAGACGGCCACGGCGCTGGGGAACCAGTTCACGGGTACCGCACCCGGGAACCAGTTGTCGGGGGATACGGCGCTCGCGGTGGGGAACCAGTTCGCCGGTACGGCGTTCGGGAACCAGTTGTCCGGGCCGGTGTCCGCGCTGGCACCGGGGAACCAGTTCGCGGGCTGAGCACCGGGGAACCAGTTGTCCGGGGCCACCGACGTGTCCGCGGGTGCACTGGGCGCCGGAGCGGAATCCGAACCGGCGTCGGCGAAGGCGACGGTTGTTCCGATAGCCGACGACAGAGCGAGCACCAGGGCGGCGACGGCGGAAATCTTGGTCGTGTGCCGGATGCGCGACATCGTGATCCTTCGTTGGGAGGGCAGGCGCTCAAGGGGGTGATAGGTACGCGTAGCCCTGCCGATGATGTCAAAATCGGACAGGGCCAGGCCAGATTCCGGTTGTGCGTAAGTGCGCAATGGCGCGAATGCGCAGGTCAAATTAGCCCATGGGCCGCAGCGAGGACTCCCGCCTGGAACCGGCTGTCCGCCTGGAGATATCGCATGATCTCTGATACCAGGCGACTCACAGTGCGCAGGGACACCCCTAGTTTGCGCGCGATCCGCTCATCTGTCAGCCCGTTGGCCAGAAGTCGCATCGTCGTGCGGTGCTGTTCGGTCAGCTCGCCCCCCGAGTCGAAGCTCCCCGCCGACTTCGCCGAGTACGGCACCGCGCGCAGCCAGCAGTCCTCGTAGAGCGCCACGTACGACCGGACCAGGGCCGCGCCGCGGACGATGACCGCGGGGCCCGAAGGGTTGTCGGGATTGGCCGAGACAAGCGCGCTGTGCGAATCCGCTATCAGGAGGTCGAAGGGGACCTGGGTCGCCAGCCTGACCTCGACTCCGACCGCCGAGAGTTCCGTCAGGTATTTACGTTGACGTGGCGCGGAATTAATGCTCTGCCCGTATACGGCGCGGACTTTCACACCCCGCTCGATAAGCGCGCTGTCCGCGGCGATGGAATGCACGAGAACTTCGGCGGGCGGCAGCGGTCCCGGATGCATCGAACCGGTGGATTCCGTGATGCGCGCATTGAAATCGCCGATGGACTGCCGCTTACGGTTTTCCCCGATGAGGAGTTCCACCTCGATCTCCGCCGCGTCGCGCAACACCGCGGGGCGGTAGCGCTCCATCAGCGACTCGGCCGCCCGCACGATCGAGGACAACTCGTCACGCTGGGCCTGGAGCGCCTCGCGCTGCCGGGCCAGCAGGCCGATCAGGGCGGTGTCGGGCTCCACCGAATCGACCTCCTCCGGCACCCGACCGGCGCGTATGAGCCCCAGCTCCCGCAGCTCCGACCAACCGGCCCTGGCCTCGGCGTCGGTCAGCCCGATGCCCGCGGCCGCCTTCTCCGGGGCTATGGATCCGTTGGTGCGCAGCGTCTGGTACAGAGCGAGACCGATGTCCTCGGCATCCGCCCCGCCACTGCGAACAACTCCCGCCACGGCTAGCCCCCTCTCGTCACCGCGGACCGGTCCCGTGGGTCGGCCCGCGGCGTGCCGACAGCACCCGAAGCGACTCTAGCAACGGTTCTGTCCTAAGCCGGCGGACGAGTGTTCGCCGCCGGTTCCATGAGTGCTTCCAGGAGTGAGGGGTATTACCGGCGCGGCCCGGCGACCGGAAGCCCGCAAGTGCGACTTTTCCGGTTGCACATCGCCTATTCGTCGCCCGCGTCGAATGGGTGCGGAGGCGCAGGGCGCCAACGTGGGAAACATCCTCTTGGGCACACGTCGGCATGTCAATACCTGTTTTTGACACTGGCCACCGCATCGTCGCACCTCCACGCATACATGGTCGGGCACCATCGGTCGCCACGCCAGTGACCCTCACCCCGGCGGGCGCGCGCCGCCCGCCGTGTGATGCGCTGGGAGAGAGACGGAAAAGGGGTGCGGACCGATGGGACAACCGGTTCCCGTGGCGTTGATCGGCGCGGGCAAGGTGGCGCACGCGGCGCATCTGCGCGAGATGCGGGACCTCCCGGAGCTGCTGCGCCCGGTCGCCGTCATCGACCCCGATCCGGCGCACACCGCGGCCGTACGGGCCTGGTTTCCCGGTACGCGGGCGGGCGCCGGGTCCTGTGCGGCGGACGGGGCCGGTGGGGTGACACCGGCCGGAACCGGGAGCCCGGTCGGTGGCGTGCGCCCGGCGGACGGTGTCGCCGTCTGCCGGACGCTGGACGAGGCGGTACGGGCCGGGGCGCGGGCCGCGCTGGTCTGCACGCCGTGGTGGACGCACCGGGATGTGGTCCTGGGGTGTCTGGAACGGGGCCTGCCGGTGCTCTGCGAGAAACCGGTCAGCCTCGACCTCGCGGAGATCGACGAGCTGGCGGCGGCCGAGCGGCGCTCGGGGGTGCCGGTGGCGGCGGGTTACATGAAGCGGCACGACCCGGTCGTGGCCCGCTTCCTCGACCACTGCCGGGAGCACCTGCCCGCCGTCCGCCGGATCACCGCCGACATCCACGACCCCAACGCGCCGCACCAGGTCGAGCACCTGCTGCCGTATCCGCCGCCGCCCTTCGGCCCGCAGCCGCCGCCGGCCGAGGCGGCGCTGGTCCGCGCGCTCGGCCCCGGAGTGACGGAGGCGGTGGCGGAAGCGACGGAGGCGACGGAGGCGACGGCGGTGGCGGCGCGGCGGCGTGAGGCGTACGCCCGCGGCCTCGGCGGCTCGCTGATCCACCAGGTCAATCTGGTGCACGCGATCCTGGCGGGCGGGGACCTGCGGCTGCACGGGCGGCTGCTCGACGCCACCGGCTGGGCGGGTACGAGCGCGGTGAGCGCGCGCTGGCGCCCGGCCGACGGCCTGCTGGTCGACCTCACCCATGTACGGCTGCCCGGGCACCGCCGCTACCGGGAGACGCTGGAGTGCGTGGCGGAGGACTCGGTGGCCACGCTCACCCTGCCCTCGCCGTACGCCCGCGACGAGGCGGCCACTCTGCACGTCGACACCTGGGACGCCGGGCCGGCCCTCGGGACGCGGCGCACGTACACGGCGGAGCCGGGGCGTACGGGTTTCCGTCGGCAGCTGGTGGCGTGGGCGGGGAGCCTGCGCGGGGACGGCAGCGGCGGGGCCGGGGTCGGGGTCGGTGCCGGGATCGGGGTCGGCGGGGGTGTCGAGGGCGGCGTCGGGGGTGGTGCCGCGCTGCCCGGTCTGCGCGAGGTCAGGCAGGACACGCTGGCCGTCCGCGAGGCGGCGCTGCGCCTCACCTGACCCACGAGGGCCATCCGTCGGCTGCTGTCACACATTGGCCTAGACCTATTGCTGCGGCCTGTAGTCAACGGCTAACGTTCGATCACGGCGCGCGGCCCGAACAGCTCTGATCTGGACGTCTGATCCGCACACGCAAGCCCCCTTCCCTCCCCCCGCAGGCGCTTTCGCCTGCCCGGAAAGGAGTTGTGCACATGACCAAGCGACTGATGGCCCGCACCGGAACACTGGTGGCCACCGCCCTGCTCGGCCTCGGCGTCTTCGCCGGCGCGGCCCAGGCTTCCCCGCCGCCCGGCAGCGGCTTCATGTTCATGGGCTACTTCCCGACCTACGCGTCGTGTGTCGCCCAGGCACAGGCCAACGCGCCCATCCACGGCCCGGTCTACATCTGTGAGTTGGGCACCAACAACTTCTACCTGCTCTGGATGCACTGACCTCGCGTCAGGCACAGGGCGAGGCGGGCCGGTCGTTCACGGGGGCGGCCGACTCGCTCGTACGAAGGGGTGTTCCGCCGACCGGGCGGGGCGCCCCTCGGCGTTCTCCCCCAAGTCCGCGCGTCCGTAGGGCCGTACGTCGGTACGTCGGTACGTCCGCACGTGCCGCGAGGCCGTGTTCGCGTCACGTACGCACGCTCGCCGTCAGACCTCGTGGCGGTCGGCGGCCGGGTGGTCGAGGGCGACCCTGGCCAGATCGACGCGCGAGCGGACGCTGAGCTTGCGGTAGGCGCGGGTGAGGGCGGCCTCGACGGTCTTGACGCTGATCACCAGGGTCGCGGCGATCTCCCGGTTGCTCGCGCCGCGCGCCGCCAGCGCGGCGACCCGGCGCTCGGCGTCGCTGAGCGCGGTGAGCGGCGCGGCGCGGTCGTGCGCACGGCCCGGCGGGTCGACGCGGTCGAACCCGTCGTACCCGCCGAACCGGTCGTACCCGCCGAACCGGTCGAACCGGTCTGCGCGGTCGACGCGGTCGGCCTCGGCGTCGGTCAGCGCCAGCCACGGGTGCGCGCGGGCCGCGCGGAAGACCCGCGCCGCCGCGTCGAGCGCGGCCCGCGCCGCCCGCGGATCGCCACGCCTGGCGTGCAGCCGGCCCAGCGCCAGCCGCGCCCTGCCCTCCTCCAGCGGATACGGCAGCGCGGTCAACGTGGTGACGGCCGCCCCGAGTTGGGCCACCGCCGCGTCCGAGTCGCCGCGCGCCTCGGTGACCAGCGCGGCGGCCCTGTCGAGCACCGCGAGCAGCCCGCGGCGGCCGAGCCGGGCGGCCTGCGCGCGGGTCGCGGCGACCAGGTCGGCGGCCTCGTCGGTGGCGCCCGACCTGACCAGTGCTTCGGCGAGGTCCGCCTGCCAGCGGCGCATCGCCGGATCGCCCTGCCCCTGTCCCGTCTCCAGCAGCCTGGCCCGCTGGAGCGCGTGCACGGCCGCGGCCGTCTCGCCGCGCAGCAGCCGCACATGGCCCTCCGCGTGCAGCGCCCTGGGCAGGAAGAGCTGGTCGTCGTCGTCCTCGCTGTGCCGTCTGGCCCGGTCGGCGGCGGCCAGCGCCCGTTCCGTACCGCCGCCCGCCGCCTCCGCGAGCGCGACCGCGTACCAGGCGGGGCCCTGGCTCAGCCCGCCCTGTTCCGCGATCCGCAGGCTCTGGTGGGCCAGGTCGAGGGCGCGTTCGCAGCGGCCCCGCAGGATCTCCACCTGGGCGAGGCCCGACAGGCACTGGCACAGGCTCTCGGCCGAGCCGCGCCGCCGTACCGTGTAGACCAGCGCCCGCAGTTCGGTCCGCGCGTCGTCCAGCCGGTCGTGCAGCAGATGGCGGCGGTGCTTGAGGAAGACCGGGCCGTTGTGGTCGAAGAGCACGCGCGGGTCCTGCGGCCCCGCCAGCGCGGCGGCCAGGGTGTCCTCGGCCTCCGGGCGGCCGAGGTAGAACTCGACGGCCGCCTGCTGGCTGAGCGCCGACAGTTCGGTGCGGCGGTCGCCCGCGCTCCTGGCCAGTACGGCCGAACGCGCCGCGTGCGTATGGGCCTTGACCGCCGTGCCCTCCACCATCCAGGCCCGCCAGCTCATCCGGTGGTGCAACTGGGCCAGCAGCCGCGGGTCGTCCCGCGCGTCCTCGAGCGCCTGCGGGAAGACGTCCGCCACTTCGGCCATCGCCTGGCCGCACGAGTCCACGATGACCATCCACGCCCTGACCCGGTCCGCGGGCCTGCCCGGTTCGGCCGGCGGTTCGTGCAGCACCTCGTGCGCGATACGGCGGGCCAGCGGGTAGTCGCCCGCCGCGACCGCGTCCTCCGCCGCCGTCAGCAGCCGGTCGGTCTCGGCCGCCGCGTCCCCCGGCGGAGTGCGGTCGGCCGCGAGCCGCCCGAGTCTCGCCGCGGTCGCGGGGGAGCCCCGGCGGCGCGCCGCGGTCGCCGCCGCCGACAGCGCGGCGGCCACCTCCGCGTCCCAGCCGGGCGTCAACGACGCCAGGTGGTGGGCCCGTTCGACCGGATCACCGGCCGCCGCCGCGAGCGCCGTGTGCACCCGCCGCCGCGCGTCGGGCTCCGCGTCCTCGTACACCACCCGCGCCAGCAGCGGCGGTACGAAGCGCACCGCCCCGCCGTCCGGCACCGGCTCCACGACCCCCTGCCGTACCGCCTCGGCCAGTTCGGCCACCGCGTTCTCCCGCCCCGCCCGGCGCAACAGCCGTACGGTCGGCCGCTCGGCGGCGCTCGCGGCGAGCACCGTGGTCCGCGCCCCGGCCGTGAGACCTGACACCCGGCCGAGCAGCGACTCGCGCAGCGAACGGGGTACGGGGAGCGGCCCCGCCGTCTCGCCCTCGCCGAGCGCACGGGTCAACTCCAGCGCCACGTAAGGGTTTCCGCCGCTCTCGGCGTGCACGCGGGCCGCCACCGCGCGCCCGCCGAGCAGTTCGGCCACCTCCCGCTCGGTCATCGGCGGCACGTCCAGCACCGCGGCCCCTTCGGCTCCCGTCCACGCGGCGCCGTCCGCGCGGAGGGCGACGGCGGTGGTCAGCGGCAGGCGGGCGGCGCGGCGGGTGGCGAAGGCGAGGAGGGCGGCGGTCGGTGCGTCGAGCCACTGGACGTCGTCCACGGCCAGCAGGACGGGGGAGCGGGCGCAGAGCGCGGTGAGCAGGCGGAGCAGGGCCAGGCGCAGGGTGAGCGGGTCGGGGGGAGCGGCCCCGGCCGCTGCGGGCGGGCGGCGCAGGGCGGCGCGCAGCGCGTCGCGTTCCGGCGGCGGGAGGTCGGCGAAGGCGGTGTCCCCGACGTCGGACAGCAGGTCGATGAGGCCGACGTACGGCAGGTGCCGCTCGGCGGGGGAGGGCGCGCAGCGCAGGACGCGGTGGCCGGCCGCGGCGTGTTCGTCGGCCAGCGCCGTCAGCAGGGTGCTGCGGCCGATTCCGGCGGGGCCGGTGAGCAGGACACCGGCGCCGCCGCCGAGTGCGGCCCGCGCGGCGGTCATCAGCGCGGCGCGGCTGCGGACCGCAGCCCGCCTCGTGGGGGTGGGGCGGGCGGCGGTCCTGCCTGCGGAACGCGTCGCTTCTGTCATGCCCGGGGCCCTCCCGACACGGTGTGGGCCCCGATCATCAGCTTCGATCGTGCACCTGTCAAGAAGGCGTGACGGTCGTCGGAGGCGTCGCGTGTGGGGCACCCCGTCCGGGAACCGCCGCGGCTCCCGGACGGGGGCGAGAAGTGAGGGGCCGGGTCCCGGCCGGGCCTGGACCCGGACCCGGCCCCTCGGCCTTGAGGGCCGGCGGCCCGGGGCCGGTGGCGCGGCCCCGGCCGTCGATCCGCCGGACAGGCCCTAGCCGTCGATCCGGTGCTGCGTCCAGAAGGACGTCAGGTCGACCGTGGTCGCCGCCTGGGCCGCGGCCTTGAACTCCGCGGTGGTGGAGACGCCGTACCAGTGCGACTGCGCGTAACCGCGCAGGAGTTGGGTCATCGCGGTGTCACCGATGAGGCGCCGCAGGTCGTGCAGGGCGCACTTGCCGTAGTTGTAGACGACCGTGCCGTAGCGCGAGGAGTGCGCGTCCCAGTACGCCATCGAGTTGGTGATCTTCTCGGCGGAGGACGCCCAGGAGACGCTGTTCCAGCAGCTCGCGCCGGTCTTGCCGAGCGCCAGGTCGGTGGAGTAGTCCGCGAACGACTCGTCCAGCCACGGGCTGTTGTACTCGTCGTCGCCGACGATCCCGTACCACCACTGGTGCCCGATCTCGTGGGTCAGCGCGGTGGTGTCGACCAGGTCGAGGACGAAGCCCGGGTACTCCATCCCGCCGAACCAGAAGTTGTTGTCCAGCACCGCGTCGATCTCGCTGTACGGGTAGGCGCCGAAGCGGCCCGCGTGCGCGTCCACCGCGTTCTCCGAAACGGTCAGCATGGAGTTGGAGTTGGCGGTGCTGATGCCGCTCACCGCGTACACGTTGACCTTCACGCCGCCCGGCGACGTACCGGAGACCTTGCTGAACGGGCCCGCGGCCCAGGCGAAGTCGCGGACCTTGCTCGCCGTCGCCTTGGTGACGGTGCGGCCGGAGGCGCCGGGGGTGTCCACCGAGGTGCCGGTCGCCGGGACGGAGATGCCCGTCGGGTGGTCGAGCGTCACCGAGAAGTCGGCGGCCAGCGAGTAGAACGCCTCGCCGTTGTTGGTGTACGGGTCGAGGTGCCAGCCCGCCGCGTCCCGGATCGCCAGCACCGGCAGCGCGTTGCCGATGAAGCTGAAGGAGCCGTCCTTGCCGAACCGGTCGGCCCCGCTGGGCACCACGATCTTCAGGTCGAACCCGACCGTGCCGCTCTGCCCCTGGGCCAGCGCCGCGGGCAGCGTCACCTTCAGCGCGGTGCAGTTGACCGTCAGGGCGGACGCGGTGCCGCCGGTCACGTTGGTGACGGTGATCGGCGTCGTCGGGCAACTGCCGTGGTAGTTGTCCCACAGCCGCAGGTACACCTCGGTGAGCGGCGTGGCCGAGGCGTTGGTGAAGTTCACGCTCTCGTGGCCGTTCCAGGTGCCGCCGGTCGTGTCGCTGGTCAGGCTGACGGTGTACGCGGGCGCCGCGGGCGTACGGGTCGCGTCGGCCGCCGGGGGCGGTGTGGTGTCGCCCGAGGTGTTCAGCGCGATGTCGTCCAGGACGAAGCTGGTCTGGAGGCCGGAGTCCTCGGTGCCGGTGAAGGCCAGGGTGACGCTCTGCCCGACGAACGCGGACACGTCGACGGTCCGCTGCACATAGCCGGTGGCCGCGTCGAGGTTGGAGTACGTCGCCAGCGTGGTGCTGCCGATCTTCGCGGTCAGCTTGTCGTAGGCGGTGGTGGTCGTGGTCTCCGCGGTGTCGATGTGCAGCCAGAAGGTCAGGCTGGCGGCCGAGCACCCGGCGGGGATCGTGACGGCCTGCGACAGGCTCTCGGTGTGCGTGGAGCCGTACCCGTTCAGCCAGGCGAACTGGGTGCCCGCGTGCGCGCTCTGCCCGCCGCCGGTGGTGATCACTCCGGTGGAGCTCGTCCAGGGTGAACTGCCGGACTCGAAACCGCCGTTGGCGATCACCTGGGTGGGGGTGCAGGCGGCCGGGGCGGCGTGAGGGGCGGTCCGTGGGGGTGGTGCGGCCTGCGCGGGCGCCGCGGCGACCGCGCCGCCCGCGACGAGGACGCCCGCGGCGGCGACCAGGGACAGAAGTCTGTTTCTCATCGGATCCTCTTGTGGGGTAGGCGGATGAGCCGACGGCGGAGGGTCGGAAGGCGGGTGGCGTGGGTGGCACCCCGGGTGGGAGTCTGCACAGTGCGCTCACAGGAAGTAAGGCCCGCCGGAAATCCGTAGGGATATCCCTATGCGCGCGGCTTCGAAGCGACATCGAAGCGGCCTCGAAGCGGCTTCGGTGCCACGCGCAATCGTATGAGCGCGCGCGGCGCCGATTCACGGGTGCCGAATGCCCGCGTGTCGAATGACCGGACATGCGCCGTCGGCACGCGCGTCCACCGGGCTGACGGAGCGTCAATGAGAAGCGGGAGCGCTCCCGCGCGAATTGCGACCGGCTTTCAACCATGTCACACAACTGCCCCTCTGGCCTGGGGAGTTGACGCATCGCCGCTGCTAAACCTGGATCGGGGTGTCACGTATGTGGCGTAGGTCACGTGATTGCCTCGCCTGAACCGGGCGGCGGACAGCCCCCGTTGTTTACTGTCGGGGAGTGGGCGGAGCGTCAATATCCGGCCGATCACCGCGAGCTCATGAAGCCCGGCGAAGGGAGTGACGATATGAACGGTCAAATTCGGTCGGGCGATTGGCGTGTTCAGCCCATTCGGCACCTTCTGCGTTGAAGGTCTTCATTGGGAGTTGGGGAGTAGCGTGTACGGGGACAAGCTTCTTACTGACCGTCAAGGATTGAGTCGGTTCGACAGGGGACGGGGTGGCGGCGCGGGTCTCGCGCCACTGGAGCGCTCGGCGCTCAGCACCCTCACCCCCCGCGAGCGCGAGGTACTGAGCGTCATGGGCTTCGGCGAGGGCAACAGGGCACTCGCCTCCCGGCTCGGTATCGCCGAGCGCACCGTGAAGGCGCATCTGACGAGCATCACCCGGAAGCTGGGGCTGCGCTCCAGGGTCGAGACGGTGCTCGTGTCACTGGAGTGGGCCGAGGATCTACGCCGCGTGGAGTGACATCCGCACGGACCCTGTGAAGCGCCCCGCGGCAAGGCCCGCCGCCCGGCACGGCACAGGGGCCGTCGTGCGGTACGCGGCGTGACCGCGTTCCCCCGCGCTCACCCGCGCGAGGTGATCACGCCGCCGACGCGACGGCGGCGAAGCGCAACGCCACCTGACGCCATACGTCGGCCGCGGCCGCGTCGTCTCGCACGGCGGCGCGGTGCAGCTCGTCGCGGTCCACGCCGTGCCGCCGCAGGCGTTCGACGTTCCACCCGCGGATGCGGTCCGCCGTGGTCTCCGGGTGGAACTGGACGCCCCAGGCGTTCTCGCCGACCCGGAACGCCTGGTACGGGCAGCGCTCGCTCTCGGCCAGCCACCGCGCGCCGTCGGGGAGTTCGACGATGGCGTCCACATGGTTCTCGATCGCGGTGGGATGCTCGGGCAGCCCGGCGAACAGCGGGTCGTCCGCCGCCTCCTGACGCAGCGTCAAGGTCGTGCTGCCGAATTCGGGCCGCCCGTGCTCGCCGCGCACCGCGCCGCCCGCGACCTGCGCCAGCATCTGGCCGCCGAGGCAGATCCCGAACACCGGTGTGCCGGCCTCCAGCGCCTGCCGCACCAGCTCGCGCGTGGCCGCCAGCCACGGGGCCCGCTCGTCGTCGTCGGGCAGATAGCCGCCGCCGAGCACGATCAGGGGGCGCCGCCCCAGCCGCTCGGGCACCTTCTCGCCGTCGTACGCGGCGACCACGTCCACGCCGACGCCGCCCTCGCCGAGCCAGCCCTCCCATCGGCCGGGCCCTCCGGATGCCCCGTGCTGCACCACCAACGCCGCCGTCACGCCCGTACCTCCGCTCGCCCGCCCGTCGTCCGCACCCATGATCCCCCGCGCCCCGCTCCGGAGCCACCCTGCCCCCTGTGACCCCCGCCACCGCGGAAGGCCCCGCCGCCGCGGAAGACCGCGCCGCCGCAGAAGGCCCTGCCCCCCAAGGAAGGCCCCGCCACCGCCCCGCCACCGCCCCCGTCCCGGCCGCCGGAACCGGGACGGACGCCGGGACCCGAAGGGTCGGCGCGTTCAGAACAGCGTGTCGTGTTCATGTTCTTGACGCTCTTCCTGGGTGAGCGCAGACTTCGAGGCGTTTGCGTTCACCTCCTGAATTCGCCGGCAATGACGCCCCTTTGGAGAACGTATGCGCATGGCTCGTCTCGCGGTCGCAGCAGCCGCTGTCACCGCCCTCGCCGTACCGCTGGCGCTGGCAGGACCCGCGTCCGGCAGCACCGGGCCCGCCGGAGCCGGGCAGCGGCCCTGGCTCAACTCCCGGCTTCCGCTGGAGAAACGGATCGACCTGCTGCTCGGGCAGATGACCAACACCGAGAAGGCCACGCTCATGACGGCGGTGGGGGTGCCGAGCGGGTCGCACGCCACCGGCTACATACCGGGCATCGACCGCCTCGGCATCCCCGGCACGCAGTTCACCGACGGCCCCGGCGGCGTACGCGACGGGCAGCCCGCCACCGCGCTGCCGTCCCCGGTCTCGCTGGCCGCGTCCTTCGACACCGAACTCGCCAGGCGGTACGGCACGGTGATGGGCTCGGAGGCCAAGTCCCGCGGCTACCAGGTCATCTACGGCCCCATGGTGAACATCGTGCGCACCCCGCTCGGCGGGCGCGACTTCGAGACCTTCGGCGAGGACCCGGCGCTGGCCGGTGACATCGGCGCGTCCGAGATCGACGGCATCCAGAAGCAGGGCGTCGCCGCGCAGGTCAAGCACTACGCGGGCAACAACCAGGAGAACGGCCGCACGACGACCAGCTCGAACATCGACGAGCGCACGCTGCACGAGATCTACCTGCCCGCCTTCGAGAAGGCCGTCAAGGACGCCCACGTCTGGTCCCTGATGTGCGCCTACAACAAGGTCAACGGCACCTACGCCTGCGAGAACGCGCAGATCCTGCGCGACATCCTGATCGACACCTGGAAGTACGACGGCGTCGTCGACACCGACTACCCGGCCAACCACAGCACCGTGGCCTCCGCGCTGGCCGGTCTCGACCAGGAGTTCAGCGGCACCACCTACTTCCAGCAGCTCCCGGCGGCCGTCGCGGCCGGCCAGGTGCCGCAGTCCGTCCTGGACGACGCGGCCCGCCGCATCCTGCGACTGGAGTTCCGCACCGGGCAGTTCGAGGCCAAGACCCCCACCACCGTCGACTACGAGGCCGACAGCGCCTTCGCGCGCAAGGCGGCCGAGGACGGCAGCGTCCTGCTGAAGAACAGCGGCAGCACCCTGCCGCTGGACACCAGGAAGCTGAAGTCCCTGGCCGTCATCGGCCCGAACGCCGAGACCGCGGTCACCGGCGGCGGAGGCAGCTCCGCGGTCACCCCGTACAAGAAGGTCGACCCGGTCTCGGGGCTGAAGGCCAGGCTGGGCAGCGGAGTCGACGTCACCTCGGTGAAGGCGGGCGGCGCCGGCGGCTTCCCGGCGATCCCGGCCTCCGCGCTCACCGGCCTCAAGGGCGAGTACTTCGCGAACAAGACGCTCTCCGGGAGGCCCGCGGTCACCCGCGACGACCCGGACATCGACTTCGACTGGGTCCTCGGCTCCCCGGCCGACGGCATCCCCGTCGACAACTTCTCCGCCCGCTGGACCGGCACGGTCACCGCGCCCGCCACGGCCGCGTACACCTTCTCCGCGACCAGTGACGACGGCAGCCGGATCTACCTCGACGGACAGCTCATCGTCGACAACTGGTCCGATCACGCGGCCAGTACGGTCAAGAGCGCGCCCGTCCAGCTCACCGCGGGCGAGCCGCACAGCCTGCGCGTGGAGTACTACGACAGCGCCCAGAACGCCTCGGTGACCATCGGCTGGTCCGGGGCAGGACTGCCCGACCCGACCATCCAGGCCGCGGCCGACGCCGCCGCCAAGGCCGACGCGGCCGTCGTCGTGGTCGGCGACTCCTCCAGCGAGGGCACCGACCGTACGACGCTGGCGCTCCCCGGCAACGAGGACGACCTGATCCGCGCGGTCGCCGCCGCCAACCCCCGTACCGTCGTGGTCGTCAGGGCCGGGGCGCCGGTGCTCATGCCGTGGCTCTCCGACGTCCCCGCCGTGCTCGACATGTGGTACCCGGGCCAGGAGGACGGCAACGCGCTGGCCGCGCTGCTCACCGGCGACGCCGAGCCCGGCGGCCGGCTGCCCGTCAGCTTCCCGAAGTCCGACACGCAGACCGCCGTCGCCGCCGCCCCGGGCCGCTACCCCGCGGTCAACGGTGTGTACGACTACAGCGAACGCCTGGACGTCGGCTACCGCTGGTACGACCAGCAGGGCCAGACCCCGCTCTTCCCGTTCGGATACGGCCTGTCGTACACCACCTTCAAGCAGTCCCGCCTCAGGGTCGACCACGACCGGGTCGAGGCCACCGCCCGCGGCACCCAGCCGGTCCGGGTCTCGGTGGACGTCACCAACACCGGCCGCCGCACCGGCACCGACGTGGTGCAGCTCTACATCGGCTACCCGGCCGGGTCCGGCGAGCCGCCGAAAGCCCTGAAGACCTTCGCCAAGGTCCAGCTCAAGCCGGGCCGGACGAAGACCGTACGGCTGACCCTGTCCGCCGACGCGTTCCGGACGTGGGACGCCGACGCGCACGACTGGACGGTCCTCAGGGGCCGTTACCCGCTGTACGTCGGCCAGTCGTCCGCCGACACCCCGCTGACGTCCGCGGTGACGGTGAGCAGGACGGTCGGCGCGCAGTACACCGCGCTCTCCGTGCCCGCCGCCGCCGACGCCGGTGCCTCGTACCCGGTGAAGCAGACCTTCACCAACACCGGCGACTCGACCGTGCGCGACCTCGCGCTGAGCCTGAAGGTCCCGGCCGACTGGACGGCGACGCCCGCACCCGGCAAGGCCGTCGGCCGTACGGTCGCGCCGCACTCCTCGGTGAGCGCCACCTGGGTCGTCACGGCGCCCGCGAACGCGGTGCCGGGCGCGGCCACACTGACGGGGAAGGCGACGTACGACCTCAGCGGCAGGCAGAGCAGGACCGCGGACGCCGCGACCACCGTCCCGTACGCGACGACGGCCGCCGCGTACAACAACAAGGGGATCAGCGCCGACAGCGATCCGAGTACCGGCACCCTCGACCCCGCCGGTTACAGCTTCTCCGCCACCCAACTGGCGGCGGTCGGCTACACGCCGGGCGCCACGGTGACCGCGGGCGGACTGCCGTACACCTGGCCGGACACGCAGCCGGGCCAGCCCGACAACGTGGCGGCGGCCGGACAGGTGATCCGGTTGCGGGGCCAGGGCACCCGCCTGGGCCTGCTCGGCACGGGCATCAGCTCCACGCACGCCGGGACGGTCAAGGTGACCTACACCGACGGCACGAGCGCGGACCTCGCGGTCGTCCTGCCCGACTGGTACAGCAACGCGGCCAGCGGCAACAGCCAGTTGGCGGTCACCACGGCCAACTGGAACCGCCCGCCCGGTGACACGCTCGGCGACCACGCCGTCAGCCTGTACACCACGGGCGGCGCGCTCGACCCGGCCAAGACGGTCGCCACGGTGACGCTGCCGAACGACAGCGGCTTCCACGTGTTCGCCCTGTCGGTCGGCTGAGGCCGAGGCCGATTCCGAGGCCGAGACCTGCGCACAGAGAGCCGCCGCCCGTCCCGGGCTCCGGGGCGGGCGGCGGCGTGTGACGCTCACGGCGGGGACGTCAGCTCGCCTCGGACGCGTTGAGCGCGTCCAGCGCGCTCTGCTGGCAGCCGTAACCGGTCCCGGCCAGCGGCCCGTTCCAGTGCGGCCCGTACACGTCCAGCGCGTTGCGGTCGTTGGCGTGCGCCGCGTTCGCCTGCGTGCGCAGATACCCGCTGTACGGGCGGTCGGAGAGCTGCTTGTTGAGGTCGCGCAGCCCCCGGACGTACGCGCCCTTGAACGACGCCCCGTCGTTGTCGCACGAGTCGCCCTCGCCCGGCTCGCGCAGCACCCCGCCGGAGTTGACCGCGGTGGACGTGGTCGAGGCGTTGCCGAGGGTGCGCGCGGTGGTCAGCAGCCCGCTGTCGCCGGTCGCCTTGTACAGCTCGCTCAGACCGCCGAGGATCACGCCCTGGTTGTACGTCCACGTCGGCTGGCCGTTGTTGACGCAGGAGTCGTTGAGCCCGTCGTTGACCAGGTGCGAGGAGTTGATCATCCCGCTGCTCTGGAACCAGCTCCACTCGCTCCGCGCCCGCCCGAGATAGACGCTGTCACCGGAGATCCGGTTGTGGAGCGCGGCGTTGAGCTGGAGGTACAGCTCGTTGGTGATGGCGTTCTTGTACGCGTTCGTCTCGTTCCACTGCACTCCGCCGCCGCACTTGCTCGTCCAGTAGCCGAACATGTGGTCGGCGTCGGCGCGGGCGGTGTTCAGGTAGCGGCTGTCGCCGGTCAGGTCGTACGCGTCGACCCAGGCCAGGCCCCACCAGCCGGTGTCGTCCAGGTAGTCGTTCCTGAACTGGCCCTCGCGCGCGTTGACGTTGAGGTCGTAGGTGCGCGAGACCGCGTAGCCGTAGCTGGGCATGCCGCTGGTGCGGATGTTGTCGATCACCGAGGTGAGCGCGTTGGCCGCGGTCCACCAGCCGTTGCCGCCGAACAGCCCGGTGCCGCGGTCCCACTTCATCATCAGCGCGGTGGCGGCGGCCGTGCTCCGGCTCCAGGCGTTCCAGTTGGACCTGGCCCACTGGGTGCAGGCGATCTCGGGCCGGTCGCCCGCCTTGCCGCAGGCGCGCAGCGCGCCGACCCCGCTGGTGTTCCAGTCGTCCACGTTGTACATCAGCGTGCGCCAGCCGCTGTTGGCCGCGGGCGTGACGGTGTCGCCGAGCTTGCTGCCGTTCGTCCAGGTGGCGCCGCCGTCGAAGGACCGGTCGAGCCAGACCTCGTCGCCCGGACTGCCGTTGCCGATGGACGCCCAGCCCATGGCATCGTTGTCATCCATATGAAGTTGAATGCTGCGGGAGTAGATCGAGGCGCTGACGGGCACGCGCTCCGAGGGCGCGGCGGCCGGATCGCGCGCGTCGCAGTACGTGTTGCAGATCGCTGTCGCGGCCTGTGCCCTGAAGGTCGTGGGGACCAGACTCAGCAGCAGGCAGGACAGCACGAGGACGAGGACGCGCGAGGAACGCACGCGCGACGGACGGTGGGGGACCGCGTGGTGAGCGGACAGGTGCGCGGGCATGTGTGCGGGCATGGCTCCGCTTCCCGGCGGCTCGGACGCCGCCTGTGCGACGGATGGTGGGGGGTGACCGGGACCGGGGACCGGGCCGGGCCGCGGGGTCCGGCCAAGTGCCGTCCTCCGGGCCGTGGTCGAGACCAGAACACCTCTATGTCCTGCCCATGTCAAGATGGCCGCCCTGCGTCCCATGGGACGGATGTTCCCCGGAACGGACACATGTGCGGGATAGGCTTTCCGCGCGACGGCCGGAAACAGTCCCCCCAAGCCCAGCCCCGAAGGGGATCAGGAACTTGATACAGATAGATTCGGTGACCAAGCGATACCCCGACGGCACTGTGGCGGTCGACGAACTCTCCCTTGACATACCCGACGGCTCGATCACCGTACTGGTCGGACCCTCCGGCTGCGGGAAGACCACCACCTTGCGGATGATCAACCGGATGGTCGAGCCCAGCGGTGGCCGGATCCTGCTGGACGGCGCCGACATCCACGCGCAGCCGGTCAACGCGCTGCGCCGGTCGATGGGTTACGTGATCCAGAACGCCGGACTCTTCCAGCACCGCACCATCGTGGACAACATCGCGACCGTGCCGCGCATGCTGGGCTGGGACCGCAACCGGGCCAGGAAGCGCGCCAGGGACCTGATGGAACGCGTCGGCCTGGACGCCTCGATGGCCAAGCGCTACCCGTACCAGCTCTCCGGCGGCCAGCAGCAGCGCGTCGGCGTGGCCAGGGCGCTCGCCGCCGACCCGCCCGTCCTGCTGATGGACGAGCCCTTCTCCGCGGTCGACCCGATCGTCCGCAAGGGACTCCAGGCCGAACTGCTGCGCATCCAGGCCGAGTTGGGCAAGACCATTGTCTTCGTCACGCACGACATCGACGAGGCCATCAAGCTCGGCGACATGGTCGCGGTGCTGCGGACCGGCGGGAAACTCGCCCAGTACGCGCCGCCGGACGAGCTGCTGACCGCCCCCGCCGACGCGTTCGTCGAGGACTTCCTCGGCACCGACCGCGGCATCCGCCGGCTGTCCTTCTTCACCTCGGCGGGACTCGAACTCACCACCGCGCCGATCATCGCCGTCGACTCGAGCTCCGCCCAGGTCGCCGAGCGCACCGCGGCGTCCGACGCCCCCTACCTCCTGGTCACCGACACCGACGGCAGGCCGATCGGCTGGACCGAGCCCGCCGCCGCGGCCAAGGGCGCCGACCGGCTGGACCGCGCCGATCTGCTGCCGCACGGGCGCCCGTTCGTCTTCGGCGAGGAGTCGCTGCGCGACGCGCTGGACTGCGCGGTGCTCTCGCCCACCGGCTGGGCGGTCGCCGTGGACGACACCGGGCGGGTGGTCGGCGTCACCTCGCAGACGACGATCGCCGAGGCCATCCGCGGCGCCCACGCGGAACGCGGCGCGGGCAGGGGCGCCGCGAAGACCGCCGCGTCCGGCGGGCACGGCGGGTCCGGCGCGAAGGCCGCGGACTCGGCCGACGCCGACCCGGAGACCGCTGCCAAGGCCGCCCGATGAGCGAGTACTTCACCATCCCCAGCGACCTCCAGCACTCCTATCTCGGCCTGATCGGCCTGCACTTGCGCGAGGCGCTGCTCCCGGTGCTCTTCGGCACGCTCATCGCGCTGCCGGTCGCCCAGCTCTGCGTCCGCTTCAAGTGGATCTACTCGCCCGTCCTGTGGGTCACGACCGTGCTGTACGCGATCCCGTCGCTCGCCTTCTTCGTCGTCCTCATCGACTACACCGGCGCGACCGAGACCACCGTGATGATCCCGCTGACCGTCTACAGCCTCGTGCTGCTGGTCCCGGCGATCGTGGACGGCGTCCGGTCGGTGCCCGAGGAGACGATGGCCGCCGCGACCGCCATGGGCCTCGGCCCCGGACGCCGTTATCTCCAGGTGCAGTTGCCCATCGCGGTGCCCGCGATCTTCGCCGGGCTGCGGGTCGCGGCCGTGTCCAGCATCAGCCTGGTCAGCGTCGGCGCCCTGATCGGCAACCAGGGAGCGCTCGGCAATCTGCTCACCGACGGCATGTTCTACCACCGCACACCGCTGGTGGTGACCTCCGTGGTCTCCATCGCCGTACTGGGCATGGCGGTCGACGGCGTACTCGTCCTGATCCGCATGCTGCTCACGCCGTGGATGCCGCGCGGCGGACAGGCCAGGCGCAAGGGCGTACCGCTGTCGGAACCGGCGGAGCCCGCCTCACGACCCGCGCCCACCGCGCCCACCCTGAAGGACGCCGCCCGATGAACGTCCTGCACTTCGTCAACGCCTTCTTCAGCGACGGCTCGCATTGGCACGGCGCCGACGGCATCCCGCACCGGCTGTTCGAGCACGTCCAGTACAGCCTCATGGCCCTCGCCATCGCCGCCGCCATCGGACTGCCGATCGGCATGTTCACCGGCCACACCGGACGCGGCGGGAACGCGCTGGCGGCCATCGCGACCGCCGCGCGGGCGCTGCCCAGCTTCGGCCTGCTGGTGCTGATCACCGTCTGGGTCGGCATCGGCCTGACCCCGGTGATGATCCCGCTGGTCGCGCTCGCGGTGCCGCCGATCCTGGTCACCACCTACGAGGCCGTGCGCACCGTCGACCCCTCGCCGGTCGACGCGGCCCGCGGCATGGGCATGAGCACCACGAGCGTGCTCTTCCAGGTCGAACTGCCGGTCGCGCTCCCGCTGATCCTCAGCGGCCTGCGCTCCGCGGCGATCCAGGTGGTCTCCACCGCGTCGATCGCCGCGTACGTCAGCTTCGGCGGTGTCGGCCGCTACATCATCGACGGCCTCTACCAGCGCAACTACGAGAAGGTCGTCGGCGGGGCGACCCTCGTGGCGGGCCTCGCCCTCACCACGATCGGCCTGTTCTGGCTGGTCAACCGGCTCGTGGTGTCCCCGGGAGTGCGCCGCGGCGGCTGACCGCCGGGCAGCGCGAAGGAGCAGGGGGAAGCCACGCGGGAGCGGGGGAACGGTCGGGGGCCGTACGGCAACGGCCCCCGCTCAGCCCTCCGCGCGCGCCAGCGCCAGCTCCAGGACGACCAGCAGCGCGTCCCGTACCGAACCGCGCTCGCGCGCGTCGAAGGTGAACACCGGCACCTGCTCGGCGATGTCCAGCGCCCAGCGCACCTCGTCCATGGCGTGCTCGACGTGCCCGTCGAAAGCGTTGACGGCGACGGCGAACGGGATCGCCTTGTGCTCGAAGTAGTCGACGGCGGCGTAGCAGTCGTCGAGCCGCCGGGTGTCGACGATGACGAGCCCGCCGAGCGCGCCCTCCACCAGGTCGTCCCACATGAAGCCGAAACGGTCCTGCCCCGGCGTGCCGAACAGGTACAGCTTCAGCGACGCGTCGATCGTGATGCAGCCGAAGTCCATGGCGACCGTGGTGGTCGTCTTGTGCGGCGTGTGGCTGAGGTCGTCCACGCCCGCGGCGACCTCGGTGATGGCCGCCTCCGTGGTCAGCGGCCTGATCTCGGAGATCGACCCGACGGTGGTGGTCTTGCCGACACCGAAGCCGCCCGCGATCACCATCTTCACCGGCAGCGGCGGCCGGACGGCGGTCGGCAGCCCTGAGTCGGTCCTGCGGGCGCCCCGGCCCGCCGGCTCACTCGGTGTCACGTAATGCCCCCCTGGAGTCGGGGATGGTGCGGAGCCCATCGATAACCCTTCGCAGTACGGAGATGTCCTGGGCGATGTCGGAGCTGGGAACGTAGACCGACAGATGGCCGCCGGACTGGAGGTCCTCGGCCAGCACGCGGACCACGTTCAGATGCAGGCGGAGCTTGGCCGCGATCTCCGCCAGCGACTGCGGCACGCGGCAGAGCGCGACGATGTCGTGCTCCTCGAAGGAGAGCCCGTCGAGCGCCCCGACACCGGCCGCGGTCGTCACCACCTGGGTCTCGACCGGGATCGGCGGTCCCGACCTGGTGCCGGCCACCCGGCCCGCGGTGACCAGGAACGGCCGTACCGCGGGTGCCCGGCCGACCGGGTCGTCGGCGGAGCCCGTACGGGACCCCTCGCCGACTGGCGTGTCACCGGCCGCCATGTGCCTGCCTCCTCCTTCTGCTCTCCTCGCTTCTTGCTAGTCCCAGGACCGGCCGCGCGGGGACGGAACGGCGACGCTGTTCTTGAGTTCGAGGACGAGCTGCGGGCTGAGGGCGGCGCCCGCGCGGTTGGCGAAGACCGTCATCTCGTAGGCGATGTTGCCGAGCTTGGCTTCCTTGGAGGTGACGACGCCGAGCACCGCGCCGCTGCCGATCGCGGAGACCAGCACATGGCCGTCCTCCAGATCGATGATCACCTTGTTGAGGCCGCCGAGACCGTAGTTGCCCGCCGCGCCCGCCGCCAGGCTCGTGATGCCGGAGACGATGGCCGCCAGCCGCTCGGAGTCGGCCGCGTCGCGCAGTTGCGAGACGGCGATGAGCAGGCCGTCCGAGGATACGGCGATGGCGTCTACCACGCCCGCGGTCTCGGTGGCGAAACGGTTCAGCAGCCAGGTGAAGTCGGCTGCGGCGGCGCGCAGATCGGCGGGCGGGTCCTGTCCGGCCGGGGTCCCACCTGTCGGCGATGTCACTGGTCCGCTCCTTCCGGAAGCCCTGCTTGGCTGTTCGTCGTACCGGGTGCCGTGCCGCTCGCGACGTCACGGTTGGCCCGCTCCACTGCGGCCTCGAACTCGTCGAGTTCCGAGCGGACTTCTTCTGCGTCTGTCTGACGGGGGGCCCGGCGCGCGGCCGCGCGTCCCGCGTCGGTCAGTGTGGTGGCGAGCGTGGCACCGCGCACCCGGCGGCGCAGCGGACGGGCGCCGCCGTCCTCGCCGTCGCTCGGGGGCCGGTCCTGCTCGGAGTGGGGGGCGGTGGGTCCGCCCGCCGCGGGCGCCGGGGCGGCCGGGGTCTCCTCGGCCGCCTGGCGCTGCGGGACGCGGCGGGGGAGCGGGGTCAGGCCGTCGCGGCCGTCGCCCGGTCCGCCGAAGCCGCCGGGTTCGCCCGGTCCGGCTGATCCTGATCCGTCGCGTCCGTCGTCGCGTCCTGCCGCCGGTTCCGGCGCGCGCGGCGCGGGCACCGGGGCGGGGCCCGCGGGTGTCGTGGGGGAGCCTGCCGCGGGCGTACCGGCCCACGACGGCGCGGTACGGCGTTCGGGCAGCGCGACCGTCTCCTCGGCCTCGACGTGGCGGGGAGCCGCGGCGGCCTCCCGCGCGCCGCCGACGGCCTTGGCGGCCGGAGCCGCCCCCTCGGCGACGGGCTCCGCGAACGGGCTCATGAGCAGCAGCAGCGTCGCCGGGATCGTCACCCGGCTGGTGACACCGCCGCCGGGCGTCCGCGTCAGCGTGACCCGTATGCCCCAGCGCCGGGCCAGGCTGCCGACCACGAACAGGCCGAGCACCTTCGTCGGCACCAGGTCGAGGCGCTCGCGGCGGATCAGCCGGGCGTTCTCCTCCGCCAGCCGCTCCGCGCTCATGCCCAGGCCGTGGTCGGTGATCTCGATCAGCGCGCCCTCGGCGCCGTCGCGCACCGACACCTCGACGGGGCTGCGGGCCGGGGAGAACGCCACGGCGTTCTCCAGGAGTTCGGCCAGCATCAGCGTCAGGTCGGCGATGATGTCGGGCGCGACCGTGACGTCGGTGTCCGCGAGCAGCGAGACCCGCTGGTAGCCCTCGATCTGGCCGAGCGCGGCGCGTACGACGTTGGTCAGCGCGGTGGGGCTGGCGTCCAGGCCCGCCTCGCGGATACCGGCGAGCAGCATCAGGCTGTCGGCGTTGCGCTGGAGGCGTACGGCCAGGTGGTCGATCCGGTACAGCCGGTCGAGCAGCGCGGGGTCGGTCTCGCCGCGCTCCAGGGCGTCGATCAGGGTGAGTTGACGGGCCGTCAGATTGCTGACGCGGCGGCCGACGTTGCCGAACATCTCGGCCACGTTGCGGCGGCTGAGCACCTGGCGTTCCAGCAGCGCCGCCGCGGTGGACTGCACGCGGTTGAACGCCTCGGCCAGGTCGCCGATCTCGTCGTGCGCGGTGACCGGCACCTCCTGGAGGCGCGGCGCCCCGGCGAAGTCCGCGTCGTCGTCGGCGACCCGGGCCAGTTCCTGCCCGGCCACCTCGGCGACCTCCGTCGCGGCCCCGGTCAGCACCTGCACCGGCCGGATCACCGAGCGGCGTACGGCCACGGAGAAGGCCAGCCACAGCACGAACGCCAGGAGCGCGCCGCCGAGCAGCCACGCGGCCCGCCACCAGGCGTCGTCGGACGCCCGGTCGGCGCGGTGCGCGATCTGGTCGATCAGCGAGCCGGTGATCTTCAGCCGGGTCTGCGCCTGCTTCTGGTAGTCCGGGTAGGACTTGAGGGCCTTGGTGAAGGCCGCCCGCACCTGCGCGGGGCCGCTGGCCTCCAGCGCGCTCGGGTCGATCTGGAGGCCCGCGTACTGGAGCGCGATGCCGTTCCAGACCGGGTTCATCTCGATCCCGGCCAGCTCCGTGCGCTGCGCGTCGCTGGCGAACCGCCCGAAGCGGCTGGCCTGGGAGACGTAGAGCTGCTGGTAGCCGACCGCGTTGTTGAACTCGATCAGCGCGTTGGTGTCACCGGTCTGCGCGGAGAAGACGCTGGTCTCGAAGGAGGCGTGCGCGGCCTCCGCGCGCAGCAGCGAGTCCAGCATGCTGCCGGTGCGGGTCGAGCTGAGGTTCTTGTTCAGATCGAGGCCGAGGCCGTCGATCAGGCCGTCCACGGTCGCGGTGTACGCCGGGTCGATGTTGTCCGCGGGCAGATAGCTCTGCTCGATGGTGCTCCGCAGGCTGCCGAGGCCGTTGATCTCCTTGAGGACCTGGGCCTCCGCGGCGGGCAGCCGCGATCCGAAGGTGGCGCGTACGTTCTCCACCTGCGCGTCCACAGCGGTGCGCGCCTGCCGGTAGGCGACCAGCGACGGGCGCTTGCCCGAGGTGGCCGATTCGTAGCGCACGGACAGCAGCAGAGCCTGCTGGTGCTCGGTCTCGACCAGGTCGACGAGTTCGGCGACCTGGCGGCTGTCGCGGACGAGCTGCGCGGCCGAGGCCGCGTCCTGGGCCTGGCCGACGAGGCCGGTGATCACGTAGGCGAGCAGCATCGCGACCACGACAAGCGGAACGCCGACGAGGACGTTGAGCTTGCGCCGGAACGGCCAGCGGTCGGCGAAGTTCCGTACCCCGCCCCTGACGTGTGGCTCCGGGTCAGGACGTGCCGACCCGTCCACCTCGTGCACGGACACCAAGCCTCCTCCGGAACCGCTTACCGGCTCGCCGACAACCGGACACGACGACAGTGGCGCAAAATGAACGCTTCTGTACGTAACCGGAATGAAGTGACCGGATACTCCCCGCGGTTGTCCGAGCACCTGACCAACGTCGGGGAGACTACCTCCTCTTGACCACGACTACCTGACCACACCATCAATAATTTGTTACGGACACGACCGTACGGAACGGGAATCACCGACCAATCCACCGGTGTTCAGACATCGATGCCGATCGGTGATCAGGCTGCTCTTGACTGACGCAGAAGCGGCTGGATTGGATCGCTGGGTAGCACTCGCAACCGCACGTGTGTGCGTACTCGACGTACGTCCGCGTGTGTGGGTGCGCCTACGCCACGAGTACGCCCGATCAGAGACCGAAACTCCCCGAGCCCGGAAGCGGAAATCGTGACCTCTCACGTGAAGAGCACCTGGTCCAGCCCGAGCCACATACGCCGCCTCGCGGCGGTCGCCGTCGTCGCCGCCGTCGCGGCGCCCCTGCTCGCGGGTTGTGGTGACTCCGGCTCCGACAAGGCCAAGGACCCGCTGGCCGGGTCGAAGGCGAGCGGCGACACCGTGGTCGTCGGCTCCAACAACTTCCCCGAGAGCATCCTCATCGCCGACATCTACGGCGAGGCCCTGAAGGCCAAGGGGATCAAGGTCAGCTACAAGCCGAACATCGGCAGCCGGGAGACCACCTACGGCCTGCTGAAGAACGGTTCGCTGACCGTACTGCCGGAGTTCAACGGCGCACTTCTGGCATACCTGGACGCCAAGGCCACGCCCAAGACGGCCCAGGCCACCAACGAGGCGGCACTCGCCAAGCTCGACCCGAAGCTGACGTTGCTCGACATGGCACCGGCCGAGGACAAGGACTCCCTGACGGTCAACGCGGCCACCGCGGCGAAGTACAAGCTGACCGAGAAGTCCACCATCGCGGACCTGGCGAAGTACGGCTCCGAGATCACCATCGGCGCCTCGCCCGAGTTCCAGACCCGGCAGCAGGGCCTGGTCGGCCTGAAGTCGGTCTACAACCTCACGCCGAAGTCGTTCAAGGCGCTCGACGCGGGCGGTCCGCTGACCGCGGCGGCGCTCAAGAACAACAATGTGCAGGCCGCCGACGTCTTCACCACGGACCCGACCATCGAGAAGGAGAAGTTCGTCGTCCTCCAGGACCCGGAGAACCTCTTCGGCTTCGAGAACGTGATCCCGCTGGTCTACAAGAGCGGTCTGTCCAAGGAGGGCGTCGCCGCGCTCAACGCGGTGTCGGCGAAGCTCGACACGGCGGCCCTGCTCAGCCTGGACACCCAGGTGCAGAGCGACAACAAGGACCCGCTGGAGGTCGCCAAGACCTGGCTGACCTCCGTCGGCCTCGGCTGACCGCGGCAGCGGGACCGATACAGCGCAGTGGGTACAGCCTCTGATTCCGAGACGCCGACGCACCGCACGACGGCACCCTCCGCCGAGGAGGGGGCCTTCGTGGTGCTCGACGGCGCCGGCCTGGACGCCGACGCCGTGACGCGGATCGCGGACCGGACGGCCGTACCCACCGTGCCGCCCGAGGCGCTGGCCCGCGCGGACCGCTCCTGGCGGGCCGCGCGGCAGGCCGCCGCCGCGGGCCGGATGTACGGGCGGCACACCGGCGTCGGCGCGAACCGGCTCGTGCCGGTCAGCGACGAGGACCAGGCGGGACAGGACCTGCGGCTGCTGCGCAGCCACGCGGGCGGGGTCGGGGCGCTGCTCCCGGCCCGCCAGGTGCGTGCCGCGCTCGCCGTCCGCGCCAACCAGGCGCTGGCGGGCGGCTCCGCGCTCCAACCGGCCGTCGTGCAGGCCCTGGTGGAGGCGCTGCGGCTCGGTGTGCACCCGGCGGTCAGCGAGTACGGGGCCGTCGGCACCGGGGATCTGACGGCGCTCGCCGAGACCGGTCTCGCGCTGATCGGCGAACGGCCGTGGCTGCACGAGGACTTGGGGCGGCTGCCGGATCCCGCGGACGCCTTCCGCGAGGGGCTGTGGCCGTCGCCGTCGCCGCAGTCCTCGCCGTCGCCGTCGTTCTCGCCGCAGTCCACGCCATCGTCCTCGCGGGCACCTTCGCCGTCGCCTTCGCCGTCGTCCGGTCCGTCGCCCGACGGTGAAGTGCCGCCGTCCGCCGGTGGGTTGGACCCGGCCGTCGCGCTCGACCCGGCCGCGGTGCCCGCGCCCTTCCCCGGCCGCGTCACCCTCCAGCAGGGCGACGCGCTCGCGCTGATGAGCAGCAGCGCCTTCACCCTCGGGCAGGCCGCGCTGGTCTGCCACGACCTGGACATCCTGCTGCGCGCCTCGCACGCCGTGACGGCCCTCTCGCTCGCCGCCGTCTCCGGCTCGCTCGAGGCGTACGCGGCGCCCGCCCTCGCCATCCGCCCCTATCCGGGCGCGCTGCGCGCCGGGGCCGAGGTCCGCAGACTGCTCGGCGTCCCCGACCGGCCGCGCGCCACCGGCCGCCGCATCCAGGACCCGTACGGCTTCCGGGCCTTCCCGCAGGTGCACGGCCCCGCGCTGGAGGCGGCCTGGGCACTGCGCCGGATTCTGGACGTCGAGGTCAACTGCCCCTCGGAGAACCCGCTGATCGGCGAGGAGGGACCGGACGGCGGGCCGGTCGCGTACCACCACGGCGGTTTCATGGCCACGCCCGTCGGGCTCGCGCTCGACCACCTCTGCCTCGCCGTACTCCAGACCGCACAGCTGTCCGCCGCGCGGCTGACCGCCTTCGGAGACCCCGAGATCACCGGCCTGCGCTCCTACCTCGCC
Source organism: Streptomyces sp. NPDC093221 (assembly GCF_044753885.1). Lineage (NCBI taxonomy): Bacteria > Bacillati > Actinomycetota > Actinomycetes > Kitasatosporales > Streptomycetaceae > Streptomyces > Streptomyces sp. NPDC093221. Next base: position 495,669 of record NZ_JBIVOA010000002.1, on the reverse strand, counting down.
GGGGGCTCGGCGGCCAGCTCGGGCATGATGATCCTGGAGTACAGCGCCAATTCCGCCCTCGCGGAGATACGCGCCAGCGCCGCACCGGCCTCGGCCGGGCACGCGGTGCTCTCGCGCGGGGTCGAGGAGGCCGCGAGCTTCGCCTCCCAGGCGACCCGGCAGGCGCTGCGCGCCGTGGACGCCTACCGGCTCGTGCTCGCCTGCGAACTCGTCGCCGCCGTACGGGCGTTGCGGCTGCACCCGGCGCTTCCCGCGCTGTCGGCGGGCGCCGGTACGCACGCGCCGGTCTTCGCCGTCCTGGACTCCGCGCTGCCGACGGCCACCGAGGACCGGGCGCTGACCCCCGACGTGTCGCTTGCGGTGGACCTGCTGCCGGAGCTGGCGGCGCTCTGACATCCGCCGCCGGGAGCGGGCGGAAGCGGCGGCGCTCTGACATCCGCCCGCCGGGAGCGGGCGGAAGCGGCGGCGCTCTGACATCCGCCCGCCGGGGACCCGCGGAAGGCGACTGACCTGCGGCAGGGCGCCGCGCGGCGGACGGGCGGCGCCTGTAGAGTCCGGGTGCATGGCTCAGATCATCGAAGGGGTCTCGCGCACCTTCAACGAGTTCCTGCTGCTGCCCAACCGGACGCGGACGGACTGTTCGCCGGAGGCGGTGGACCTGCGGACGCCCCTGGTCCGGCACGCGCGGGACGAGCCGTCGCCGATCGAGCTGCGGACCCCGTTCACGTCCGCGATCATGCAGTCGGTGAGCTCTCCTGAGCTGGCCATCGCGCTCGCGCGCGACGGCGGGCTGAGCTTCCTGCACCACAACCGGCCGGTGGCCGACCAGGTCGCGGACGTCCGCGCGGTGAAGAACTTCAAGGCCGGATTCGTGGTCAGCGACACCAACGTACGGCCGCAGGACCCGCTGGGCCGGCTGCGGGAGCTGATGCGGACCACCGGTCACAGCACGGCCGCCGTCACCCACGACGGCACCGGCACCGGGCGGCTGCTGGGCCTGGTGACCTCCCGCGACTTCCACCCGCAGCGCCACCGGTCCGACGAGCCGGTCTCCAGCCGGATGGTCCCGGTCGACGTCCTCGCGTGCGCGACCGACGACATCACCTTGTCGCAGGCCAACTCCCGGCTGTGGGACGAGCGTCTGGACTGCCTGCCGGTGGTCGACGCCGAGGGCTTCCTGCGCTACCTGGTCTTCCGCTCCGACTACTCGGACAACAAGCGCTTCCCCCACCAACTGGTCGACCAGGACAAGAGGTTGCGGGTCGGCGCGGGCGTCAACACGCACGACTACCGCGAGCGCGTCCCGCGACTGGCCGAGGCCGGGGCCGACGTGCTCTGCTTCGACTCCTCCGACGGCTTCAGCGACTGGCAGGCCCAGGCGATCGCGTGGTCGAAGGAGCACTTCCCGCGGATCCCGGTCGGCGGCGGCAACGTCGTGGACGGCGAGGGCTTCCGCTTCCTCGCCGAGGCGGGCGCCGACTTCGTCAAGGTCGGTGTCGGCGGCGGTTCCATCTGCATCACCCGCGACCAGAAGGGCATCGGCCGCGGCCAGGCCAGCGCCGTCCTCGACGTCGCCGCGGCCCGCGACGCCTTCGCCGAGCGGACCGGCCAGTACGTGCCGATCTGCTCCGACGGCGGCCTGGTGCACGATTACCACATGTCCCTGGCCCTCGCGATGGGCGCCGACTTCGTCATGATGGGCCGCTACTTCGCCCGCTTCGACCAGGCACCCGGCGCCAAGCTCCCCACCCCCGACGGCTTCGTCAAGGAGTACTGGGGCGAGGGCTCAAGCCGCGCCCGCAACTGGCAGCGCTACGAACAGGGCGGCCAGGGCCTGGTCTTCGAAGAGGGCGTGGACGGTTACGTCCCCTACGCGGGCGACCTCAGCGAAGGTCTCGCCGTCACCGTCGCCAAAATGAAGGCCACCATGGTCTCCTGCGGCGCCCTGACCGTCCGCGACTTCCAGGCCACCGCCCGCCTCACCGTCGTCTCCGAACAGAGCTTCCAGGAAAGCCACGCCACGGTCGCCCTCCGCGACCCCACCGACTCCTTCGACCGCGCCTGACGGTCAGTCGCCCGCTGCGGGCGACACCGGCTCGGCCGGTTCCTCGGCTTCCGCCGCCTCGACGGGCGTCAGGACCGCCGCCGGGTCGGGGAGGTGGGGGAGGACTTCGGTGGTGTAGCTCTCGACCGTGGCGTCGAGGCCCACGTCGCGCTGGGCGCGCTCGGAGAGGTACCAGCGGTGTTCGAGGAGTTCGTGGTAGACCTGCGCCGGGTCGACGCGGGCGCGCAGGTCCTGGGGGACGGAGCGGACGGCGGGGCGGAAGACGTCGCGCAGCCAGCGGTGGGCGAGGACTTCGGGGCGGGCGGCGGGCAGGCCGTCGGCGGGGGCGTGGTCGTCCTGGGTGGCCATCCAGGACTCCAGGTCGTTGAGGAGGCTGCGGGCCTGGTTCTCCTCGGTGTCGAGGCCGGTCAGGCGCAGGAGTTGGCGCTGGTGGTGGCCCGCGTCGACGACCTTGGGCAGGAAGGTCACGGTGTCGCCCCCGGGTGAACGCTCGATCTGCATCTCGGCGACGTCGAAGCCGAGGTCGTTCAGGCGGCGGATTCTGCGGTCGATGTAGTGCCGCTTGCTGGCCGGGTAGACGGACTCGCGGGTCAGCTCGTGCCACAGGTCGGCGTAGCGGCGGACGATCGCCTCGCCGAACGGGACCGGGTCGACCGAGGGGTGCAGGGAACCGCCCGCTTCGAGGTCCATCAGCTCGCCCGCGATGTTCACCCGGGCCAGCTCGATGTCGTACTCCCGCTGCCCGCGCGTGAGTTCGGGCTGGATCTGCCCCGTCTCGGCGTCCACCAGGTAGGCGGCGTACGCGCCCGCGTCACGGCGGAAGAGCGTGTTGGACAGCGAGCAGTCGCCCCAGGCGAAACCGACCAGGTGGAGCCGTACGAGGAGGACGGCGAGCGCGTCCAGCAGGCGGTTGACGGTGTCGGGGCGCATCGTCGTCTCGAACATCGAGCGGTAAGGCAGCGAGCCGTTCAGATGCCGGGTGATGAGCGCGGGCTCCAGCGGGGTGCCGTCGGCGGCGGCCCGGCCGGTCACCACCGCGATCGGGTCCACGGCCGGTATCGCGAGCCGGTCGAGGTCGCGCAGCAGCCCGTACTCGCGCACGGCCGCCCACTCGCTGACCTCCTTGATCGCCACGACCTCGTCCCCGGCCCGCGCGAAGCGCACGACGTGCCGGGAGATGCCGCGCGGCAGCGCGACCAGTGAGGTGTCCGGCCACTCCTCCAGCGGCAGGTTCCACTCCAGGTCGAGCAGCGCCGACGGGTGCTCCGCGTCGGTGGCGGTGATCTGCAACGGCATGGTGTGCGCCTCTCGCTTCCTGGTCCGGTCCGGCCGTCCCCGATGCTGCCATGCCCCGCCGGGGAGGCGGTGGCGCCCACCCGGCCATACTCGGTATACATACTCAGTATGCATACCGAGTATGGTCTTTCCCGGCCGACCCGCTGTCCCCGCCGCTTCCGGGGAAGGCGTCCGCTATGAGTGACGTGTCGGTCGTTCAGCCCGCGGTGCTGCCGCGGCCCACGCAGCGGACCGGACAGGTACGGCCGGCCCCACGACGCAGGCGCTGGCCGGTCCCGGCGGTGGCGGTCGCCTGCGCGGCGCCGCTGTACGCGCTCTGGGCGTGGCTGCTGGCCACGGGCGGCGGCGACCTCGCGGCCCAGGTCGCGTGGGCCGGTTTCGCGGGGCGGCATCCGGGCACGCCGTACAACCTCGCCTGGTACGGCGGCATGCACACGATGGACTACAGCGTGCTCACCCCGCCGCTGATGGCGTACGCCGGGGTCCGGGCCGTCTCGGTCGCGGCCGGTCTGGCGGCGACGTGGGCGATGGCCGTGCTCTTCGTCCGCTCCGGCGTGCGGCGCCCGATGGTCCCGGCGCTGCTGGGCGCCGTGTGCCAGTGGTGCGACGTGGCCTCGGGGCGTACGACCTTCGCGGTCGGCGCGGCCTTCGGGCTGCTGGCGCTGTGCCGGGTGCGACGGGCGCCGGACCGCTGGGCGGGCGCCGCGGTCCTCGCCGCGCTGACGGCGATGTCCAGCCCGGTCGCCGCCCTCTTCTTGTGGGTCGCGGGCGCGGGTCTGCTGGCGGCGGGCCGCCGCGCCGCCGCGCTCGCCCTGGCGGCGCCGCCGGTGCTGGTGCTGGGCGCGGTGTACGTGCTCTTCCCCTTCCAGGGCGAGCAGTTGATGAGCGCCGACGCGGCGGTCTGCCCGCTGGTGACCTCCCTGGCGCTGGCCCTGGCCGCGCCGCGGTCTTGGCGCACGGTCCGGGCGGGCGCGGTCGCGTACGCGCTCGGCACGGCGCTCACCGCCTGCGTGGCCTCGCCCGTCGGCACCAACGTCGAGCGGCTGGCCGGGATCGCCGGACTGCCGCTGCTGGCCGCCGCGCTGATGGAACGCGTGGCCCGACGCCCGCGCGGCGGCTCGTACGTGCGCCTGGACCGGGGCCCGACCCGTACGGCCGGCCGCGCCCCCGTGCTCGGCGCGGTCCTCGTCGTCGTGCTGACCGGCGCGCTCGGTCACAACGGCTACGCGCTGGCCGCCAAGACCGGCAGGGAACTGCGCATGTCCACCGCCGTCCCCGACTGGGCCTCGCACACCGAGGGGGTGACCCGCGCGCTGCGCGGACTGCGCGCCGAGCGGCACCGTATCGAGGTCGTTCCGGCCCGCGATCACCGCGAGTCGACGCTCTTCGCCGACGTCGCCCAGATCGCCCGCGGCTGGAACCGCCAACTCGACGTGAAGAGGGACCCGTTGTTCTACGGCGGGACGCTGCCGGACGGGACGCTTCCGGCCGCCGCCTACCGCCGCTGGCTCGACGACTGGGCGGTGGCGTATGTCGTGCTGCCCCACGGCGACATGGGCGGTCCCGGCGCGGCGGAGGCCGCGCTGCTCGCGCCCGCCGCCCGCCCCGACTGGCTGCGGCCGGTCTGGCGGGACCCGTACTGGACGGTCTTCGCGGTGGAGCGCCCGGTGCCGCTGGCCTCGGCGCCCGCGCGCGTGCTGCGGGCGGGTGAGGCCGACGTGACGGTCCGGCTGCCGAAGGCCGGGAGCACCGTCGTCCGCGTCGCCTGGTCGCCCTGGTTCCGGGTGACCGGCGGATGCGTGAGCCGCGCGGGCCGCTGGACGCGGATCACCGCGCCGTCCGCCGGCGACTACCGCCTATACAGCATATACAGTCGCGCTAAAAGGAGTTGCGGATAAAAAAGACGCTGTCTTTGCGAACCCGCGCGCATATGCCGACACCCGACGGACATCTTCGTGCGGGTGCGCGCGAGCATGTGTAGGGTATACGTTGTACACATGCTCAACCATGCCCCATGGGGCAATTGACGGCACCGGCACCGACCGCGATCATCGGCCAGCACCCTGGATCGGCCTGTCCGCCGACGCGGGGCGCCTCGGCAGCGGTGCTTCCACCACGGCATGGTCACCATCCATAGTCAGCAGCCAGATTCGCCGGATACGGCGACTTTCCACACTCTGGAGTCGGCATGACCGAAACGCCCCACCCCCCCGCTGCTTTAAGGTGGTGGACCCTGGCAGTGGTATCCGTCGGCACATTCATGCTGATGCTGGACCTGAGTGTGGTCTCGGTCGCCCTGCCCGGCATTCATGATTCACTGCACGCCAGCTTCAGCGGTATGCAGTGGGTGTTCGACGCGTATGCGCTGACGCTCGCGGCTTTCCTCGTGACCGCCGGATCGGTGGCGGACAGGACCGGCCGCAAGCGGCTCTTCCTGATCGGCCTGATCATCTTCACCGCGGCTTCTCTCGCCTGCGGACTGGCCGGGGATATCGGGGTATTGAATGTCAGCCGCGGAGTCCAGGGTGTCGGCGCGGCCATCATGTTCGCCGTGGGCCCCGCTCTGCTCGGTCATGAGTTCCGCGGCAAGGAACGCGCCACCGCGTTCAGCGCGTTCGGCGCCGCGGTGGGTCTCGCCGTCGCCACGGGACCGCTGATCGGCGGCGCGCTGACCAATGGCCCCGGCTGGCGCTGGATCTTCTATCTGAATGTGCCGGTCGGCCTGATCACCGTCCTGATCGCGATGCGCCAGGTCCGTGAATCGCGGCTGCCCAGCGCCGCCGCCCCCGACTTCGTCGGCATGGTCTCCTTCACGCTCTCGCTGGCCGCCCTGGTGCTGGCCATCATCCGCGGCAACACCGACGGCTGGTTCTCCGGCAGCAACATCGCGCTGTACGCGGTGGCCGCGGTGTGCCTGGCGGTCTTCCTCGCGGTCGCGCGCTCCCGCGGCGAGCAGGCGATGTTCGACACCCAGCTCTTCCGCAACCGCACCTTCCTCGGCCTGTCCGCGACGACCTTCCTGGCCAACGCTGCGGGTCTGCCGCCGATCTTCCTGGTCACGACGTATTTGCAGAGCGTCGAGGGCGCTTCCGCCTGGTCCGCCGGCCTGCGCTTCCTGCCGCTGACGCTGGCGATGTTCTTCTTCGGCGCGCTGGCCGGCGGGCTCACCGGCAAGGTGCCCTTCCGGGTCATCATGGCCACCTCCCAATTCGCCCTGGGCATCGGCCTGTTGCTCATCCACCTCAGCGGCGCGGGCGACAGTTGGACCTCGCTCATCCCCGCCCTGGTGGTCATCGGCCTGGCCTTCGGCCTGTTCAACCCGACCCGCGCGGCGCTCGCCATCGGTGTCGCGGAACCGGCCAAGGCCGGTGTCGCCTCCGGTATCAGCGAGACGTTCCAGCAGGTGGGAACGGCTCTGGGCATCGCGGTCGCGGGCGCGTTCTTCGAGAACCACGTCACCAGCGCCTTCAAGGCGTCCGACGCCGCGGCCACGCTCACCAGCGCCCAGAGCGACAAGATCGCCAACGGGATCAGCGCGGGCAGCATCGACGAGGCCGCGCACTCGGCGGGCCCCGGCCTGGCCGACAAGGTGCTGGCCGCCGGGCGCGACGCGTTCACCACCGGCTTCCACGACGCCATGACCCTGTGCGCCGTGTTCGCCTTCGTCGCCGCGGTGATCGCCGCGCTGACGCTGCGCCACAAGGACCTGCACGAGAGCGCGTTGACCGGCATCCTGCCCGAGCTGCCCGAAGAGGGCGAGGAGTCCGTCCGCGAGACGGCGCCGGCCGGACAGCGCTGACGGAACCCGCCGGGCGGCACTGACCCGGCTCAGGAGGACCGCCCGCGGCGCCGTACGACAGGCGTCCGCACGGCGAGCGTGACAGTGGCGGCGGACCCGCGGAAGCGGCCCGCCGCCACTGTCGTTGTCGCCGGGCTTCACAGGAATTCACTTTGACCGATCTGGTCAGTAATGCGACGGCGTCCCGGTGACCAGCCCATTGTGACTCCCGCAGGGAAAATGCGCTGGTCACCGGGATGAGTTCCGGTCATCGGGACGCGTTCCAGTATGGTATTGCCATCGGAACTGCCGGACGCTAGGCTGTCAAACAATTCCAGTACTGATACGGGGGTATGCGAGTGCTGGCACGAGAATATTCGAGGTCCGACACCTGGTCGGCCTCTCATGCACGGTTGATCGACCCCGCACCACCAGGCCGTACGGCCGGTGACGTCCGGACATCCCGTCCCTCCGTGCCTTCGGGCACGAATCCACGGGAACAGCAATCCGTGATCTCGCACAACTCGTGACTTCGGCTGGAGCCTGACGCGCCGCCGAGGCACTGAGTAATCGTTGTGCCGAGGCACGACTCCACCGCGCTTCACCGTTCCTCCCGCCGAGATTTTTCGCACCCAAAAGCCCAATGCCTGACTTTGTCATGCCGGAAATCAATTCCCCACGAGGGTGCCGGCCCGGTCAGGCATGCGCAGGTCCGTACGAGTGTCACTGCATTTCGTCAGCAACCACGCTCTTAAGGGGACGCAAGGTATGAAGCCGCTCGGCTTAATCGACCGTGTCGATCTTCCGGTCGATAAGATTCCCACCCGTTGGTACAACGTCATCCCGGATCTGCCCCGCTTGCCCGAGGAGTACATCGACAACTCCACCGGCAAGAAGGTCACGCGGGAGTGGCTGGAGCGGCTGTTCGTCAAGTCGATGGCCGCGCAGGAGACCTCGCTGGAGCGCTGGATCACGATCCCCGAGCCGGTACGCGAGGCGTACAAGCTCTGGCGGCCGACCCCGCTGATCCGCGCCGTCGCGCTGGAGCGGGAGCTGGGCACTCCGGCCCAGATCTGGTTCAAGTACGAGGCCACCTCGCCCAGCGGCAGCCACAAGCTCAACTCCGCCCTCGCCCAGGCGTACTACGCCAAGCGCGACGGCCACACCCGGCTGGTCACCGACACCGGCGCCGGCCAGTGGGGCAGCGCCCTGGCCATCGCCTGCCAGATCTTCGGCCTCGACCTCACGGTCTTCATGGTGCGGGCGAGCTACCACACCAAGCCGTACCGCCGGAATCTGATGGAGACCTACGGCGCCGAGGTGCGGCCCAGCCCCGGCGACACCACGGACTACGGCCGCAAGCTCCTCGCGGAGTACCCCGACCACCCCGGCAGCGAGGCCACCGCGGTCAGCGAGGCGCTGGAGTGCGTCGACGCCGACGAGGGCACCCGCTTCGCGGTCGGCGCCTTCTCCAACCACTGCCTGCTGCACCACTCGGTGATCGGCCTGGAGCTGAAGGAACAGCTCAGGATGATCGGCCGGACCCCCGACTACCTGATCGCCTCGGTCGGTTGCGGGTCCAACCTCAGCGGCTTCGCCTCGCCTTTCGTCGAGGACAAGCTCAACGGCGCCGACATCACCATCCTGGCCGCCGAGCCGGAGGCGTGCGCGCCGCTGACCTACGGCGAGTACCGGCTGGACTTCGCCGACTCCAACGGCCGCGGCCCCGGTGTGCACACCTACACCCTCGGCCACGAGTTCGTGCCGCCGCCCATCCACGCGGGCGGCCTGCGCTACCACGGTTGCGCCCCGATCGTGGGTCTCATGCGGCACGAGGGGCTGCTCGACGCCGAGGCGTACGGGCAGGTGTCCGTCTTCGACGCGGGCACCACGTTCGCGAAGCTCCAGGGCTACCTCCCGGCCCCCGAGACCTCGCACGCCATCCGGGCCGTCATCGACAAGGCCCTGGAGTGCAAGCGGACCGGGCGCGAAGCCACCATCGTGTTCAACTACAGCGGCCACGGCCTGCTGGACCTGGGCGCGTACGGCCGGTACAACGAGGGCCTGCTGCGCGACGTCGAGAAGGAAGACTTCGTCGCCCCCAGCATGGAGGGCCTCCAGGCATGAGGTCCTACCCTCAGTACATCGACGGCAAGGACGTCGAGGGTGCTCGATGGACGTACGTCCTGCGCGCCTCGGCGTACCTGAAGGAGAACCGCCCGACGTTCAACCTCAAGCGGGCGCTGGAACTCGGGCGGCCCGTGGAGTCGACCGAGGCCGTGGTGGCCCGGTGCGCGGTGGGCGCCCCCGAGGACAACGACCGGGCGCTGGAAGCGGCCCGCAGGGCGAGCCGGACCTTCCGGCTCCTCCCGCAGGAGACCCGCAGCCAGATCGTCCTGGAGTTCAACGAGACGCTGGCCGAACGGTCAGAGGAACTCATCGACATCCTGATCGCCGAGGGGCACCCGCGCCGGCTCGCCCAGTGGGAAGTCAGCGGCATGCTGCGCTGCTGCGACGAGCCGACGGTCCGCTGGTACGAGAGCCAGCTCCACCAGGAGTTCGCGCCGCAGGGCCGCACGCTGGAACTGGTGCGCAAGCCCGACGGCGTGGTGTGCGTCAACCCCCCGCAGAACGCGGCGGGTTCGAACTCCACGCTGGGCGTGCTCGCCCTCCTGGCGGGCAACACGCTGGTGGTGAAGGCGCCGCGCACCACGCCGCTGAGCGTGATGTTCGTCTACCGCGACATCCTCGCGCCGATCCTGGAGAAGCACGGCGCCCCTCCGGGGACGCTCAATGTGATCTGCGGTCACACCGAGGCCGTGCTGCGGACCTGGCTCGCCAGCCCGCTGGTGGACGACATCCTGTTCTTCGGCGACAGCGCCGCGGGCCTCAAGCTCGGCGAGGACTGTCTGCGCAACGGCAAGAAGGCGATCCTGGAACTCGCGGGCAACGACGGCTTCGTGGTCTGGAAGGACGCGGATCTCGAAGCCGCCGCGCGGGCCCTGGAGGAGTCGTTCTACGGCTCCAGCCAGATCTGCATGGTGCCGAAGTACGCGATCGTGCACCCCGAGGTCGCCGACCGCTTCCTCGAGGTGTTCGTGGAGCGCGCCAAGGCCATCGTGCCCGGCTACCCGGAGAACCCGGAGATCCTGCTCAGCCCGGTACTGAAGGTCGACGGCTTCTTCGACTTCCTGTCCGAGGCCGAGACCAAGGGCGCGTCCGTGCTCTGCGGCGGCACGCGCGTGGACGTCGACGGCGAGACATCGAGCACCGGGATGTTCTGCCTGCCGACGGTGGTCAGGGTCGACGGACTCACCGAGTCGCGGGACCTGTCCTGCGTACGCGAGGAGACCTTCTTCCCGCTGCTGCCGGTCGTGGTGCCCGAGGCGACCACGGACGACGACGCGCTGCTGGAAGACATCATCGACTTCCTCAACGCCAACAAGTACGGGCTGCGCAACTCGGTGTGGACCGGCGACGAGCAGACCGCTCACCGGTTCGCCGACGGCGTGACCAACGGCGGCCTGCTGAAGGTCAACGACTCGCACATCGGGTTCAACTCCATCCTCTCCACCCACGGTGGCAACGGCCTCACCGGCGGACCGTACGGAGAGCTGAACTACGCGGGACTGCGCACCACGCACCTCCAGGGCATTTCGTGGGGTGACGGTGATCCGCGTCCGCTGGACTCGCAGATCGTCCCGGCCGGCGAAAGGGCGCGGAGCTAAGACCATGACGACCAAGGGCCTGGCCGGGAGCGAAATCCGGCGAAACCGTACGGACGCCGAGCACTTCGACGTCATCATCGTGGGCGCCCGCTGTGCCGGGTCGCCGCTCGCCACGCTGCTCTCGCGCGCGGGCCTGAAGGTCGTCGTGGTCGAGCAGGCGACGTTCCCCCGTGAGGTGCTCTCCTCGCACCTCATGGAGGCCGACGGACTCCTGTTCCTCAAACGCCTCGGTGTGCTCGACTCCGTCGAGAAGACCGGTGTGCGTTTCATGCGCCGCGCCGACACCAAGCTCAACGACTTCCACGTCGTCTCGCAGTTCCCGCTGCGTTTCGATGACGTGGGCGGCGCGACCTTCCTGCGTCGGCACCTGCTCGACTCGATCCTCCACGAGGCCGCGGTCGAGGCCGGTGCCGACGTCAGGATGGGCACCAAGGTCGTCGAAATGATCTGGGAGCGCGGCCGGGTGGCCGGTGTGCGCGCCCAGCACGACGGCAAGGAGACGGTGCTGCGCGCGCCGCTCGTCGTGGGCGCGGACGGCCGCAACTCGACGGTCGCGTACATGGTCGGCTCGCGCAAATACAACGTTGTACCCAACGAACGCTCCTACTACTTCACCTTCTTCGAGGGCGCCCACCCGTCCTCCGACGACACCTTCGTCTTCCACCGCTGGGGCGACCGGATGGTGTGGGCGGGCCCCGCGGACAACGGCCTGTACCTGGTCGGCGTCTCTCCCGAGGGACACGAACGCGAGTACTTCCGCCGCAACACCGAGGCGGGCCTGCTGGCCCACATGCGGTCCTGCGAACCGACCGCGGAGGCGCTGGCCGACGCGAAGATCGCCACCAAGATCTCCGGGATCGTCAAATTCGAGGGCTACTTCCGGCAGTCCTCCGGACCCGGCTGGGTGCTGGTCGGCGACGCGGGCCACTTCAAGGACCCCTCCGCCGGCCGCGGCATCGGCGACGCCTTCCGCCAGGTGGAGCGCCTCGCGCCCGCCATCGTCGCCGCCCTCGGCCGCTCGGGCCCCGGTGTGTCGGCGCTCGGCCAGGACGAGACGCTGCGGCAGTGGACGCAGTGGCGCGACCGCCGCTTCGAGGGCCACTACTGGCTCGCGAACATCCTCGGCGAGGCGGGCGCGCTGCCCGCCGCCGTCCCCGAGGCGCTCAAGGGCATGGCCGAGCGCGGCGAGATCGGCCGCTTCCTCGACCTCTACCACCACCGCTCGAAGTACTACGAGGTCTTTCCGCTGACCGACATGGCCGTGATCACCGGACGGATGATGCTGTCCGGCAAGCACAAGCGGCTGCCGCTGGTGCGGGAGACCGTCAAGCTGCTGGCCCGCGAGCCGCGCCGCCGGTGGATCAACCGCCACCCGCAGTTGGTGTCCTCCGACGTCACCGCGGCCCCGCCGGTACGCGTACGGCCCGTCCCGTCCGCCGCCGCCGACCCGCTCCCTGCCCCGGCCCCGCAGAACGGCTCCAACGGCTCCGCCGGCGCGAACGGGACCAACGGCTCCAACGGCTCCGCCGGCTCCGTAGTGAAAGACGCCGATCAGAAGAACGCGGAGGTCTGAACGTGCTGCATGTGACAGACGAGCCCAGCGCGGAAGCCGATGTCATCGTCGTCGGCGCGGGCCTGGCGGGACTGACGGCGACCCGCGAGCTGAAAGAGGCCGGGTGGACCGTCAAGACGCTCGAAGCGCGCGAGCGCGTCGGCGGACGGCTCAAGGGCCTCGACGTGGGCGGCGGCAAGGCGGTCGACCTGGGCGGCGAGTACTTCGGCGACAAGAGCACGATGATCGCCGAGACCGCCGAGTCCGTTGGCGTGACCGGCTTTCGCAGCTACGACGAGGGCGAACGCCTCACCTTCGTCAACGGCCGCCGCCACGCGTACTCCGGCCTGTTCCCCTGGCGGATGGGCCCGGCCGCCATCGCCGACCTCGGCCAGGCGATCCTGAAGATCGAGCGCATGGCGCGCACGGTCCCGCCCGACGGCCCGTGGAACGCGCCGAACGCCGAGAAGCTGGACAGCCAGACCCTCTGGTCGTGGATGCAGCGCAACGTCACCACCTCCACCGCGCGGGCCTTCATCACCATGATGATCGAGGCCGCCTTCTGCGCCCGCCCGGCCGACCTTTCGCTGATGCACGTGCTCTACTACGCCAACGCCTCCGGCGGCTTCCGCTACCTGCTGGAGGTCAGCGGCGGCATCCAGCGCTACCGCTTCGACGGCGGCGCGCACAGCATCCCGAAGAAGATGGCCGCGCGGATGCCCGACGAGGTACGCGTCGGCGCCGCCGTCCGCACCATCGAGCAGCGCTCCGACTCCGTCGTGGTCTCGGGCCCCGGCTTCGAGTACCGCGGCCGGTGGGTCGTCGTCGCCATCCCGGTCACGCTCGCCGGACGCATCACCTACGCGCCCTCGCTGCCCGGCTACCGCGACCAGTTCGCGCAGCGGATGCCCGCGGGCGCCGCCATGAAGTGCCTGGCGGTCTACGACGAGCCGTTCTGGCGCGCCGCCGGGCTCAGCGGCCAGATCACCAGCAGCGACGGCCCGTTCCGGGTCGCCTTCGACACCTCGCCCGCCGACGGCAGCCCCGGCGTGATGTCGGCCTTCGTCACCGGCTCCGCCGCCCGCGCGCTGACCCGCCTGTCGCCGTCCGAGCGGCGTACCGCCGTACTCGACGGACTGGTCGCCGGGCTCGGCGCGAAGGCGGGCAAGCCGCGTGAATTCGTCGAACAGAACTGGCTGGACGAGGAGTTCACCCGCGGCTGCTACCACGGCTTCGGCCCGCCCGGACTGTACACGGCGTACGGCAAGGCGCTGCGCGAGCCGATCGGCCGGATCCACTGGGCGGGCACCGAGAGCGGTGTCCACCAGATGGGTTCGATGGGCGGCGCCGTCGACTCCGGCCGCCGGGTGGCCCGCGAGCTGTTCGCGCGGGCGGCGGAGGAGCGCGGCGAGGAGCGCAAGCCGGACACCACGATCAGCGGCGCGGTGAGCCATGGCCAGTAGGCCCAGACGCGCCGCCGCCCGGCCGCCGCTGCTCATCGTGGGCGGTTACGGAGTGGTGGGCGAGCACGCGGCGCGGCTGATCCGGCAGCGCCACCCCGACCTGCCGATCGTGCTGGCGGGCCGCAACCCCGAACGGGCGACGGCGCTGGCCGCGCGGATCGGCGCGAGCACCGCCGTCATCGACGTACGCGCCGAACGCCCGCTGGGGGCGCTGCCCGAGCGGCCCGCGGCCGTCCTCGCCGTGGTCAGCGACCCCGGCGACCACCTCATCGTGGACGCCATGCGCCGGGGCATCCCGATCGCGGACATCAACCGCGCGGGCCACGCCGGGATTCTCGACGTCACCGTCGCGGTCTCGCGTGAACGGCCCACGTCCCCCGTGCTGTTGTCGGGCGCCTGGTACGCCGGGCTCAACGCGCTGATGGCCGCCGCTGCCGTCCGCGAACTCGGCCAGGCCGAGCGGGTGGAGATCGCGGTGCTGTCCTCGTCCGACGACAAGGTCGGCCCCGACTCCTGGGGCTTCGCCGAACGGCTGGCCTGGCCGTACTACGCGATGCGCGACGGCAGGCGGCAGCCCACGCACCCGCTGACCGGCCGCCGCCTGGTGCGCTGCGCCGACGGCAACGAGCGGCCCGCCGCGTATGTGAGCACGCTGGAGCAGACCACCGTGCCGCTCACCCTCGGCGTGCCGACGGTCGAGACCCGCATCGCGCTCCAGAGCGTGCCGTCGCTGTACGCGATGATCGGGCTGAAGCGGTCGGGCGCGCTGCGGGCGCTGACCAAGCCGCCGCTGCACGGGGTGCGCGCGGCGCTCTTCCAGAGCGCGGGCACCGGCGACTTCTGCGGGCTCACCGTCACCGCGCACAGCGCGAACCGCTCGGTCTCCATCGATCTGCTCGACACCCGCGGCCAGGGCCACCTCAGCGCGATGGGCGCGGTCCGCGCGGCCGAGCGCGTGCTGAGCCGGGACCTGCCGGCCGGGATCTCGTTCCCCGAGCAGTCCGCGGAACCCGAGACGGACATCGAGATGTTGCGGCAGGCCGGAGTCGTCGTCCGGCTCACCGGCTTCGCCAAGGAATTCCCACCGACACCGGCTCCCAGTGCCACGACGTGATGTCGATGGCCGAGGCGCGAGAGGAACTCGCATCACTATGAACAAGAGCGATACGCCGGCTGTTCTGCTCAGCACCCTGCGTACGGTCGGCGCGGCGGCGTTCCTGGCGCCCGCCATCGGGGCGAAGAAGCTGCACATCAACGAGGACGCCGACGGCGAGTACCTGGTCCGGCTGTTCGCCGCCCGCAACATCGCCCTGATCGTGGGCGTCCTGGCCAGCAGGGGCGAGACCCGCAGGCTGCTGCTCAAGGCCGGCATCCTCTGCGACGGCCTCGACGTCGCGGCCGGAATCCTCGGCCACCGCAAGGGCCGGCTGAAGAAGTCCACCGTGGTCGACACCAGCGCCGCGGCCACCGCGACCCTGCTCGGCCTGCTGGCGCTGGCGAGCACCGAGCGCGCGGGGGAGTCCTGATGACCACCACGCACGAGCCGGTGGCCGATGCCGCGTCCGCGCCCGAGGACCGCAGGGACAAGGTCTGCGTCATCGGCGCGGGCTCCGCGGGCATCGCGATGTGCCGCTCGCTGAAGATCCGCGACATCGCCTTCGACGCCTACGAGCGGCGCTCGGAACTCGGCGGCCTGTGGCGGTATCCCGCGCAGGGCGGCAAGAGCTGCGCGTACCCGGCGCTGTTCGCCAACACCTCCAAGACCGTCATGCAGTTCCCGAGCTTCCCGATGCCGGACGACTACCCGGACTACCCCCACCACACCCAGGTGGCGCGGTACTTCGACTCCTACGTCGACCACTACGGGCTGCGCGAGCACATCCAACTGGACACCGAGGTCAGCCGGGTCGAGCAGGCGGCGGGCGGCGGCTGGGCGGTGACCTTCGGCGACGGCACGACGCATCTGTACCGCGCGGTGATGGTCGCCTCCGGCGGGCGGCACGGGCTGCCGCTCTTCGGCTCGTACGAGGGCAAGTTCACCGGCACCGAGATGCACTCCTACGACTACGAGGGTCCGGCGGACCTCGCGGGCAAGAAGGTCGTGATCATCGGTCTCGGCGCCACGTCCGCCGACATCGCCACCGAGGTGTCCCGGGTCGCGGAGGCCACGTACCTGTCGGTGCGCACCGGCCACTACGTCGTCCCGAAGATCCTCGAAGGCGGCCCGATCGACAAGCTGTCGCCGATGATGAAGAAGCTCTCGGTCGAACAGCGGCGCCCGCTGGTGACGTTGATGATCAAGCTGGTGCACGGCCACATGTCGGCGTACGGGCTGCCCGACCCGCCGTACAAGGTCGGGCAGGGGCCGCTGGTCGCCAGCAGCGAGCTGCTGCCCGCCATCGCGCACGGCAGGATCACCGCCAAGCCGGTGATCGACACGGTCGACGGCCGTACCGTCCGCTTCTCGGACGGCACCGAGACCGAGGCCGATGTGATCATCCACTGCACCGGCTACAAGATCGACTACCCCTTCCTCGACGACACGCTCGTCGGCGACGGCGAGGACGCGCCCGCGCTCTACCACCAGGTGGTGCCGCCGGAGACCGAGGGCCTGTACTTCATCGGCCTGCTGCACTCGATGATGTCGCTGATGCCGCTGGCCGAGTTCCAGTCGGAGTGGGTCGGCGACCTGCTGACCGAGACCGTCAGCCTCCCCTCGCGCGCGCAGATGTGGTCGGAGCTGAGGAACGCCCGCCGCCGCCAGGACAAGCGGTTCCACGACTCGTCCGGCCATCTGCTGGTCGACCCCAACGAATACGAACGGCTCATGGCGGACGAGCGCCGCAAGTACGCAACCACCGATCGCACGGGTGTCGGCACGGCAACCCGCAGGAAGGGATGAGTCGTATGGTTTCGATCGCTGGCGACCGGACACGGTCCAAGATCCCGCTCTCCGCCCGGCGTCTGGACGCGGCCAAGATGCTCAAGGCCCAGTTCAAGCCCGACCGGGTCGCCCTGGTCAAGCCGCTCAACGTCGGCCTGGTCGCCGAGCGCGCGGCCGAGAAGCACGGCCGGGTGCCGATCTACCTCGACCAGCCGTTCACCTGGGACCCCGAGCAGCGCGTCGAACTCGACTTCGTCGAATTCGCCACCCTGGTCGACCAGATGGCCGCCGTCCTGAAGTCCGCGGGCGTCAAGCGCTGGGACCGGGTCGCGATCGTCAAGTCGCCCAACTACGACATCCAGGCGCTGGCCTGGGCGACCGCCAGGATCGGCGCGATCCCCGCGCTGCTGTCGGCCCGCCTGGACCCGGACATCATCAACATCCTGCTGGAGCGCCTCCAGGCGAAATTCCTGGTCACCGACCCCGAGGTCGCCAAGTACGCCCGGCTGGACGGCGAGCGGCTGCGGCACCTGGGCATGACCGCCATCGCCGACATCGACGGCGGCATACCGGTGGCGGACCTGTGGGGCGGCCGGATTCCGGCGCCGAGTCCGCTCAAGGACGACGAGCCGATGCTGATCACCCACACGTCGAGCACCACCGGGGTGTCCAAGCTCGCCGAGGCGTCCGCCAAGGGCGTGTCCTACAACGCCCTGATGGAGTCGATCTTCCCCGGCTTCCACACCCCCGACGAGCTGTTCGCCAGCGCCATCTCGCACGTCCATGTGCGGGCCGCCATCACGCAGATGGCGTCCTTCTCGCGCGGCACCCCGCTGCTGGGCATCGCCAGGCCCGACGAGGAGACGATGCTGCGGCTGCTGCCCCAGTACCGGCCCACGATCCTGGAGTCGCACCCCAACAACTTCATGGGCTGGGAGCGGATCATCGACGATCCGTCGGAGCCGTTCTCCAGCATCCGGCTGTACTTCAACTCCTTCGACGCGATGCACCCGCGCACCATCCAGGCGCTGCTGGACGCGTCCAAGCGCAAGTACCCGGTCTGGCTCCAGTGCTACGGCATGACCGAGACGCAGGTGGTCTCGGTCCGCCCGTACACCCGTGGCTCGTTCGGCCGGCTCAAGGGCCGCGACACCCGCAGCGTCGGCTGGGAGGTGCCCGGCATCCGGGCCAGGATCGCCGACCCGGAGACCGGCAAGCGCCGCTCCGACCAGTCGGAACCGGGCATGATCCAGGTCAAGACCCCGGCCCGCGCGCTGTCGTTCGTGGGCACGCCGGAGAAGTTCGCCGAGCGGCGGCACGGCAAGTGGTTCGACACCGGCGACTGGGGGCGGCGCGGCCGGCTCGGGCAGATCGAGATCCTGGACCGCATCGCGGACCGGATCGAGGGCGTCGAGAGCTGCCTGTGGATCGAGGACGTGCTGCTGGAGCGGATTCCCAACGCCGAGGAGATCGTGGTCGTCCCCGACGAGCAGGGCAAGCCGGTCCCGGTGGTCTGCATGCGCGACGGGAAGTCCCTCGACCCCGAGGTCTGGAAGTCCGCCTCCGCCGGGATCACCGGCCTGGGCGTCCCGTTGGAGGTCACGCCCGACGACCTCCAGCGCACCGCGACCGTCAAGGCCCGGCGCTACCTCCTCACCGAGATGATCAAGAACCGCGACAACGGCGGTCTGGAGGCGGTCAGCCAGGACGTGGTGCTGCGCGACGGCGCGTAACCACGGTCCACGTCACGGCCGGTGCACGGCGGAACCCAGCGCGGATCGACACCCGAACTGTAGGAGAGGGCATTGCACGACATCAGCGAGTACCCATCGATAGAAGCCGATGTGATCGTCGTCGGTGCGGGTTTTGCCGGGATCACGGCCGCGCGCGAACTGAAGATGGCCGGGAAGAGCGTGGCGCTGCTCGAAGCCCGCTCCCGCCTCGGCGGCCGGTCGCTGAGCAAGCCCCTCGGGGACGGCAAGGTCGCCGAACTGGGCTGTGAGTTCTACGGCCAGGCCGGGACGATCAGCCACCGGGCCGCCCAGTCCGTCGGCATCAAGACCGCGAAGGTCTACGACACCGGCTACCGGCTGATCGACGACGGCGGCAAGATGCAGCCCTGGAAGGGCATGGCGCCCAAGGTCAGCGCGGCCACGCTGCTGGACTTCGGCCAGGCGGCGCTGCGCATCGAGCGGATGCGCCGCGAAGTACCGCAGGACGCCCCCTGGGAGGCCCCGCACGCCACCCAGTGGGACAGCGAGACCATGTGGTCCTGGACGCAGCGCAATGTCCGCACCAAGGGCGGCCGGGCCCTGATGCGGCTGATGATCGAGGCGGGCATGGCCGCCGCACCGGCCGACGTCTCCCTGCTGCACGTCCTCAACTACTCCAACGGCACCGGCGGGTTCAGGGCCATGACCCAGATCACCGGCGGCACCCTGGAGAACCGCTTCGTCGGCGGCTCGCACAACCTCGCGACGACCCTGGCGAAGACCGTCGACGACGAGACGTACCTCAACGCCGAGGTCCGCAGCATCCAGCACTCCGGCGAGCACGTCCGGGTGCGCGGCGCCGGATTCGAGGCGGTCGGCCGCTGGGTCGTGATGGCCGTGCCCGTGCCGCTGGCCGGGCGGATCGAGTACGACCCGCCGCTGCCCGAGCACCGCGACCACGTCAGCCAGCGCATGACGATGGGCGCCGCCATCAAGTACCTGGCCCTGTACGACGAGCCGTTCTGGCGCGCCGAGGGCTTCACCGGGCATGTGATCAGCCACTCCAGCCCGGTACGCGCCACGGTCGACAGTTGCCCGCCCGACGGCACGCCCGGCGTCCTCACCGGCTTCGTCACCGGGCCGCCCGCCCGGCAGGTCGCCAAGCTGCCCGCGGGGGAGCGACGCGCCCTGGTCCTGCGGGAGCTGGAGCGCTTCTTCGGACCGCGCGCGGGCAAGCCGTACGACCTGCTGGAGCAGAACTGGATGGCGGAGCCGTACACCCGCGGCTGCTACCACGCCTACGCCCCGCCCGGTCTGTACACCGAGTACGGTCCCGCGCTCAAGCAGCCGGTCGGCCGGATCCACTGGGCCGGAGCGGAGTCCGTGCCCCACGAGTTCGGGTCGATGTCCGGGGCGATCTACTCCGGCCGCCGCGTCGCCACCGAGATCATCGGGCGCGAGACCGGCGAGGACCCCGGGCGGCTGCTGGTGACCCAGAAGACCGCCGTGCCCGTCGAAGAGCCCACGCGATGAGATCCGGAAGCGCCCACGCGACGAAAGGCGACTGCCAGCGTGCCTGAGAACCTGGAAACACCCCGTATCGGCTCGGGCATGATCATGTCCCTGCACCTCGCCGAGGTCGGCCCCGCCAAGGCCATGAGCGCCCTGCGCAACGGGCCCAAGCCCGAGGCGCACGAGGGCCTGCACTGGGCGAGCCCCTTCCTGATGAGCCCGCTGCGCTCGCAGAGCGCGATGTTCGACGTCAAGCCCACCGGCGCCGCGATGATCGCCGCGTGGGACAACGACGAGGCGCTGGACCGCTTCCTGTCGCACCCGGTCGCCAAGCCGTACGAGAACGGGTGGCGCGCCCGGTTCGAGCCGGTCCGCACCCTCGGCGCCTGGCCCGGCCTGCTGGAGCTGCCGCGCCGCGAGATACCCGTGGACGATCACCCCATCGGGGTGCTCACCCTGGCCCGCGTACGCCTCAACCGGGTGGTGCCGTTCGTCGCCGCCGCCTCGCACGCCGAGCGCGACGCCGCCCACCACCCCGCCTTCCTCGAGGGCACCTCGCTGATCAGGCCGCCCAATCAAGTGGCGACCTTCTCGCTCTGGCGCAGCGTCAAGGAAATGCGCCAGTACACGGTCGGTTCCTACCCCGGCGGCCACGTCAGGGCGATGAAGAAGCACGAGGAACGCGATTTCCACCACGAAACGCTGTTCGTGCGGCTCAGGCCGTACGCGGTCGACGGACATTGGAGCGGGCGCAATCCGCTCGATATGCTCAAGCCGCTGACCACCAACTGAGGCCAATGCGGGGAGTGCTGACGGAGCATCCGTCGAATAAACCCCGCCACGGCGAGCCGACAGACGGGTTTGACGTATGACCATGGAACAGATCGAACTCTCGGCCGGGACGATCGACTACCAGGACACCGGCGGCGACGGGCCGGTGCTCGTCCTGCTGCACGGCCTCCTGATGGACGAGACCCTCTGGGCGGACGTGGTCGCCGATCTGCGCGCGGACCACCGGTGCGTGGTGCCGGTGCTGCCGATGGGCGCCCACACCAAGCCGGTCAAGGAGGACGCCGACCTTTCGCCGCGCGGACTCGCCCGGCTGGTCGGGGAATTCCTCGAACGGCTGGATCTGGACAATGTCACCCTGGTCGGCAATGACACCGGCGGCGCCGTCGTGCAATTGCTCGTGGACGAAGGCGCGCCGCGCGTCGGCTCAATTGTGCTGGCGTCCTGCGACGCATTCGACAACTTTCCGCCGGGGCTGACCGGCAAGACCGTCGTGATGACCGGCAAGTTGTCGCCCACCTTCTTCGGCCTTTTCATGCAGCAGATGCGGCTGAAGCTGGTACGGCGCCAGCCGATCGCCTTCGGCTGGCTCACCAAGCGGGGCGACGCCGTCAGCAAGAACTGGATCAAGCCGATCCTCGCCCAGGCCGACGTGCGGCGCGACACGGTGCGGGTGCTCCGCGGTATCGCCGCCGACAAGAAGCTGCTGGTCGGCGTGAGCGAGGGCCTCTCCTCCTTCGACCGGCCCGCGCTGGTGGTGTGGGCCGAGAAGGACCGCGTCATGCCGCCCGCGCACGGCCGCCGGCTCGCCGAGATCCTGCCGCAGGGAAGCCTCGTCGAGATCGCCGACAGCTACTCGCTCCTCCCGCTCGACCAGCCCACCCAATTCGCTACCGCGGTACGGGAGTTCACCCGCAAGAGCTGATCCTCCCCATGCCGTGACGACCCGGTGCCGGCGGTTCGGGGCACCGCCCCGAGCCGCCCGTACGCCTTGCCCTGCCCGAAAACACCCGCCCACAAGGTTCCCTCTCGCCTCCGCCTCCCCTCATGGCAACCGCCCGCGCCGGTCACCACCGGCGTATCGCGCCCGCACCCGTGCCCGGTCGGGGGACCAGGCCACCGGATGGAGAAGACCCATGAGCATTGCGGCGGACCTCGCCGTCTGCCTCGTCGGCGCCGGCCCGCGGGGCCTGTCCGTACTGGAGCGGCTCTGCGCCCACGAGCGCAAGTCGCCCTCCTGCTCCTCGCTGACGGTCCACGTGGTGGACCCCGCCGAGCCGGGGGCAGGAAGCGTCTGGCGCACCGACCAGTCGCGGCATCTGCTGATGAACACCGTCGCCTCCCAGATCACCGTCTTCACCGACGACCGGGTGACCATCGACGGCCCCATCGAGCCGGGCCCGAGCCTGTACGAGTGGGCGAAGGGCCTGCTGGGGCCGGGGGACGGCGATCCGGGGGCCGGGGCGCCGGGCGGTGCCGTGCCGGGGAGCCGTATGCCCGACGCGCACGACCCGGAGGACCTGGCCGAGGCCCGGCGGCTCGACCCCGACTCGTACCCCACCCGCGCCTTCTACGGCCGCTACCTGCGCTCCTGCTTCCTGCGGATCACCGGCAACGCGCCCGCGCACGTCACCGTCGAGGAACACCGCTCGCGCGCGGTGGCCGTCGCCGACGCCATGGGCGACCCGGACGGGCCGCAGAGCATCCGGCTGGACAACGGCGCATGGCTGCACGGGCTGGACGCGGTGGTTCTCGCCCAGGGCCATGTCGCCGCGCGCCCGACCCCGCGCGAGGAGCGCACCGCGACGCTGGCCGCGATCCACCGGCTGACGTACATCACCCCCGCCAACCCGGCGGACGTCGACCTGTCCCGGATCGCTCCCGGCGAGACGGTGCTGCTCAGGGGCCTCGGCCTGAACTTCTTCGACCACATGACGCTGCTCACCGCGGGCCGCGGCGGCACCTTCCGCAGGGAGGGCGACCGGCTGGTCTATCTGCCCTCCGGGCGCGAGCCGTCGCTGTACGCGACCTCCCGGCGCGGGGTCCCGTACCACGCGCGCGGCGAGAACCAGAAGGGCGCGTACGGCCGTTACCACCCGCGGCTGCTCACCCCCGCCTACATCGCGGCCTCCCGCGACCGGGCGACCGGCGGTCCCGGACTGCACTTTCGGACCCATCTGTGGCCGCTGATCTCCAAGGAGGTCCAGAGCGTCTACTACCAGGCGCTGCTGCACGCCCAGGACCGCGCGGCGGAGGGCGCGGAGCTGGGCGTGCGCTTCCTGGAGACGGCCGGGTCGCGCGAGGAGACCGAACTCCTCGACAAGTACGGCGTCGAGCCGGAGGAGCGCTGGAGCTGGGA
The DNA here is from genome assembly GCF_044753885.1 of Streptomyces sp. NPDC093221. NCBI lineage: Bacteria > Bacillati > Actinomycetota > Actinomycetes > Kitasatosporales > Streptomycetaceae > Streptomyces > Streptomyces sp. NPDC093221. The sequence continues at coordinate 472,531 of NZ_JBIVOA010000002.1, read as the reverse complement.
GCGGCTGCTGACGCCCTACCTGGGACGGCGGTTCGCCGACCGGGAGGAGTTCAGGGTCTGGCTGCTCGGGTACTTGGCGCGCGATGTGCGCGAGGCCAGGGCGGGCAATGTCAGCGGCCCGCTGAAGGCCGCGCTCGACGTGCTGCGCGATCTGCGCAACGAGGTGCGGCTGGCGGTGGACCACGGCGGACTCGACGGCACGTCGCACCGGGACGAACTGGAGGGGTGGTACACCCCGATGAACGCCTTCCTGTCCATCGGGCCCCCCGCCTCCCGCATCGAGGAGATGATCGCGCTGATCGAGGCGCGGGTGCTGGTCGTCACGGGACCCGGCACCGAAGTGCGCCTCGACCCGGCCAGGCCCGCCTTCGTCGCCTCGTCGCATGTCGTACCGGGGCCGCCGGTCGTGGCCTCCGCGCTGATCGAGGCGCGGCTGCCGGAGCCGGACCTGCGCCGGACCGCCGAGCCGCTGCTGAACTACCTCATGGCGACCGAGCAGTGCGCGCCGTACCGCATCCCGACCGGATCGGGCGGCGGATACGAGTCCGGCGGCCTCGCCGTCACCGAGCGCCCCTACCGGCTGCTCGACCCGCGCGGGCAGGCGCATCCGCGCCGCTTCGCCTACGGTGTGCCGACCGAGTCCGTGCACTGGGTCACGGCGGCGGGCATCAGGCCCGGCGTCGACTCGGTGACGCTCGGCGACTCGGAGTCCATCGCGTGCGCGCTGCTCGCGCTGGCGGCGGGCGGCCGGGGCGCCGGTGACCCGGAGGCGCGGGGCGCGGTCCCCGCGGCCAGACTGGCCGGGGCCGGGTCCGGGGCTTCGGGCAGCGGGGCTTCCGGGAGTGGGGTTTCCGGCAGCGGTGTTTCCGGGAGGGGCGTTTCCGGCAGCGGGGCCGCGGGCAACGGGACTTCCGGCGAGGGGGCCACGGGTGCCGGTTCCGGCGTCGGCACTTCCGCCGCTGTCGCCGGGGCTGCGGGCGCGGACCCCGCCGTACTGGCCGAGACCCACACCTTCGGAGTGATCGTATGAGCAGCCGGCCCAGTGAGCAGGACACCCTCATCGACGCCGGGCTGCTCTCGCCGGTCCGGGCGGGCACCCCGGTCGAGGCGGCGGTGTCCGACATCGCCTGGCTCCAGGCGATGCTGGACGCCGAATCCGCGCTGGCCCGCGCGCAGGCCAGGCTCGGCACGCTGCCGAAGTCGGCGGCCACGGCCATCGCGGCGGCGGCGCACACCGACCTGATGGACCTGCGCGCGCTGGCGCTCGCCTCCCGCGAGACCGCCAACCCGGTGGTCGGCCTGGTCCAGGCGCTGACCCGGGCGGTCGCCGAACACGACCCGGCGGCGGCCGAGTACGTCCACCGCGGCTCGACCAGCCAGGACGTCCTCGACACCGGGATGATGCTGGTCGCCGGGCGGGCGCTGCGGCTGATCCGCGGCGACCTCGCGCGGGTCGAGCGCGCGCTGGCCGCGCTCGCCGCCGAGCACCGCGACACCCCGATGGCGGGCCGCACCCTCGCGCTGCACGCCGTGCCGACCACATTCGGCCTCAAGGCGGCGGGCTGGCGCCAGGGCGTACTCGACGCGGACGCCCGGCTGGCCGCGCTGCTCGACCACGGACTGCCGGTCTCGCTCGGCGGGGCCGCGGGCACGCTGGCCGGATACCTCGCGTACGCGCGGGTCGACGGGTACGGCGCCGGTGCCGGGGACACCGCCGCCGGTACGGGAGTCGACGGCGGCGGGCGGGCCGGTGACCCGGGGGAGTACCTGGACGAGCTGGTCGCGGCCTTCGCCGACGAGACCGGCCTCGCCAGGCCCGTACTGCCCTGGCACGCGCTGCGTACGCCCGTCGCGGACCTGGCGGCGGCGCTCGCGCTCACCGCGGGCGTCCTCGGCAAGATCGCGGTCGACGTGCAGTCGCTGGCCAGGACCGAGGTCGCGGAGGTGGCGGAACCGGGAGTCACGGGGCGCGGCGCGTCGTCGGCGATGCCGCACAAGCGCAATCCGGTGCTGTCCACGCTGATCCGCAGCGCTGCGCTCCAAGTCCCGGTGCTGGCAGCCGGTCTGACGCAGTGTCTGGTCGCGGAGGACGAACGGTCGGCCGGGGTGTGGCACGCCGAGTGGCAGTTCCTGCGCGAGTGCCTGCGACTGGTCGGCGGGGCCTCGCACACCGCGGCGGAACTGGCCGAGGGGCTCGCCGTCCACCCCGCCCGTATGCGTGACAACCTGGACATGACGGGCAGTCAGGTCGTCTCCGAGCGGATCGTGGCCGTCCTCACCCCGCATCTCGGCAAGGCCGCCGCCCGCGCGTTGCTCACCGCGGCCTCCGCGGCAGCCGCCGACTCCGGCCGTCCGCTCGCCGACGTCCTCGCCCAATCCCCCGACCTGGCGGGCCACTTCGGCCCGGACGAACTGGCCGCCCTGTGCGACCCGGCCGCGTACCCGGGCGCGGCGGGCGCCCTGGTCGACCGTGCGCTGCGCGAGGACGGGACGAGGCCGTAGCGGGGACCGCGCCGGCCGCGGGCGTGGCGGCGCGTCCGGAGCGCGCCCGCGGTGGCCCGATGTGACGGTCCGTCAGGCATCGGCCCTCGTCGCCGAACGCCCCGCCGGTCGCCGTGGTGACATGGCGTCAGGCATCCCCGTCGTTGCTCCCCAACTCACCGCCGCGCGGGGCGCGCTCGCTACTCCCCGGTGAGGCCGTCCACCGACTCGCGGATCAGGTCCGCGTGGCCGACGTGCCGCGCGTACTCCTCGACCATGTGGAAGAGGATCCAGCGCAGGCTGGGCGCCCGGCCCGCGGCGTCCGCGCGCCGCGAGAGCGTGTCGAGCCCGCCCTCGGCCAGCGCCGCGGCGGTCAGTTCACGCGAGCGCGCGACGCAGTCCTCCCAGAGCGTACGGATCTGCTCGGGGGTGTCGTCCGCGGCCGAGTGCCAGTCCCAGTCGGCGTCCGCCGACCAGTCGACCGTGTCCCACGGCGCCTCCGGCGACCGCCCGGCCAGCCACTGCGAGAACCACCACTGCTCCACGTACGCCAGGTGCTTGAGCATGCCGCCCAGCGTCATGGCGGAGGTGGGAAGGGCCGCCGCGAGCCCGGCCGCGTCGAGTCCCGCGCACTTCCACGCCAGCGTCGCCCGCTGGAAGTCGAGGAAGCCCAGCAGTGTCTCGGTCTCCCCGCCCGTCTCGGGGGGAAGCGGCCGGCCCTGCTCGTCGATGTCGGTCATGAGCAGGGAGTATAGGAGCCGTTCGCGGTTCCGGGCGGTCGCCGCGGCTCCGCCTACACCTTGTCGAGCCAGATCACGATCCCGGTCAGGTCGCTGAGCACGGCCGCGACCCCCGCCCTGATCGAGGCCGCGCAGCGCGCGGCGGTGAACGAACCGGCGTCGTACGTCGAGGACATGCCGAGCCCTTCGCCGCGGAAGGACGCGCCGGACCAGTCGACGGCGGTGACATTGTGCGTCGGCTCGGCCAACTCCGCACCCACGACGAGGAATTGCTGCGACAGGTGGTTCGCGGTGACCGGCACGAGCGGGTCGATCAGGTCGTTGCCCGCGCTGACGATGAGGTCCGCGTGCATGTCGAGCGCCCTGGTGACGCTCGGCAGCAGGTCGGCCGCACCGTCCGCGACGACGGTCCTGAGCTTGACGTGCTCCTCGTCCGCCCACTTCTCGACCGCGTCGACCAGCGACCGTGTCGGCCGGTCGGTGCCCGCGCTGAGCAGCACCACGCGGTAGCCCTTCGGCGGGTGGACGCCCTCCCACGAGCCGGGCGCCGGGGTGACGGTCGACTCGGGCGCGGGCGGCGACACGCTGTCCACGAAGCGCGGGCCGAGCGTGCCGACGGGCGAGGGTTTGGCGCGCGGCTGCGACCAGTCGTCGTCGGAGCCGCATCCGGCGGTTCCGAGGGCCAGCGCGGTGACCGCCGCCAGCATGGCAACGGCCCGAAGCGGGGGGCGCACGTCGATCGTCCTCCGAGATGAGTGGTGAGCGGTGAGCGGTGAGCGGTGACTGCTGAGCGATGGGTGCTGAGCGGTGAGAGGTGAGCGGTGAGCGGTGAGCGATAGGTGCTGAGCGCTGAGCGATAAGGGGTGAGCGAGGTGCCGAGGGCTTGCTGTGAACGGTGTGACGAGAGAACGCCCTGGTGAGAGCCATGGGCGGGTGCCGCGGGTCCATCCTGCGACGCCGATCGCCTCCGTGGGGAACCTCGAACGCCTTTGCGGACCTTGTTGGCCCAGGGTTCGCCGACCCGCCGGTTTCAGTTCACCCGTGACGTGCAGCGTGCTCCTCCTACCCAAGGAGTCCCATGTCAGAGCGGGTCCGTCGCGCCGTCATCTGCATCGCCGCGGCGCTGATCGGTTTCCTCGGCGCCGTCCAACCGGCGTTCGCCCACGGTTTCTCGTCCACCGCGTACGTCCATGTGACGGCGGCGGACGAAGGCCATGTCCGTACTTCCCTCAAGCTTGAATACGACCTTTTCGTCATATCCGCTGCCGATGCCGAACATGACGACGACCTCTTCCGCACCGGCAACGGCGCCTTCGACGCCGGTGACACCACAGCGCAGGCCGCGGCCCTCAACGCCCACAAGAAGTCGGCCGTCGCCTATGTCACCCAGCGCTTCTCGGTCACCGCCGCGGGCAAGGCGTGCGCGCCGGAGCAGGTCGGCGACTTCACGATGGACCGGCAGGAGGGCGTGCCGTACACCGTCCTGCTGCTGGACTGGGACTGCCAGGAGCTGGCCGGTGACCACCGGGTCCGCAGCGGTCTGTTCCCCGACAGCGAGACATACGTCCGCGGTACGAAGACGATCGTCACGTACGACCTGGACGGCCGCTCCGGCAGCGCGGCGCTCGACGCGGCGCACCCGTCCTTCTCGATCGACCAGCCCTGGTACGCCTGGTTCTGGGAGTTCTTCCGGCTGGGCGCCGAGCACCTGCTGACCGGCACCGACCACATCCTGTTCCTGCTGGCGCTGATCGCCGGGTCGCGGCGGCTGCGCGAGATCGTGCTCGCCGCCACCAGCTTCACGCTCGCGCACTCGGTGACCTTCATGCTCGCCGCGCTCGGGGCGGTCGACGTGCCGTCGCGGCTGGTCGAGCCGGTCATCGCGCTGTCGATCGCGGTGGTCGCGGGCTGGCACCTGTGGCGGATACGGCAGCGCGGCAGCCACGCCTCCGACCTGGATCCGGGCGCTTCGGCCCGGGGCGCCTCCGGCTCGGGGCCCGGCTCCGGCGGGCGCGGCTTCCTGCGCGACCACGTCGCCCTCGACCGGGCGGGCTGGCTGCGGCTCGCGGTGGTCTTCTGCTTCGGCCTCGTCCACGGCCTCGGCTTCGCGGGCGCGCTCGGCATCGACCAGGCGTGGTCCTGGACGCTGCTCGGCTCCCTCCTGGTCTTCAACGTCGGCATCGAGGTCGTGCAGTTGTCGATCATCGCCGTCGTCTTCCCGCTGCTGGCCCTGCTGCGCCGCCGTTCGCCGACCGCGGGGCTCTGGGTGACCGGCACCGTTTCCGCAGGTGTAGCGCTTATGGGACTTGTGTGGTTCCTGCAACGGGTGGGCGGTGGCTGAGCCTTCAACTGAGGTGAAGTTCAGGTCAGGCGAAGATCGCATTTGCCGCCTGTTTACCAACCGATGGGAGCTTGATGACCTCAGCTCCATGCAGTTCCGTCCAAAAAGGAACAAACACAGATGAGATCGATCAGATCGGTACGGACCCACGGGTCCGTACGACGCCGCGTGGTCACCGGGGCCACCGCGGTCACCATGGGTCTGGCGCTCGCCGTCGGCGCGGGAATCACCTCCCCCGCCGTGGCCGCCGACCCCGCCGCCCTCACCAGCATCATCCTCGGTGTCGGCGCGAACGAGACGCAGCGCACGGTGACCTGGTACTCCTCGGCCGACACGGCCCAGGTCATCCAGGCCGCCCCGACCGCGACCCTGGTCAACGGTGAATTCCCGGCGGACGCCGCCACGTTCGACGCCATCGGCGGGGCGAACATCGCCACCAGCGGCGGCTTCAACCGGCACGCCACCATCACCGGCCTGAAGGAGAACACGGCGTACTCCTACCGTGTCGGCTCCGTGGGCAACTGGTCGCAGACCTACGCCTTCAAGACGCAGGACTTCGAGGGCGACTACGACTTCCTGTTCTACGGCGACCCGCAGATCGGCTCCTCCGGCAACCTCGCCAAGGACCAGGCGGGCTGGAAGGACACGCTCGACGTCTCGCTGGCCGCCAACCCGAACGCCGAACTGCTGGTGTCCGGCGGCGACCAGGTCGAGACCGCGAACACCGAGGCGCAGTGGGACTCCTTCCTGGCCCCCGACAAGCTCCGTCAGTACCCGTGGGCCGCGACCATCGGCAACCACGACGTCGGCGGCAAGGCGTACGAGCAGCACCTGTACACCCCGAACACCGACCGCTCGGCGCCGTACTACGCCAACGGCAACCCGGGCTCGAACACCTCGGGCGGTGACTACTGGTACATCTACAAGGACGTGCTGTTCATCGACCTGAACAGCAACAGCTACGCCGCCTCCTCGGGCGGCGGCGGTGACGAGGCGCACGTCAAGTACGTCACCGACATCATCAACAAGCACGGCTCCGAGGCCAAGTGGAAGGTGCTCACGTACCACCACGCGATCTACTCCCCGGCCAGCCACGCCAAGGACTCGGACAACAAGCAGCGCCGTACCGACTTCACCACCGCCTTCTCGCAGCTCGGCGTGGACGTCGTCCTCCAGGGCCACGACCACAGCTACTCCCGCAGCTACCTGATCAAGAACGGTCAGAAGGCGGACGCGGCCGAGCAGCCCGGCCAGGCGGACGTGTACCCCGGTCCCGGCGGTGTGCTCTACGTGACGGCCAACTCGGCGTCCGGCTCGAAGTACTACGACATCACCAAGCCGGACAGCAGCGGCACCGGTGTCACGGGCCAGGGTCCCGACCCGCTGAACCCGGACAGCTACTGGTACAACTCGGTGCAGAACCAGGAGCACGTGCGCTCCTACGTCAAGGTCCAGGTGCGCAACGACAAGCTCGTCGTCGAGAACCTGCGCAGCGGCACCTGCACCGCGCCCAACGCGGCGGTCGAGCTGGGCCAGGTCTCCTGCGTCAACACCCCCGAGGGCCAGCCGATCGGCTCGGTCGTCGACAAGGTGACGGTGCACCCGTACCACGGCACCGGCCAGGACCTCGCGGTCAAGGTGCCCACCGCGCCCCCCGGCGAGTTCGGCTGGACCATCGACGGCTACAACGGCCTGGTGGACCTCGGCACCGCCAAGGACCACGACGGTGACTACTTCGACGCGACGGGCACGATCAACCCGATCGTCGTGTCGGACAGCCGCCGCTCGCTCGCTCCCTGGTCGATCTCGGCCAGCGTGGGCGACTTCACGGACGGCGCCAAGAAGTTCTCCGGCGCGTACCTCGGCTGGACGCCGAAGATCCTCGCCCCCGGCGCGGGTGCCAAGGCCGGCGGCACGGTCAACTCCGGTTACGACGGCGGCTCCGGCCTGTCCGTCTCGCGCGGCCTCGGCTGGGCGGACCAGGGTCACACCAAGGGCACGGCCAAGCTCGGCGCCGACCTGGATCTGAAGATCCCGGGCAGCGTCGCCAAGGGCGACTACCGCGCGACTCTCACGATCACCGCGCTCAGTAGCTGATCCCGCCCGCTTGACCGCTCCACCTGAGTGACCCCGCACCACCCGGTGGGGCAGGCGCCCGCGGGCGCCCGCCCCACCGGTTCCTCAGCTCCGACAGCTCCGACCAGAACGCCCGAGGACCCCGACATGCATGTGCCCGTGACCCGCCGGACGACCGTCGTCGCCACCTTCGTCCGTACCGCCGTCCTGGCGCTGCTCCTCGCCCTCGTGGTCACCGGTCTGTCCGCGCGACCGGCCGCCGCCGCCGAGGGCGACGTCGCCTGGACCGTACGCACCGCGTCGAACAGCTTCGGCGCCGACCGGTCCAGCTACAGCTACGCCGTCAACCCCGGCGGCAAGGTCGAGGACGCGATGGTCGTCGCCAACCGGGGCAAGGCGCCGGTCGACCTCGGCGTGTACGCCGCCGACGGCTTCACCACCGACAAGGGCCAACTCGACCTGCTGCCCGCCGACAAGAAGTCCCGCGCGATCGGCGTGTGGGCGCGCGCGGCGCGCGAGCGCGTCGTGGTCCAGCCGGGCAAGACCGTCGAGGTGCCCTTCACCCTCGCCATCCCGGCCAACGCGACGCCCGGCGACTACGTGGGCGGCATCCTCACCTCGCTGACCCAGCCCGACGACGCGCAGGGCATCAACGTCGACCGGCGGCTCGGCATCAAGATCAAGCTGCGGGTCAGCGGCGCGATCAAGCCCACGCTCGCGGTGGAGGACCTGCACGTCTCCTACGGCGGTACGGCCGCCCCCTTCTCCAAGGGCGACGCCACCGTCACCTACCGCATCCGCAACACCGGCAACGCGATCATGTCGACCCGTCAGTCGGTGAAGCTCAAGGGCCTGTTCGGCTGGTTCGCGGTCACCGGCGGCAAGACGGCCACGCCGCCCGAACTGCTCCCCGGCGAGAGCTGGAAGGTGAGCGTGCCCGTCCACGACGTGGCCCCCGCCGTCCGCCTCACCGCGACCGTGACCCTCACCCCGCTGTTCACCGACGCCTCCGGCTCCACCACCCAGCTCAAGACCGTCCAGGCCACGGCCCACACCTGGGCCTTCCCCTGGACCCTCACCGCCCTCGTCCTCGTCCTCCTCGCCCTGGCCGTCGCCGCCTTCCTCCACACCCGCCGCACCCGCACCAAGCGCAAAGCCGCCGAGGACGCCCGCGTCCGCACCGCCGTGGAACAGGCCCTCCGCGAGGCGTGAGCCCCCCTAGGACACACCCTGGGGCCTCCGGGGCAGGTGCCAGCGGCGCGGCCGTCAAAATTCTTTGACAGCCGCGCGCGTTGTCAGGGAACCTTGAGGAACGTTTTTCCCGGTGCGGAGAGGGCTGAGCCATGGAGTGGGTGGACGAGACCCGGCGCCACACCGGTTATGTGACAGCGGTGTTGGCCGACGGCGCGGAACCGGCGGCGCCGCCCGAGGGCCGTCAGCCCTGGTGGTCGTACAACGGAGCGGACGGCCCCCGCGCGATCGGCGTCAAGGGCGCCTGCGAGTGCGGCTGGCGCGGCGCCGAGACCCACCCCATCATCCGGGGCGACGACGACGCCACCGAGGGCAACGACTCCCGCACCGGCCCGATGGCCGACTGGGAGTACCACGTCACCGCGACCGAAGGCGCCGTCCCCCACGACGTGGAGCAGATGCTCGCCGCCCTGCGGCGGCGCGTCGAGGAACTCTCCCGCGACCAGCCCCTCACCGCGCTGCGCGTCGTCGCCCGCGTCGAAGAGACCGCCCCCGCGCTCAGCCGCGAAGCCGTCCGCGCCGCCCGCCGCTCCCTCGTCTCCTGGGAGGCCATCGGCCGCGCCTTCGGCACCAGCCGCCAGACCACCCACGCCCGCTTCGCCCGCCACCTCCCCGACTGACACCGGCCCGGCCCCCCCGCTCCCGACGCGTTCAGAACCTGCTCAGACTCTGCTCACTGCGGCTCGTGCGGCCCGGACCGGGCCCAAACGGTGTTTGACTGCCGGGGTATCGGGCGAGGAAGGGCGGATTCCATGGCTGACCAGCCTTCTGTGAGCGTCGGTGGTGTCACGTACCGGGTCACACCCGAGTACCTGGCCACCGCCTCCAGCAACACGATGTCCACGGCGAGCGAGATCGCCGGGCAGTTGGCGGAGCTGAAGACGTATGTGAGCAGTCTGGAAGCGAGTTGGCAGGGCATCGCCCACAACCAGTTCCAGACGCTGATGGCGGAGTACGACGTCTACGCGCGGATGCTGCACGACGCCCTGGAGGGAATCTCCAAGGGCCTCCAGGGCAACTACGTGAACTACAAGGACTCCGAGCAGCAGAACCTCAACAACCTCGCCGCGCTCGGCGAGGACCTGCCGAAGGCACCGTCCGGCACCAACTTCAACTGATCCGGGCCGCACAACGAGGAGCGATTCATGGCCGATATCGACGGCACGCCGATCTACGTCGGTGAGGGACTGGCGGCGGCGGGCGGCGTGATCAACGCCAGGGCCGGGGAGATCTCCGGCGAACTCCAGTCGCTGAAGTCGCAGTTGGCGCCGATGGTGGAGGCGTGGCGGGAGAGCCAGGCCGCCACCTACTACCAGGACATGCAGAACGAGTGGGACCTGGCGGCCGACGGCCTGTTCGGACCCGACGGTGTGCTCGGCCGCATCGCCCAGGCGATGCATGTGAACTGGAGCAATTACAGTGACGCCGAGTGGTCCAACATCTCCACCTGGCGCCACTGAGACCGGAACCACGAAGACCACGCGTCACAAAAACCCCACGCCACCGAAACCAGGCGCCGCCGAACGCCGTCTTTGACGTCGGTGTCTCCGAACCCGGCGGCACCGACCCACCGCGGCCCGCGGACGCGCGGCCGTGAGGTCCGACACCGAAGGAAACATCCGTGCCCGATGAACGCTGCCGGGTTACCGTGGTCGGCGAACGCAGGCGGATCGACCTCGCGCTTCCGGCGCAGGCCCCGATCGCCGAGTACGTTCCCCGACTCGCCTCCCTGTGCGGGCAGTCCGAGTCCGAGGCGCTGCCGCCGGTCTGGTCGCTCGCCGAGTCGGGCGGCGCTCCGATGGCCCCCGGCGACTCGCTGTCGGCGGCGGGCATCGTGGACGGCGCCACCTTGTACCTGCGCGACCAGCGGGCGGCGGAACTGGGCGAGTTGACCGTCACCGACCTCGACGAGCAGGTCGCCAGCGCCCAGGACGACGGCGGCCTGTGGAGCTCCCGCCGCCGCGCCCAGTGCGTCGTGGGCGCGGGCCTGGTCTTCATGGTGGCCGCGGCGGCCTGGCTCGGCGCGCTGCGGCCGGCCGGCCCGTGGGCGGCGCTGTTCGCGCTCGCCGCGCTCTGCTCGGCGCTGCTCGCCTGGTACGCGGAGCGCAAGAACTGGCCGCTGCCGCGCGCAGTACGGCAGTTCTTCGCGCTCGCCACCGTCCCGCTGCTGGCCTGCGTCGGCCTGGACGGACCGGTGCACGGCCCGGTCGCCACCCCCGTACTCGTCTCCGTCTTCGCCGTGCTCGGCGCGGTGATCGGGCTGGTCGCGCTGCCGTCGCCCGCCACCGTGGTGCTCAACCTGCTCACACTGGTGGCCGCGCTGCTCACCGTGGCGCTGACCGCCTCGCACGCCGGGCTCACCGGCTCCGCCGCCGTCGTGTCCGTGGCGCTGTTCCTGACCGCGGGTCTGCTGCCCAGGGCCGCGGGCCAGATCGCGGTGCTCGTGCCCTCGGGACCCGACGTCAGCGCGCCCGCGCTGGACGACGGGACCGTGGCCACCGTCGTCCACCGCAGCAACGCGCTGCTCACCCTGCTCAGCGTGGTGAGCGGGGTGTTCCTCGCGGCGGCCCTGCTCACCCTGAGCGCCTCCCACGACGTCTACGCCCTCGTGCTGGCGGGCTGCGTCAGCGTCGGACTGCTGCTCCAGGCCGCCACCGTACGCGTACTGAGCGCGGTGGTACCGCAGTTGGCCGCCGGGGTGCTGGGGCTCGTGGCGCTGACCGTACGGGTGCCGCTGTACGCGTTCGACTCGCGGCTGGCGGGCCCGCTGGCCGCCTTCGGCGTGGGCGCCGTCCTGGTCGCCTGCGGACTCTTCCTCGCCTTCGGCGCGGCTCTGCGGCCCATCGAGCCGGACCGCCCGACCTGGCCCGCGGCCGTCACCAGCGTTCTGTTCGTGGCCGCCGTACCGCTGGCCGCCGGGGTGTTCGGCCTCTTCGGCTGGCTGGCCGACCTGGGGAGCGGCCTGTGACCGAGCGACCCGCGACCCGGCACGTCCGCCCCGTGACGCGCTCCTCGACTCGCCCCTCGACCCGCCCCGTGACCCGGCCGGCGACCCCCGGGAGCGCCCGGTGAAGGCCGCCGCCCAGCGCGTGGCGCCGGGCAGTTGGGGCGGCCACCGCACCATCGCGGCGGCCGTGCGGAGCGCGGACACCGGCGCCGTCATCACCGTGCAGGCGGGCACGTACAGCGAGAGCCTGCTGCTTGACAAGGATGTCACCCTGGTCGCGAAGGGCGCCGTACGGCTGGTCGCCGTCCGCGGCCCGGCCGTCACCGTGCACGCGGGCCGCGCCGAGATCCGCGGCTTCACCCTCGTGTCCGCCGTGCCCCGCGAGGCCGCGCTGCTGGTGCGCGCGGGCGAACCGGTGCTGCGGGACTGCGAGATCACCGGCGGCCGGATCGAGGTCGCGGGCACCGCCGCCCCGCTGCTGAGCGGCTGTTCGGTACGGAAGGCCGAGGGCGCGGCGGTCCGGCTGACCGGCACCAGCCGCACCACACTGGAGAATCTGACCGTCGGCGGCTGCGTCGGCGACGGCCTGGTGGTCGAGGACGAGGCGCGCGCCGAGTTGACCGACGCCCTGGTGGACGGCGCCAGCGGGCGCGGCGTCCTGCTCACGGGCGGCGCGCACGCGACGCTGACCCGCTGCGACGTCCGCGGCAGCGGCGGCACCGCCGTCGTGGTCGAGGGACACGCCACCGCGGCGCTGCGCGACTGCCGCCTGCACGAGACGGGCGCCGCGGGCGTCTGGGTCCGCGAGACGGCGGGCCGCCTGACCCGCGCGGCCTCCGGCACGGGTCACCGGCCCCTCGCCCACGGCGAGGACGCCGAACCGGCCGCGCCCGCCACCGGATCCGCCGCCCGCCCGGGCCACGACACCCCGGGCGTACGGCTGCGCGATTGCGAGATCTTCCGCACCGAGGGCGCCGGCGTACTGGCCGACGGCAGCAGCTCCGTCCTGCTCGACGGCTGCCATGTGCACCACACCACCGGCGCCGCGATCCTGGTCACGGCCGAGGCCACCGCCGAGTTGACCGGCGTGCGGGCCGTCGACTGCCAGGACACCGCGCTGGCCGTCAGCGGGGCCGGCCGGGCCACCGCGCACGACTCCACCTTCGCCCGCAGCGGCGCCAACGGCCTGTACGCGGTGGCCGAGGCGGAGGTGACGCTGACCGGCTGCACCGTACGGGACACCGCGTACACCGGCGTGCACCTCGGCGGCGGGGCCCGCCTGCACGCCAGGGGCTGCACCGTCAGCGGTTCGCCCGAGTACGGCGTGCGGGTCACCGAACGGTCCGAACTCCTCGCGGACGACTGCGAGATGACGGACGCGGGCCTGGCCGGGGTGTACGTGCAGGGCGGCGACGCGGCCGTCCGCGGCTGCCGGGTGTCCGGCGGCCGGGAGGGCGTACACCTGCACACCACGCACCGCCCGCTGCTCGCGGAGTGCGAGATCACCGCCTCCGGCGAGACCGGCGTCCGGGTCGGCCGGGACACCGGCGCCCGGCTGGAGAACGTCACCGTCACCGGCAGCGGCACCGCGGGCCTGCTGCTGGAGGAGGGCAGCACGGCCGTCGTGGAAGGCGGCGCGGTCCGCGAGCCGCGCGGCAGCGGCGTCGTCGTACGCGCCGGGGCCCGGCCCCGCGTACGCGGCCTCACCGTCGAGGGCGCGGCGAAGAACGCGCTGTTCGTCGAGGAGGGCGGCGAGGGCCTGTACGAGGACTGCCACCTCACCAAGAGCCGCTTTCCCGCCGTCTACGCCGGTGCCCGCTCGCGTTTCCTGCTGCGCCGCTGCACCGTGGACGGCACCGACACCGACCTGCTGCGGGACGACGAGGCCGACGTGCGGGCCGAGGACTGCCTGGTCCATGACGCGACCGATCCGCTCCTGCCGGCCCTCGCGCCCCCGGCGGCGGGGGAGGAGGGGCGCGTCGCGGTGCCCGCCGTCGCCGGAGCGCCCCGCTCGGCCGCGGAGAAGGCCGAACAGGCCGCCGGTGAGACCGAGTCGACCGCGGAGGCGGCCCGCGCGAAGCTCGCGGAACTCCATGTGGAGCTGGACCGCCTGGTCGGCCTGGACAGCGTCAAACGCGACGTGGTCACGCTGACCAAGCTCATGCAGATGGTCAAGGTCCGCCAGGAGGCCGGGCTCGCGGCGCCGCCGCTGAGCAGGCACCTGGTCTTCGCGGGCAATCCCGGCACCGGCAAGACCACGGTGGCCCGCCTGTACGGCGGCTTCCTCGCCGCCCTCGGCCTGCTCGAACGCGGACACCTGGTCGAGGCCGACCGGGGCGACCTGGTCGGCGAGTACGTCGGCCACACCGCGCCCAAGACGACGGCGGTCTTCCGGCGCGCGCTGGGCGGGGTGCTCTTCATCGACGAGGCGTACTCCCTCGTGCCGCAGGGGCAGTTCACCGACTTCGGCTCCGAGGCCATCTCGACGCTGGTGAAGCTGATGGAGGACCACCGCGACGAGGTGGTGGTCATCGTCGCCGGATACCCGAGCGAGATGAACCGGCTGCTGGAGTCCAACGCGGGCCTGGCCTCGCGCTTCACCCGCACCCTGCTCTTCGACGACTACACCTCGGAGGAGCTGGTGCGGATCGTGGAGCACCAGGCCGTCGACCACGAGTACACCTTCGCGCCGCAGACGACGGCCGCGCTGCACGACTACTTCGCGGCCGTCCCGCGCGGCGAGCAGTTCGGCAACGGGCGCAGCGCGCGGCAGGTGTTCCAGCGGATGACCGAGCGGCACGCGTACCGCGTGGCCGAACTCGACCTGAGCGCCGTCGATCTCGCGGCGGCCGACGTGGAGTTGCTCACCACGCTGCTGCCCGCCGACCTCCCCCCGGGAGGCGCCGCTTGACCGCGCGGGCGGACGTACGCCCCGCTGCCCGGCGGGCGCACCGTACGGCGGCGGGCCCGGCACAGGACTTCGGCGCAGGACCGGCACAGGACTTCGGCACAGGACTTCGGAGCGGCTGAAAGGAAGGTGACCCGCGGATGTCGGACCAACCGACCCCGGAAGAGTGGCGCGCGGACCTCGCGGCGCTGAACGACGCGATCGGCGTGGTGAAACGCGAGTCCGGCACGATCACCACCACCATGAACTCGATCGACGCCAAGGTGAAGCAGATCGGCGCCGACTGGTCCAGCCCGTCGCACGAGTCGTTCGCGGCGATGATGACGTGGTTCCACAAGGTCCAGCACGAACTGGACGAGTTGCTCAAGGACATCGCCTCGCGGATGACGACGTCGTACAACAACTACCACGACTCCGAGCACGTCAATCTGAACAACCTCAGCGACGGCGGGACCCATGGCTGAGTGCCGCCGCCGCGCACCGCGTGGGCGGTACGCGGCGGCGCGTTCAGCCCGCGGGCGGCGGCGGGAAGCGCGACTCCCGGTCGGTGTGCGCGTACACCTGCCCCGAGTGGTTGAGCAGCGCGATGTACTCGCCGAGCTTCTCCAGCGTCGAGCCGATCTGGAGCAGGGCGCGGTCCTGGGCCGGATTCATGTCCGCGCCGAATTTCACGCCGGTCTCGGCGAACGGGTTGTCGTGCGTCTTGCCGACCGACGGGTCGTACCCGGACGAGAGCGAGGTGTGGCCCTCGCCCTCCGCGTTCTTGTCCTGGGCGCCCTGCCCGAAGACATGGCCCTTGACGGCCATGACCCGCTTGCGCAGCTCCTCGTACCGGTCGACCGCGCCGCGGGCCTCCGTGAGCATCGACTTCTCCGCGACGCGTACCGCGCTCAGGTCGATCTTCAGGTCCGCCGCGGCCTCGTACGAGTTCGGGTCGGGGCCGGAACCCTGGTCGGACTGGCTGTCCTTCGGGTCGATGTTGAAGGACGGCGGGGTGGACCAGATGACCTTGTCGGTCGGCACGAGACCGTCGAGGTTCTTGTCGTGGTCGGGGTTGGGCGTCTCCGACCCGTCCGCGGGCGGATCGGGCAGCGGAGTGGTGTCGTATTTCGAGGTGATCGGATCGGTCACGTCGTCTGCCTCGTCTCTCTCGCGCCGACCGCACGGCCGGTTCGCCAAGCATGGGCCCGGCAGGACACCGCCAGGTTTACCACTTATATGAGGAATTGTCAGCATGCAGGTGCCGCACCGGTATCCGCTCCCCGAGAAAGGCGCGTCATGGCCGACTCCGGCACCGCCGACTACGACACCTCCGTCCTCAACATCTCCCCGACGGGCCTGAAGTCCGACGCCAACGACCTGGTCACCCTCAGCAAGACCGTCCTGTCGAGCCTCACCACCATCCGGGGCCAGTTGGAGGGACTGCACGTCGCCTGGCAGGGCCAGGCCGCCTCGGACGCCGACGAGGTCAACAAGAAGTGGGTGTCGGTCATGACCGAGCTGTTCGGCACGGAGGACGACCCGCACAAGGGAGTTCTGTCCGCGCTGGCCGACGGGGTCGGCATGGCCGCGTACAACTACACCACCGCCGAGGACGGCATCGCCGACGCCTTCAAGTCGTTCCGCACGGCCTTGACCAGTGACGACGGGAAGTCCAGCGACAAGCCGCCCGCCGCGGTCACCGACCCCAACAAGACCGCGGTCACCATGGAGTTCTAGTGCCGGCGCACCGCCCCCGCCACCTCGCCCCCACCGCCCCGACAGCCCGCTAGGCAGCCATCGTGAGTCGAATCCCCTTCCACCGCCCCGTCCGCATCACGCCCCCGCCGATGCCGGAGGGCCGGACGAAACTGGCCGGCCTGCCCCAGCGGCCACAGCCGCAGGGCGCCGCGGGCTGGCTGATGCTCCTGCTGCCCCTGCTGTCCAGCATGAGCATGGCCGCGTACATGATCGCCTACGGCAAGGCGTGGATGATCCTGCTGGGCATCGCCTTCGTCGTGGTCTCCGTGGGCATCACCATCGGCGTCCGGATGCAACTGCGCAGCCACCGCCGCCGCAACCAGTACCGGCAGCGGGAGCGGTACCTGGAGTATCTGGCCGGGGTGCGCAAGCAGGTCATGCGCTCCCAGCTCGGCCAGCGCGCCGCCGACGCGTGGCGGCACCCGCACCCGGACCGGCTCTGGGCGATCGCCACCCGCCGCCGCCGAGTCTGGGAACGCCGCCCGGGCGACGACGACTTCCTGCACCTGCGGCTCGGCACCGGCACGGTGGCGGCGGCCGACGCGCTCCAGATGCCGGGGCAGAACGACCCGACCATCGACGTCGACACGCCCTGCCAGCACGCCGCGGCCGAACTGGTCCGCGCGCACGGCACCGTCGCCGACCAGGCCGCCTGGCTCGACCTGCGCGCCGCGGGAGTGGTGAGCCTGCTGGGCCCGCGCGACCGCACCCGCAAGCTCGCCCAGACCCTGCTGCTCCAGCTCTCCGTGCTGCACGCCCCCGACGACGTGCGGATCGCCGTCGTCACCGGCGGCAACTCCGACTGGGACTGGGCCAAGTGGCTGCCGCACGCCCAGCAGCCCGACCAGGCCCAGCGCCGTGAACAGGAAGTCGTGCCGCTGCTCGCCGACGACCTCGCAGGACTCCAGGACCACCTCCAGGCCACCCTCGACCGGGCGGTCGCCGCCCGCGCCGAGCGCAACGCCCGGCTGATCTCCCAGCGCGACACCAGGCCCCGTAGTCACGTGGTGGTCTTCCTCGACGGATACGAGCCCGACGCGCCGTGGGCCCGCTCGGCGCTGCTGTCCGACCTGCTCACCGAAGCGGGCCCCGACCTCGGCGTGCACGTGGTGTGCCTGGTGGAGGAAGAGGGCTCCGAGCCGGGCCGGGTGGACGTACGCGCCCGCACGGACGCCCGCGGCGGCCTCGCGCTGGAAGGCCGTACGGCCGCGCTGCACGCCCCGGTCGAGCAGGCCGTCGTGGACGAGGTCGCGCCCGGCGTCCTGGAGGCCACCGCCCGCTCGCTGGCCCCGCTGCGGCTGACCGGCGAACGCGAACAGGTCCTGTCGGAACACGTCTCCCTCTCCGACATGCTCGGCGTCCCCGACATCGCCCACTTCGACCCGGCCGCCCTGCGCCGCGCCCCCGACGACAGGGAACTGCTCTCCGTCCCCATCGGCGTCACCGGCACCGGCGAACCGCTGACCCTGGACCTCAAGGAGTCCGCGCAGGGCGGCATCGGCCCGCACGGACTGATCGTCGGCGCCACCGGCTCCGGCAAGAGCGAACTGCTGCGCACCCTGGTCACCGGACTCGCCATGGCCCACGCGCCGGAGCACCTGGCCCTGGTCCTGGTCGACTTCAAGGGCGGCGCCACCTTCGCGGGCGTCACCGAACTGCCGCACGTCTCCGGCCTGATCACCAACCTCGCCGACGACCTCGCGCTCGTCGACCGGATGCGCGACGCGCTGCGCGGCGAACAGCAGCGCAGGCAGCGGATGCTGCGCGAGGCGGGGAACGTCGACTCCGTCCGCGAATACCAGTTGCGGCAGGCGGCGGGCGCCACCGACATCAACGGCAAACCGCTGGAGCCGCTGCCCTATCTGCTCATCATCGTCGACGAGTTCGGCGAACTCCTCTCCCAACGCCCCGACTTCATCGACCTGTTCGTGCAGATCGGCCGGGTCGGCCGCTCGCTCGGCATGCATCTGCTGCTGGCCACCCAGCGGTTGGAGGAAGGCAGGCTGCGCGGCCTGGAGTCCCACCTGTCGTACCGGATCTGCCTGCGCACCTTCAGCGCCGCCGAGTCCCGCGCCGTCATCGGCACCTCCGACGCCTACACGCTGCCCGCCATCCCCGGCTCCGCCTACCTCAAGGTGGACGAGTCGGTCTACGAACGCTTCCGCGTCGCGTACGTCTCCGCGCCCTACCAGGACCACGACGCCGACAGCGCGGGACCGGCCCTGGAACCCGTGCCCTTCGCCGTGCACGGCGACCTCGCGCCGCTCGCCGCGGACGAGGCCGAGACGCCCGGCTGGGACTGGGACCCGGAGGGCGGCTCGACCGAACTCCAGCTCGCCGTCGAGCGGTTGGCCGACAAGGACACCGCGGGCCACCAGGTGTGGCTGCCGCCGCTGCCCCCGCGCTTCACCCTCGACCCGCTGCTCGGCGAACCGGAGGCCGACCCGGAACTGGGCCTGCGCTGCGCCCTGTGGCCGTACTCCGGCGAGCTGAAGTTCCCGGTCGGCGTGCTGGACGTGCCCTCCCGGCAGGAACAGCAGCCCCTCGTACTGGACCTGGCGGGCCGTCAGGGCCACATCGCCCTGGTCGGCGCCCCGCAGAGCGGCAAGTCCACCTTCCTGCGCACCGCGATGCTCAGCGCCATGCTCACCCACACCCCCGACGAGCTCCAGTTCTACGGGATCGACATGGGCGGCGGCTCGCTGCACGGCCTCGGCGACGCACCGCACGTGGCGGGCATCGCGGGCCGCCGCGACGACGAGCGGGTCCGCAGGGTGCTGGCCGAGATCACCGGCCTGGTCACCGCGCGCGAGCAGATGTTCCGCGACCTGGGCATCCAGTCCGCGGCCGAACTGCGCGCCCGCCGCGCCGCGGGCGAAGTCCCCGACGGCGTACGGTCGGCCGACGTCGTGCTGGTGGTCGACAACCTCGCCGCCCTGCACACCACCGACGAGAACGCCGTCGTCACCCTCACCGAGATCGCCACCCGCGGCCTCGGCGTCGGCGTCCACCTCTGGCTGACCGCCAACCGCTGGGCCGAGGTACGGATCGGCCTGCGCGACAGCATCCCCGGCCGCCTCGAACTGCGGCTCAACGACCCCACCGAGTCCGAGATCAGCCGCCCCGCCGCCCGCGCGCTCGGCCAGAGCATCCCCGGCCGGGGCCTTGCCGCCGCGGGCCTGACCCACCACATCGCGCTGCCCCGGCTCGACGCCGTCGACAGCGTCGAAGGGCTCGCCGAGGCCGGGCAGGCGCTGGTGGCCCGGCTCGCCGAGAGCTGGCGGCGGCCCGCCGCCCCGGCGCTGCGCGTGCTGCCCGCGCGGATCACCGTCCGCGAGCTGACGGCCGCCGCCGCGCTGCCGCCCGCCGAGCGCTGGGAGGGCCACGGCCCCGCCCTCGGCGCCCGCGAAGTGCCCATCGCCCTGCGCGAGTCCGACCAGCGCCCGGTCGGCCTCGACCTGACCGCCGACGCCCCGCACTTCGTCGTCTTCGGCGACTCCGGCTCCGGCAAGACCGCGTTCCTGCGCGCCTGGATGCGCGGCCTGGCCGCCCGGCACAGCGCGCGCGACCTGCGCTTCATGGTCGTCGACTACCGGCACAGCCTGCTGGGCACCGTGCCCGACGAGTACATCGGCGCCCGCGGCGGCAACGCCGACCTGGTCGCGGCCCAGGCGCAGGCCCTCGCCGAGACACTGCGCACCCGGATGCCCCCCGCCGACGTCACCGCCACCCAACTCGCCGCGCGCGACTGGTGGCACGGCCCCGAGCTGTACGTCGTCGCCGACGACTACGACCTGGCCGCGGGCACCATGGGCCACGGCCCGCTCGCCGCGCTCGCCGAATTCATCCCGCAGGCGGCCGAGTTGGGCTTCCACCTCGTGCTCGCCCGCCGCGTCGGCGGTGCCAGCCGCGCCCTGCTGTCCGACCCCCTGCTGAGCAAGCTCAAGGAGATCGGCACCGACGGGCTGCTGCTGTCCGGCGACCACCGCGAGGGCGTCCTGATCGGCGACCAGCGCGCCTACCGGCGTCAGCCGGGCCGCGGCACGCTGATCCGCCGCAGCTCCGCCGTCCCCGCCATCGTCCAGGTCGCCATCGACGAGCTGGGCGAGGAGGCCGCCGGCGAAACGGGCCCTGGCGGAACGGGCCCTGGCGGAACGGCTCTTCGTGAAGGTGGCGAGCCGGTGAACGTACCGGGCCCCGCCGCCGAGCCGGTGCCCGCGGGCGTCGTGGCGGGGCACGGCGACGATCCGGGTTCCCCCGAACCCGCCGCCAGGCAGCCCGACGTGGCCCGGTACGTCACGGGACCGGTGACCCGCCTGGGCGGCGGCCCCGAGAACAGCACCCGTCCGAGTAGCAGCGGTACGCCCGAGGAAAGCGGCCCCGACCATGGCTGACGCGGATTCCGTACTCAACACCATCAAGCTCGACGACATCTACGAACTGGGCAACGCCTGGATCCGGATGGGCGACGACCTCCACGAGCGCAAGGTCGCCGTCAACGGCTACGTCTCCGAGCTCGGCATGACCGGCAAAGCCGGTGACGAAGCGCGCCTGGCCTGGCAGGAGGGCGTCGCCCCGACCATCGACAGCGCCGCCGAGACCGCCTGGACCATCGGCCAGACGATCAACCGCTACGCCGACGAACTGCACAAGGCCGCGGCGGAGTACGCGAAGAAGCTCAACGCCGCGATGTGGGCCGACATCCTCGGCGCCCTGCTCGGCGCCGTGTTCTTCGCCCTCGGCCCGCTGCTCAGCGGACTGCTCGCCATGATCGGCCAGTTGCTGGCCCGGCTGATCCCGATCATGGCCCAGATGGCCGCCCGGATCGGCTCGGTGGCCACCGCGGTCATCGAGATCACCGGCAGCGCCGTCATCGGCGCCGCGTCCAACCTCGCCTTCGACATCGCCGTCGGCAAGATCGGCGCGGACATCGCCGGTACCGACTACGAGGTCGACTGGAGCATGGAGGCGTGGAGCCTGGGCATCGGCGGTGCCTTCGGCGGCATCAGCGGCGGGCTCGGGGCCTTCCACTACACCCCGCGTCCGGGAAAGCCGGGCTCCGGCCCCAAGACCGGCGCCCCGCCGCCCGTCTCACCTCCGCCTCCCACGCCGATCGGCGGCAAACCGCTGGGCGGCGGTGGCGGCGGGAAGTCCCCGATCGGTCCGCCCCCGTCGCGGATCGGCGGCGGCGACCACGCGACGCCGATCACCGACGGATCGGGCAAGGGCGGTCCCGCCCCCGACTCGGGACCGATCGTCACCAAGCACTCCTCCGGCGGCGAGTTCAGCGGCACCAACAGCGGACCCGGCGGCGGCCACCACAGCAGCGACGTCGGCGCGCCCGCCCCCAAGGGCGACGACTCCGCCGCGGGTTCGAAGGACCCCGGCAGGACGCTGGGCGCTCCGCCGGCCAATCCGTACGGGGTGAAGACCCGTCCGGTCGGCGACGGCGGTTCGAACGGGTCGTCGGGCTCGTCCGGTTCATCGGGTTCGTCGGGTTCGTCGGGCAAGGGCGAGTCCGATCCGGGCAGGACGCTGGGCGCTCCGCCCGCCAACCCGCACGGGGTGACGTCCCGCCCGTACGGTGACGGCGGTTCTAACGGGTCGTCGGGCTCTTCGGGCAAGGGCGACGGCTCACCGGGAGGTGCGAAGGACCCGGGCAGGACGCTGGGCGCTCCGCCCGGCAACCCGCACGGCGTGAAGGACCGCCCGTACGGCGAGAGTTCCGGCGATTCGAGCGGTTCCAACGGGTCCAACGGGTCCAAGGGGCCCGGTGGGTCGGCCAAGCCGCTGAGCCCGAATCCGATGGACAATCCGGGCAGGCGGCTGGGCGGTCCCGGCGAGAATCCGTTCCCCGGTCCCGGCACGAAGGCCGAGGGCGGCGGGCCGGTCAAGGCCCAGCCGACCGGGCCCGGTTACGACTACCCGGCGACCAGTTCCCACGGCCGTCCCGACGGTTCGGGCTCCGGCAACCCGATGGACGGGCCGGGGCACCGCCTCGGCGGTGGCAAGCCGGACCCCAACAGCCTCTGGAAGGAGCCGAATCCGGACGCGCCGGGCAGCAACGGTCCGTCGAAGGCGCAGCCGACCGGGCCGGGTTACGACTATCCCGCGACGAGTTCCCACGGCCGCTCCGACGGATCGTCCGGATCGGGCACCGAAGGGAAGCCCGGCGGGCCGGGCGGGTCGAATCCGATGGACGGGCCGGGGCACCGCCTCGGCGGCGACAAGCCGGACCCCAACAGCCTCTGGAAGGAACCGGGTTCTGGCAACCGCGGCGGTGGTCCGCGCGACAACGGATCGACGGCGCCGCCCGCGCCGAAGGCACCGGCGCGTACGGGGCCCGGCCATGACCAGCCCGCGACGCTCGGCGACAAGCCGGGCGGGCGGCAGAACGGCGGCGACGCGGCGGGCTCGGGCGACGGCGGCAATCTGCGGTCCAACCAGGGCAACAGCAGCCACACGCAGATCGAGACCGCGCCGCCACCGCACGAGCCCGGTTCCGGCACGAACTCCGGCTCCGGCAAGGGCAGTCACTCCGACAGCGGCCAGAGCGCGCCGCCGCCCCGGAAGGAGACGACGGAGACCGCACCGCCTCCGGGCGAGGCCCCGCCGACCCCGGTGGCCCCCGCGCCCAAACCGCCGGTGCCCTCCGGCAAGGAGGGCGGGAACCCGCAGGCAGGGAATTCCCAGGGCGGCAACACGCAGGGAGGCAACCACCAGAGCGGAAATCCGCAGGGCGGGAACTCCCAGGGCGGGAACTCCCAGGGCGGGAACCGTCAGGGCGGGACATCGAAACCCCCGGCTTCGAGCGGCACCGGCCCCGACCCGATGGCGAATCCCGGCCGGACGCTGGGCGACGGGAAGCCGGTGCCGGGCACGGAGCCGCGTTCGGGTGGTTCTTCTGAGTCGTCGCCGGTGCCGTTGAGTCCGAATCCGATGGACAATCCGGGGCGTCGGTTGGGTGGTCCGGGTGAGAATCCGTTCCCCGCGCCCGAGTCGAAGCCGCAGGGTTCCGGCGAGTCGCAGTTGCACTCCGACCCGATGGCGAACCCCGGCCGGACCTTGGGCGGCGCGAAGCCCGCGCCGGATTCGGGCTGGAAGGAGCCGGGTCGGGGCGGACCGTCCGGGACGTCATCCGGAACGTCGTCCAAGCCCGTCAGCTCCGATCCGATGGAGAATCCGGGACACCGCCTGGGCGGCGGCATCCCGGACCCGAACGGCCTGTGGAAGCCGCCCGGTTCAGGCAACCGGGGCGACGGCTCGCACGGGGCCGGACCGAAGCTGCCGCCCGCGCCGAAGCAGCCTACGCGCAAGGGTCCCGGTTACGACGGTCCTGCGACGCTCGACGACGTACCGGGCGGGCGGTCGAACTCCGGCAACGGGAGTTCGGGCGACGGCCCTGGCAATCTGCGTCCGAACCAGGGCAACAGCAGCCACACGCAGATCGAGACCGCGCCGCCGCCGCACGAGCCCGGTTCCGGTAAGGACTCCGGTTCCGGGAACGGCAGTCGGCCCGACGGCGGCCAGACCGTACCGCCGGTCGGCAAGGAACCCCCGGCCGCCGCACCGCACACGAAGGAGGCCCCGCCGACCACGGCGGCCCCCGAGCCCAAGTCGCCCGCTCCCTCCGGCAAGGAGGGCAAGCAGCCCCAGAACGGCAAGTCCACGTCGGAGACCACCACCGAGCCGGCCCCCGCCTCGTCGGACAAGGGCAAGGGCAAGGAGCCCGCGACGGACGAGGGCAAGGGCAAGGAGCCTGCCACGGACGGGGGCAAGGGCAAGGAGCCCGCGACCGATGAGGGCAAGGGCAAAGGCAAGGAGCCCACGTCGGAAGAGGCGCCGCCCTCGGAGCACGTGCCGCCGGGCGAACAGCCGCATGGGCAGGAGGGGTCGGGCCACGGTCCCGGTCTGAGCGAATTCGACAAGGTGATCCTGGCGCACGAGATCAACCGCGAATTGCACCGGCTCGATCCACGCCGCCCTCCGGTCCGCCCAGGAGACGTGGACGAGCTGCACGCCCAACTGCCCCACTGGCGGCAGCGCATGCCGTTGCGGCCACGCGGTGAGGCGATCGCGCAGACGATGGTGACGGGCAAGCCGCTGTCGCTCCCCGGCGGGTCCTCGCATTCGGGTTCGGGAGGATATTCCAGGACGTCCGTCTTCACCGACCCGAGGGAGCAGAGCAGGCCGCCGGTCTCGTCCTCCGGGCGCCGGTCGAGCCGGCGGTCCTATCCTTCCCCCGGGTCGGTCCAGCGGCCTGGCCTGCTGTCCTACCCCTCCTCCGGGCTCGGCCGCCGACCGATCGCGCCGCCCGCCCCCGCGCCGAGGAGGCAGCCCAGCAGCTCCGGGTCGCGCGGGCAGTCGTACGCCCCGCCGCCGTCGGGATCGAGCCGACAGCCGTACCCGCCGCCGAGTTCGAGCCGACCGCGCACCCCCGTCTCTGACATCGGGGACGTGGAGATGATGGACGCGCCGCCCCCGGAGCACGCCCCCTTCTACGCGCCGACCGCGACGGTCCGGCCCCACGGCATCTCCGACAGGCATTGGCACGACATCCTGGAGGCCCAGCGGATCTCCGAGCGATGGCACACCGACTACTACCGGCGAATGGGCCTTCAAGAGGAGGCGATCCGCCAGAACCTGCGGAATCAGGGAATTCCGGTCTCTCCGCACGACACATTGCCGTTCGAGCCGCTGCCGCGCGAGATCGAGTTGTTGAACTTCGGTCATGAGGTCTTCGCCGACGTACGCCGCATTCTCCACGGGGGCCAGTCGAATCAGGCGTCCTCAGTCGCGGCGACGGGCGGGGCGCTCCAGATTCGCCTTTCCCTGGCCCGGCAGGTCGCTCCCCGGGAGCAGCCCAGAAATACCATGGAACAACTGGGGCAGAGCGCGGCCACGGCATCCATCACCGGCACGGGCAACTGCGGTGAGCACGCGGCCTTGACCTACACGCTCGTGAACCGGCACAGGCTGCCCGACGGCATGCGTATCTGGTACGTGCCGCTGAATCTGCACCGGGGTGAACGCGGCGACAACCCCGTCGCCCCGTACACCGACCATGTGTTCATCGCGGTCGGTTATCCCGAGCGGCCCCGTAACATCGTCATGCTCGACCCGTGGGAGGTGAACGCGACTCCGATCTTCGCCGGGGATCCCGCTTTCCGCTTCCCGTTCCTGGTCGGTCCGCGCAATGCGCCGTCGATCAACCCGCGGGCCGTTCTTCTGCCGAATGACGGAATCGACTACCTGGCCATCGGCCATCGTCAGATCGGGCACGAAGTCCACGACATCATGGATTTCACCGGTACGCCTCTCCCCGCCAGCCAGTACCAGGGGGTGTACAACATGTATCAGGACTTCGCCATGCCGGCGCCCGTCCGGAACATGTATCCGGCCGGCCCCGCGTGGGACGCCTATTTCGCGCACCGGCACCCCCAGCAGCCCGGCTTGATCCGACCGGGCGGTTCGTCGGGTCAGCCGTCGGGGCTGATCCGGCCGGGTGGTCCGTCGGGTCAGCCGTCCGGCCTGATCCGGCCGAGCGGTTCGTCGAGCCGGCCGAGCAGCTCTTCGGGTCGACCGGCCGGGCCGTCGAGGCAGCCGAGCGGCATGTCGCGTCAGCCCAGCGGTTCTTCGCGTCGGCCCAGCGGCTCATCGCGCCAGCCGGGCAGCTCTTCGGGTCAGCCCAGCGGTTCTTCACGGCGGCCGAGCGGCTCGTCGCGTCGGCCGAGCATGCCGTGGGACCAGCCGGGCGGCCCGGCCCGTACGGTGGGCGGTTCGCCGGACACGGGGATCGATCCGATCCGGGAGCAGTGGGGCATCGGGCGGGTGGTCACGCTGGCGGAGCCGCGCTCCGGCACGGGTCTGGTGCGCGGTCCTGCCCCGGAGGCCGGTCCGCGTACGGCCGACAGGCCCGGTGAGTTCGCGGTGTTCGACCTGCCGCTGCCTCCGGCCGACACGCCGTCGTCGTCACGGCCGTTGGGGTACGAGGTCGATCCGGGCGGCTGGATCAGGCTCCCGGACGGCAGCGTGCTGTCGCCCGGCGGCTGGGTCAGCTTCGGGGACGACTTCATCCACACCCCCACGGGCGCGATCATGCACGGCGACAGCGGCTGGATCGGCGAGGTCGGCAACATCGAGCAGATCGCCGCGACCTGGCACCACTTCGACCCGTCGGCGGCCCCGCACCTGCCGGTGCCCTCCGGCGACGGCCTGCACATGGTGCCGGTACACCCCGGCGACCAGGCCGTGCACATCCCGCTGCGGCCCCGTACCGACTCGGAGACGCAGGCGGCGGCCCCGATCTCGCACCCCGGCTCCGAGACGCCGCGGCCCCGTGGCCCCGTGCCGACCGGCACGGCGGGCACGGCGGGCACATCGGGCACGGCGGGCACATCCGGTTCACCCGGTCCGTCCGCCAAGGGCAAGGAGCCCGCGACGGAGGGGACTTCCGGCTGGGACGAGACGCCCGCGGCGGCCTGGGCGCCCGTCGTCCGGCCGATGGCGCCGACGCCGTCCGCCGTGCCGTCGCCTCCCGCGCAGGGGACGTCCGGCCACGGTTCCGGCCTGAGTGAATTCGATCAGGTGGTCCTGGCCCAGGACATCAACACGGAACTGCACCGGCTGGACGCGACGCATCCGCCGGTGACGGTGGCCGATGTGCCGGAGTTGCACGCGCAGTTGCCCGACTGGCGGCAGCGTATGCCGCTGCGGCCGCGTGGCCAGGCCATCGCGCAGATGATCGTCACCGGTCGTCCGATGTCGCTCCCGGGCGGGTCATCGTCGTACTCGGGTTCGGGAGGGTATTCCAGGACTACGGTCTACACCGATCCGAGGGAGGAGAGCAGGCCGCCGGTGTCGTCTTCCGGTCGCCGGTCGAGCCGCCGGTCCTATCCCTCCTCCGGGTCGGTCCGGCGGACGGGCGTGTTGTCCTACCCCTCCTCCGGGTTCACCCGCCGGCCGAGCAGGGAGTCCTCCTTCGCCGAGCCGAGCAGGCAGCAGTACCCCTCGTCGGGATCGAGCAGGCAGCAGTATCCGCCGTCGGCGGGATCGAGCCGACAGCCGTATCCGCCGACCGCCGGATCGAGTCGGCAGCCGTACCCGCCGACCGCAGGGTCGAGCAGGCAGCCGTATCCGCCGTCCGCGGGGCCCAGTCGGCCGCCTGCGCGCTCCTTCGAGCCGGAGGACGTGGAGATGGCGGACGCGCCGCCCTCACCCCGCCTGCCGAGCTGGCAGCCCGCCCCCTTCTACGTACCGACCGCGACGGCTCCGCCGCCCGGCATGGCGCCCGAGCAGTGGTTCGCCATCGAGCGGCTCAACCGTCAGTCCGTGCAGTGGCACACCAACTACTACGCGCAGCGGGACGCGGCCGAGGCGGCGAGTCGCGGCGGACGGCGGGTGGGGATGGGCGAACCCCTTCCGCCCGACATGCTCCCGTCGGAGCCTTTGCAGAACGAGCTGTGGCTGATGGACCTCGGCCATGAGATCTTCGCCGGGGTACGCGAGATCCTGCACGGAGGCCAGTCGAATCAGGCGTCCTCGGTCGCGGCGACGGGCGGGGCGCTCCTGGTGCGCAACCACCTGGCCCGTCAGGTGCCCCGCGTTCAACCCCGCAATATCCAGGAGTCGTTGGGGCAGAGCGCGGCCCAGGCGTCGCTGGTCAACACCGGCAACTGCGGTGAGCACGCGGCCCTGACCTACGTCCTCCTGAACCGGAGGCAGCTGCCCCCGGGGATGCGGATCTGGCACGTGCCGCTCAACCTCCACCCGGGCGAACACCCGTTGCACGCCATCGCGCCGTACACCGACCACGTGTTCATCGCGGTCGGCTATCCCGAGCGGCCTCGCAACATCGTCCTGCTCGACCCGTGGGAGGTGAACGCGACTCCGATCTTCGCCGGAGACCCCGCGTTCCCCTTCCCGTTCCTGGTCGGTCCGCGCAATGCGCCGTCGATCACCCCGAGGGCCGTTCCGCTCCCGCACGACGGGGTGGACTACCTGAACGTCGGTCTCAGCCAGATCGACACGGGCGCGATCCTCAACATCATGGACTTCACCGGCACGCCCGTCGCGGCCAGTCAGTACGAGGGCTTGTACAACATGTACCAGGACCTCGCGATGCCGTCGCCCGTCCGGAACGTGTATCCGCCCGGGCACGCTTGGGACGTCTACTTCGCGCACCGGCACCCTCGAATTCCGGTCTCGAACCGGCCGATTGGCGGTTCGTCAGGTCGGCAGGGAGGGTCGTCGGGTCGGCCGGGAGGGTCGTCGGGCCGCCCGGGGAGTTCGTCGCGGCGGCCGAGCGTGTCCTTGAGCCAGCCGGGCGGGCTGTCGCGCCGGTCCAGCGTGTCCTCGGGGCGGCCGAGCGGACTGTCACGGCAGCCGAGCGGTATGTCGGGCCAGCCCAGCGGGTCTTCGAGTCGGCCCAGCGGGTCTTGGGACCGTCCGGGCGGGTCGTCGGGTCGACCGAGTGGGTCGTCGGGTCGGCCGGGCGGGTCGTCGGGTCGGCCGGGCGGGTCGTCGGGTCGGCCGAGCGGATCGTGGGATCTGCCGGGCAACCGGTGGGGAGCGCGGGGCGGTTCGCCGGACGTGGGGATCGATCCGATCCGGGAGCAGTGGGGCATCGGGCGGGTGGTCACGCTGATGGAGCCGCGCTCCGATACGGGTCTGGTGCGGGTTCCCGCTCCTGCGGCGGGTCCGCGTACGGCCGACAGGCCCGGCGAGTTCGCGGTGTTCGACCTGCCGCTGCCTCCGGCCGACACGCCGTCGTCGTCACGGCCGTTGGGGTACGAGGTCGATCCGGGCGGCTGGATCAGGCTGCCGGACGGGACGGTCCTGTCTCCGGGTGGGTGGGTCAGTTTCGGGGACGACTTCATCCACACGCCGACCGGCATGATCATGTACGGGGACAGCGGCTGGATCGGCGAGGTCGGGAACATCGAGCAGGTCGCCGAGGTATGGGACGAGTTCGATCCGTCCGCGACCGCGTACGTGCCGGTGCTCTCCGGCGACGGCCTGCACATGGTGCCGGCCCTGCCGGGGGACGAGGCGGTCCACGTTCCCGTGACGCCTCGCACCGGCACCTCTTTCGCGGCGCCGCGCGTGCGGGCGGGCGCGGACGTTCCGCCGGGGAAGGGCAAGGAGCCTGCTACGGATCAGGCCCCGGCGGCGGGCGAGGTCCCTGTCGCGTACGAGGCTCCTGTCACGGAGCAGGCGCCCGTGTCCCGTCCGGTACCGGTCGAAGCCGTGGCACCGGCGGTACCGGCGATGCCCGTGGCACCAGCGGCACCGGCGATGCCCGTGGCCGTACGTCCGTCGCACGCCGTCCCCGAACTCCCGTCCCCCGCACGCTCGCAGGAGGATCGGCTGGCCGAGCGCGGGCTGGCGCCGCTGTACATCCTCGACCAAGGGGACGCGGTGACACACGCGTTGACCGCCGTCGCGCCCGTGGAGAGCGGACGGCTCGTGGGGCACGGACGGCCCGCCGGGTCGCGGGAGTTGCGGGACACCCTGGCCGACGCGCTCGTGACCGACGCGCAACGGCCGCCGGGGGAGCGGCGGTTGTGGCCGCCGCTCACGGGCCTGACCGCCCCTGAACGGACGGCGCCGCTCGTCGGCTCCGAGGAAGCGGCCGTCGAAGCCGTACGTACGGGGACCGGTTCCGATGACGCGGACTGGCTCGTGCTCGCGGTGGCCGCACCCGTGCTCGGGCTCCGGGTCACCGTACTGACGCCGGACGGAACCCCCTGGACGGCAGGACCGGACGACGGCCGCCCCGTCCTGCTCTTCCAGCAGGCGGACCCCGCTCCGTACACCGCGCGGTGGGCGGCGACCGAGCCCGTCGGCGGCGTACCGGAGCAGCGGCCCGTACCGCCCGTATCGCCGCTGTCGGCACCGGAGTTGGCCTCGGACCAGGCCCCGGCCCCTGCCCCGGCTCCGGTGCCCTCTGCGCCCGACCGGCACGTGGCGGCCACCGTCCCGTCCTCGTCCCCGTCCGCGCCCCTGTCCGCGCCGCCGTCAGCGCCGCTGCGACTCGGCTTCGGTACGGCCGGTGGCCCGCGGCACCGGGCCGCCTCCGGCGGGGAACCGGCGCCCGAGGTCTTCTTCGGCTCCGAACCGCGCCCGGCCACGAGGCGGTGAGGGCGAGAGCGCCGATCGCCCCGGACGCCTCGGCGGATCCGGTGCCCGCACCGGCACCGGATCCGCGAGAGGAACCGCCGTAGCGGGGTGCGCGCGCCGTGTGATATTCGTGGTGCGCAAGGGGAGTGGGGGACTCCGGTCACCAAGCGGTACGGGCACCGCCGCGCACGGCACGCGGCCGGTGGACGCCGCACCGGGCCGGGCGGCGCCGTCCCGCCGGTCCTTCTGCTCATGCCGTGCCCATTCCGTGCCCATCCGGTTTCGGGGGCGGCCGTTGGCCTCGGTCCTGGTGCTTGACTGGCCGGGTGTGACCTGAGGGCCTTCATGTGCGTCTGAGCGATGGGCATCTCTTTGTTGGACTCTTGGCGAGTGGGGAACGGGCGTTGAGCGACACCGATCAGGACGAGGCGAAGCGGCGGCGGCGGGCACGGTTCGTCGAGGTGCTCACGAGCAGTGCCCGCCAGCCGGGGGAGCGTTCCCGGCTGGGCTCCAGGGTCGCGGGCGCCACGGCCGTACTGGCGCTCGCCGCGGGCGCCACCATGGGGATCGGCGCCTGGCGCGGCCACCAGGCCGACCAGGACGCGAAGGAGCTCACGGCCGCGCAGACCAAGGCGGCCGACCGGCTCGCCCACCTCCCCACCGGCTCCGTCAGCCCGACCGCGAAGAAGCCGACGCCGAAGCCGTCGCACTCCGCCACGCCCAAGGCGCCGGTCCACACCACCCACGCGCCGACGCCTTCGCCGAAGCGGTCCGAGAAGGCGACCGCCACTCCCACGCCGACCATCGCCGTCTACCCCTCCACCGCGCTGCTCCTGAACGCCGCGACGGCGCTGTGCGCCGACATCCCCTACTTCGGCGCGGGCAAGGTCGGCGGGTCCGTCAACACCCACAAGTGCGACGGCACCAGCAACGACAACCAGATCTGGAACATGCGCGTCCAGCCCGTCGGCAAGGGCCCCGGCGGCACCGACCTCGTCCTCTTCGTCAACGCCAAGGACGATCTCTGCCTCGACATGCCCAACCGCGGCCCCCAGCCCGCCGGCACCACCCTCAACGAGGCCAACTGCGACGGCACCCTCGCCGACAACCAGCTCTGGTGGCTCGAACCCGTCGGCAACAGCGCCGTCCACATCCGCAGCTTCATCAGCGGCAACCTCTGCATCCGCCCCGGCAACGTCAGCCCCGGCGGCTCCGACCGCCGCCTCATGATCGCCACCTGCGGCACCAACGACGAGTCCCGCTGGTTCCTCTACCCCGTCTCCGCCTGACCCCGCCGCCCGCCTCTCCCTCGCCAACGCGTGAACGCACTCCGGTGAGGTGCACAACTGGTGCGGTCCCCGTCAGCTTTCGCCGAATCCAATCGCGGCGGTTGAGCGTGAACAGATAGCATCCGCGCTGCCGAGGGGGTGCGTATGACATTGGTGAAAAAGGGATCACGACGGATCGTGGTCGACGGCGTGACCTACCGGTGGCGGCTGCGGCGCAGGCCGACGTACGACCAGCTCCTCGGCTGGGCGCCTTGCACATACGCGGTCGAACGCGCTGATCGGTCCGGCGCAGTTCTCACCGTCAGAACAGATCAACCGCACATGCGGAACGCGGTCCATTCGGCGGGCAGCCCGGTGCTCCCATCAGACGTCGCCTCCGCTGTGCGCGCTGCCCTCACACGTGGCTGGGCACCCGAGAACCCCGGTCCCCTGTTCCGTCTCGACCAGTCGGAAGCCTTCTCCCCTTGGCCTGGATAGACGTTCACCGACCCGTCGTGACCGGCGATCACTGGCAAACGGCCGCCGCGGTCCGCCGCATCCGACCGCACATACGCAAAGCCCCCGACCTCACCGCTGACGCTGCTGGCGGGGTGAGCCGGTGTGCCTGACCAGGGTCAAACGGGTGGCGGAGCTGCGGAGTTCACAGCCGATACGACCTTGGCCGCGTTGCGTGAGGCGTGCGCGTCGGCCGGCCTGGACCTGGGAAGCCTCCACCGGGCGGCTGCTGAACACCGCCCTGGATATGCAGTCCGGCGCCACCCACGTGGATGCAATTGCCTACACCTATGACCCGGCCGGGCAGATCACGTCCATCAGCGACGTACAGCACGGCGGCGGCACCGCGAAAACCGACACGCAGTGCTTCACCTACGACTACCTCCAGCGTCTGACGCAGGCGTGGAAAGCACGGCTGCCGTTGATTACGGCGGCGTCCAAGCCGTCGACGGCGCCAAAACCCTCGGGGATGGCCTCAATCAAGCCTTCGACGAAGCCCACGAATCAGGGATGCAGCCGCCCAGTGAAATGGCCCGGAGCATGAGAATTGTATTCACGAGAAGGTAAATTTACGGACGAGGTGACCGGGGCGGAAACTTGGCATGAGGCCAAATCCGGTAAATTTTTGGGACATGGCACAGGCGGACATTCCGGATTATTGTCTGAAGGCATTATCTCGTGGCTCGAAAGAAGGGCATTCCGTGGCAGATGGCCCCGAAGGAGAGTGGCTAATAAAGTATGAGTAGAGAATCGTCGATCGATTTTACCTTTGAAGTCCCGTTGGGCATTAAGGGGGTCATCTGTGGTTTGCGAGAGGCTGGGGTAGAGTTTGATCGTGAGGGTATTTCGTATTTTGTAAATGCCGAGGATGATCTGTACGATTGGATCCGGGCTGACTCCGCCGATCTGGATGCAGTGCTATGCCTAATCGAGAATTCATGGATCTCCGGATCGGTGAGCGGAGTTGCCGTAGGGATTCAAAATTCTGAAAGTGGTGGAGACCTGCTGTTCTTCCCGGGGTATTCTCGGGTGACTTTCTCGGCAAGTGTGAACAAGAGGCTCATTTCGGAGTCCTCTAAGTTCGCCGATCTGGGCTGGTACTGTAAGTTTTTCATTCCGATTCTTGAGCCATTCGGCCTCATTGCAGTAAATTCCTCCGATTTTTAAGAATACGTCCTAGTCCCGCCGCGAGGTTGTCTTCGTTGCGTTTCTGGTTTATTTCAGATAAGCGAAGCTTTCGTCAGGCGGGCGTCGTCCAGGCCAGCCGGACTGCTCACGACCCGAGCCCGGTCCTCCTCGAGGTACGCCACCCGCAAGTCGACCGCCCGCCACATCGCATCCACGAGCCACGGACCATCCGTCGTCGCCGTCCCGCCGCTCTGCCCCCAACTATCCGTCCGTCACCTGCGGTCCAACGACCTACCGACCTCTGATCCGAGACCGTCACGACGACGGCGTACGGTCCACCTCGGTCACACGAACCGACCGGATGTCGGCGATCTTCCCGTTCGGGATCTCGACGTCCAGCGGCGCGGCGTCGCCCGTCTTGGACTTGCCCGCCCCGAGCTTGTCAGCCGTGATCCCCGTGTTCCCCAGGTGGTCACCGTCGGCGTCCAGGAACTCCAACTGCGCGAAGCAGTCCGCCGCACCGGCCCCGTGGTTCGTCACCGTGTAGTGCACGACGTACGCGTGCGGCCCCCACACCGGGTCGTCCTCCACCCCGGCCTTCGTGATCCGTACGTCCGCCTTCGCGCTGGGGGCGGCTTGGGTGGTCGGCGCGCTGGACGAAGTCGAGGGCGCCGTCGGAGGGGGACGAGCCTTTGCCCGCGGCGTCCGACGAGCCGGACGAGGAGCACCCGGTCAGGGCTGCCATCGCAAGGGTGGCAGCCACGGCAAGAAACGAGCGGGACGGAGCACGCAGACCTCCATTAAGCGGATGCGTAGGCACAGAAGGCAACCGTCGAACCGACGTCCTGTGATCGGTTTGCCTCGGGGGCACCCCGAACGAGGCTGCGCCTCCTGGGCGTTGACTCACAGCTTTTGACTAATTCCGCAAAAGGTACGAATGCTCATCGCAGGCCTGTCCGGTGGAAGCAGACGCCACAGCACCTCGACGTCGACCGTGATCGATGCGCAGCCCGTGGCGTGCAGCTCGGTCGCCCATGAGGAGGAAACAGCCGTAAGTCCGACGCACCGCAACTGCAACGCGGGGGCCATGACGTCTCGTCTACTAGATGTTCGACGAGGAGGAGCTGCGTGGAGTTCGAGGAGTTCGCCCGCACGGAATGGGCTGCGCTGCGGCGTACGGCGTTCTGGCTGTGCGGCGACTGGCACACCGCCGAGGATCTGGTGCAGGCAACGTTTATCAAGGTGTACGTCCGCTGGTGGACGCTACGCCGGGCCGCCCGAGCCAACGCTTTCGCACGTACAACACTGACTCGCACCTGGATCGACTGGCAACGCAAAGGATCAGCAGGGGAACTCCCCGCCGAAGACTTTGCCGACCAGCTCCTCGACGACACCGACATAGCACTGCGTCAGACGCTGCTGACCGCACTGCAATCACTGCCCGCGATACAGCGCGCCGTCGTGGTGCTGCGGTACTGGGAGGACATGCCGGTGGACGAGGTCGCACGAATCGTGAACCGCAAACCCGCCACCGTCCGATCGGACGCGACGCGAGGCCTGGCCGCGCTGCGGGAAACGCTGGGGGAGAAAGGAACCGTCAGGTGATGAACGAGAATGACGTGAAGAACGCGATGCGGCAGGCCCTGAACGCCGAGCCCGACGACGGACCGGACATGGAGGAGATCATCCGGGGAGGCAGGAAGCAGCGGCGCGCGATCGTACGACAGGTCGCGCTGGGCACCGCGGTCCTGGCCGTTGCGGGGCTCGGCGTGGGATACAGCCTGACGCACGCCCAAGCAGGCTCGAAGGATCAGAGCGTGACAACGGATCTGGCGGGTCAGGCCCGAACCCCCTCGCTCCCGCCCCACGACAACAGCCGCGCCAACCTCGACGAGGCACACGCCGATTTGCGCGCGGCGCTGGTCGGCCGCTTGCCGGCGGGAATGACACTCGAAGACGGCTCCGGGCCAAGTGACTTCAACTTGGTGCGCTCCGATGGAACGGTGACAGAACTGGGGACGCTGGTCGGGCTGCAGAACCTCGCAGGCGCGAAGAACCCGTGCACCGATTCCCAGATCAACAGCAACTGCCAGCCCGTCTCGCTGGCGGACGGCTCCCGGGGCTGGGCCTGGGAAGCGGCCGCTCAACAGGACGGGTACACCGTGACCGTGCGGATATACACCCAAGACGGTCAGGCATGGGGTCTGTCCGACGGCGCCACGGCGGTGAATCCCAAAACGCTGTCCCTGGAGAAGGGCCAGCCTCTTACCGCTGCCCAACTGATTTCCCTCGTCTCCGACCCCGAGGTGATGGCCGCCCTCAAGGAGGTCCCGACCGACCAGATCACCCCCACGCAGGCCGGACAGCCCTACCACCTGTAACAACTCAACTGATGCGCAAACGCCCCAACGCCGCTTGCGTTTTCGAGGGCTCTCGCGGCATCGGGGCAGGTCATGGGCGGTTGCCCCAAGGAAGTGGCAGCCGGGCGCCCGGCCCGTCCGAGCGGCCCCTAGTGCCGGCCGTGCGCCCCGTCCACTTCGACGTGCAAGGCCGCTGACCAGCGTAAAGATGGGGGAGTGGCGGTTGGCACCGGCTCTGGGAGGCCCGAGCGGGCCCGAAAAGAGCAAAGGTCAGAAGACCGTGTGTCTTTTGGCAGGTACAAGAAAGGCTCTGACCGGCATTTCTGCTGGTCAGAGCCTTGTTTCCGGAGTGCCCCCGGCAGGATTCGAACCTGCGCACACGGCTCCGGAGGCCGAAGCTCTTTCCAGAGTTTCCGCAGGTCAGAGCGTCATATGATGCGCCGTCAAGTGCCTTGCGTCACAAATACGCCACTCGCTCTGAGCTCATATCTGATCGCCCGTCAGGCTTGCTCGCGTCGGTCGGTCACCCGGTATTCGTACCCCTCTTGGTGCGTCGGCAGTCCGTGCCGAGACCAACGTTGGGGGAGCGTGGAAGGTGCGATGGGGCGCACCTAGTTTCCGGTTGCACTGGGTGACCATGGGTTTCGGGGGCAGCACGGGGCCATCCCTGGATCGGGGTTGGGCCGTTCGGGGGCGCTGCGGATGGCGGTTTTGAGGGGTGGGCAGTCCTGAGTCCTCGACGTGAGTTGAATGGGCATGGTGCAGCTGGTGCAGGGCGGGGTGGTCGGGGTGGGTGGCGGGCTGGTGATCGGCCGCCAGCGGCAGCGGGAGTTCCGTCATGCCGTCCCGGCGGAGCGCGGCCAGGGTGTGACTCAGGTGGCGGGTGAGTTCGGTGCGGAGCTGGCGCGGGCGATCCGGGTGAGGCTGGCGCCGTCTGGCCCGGGGCACTACGGGTCGCGGGGGCCAGTTGACCTGGTACGCATGCGCTGTCGTCTATGCGCGCGTTTGGCCGAGTGAAGGCCAACGGTCAGGCGACGGGTCTGCTATTTGTGCGGTCGAGGGACAGTGATGATCATTGTCTTGAGACGGATCGCCCGTTGCTTGGTCAGGCTTATCGCTTGGTCTTGCAGTTCGGCCAGCAAACCGTCGTGCGTTCTTATGTCGGCTTGCCGCCTGCGGGAGCGATCGTCCGGGTCGTCCCAGAGCTCAAGGGGATACCAGCCGACCAGGTAGATGCCTGCGTCTGTGGCGACCTCGGGCAGGTATCGGTCCGCCAGTTGGGTCTCTTGGGACGTGATGAGACCCTGGTTCCAGGCGCCTTTGACCTCAATGACGAGTTTGAGAGGTCCCGTAGCCACGGTGTCGTAGGCGTCCGCCGGAGCAGGGTGAGTTTCGATGAGGATGTCTGTCCGCTCCCCAGCCCCGTATGCATCGGTGGGGCGTACAAGGACTTCTCGATTGACGGAGATGCGGTGGCCGGCCAGGCGGAGATCTAGCTCGTGAGCGACGTATGCGCACAGCGCTGCCTCGGGTTTGGGGCGCCAGGTGTCAGGGACCGCAGGGGGAGCGGCAGGTGTTGCGCTGTTCGTGGCTTTCTTCGCCGCTCGTTTTCCGGGCTTCCTGTCCCACAGCAGCTCGCCGTGCGAAGGCAGGTCCTTGCCGATTTGGTCCAGGACTTCGGTTACCGCGTCCAGGAGGTCGCTGGTCGTGCGGATCACACGTCGTGCGGGATCCTCCAGGACCTGGGCGACATGAGCTAGTTGCACTTGATGCCAATTTGAGGCGGCATGCTGCTTTGTGGCTGCAACGAGAGCCGATGTGATGGACAAGCGGTCGGGGTACTGGTCGGCGAGCCGGCGCAGTACGTGCACGGCATCGCGGGTGCCCCGCTGGCTCAGTTCCTGCAGAAGGCCGTCACGCCAGTGCTGGACGTCGTGGGCTGGTGTACCCCAGCCTCCTGAAAGGACTGGTTCGTCGTCTTCCGGGAGGTAGAGGCTGCACAGCCACAAGTACAGGTCGACGAGGTCGGTCTCCGACAGGGCTTCCTGCACGGCGTGATAGGTCCGGTCGTGTTTGCAGGCCGCCGCGATGCGGCGGCCGAGGTCGATGTCGTCCCGGGCGAAGGCCTCGACTCGCGGCCAGTACTTCACCGCGTCTGCCGCAAGTAGGATCCGCGACGCATGCACGGCGGCATCTGCAGCCGGCCGGGTAGACGGGGGCCCGGCGAGCGCGGCGTCGATGATGCGGTGAGCCGTTGGGCTCTCGACTGACAGCAGTGCCGCGAGCAGGCTGTACCAGGTGCGCAATACGGTCTGGTAAGTCTCCTCGGTCTCAGGGCGGCGCAGTCGGTCCTCCCCGTCGTTCCCGTCGATGCCGACGAGATCAACGTTGGGTTCGTCCGGAGGGGCCGGAACCACATCGAGCATAGGACAGAGCCGCAGTGCCAACCTCTCCATTGCACCAGCCACTTCGGGAGCCCAGCGTGGATCGATTGGATTGAGTGCGATCGGCGCCCAGCCCTGAGAGAGCGCAAGCAAAGCGAGTTGGTTCATCCGGTGGGCAAGGGAGCCGGGAGCATGGGCGGCGGCACGGCGCAGAAGTTCCACGCGTGGCTCTTCGGTGAAACTGCTCGAGCCTGTGGGCATTTCGGTGAGGATTGCGCCCGTCCACGCGCTCCACGCGGCCGCAGGCAGTTCATCGAGGCGTTCGGCGCGGTGCGCCTCGACCAGGAGAAGGTAGCCGGCCCATGACCGCTTGTCGTGCGTGGACTGAAAGAGCGAGGAGTCTGCGTGGTCATTCTCGGAGGTCAGATAGCGAAGGCCCAGATCCGCGAGGTCGGTCAGTTGGGTGCAGAAGGCTGCAGCGCCGGGCCACTGCCGGACGTCGTCCGAGGTGGGGCGACCGATCCGGCCGGTGTGGGGTTCGGCTTGCAGATTCCACAGGAATTGCCACAGGCTCTGATTGTCACCAGTCCGGACCTGGGCCAGCAGCTGCTCCTGCTTCTCGGCGAATTCATCAGCTTGCGGCCACCTGTCCTCTGCGTTCGCCTGGTAGCTGCGGCGCAGCGAATCGGCGTACTGGCTGTCGATTTCGATGGGGTCGTAGGAGCCGCTGATGTACGGCCAGACGGGATGGTCGGAGTCGTAGGCGGAGTCAAAGGCAACTTGATCGCTGGGTACGAACAACCGGGCTGCCAGCTCCCCGAAGCCGGCGACCAGTCCGTCACTTCCGGCTGCGGCAGCGATCTGCGCCCGTTCGCGAGCCCAGTCGAAGTCTCCTGCATCCAGCAGTTGCTGTCGCGCGGGCGCATTCACCCGTGCACCCTCGTACAGACTAAAGGGCCGCTCGTAATCCCACTCGCGCACGATCAGCCACGACGCCAGGCGCGGCTCGAGGCTGCCACGCACCGATGCCGTGACGAGAGAGGCGGCCAGTTCGCGCCGTAGTTGCTGGACCTGTGGGGCTTCCACGCCCTGGTCGTCCGGCTGCAACGACTCGGGAAGGCGGAGCCGGTGATGCTCGCGAAACAGGCTGATGGCGATGTCCGAGATCATCTCTAGGTGGAGCTGCGGGGTTGTACTCCGCAGAGTGCGATTGATCAGCGAGTTGACCCAGTCGAGTTCTGTGCTGTGGGGCTCGAAGTGAAACTCATTGCTTTTGGGGTCGGGGCGGCGAACCGCATCCTTGGCCCAGGTGAGGATTTCGGTCAGCTGTGTGTCAGTGCTTTTTCCCGCCATGGATCCCAGGAATTCGGTGTAGGCGTTGTAGTGCTGGGCGGACGGTCGACGCAGCGCAGCCAGCATCGTCTCCACATCCACCCGGTTCGGCCACAGCAGACCGAGGACGGTGCCGCGCAGATCATGGTCAGGGTCAGCCGAGGCCTCAAAAGCCGGGTCGTTGAGCGAAGCCAGGGTCTCCGCGAGCACGGGGGCGGTTTCGGCGGCGTCGCGGGCAAACGCGGCGCTGCTGGCCAAGCGCCGCTCCGTCTGATGCCAATGGCTGTCCGCCGCGATCTTCAGAAGACATCCCGTCAGCCGCGGATCGGCGTCACCGGCATCACGAGCGAGTTCAACAGCCAGCCGAACGCGCGCCCTTACCTTCCATTCGGCGGCCTGGTCAGCGGAGACCGCATCGAGGACATCGGCAAGCTGTACCGCCAGCAGAGGATGGCGCAGATCCCACCGAGACAGCTGCCAGTATGTGCCTCCCAGTTCCACCTCCAGGGCACGTTCAAGGAGTCTGGCCACCGTCAGGTGCCGTACTTCGTCTGAGCGCACGAGCGCGCTGTGCACGGCGAGGCTCTCGGGGTCTGCATCGGCCAGCCACGCGGTTGCTGTCGGATTCAGGGCCACCAGCCAGGCTGCTGTCTCCCGCAGAGGCGGCGGAATACTGGCCGTTTCAGCATCCGGAGATCCGACCAGGAACAAGTTCTCCAGCTGTGGCTGGGCGGTGCCGCGCTCGGTCAGGTAGCGGGCGGCCAGGTAGGCGGCCACCGATGAATGTCGGAACGCGAACCGGTGGTCATCCGGTGCCGTGAACAGGGCCGTCGCGAGCGTCTCCCTGAGCATCAACGCCGTCACCTCGTACCGACCTGCCGGACCCTGTTCCTTCCCGCCGACCAGGGCATCGCCCGGCACGTCAAAGGCCGTGAGATCGAAAGCACTGCCTGTCCAGACATTGCGCCGCCCGGACAGCAGCATCCACGCGGCGATGCGTCCTGCAATCCCCAGCCGCTGGGAAGCCGTCGTCGTCATAACGGCACCGAAGCGGAGCGGGTCCGGGTCCTCTGCCAGGTGCCTTACCCCCTGGGAGAACAGATCTACCGGCGTTCCCAACAGAGCACCGCCGGTCTTGCGAATACGTACGAGCAGTTCCAGGGTCAGCGGCACACTGGCCATGACCGCAGCCCCCGCATCCTCCGCTGCCGTGACCAGTTCTTCGCCGACGACGCCGGCGCTGTCCGCCAGTGCCACGGCCTCCTCACGACTCAGCGGAGCCAGGTCGACGCACCAGCACGCACCGGAGACCTCCGACAGCACAGGTGTCATCGCCTGCGGATAGTCCGCGGTACGACAGGCCATAAGAAAGCGGACACGGGACTGCTCGCGCGTCTTGAGTGCCCTCTTCAGCCACCCGGGCAGACGCAGACGCACAGCGCTCTCGTCCATCTGGTCCAGGACGACCGTGAGCAGCCCGGACGACTCCGACGGTTCACCGGTGTGCGGCAGACCTTCAAGATGACGTCCCAGCTCGTCGTGGTACGAGCTCTCTGTCAGATCCGCGCCGGAAACCCACAGGCAGGCGTCACTCTCACCGCGCCAGTGATCTGTAACGCGAGGCAGCCCGGTAGTGAGGTTCCTCAGCAAGGAAGTTTTTCCCGCGCCCGGCTCACCCAGCACGACCATCGCGCCTGCCTCCGTAACGTTGCGGGGCAGCGCCAAGGCTCCTGCACACAGTGCGACCGAGTCCGTGGCCAGCTGCTCAAAGTCCGGCCGAAACGCTGCGTTGGCCAGAGGAATCAGATCATCTGACGCGCCCTCGCCTCGGACTCTGCAAATGCGAGACACATGGAAACCGAACACATCACCTGCCATCCCTTCATCATCTCAGCCTCGGCGGACTCGCACCCCGATCTTGGCGGGAGCCGCTCGCTATCAGTGGCCGGTATGAGGGAAGGACGCTGGGCGCATCGTGATCCCACCGCCGCTATGCGTAGTTTCGGCACACCCACTGTGCTGAGGCGCCCGCAGTTCCTGGCGTGGACGGGCAGACCCGTCAGTGCGCTGCCTCGGTCGGCGGTCGTCCTGTGCGGGTGCGCTGGGCGTTGTGGTCCCACTTTGCCGCAATGATCCTGCGGTGCCAGGCCAGCAGCGTGCCAGGCGTGACCGGGAAGATCTCGGGCCAGCGGCAACGGGGTATCAGGCTGGACAGGGTAGCCAGCCAGAACCGGTCCGCGGGCTCGTAGCGGACCGGGCCGACGATCTGACGGCGGAGCACCGCGTTCTGATGCCGGAGAACAAGCAGCTCCGCCTCCTTGGCGGTATCTCGGCCCAGCAGCACCCCAGGGACGGACGACAGCTTGCGGGTTGCCTTGTAGAGCAGTGAGACGATCACGCCGACATGGTCTGAGCCCAGGCCTCGCTGTAGCTGCCGCCTGCAGCGATGACTTTCCGAGCCTGGGCTCCGTGAGTTGCCGCGGCGCCGGATCGTTCAGGAACTTGACGTCGGCGCGGTGTCGAGCAGTGGTCAGCTCCCGAGCCGGAACAGCAGCATGCCGCTACCGAAAACGCGCCGAGTTCACCAAGCTGCTCAAGGGTAGCGACACCCATGCGCCCCACAGCAACGTTGCGAGGCGGCCGACCGGGGCGAGGGCCCACAGCCCCGCCGCATCGCCAAGGTCGGGACGCCGCTAAGAGCGGCAATCACTCCTCAGGGGTCGAGCCGAAGCGGGCCCAGAACCCACGCCGTGAGGTTGCCTGCGCAACCTGCTGCGTGACCAGAGGCGTTGAAGCCGGGGACGAGTGGACCAGCACAGCAGTGCGTGCGGCCGGCCAATCCCGGGCACGCCACTAGCCGAAGAGGTCAGCGGTACTCAGTACCCAGGAAGGTCAGCGTGCAGACCAACTGCGCTCGCTGGTATACCTCCCGGGTCCGTTCCAGCTTGTGCTGGTGATTGACGACCGGCGCGGCACAGGTGACTGGCTGGGCGGGAGGAAGCTGAGGCCACGTGGTGAGGTGGCAGTTCAGGTGGGAGACGGGACTCTCCACGGCCGCACCGGCTGCCGACTTCACCTCGATCAGGCAGGTGCCCGCTCCGGAGACCGCCAACAGGTCGGCTGACTTGGTGGCGCTCAGGTCCTCGTCGAGGTCGGTGACCGTGAAGCCGGCAGCGCGCAGGACTTTGGCAACCACGTCGGCCAGTTCGCCGCCGGTCCCGCACAGCAGCCCGGAACGCATCGGCTCAGCGTCCTGACGTGCCCGTTTGAGATCAGCCTGGAGGCCGTTTCGATTCACGGCGTAGCTGCACTCCAACTCCGCCAGCGCGACGCGCGCGTCCGTCTC
The DNA here is from genome assembly GCF_044753885.1 of Streptomyces sp. NPDC093221. NCBI lineage: Bacteria > Bacillati > Actinomycetota > Actinomycetes > Kitasatosporales > Streptomycetaceae > Streptomyces > Streptomyces sp. NPDC093221. Next base: position 429,592 of record NZ_JBIVOA010000002.1, on the reverse strand, counting down.
GGCAGCCGTCTCCAGGGCAGGCCCAATGCCATGGCCGGCACGGATCCGGTGGAGCGCGCCGGGGACGTGTTCGGGAAGGGCACGCTAGACGATCCAGTCTCTCACAGAGGACCAGTCGGCCTCGTCCGGGATCAAATACCAGACCTGTCGGCTGTCTTCCGCCGTCCATCGGACGGTCACAGGCTCGCCGAGACTGTCCGCCCGGATCGGTACGAGTTCCCCCTCCGGATCTCTGGCGGGGACGAACCCCCTCTGAAGAAGCGGCTGGAGGAGGATCATCGTCCACTACGGAGCGGCGGCCGGCCTGTTGAGCTGCCGCAGTCCCGGGTCTCGCTCCGCCGCACCGAGCCCGGGGACCAGGGAGATGTCCGAGCGGGCGGGCAGGCGCCTGCCCGCGATCGAGTAGTGATGGGAGCGGGAGCCGGGGAGTTCCACGCCGGCGTCGTACCGGCTCATCGGTGAACGGATCGTCTCCCCGGTTGCGTTGCCGAGGGTAGCAATGATCAGTGCCGGCTCGTCGCGCGAATCGGCCCTGGTCAGTAATCGATCGAACTCCTCTGCACCGTTGTTCCAGAAGCAGCTCGGGTTGATGGCGGCCACGCAACTGCTGAATTCCATGCCGAGCCAGCGCGGTTCGGCGCCCGCCTCGGCCCACTTGATGGGACGAAGTCCACGAGCGTGACTGGAATCTGGCCGGCACTTCGTCGCCGGACGCGGGCGGCCAGGTCGTCGTGGATCTGGACGGGGTACTGGTTCTGGCCCACTCCGACAAGCAGGACGCCGCCGCGACGTGGAAGAAGACCTATGGCCACCACCCGCTGACGGGGTTCGTGGACCACTGCCGCGGTGGCATCGGGGAGCCGGGTGCCGCACTGCTGCGACCCGGAAACGCGGGCAGCAAACCGCCGCCGACCACATCACCGCCACCCCTATCGCGCCGGCCCAGCTTCCCGAGCAGCGCCGACGGGGCCGGTCCACTCTGGTCCGCACCGACTCCGCCGGCGGGACGTATGAGTCCGTGGGCTGGCTCGCGCAGCGTGGGAAGTGGCTGTCGTACTTGGTCGGCATGACCATCAGCGACGCCGCTCACCAGGCCGTGCTGCAGGTTCCGGCCTCCGCCTGGACGCCCGCCGTCGAACCCGGCGGCGCCATCCGGGACGGCGCCTGGGTTGCCGAGCTCGACGGCGACCTGCTCAAGGGCTGGCCGGCGGGGATGAGGCTGATCGCCCGGAAGGAACGGCCGCATCCCGGTGCCCAGTTGCGGTTCACCGACGCCGACGGCATGCGGCTGACCTGTTTCGCGACCAACACCGCCGCCCAGGCCATCGCCGCTCTCGAACTGCGGCACCGCCAGCGGGCCCGGGCCGAGGACCGCATCCGAGCCGCACGCGCCACCGGCCTGCGCAACCTGCCCCTGCACGACACCGCCCAGAACCAGGTCTGGCTGGAGATCGTCTCCCTCGCCCTCGACCTTATCGCGCGGATGCCGATGCTCGTCCTGACCGGCGAACCCCGGCTCTGGGAACCCCGCCGCCTGCGACTGCGGATATTCTCCGCCGCAGCCCAGCTCGTCACCGCCGCCCGCCGCCGCCCCCTGAGATTCACCCGGCACCAGCCCTGGACCGACATCATCACCAGCGCCACCGAGCGACTGGACGCCCTCCCGACCCCGGCTGACCAGTAACAACCCACCCCTACGGGCCAGAAGCACCGGAGCCGTGGAACCCGGCACCCACCGACGCGACAGTCGGCCCATCAGCCTGTCCGCAATCAGTCTGGCCACCAGAAACAGACCACCGGAACAACGACCACCCATCACGAAAGATCGAGGTTAGAGCGGACCAATCGAGACGGACGCCAGTTCGGCTGAGGCGCGGCACCCAACCGGCAGGATCACGATCTACGGCTGGAGTAAGAGACCTGGAAGTTGCCGTAGTCGCCAGTGGATGCCGCTCTTTGGACTACTCTCCACGCTCATGGAGCGGAACAGGCGCGGGGAGGGTAACTCGATGGATGACTTGGTGGAGCATCGATCATTCCTGCTTATCGGGGCACAACGAGGTGACTCCGTAACGGCTAAGCTCAAGGCTCTCGGTATTCCGTACAGGATCAAGCTATTGGAATCGGGACATCAGAACTGGAAGTCTATCAACGATATTCTCACTGGCGGAAACGTGCGCGCTGTTGTTGCCCGACTCAGTGCGCAGTCTTTTCGGCAGATGTCGGAACCTGGATACAGGGATGCGGCCGAAGGAATTATGAGCGGGATAGGAAAAATTCCTCATGTTGTCTTCGTGCATGAGGATACTTTGAGTGGAGATTTCGACCCGGAGAGAGTTAGTAGGTCTTTCAGGGAGCCGCTGTCTCCGCACATGGTGGAGTATTACCGGCATATCTTCTCTCCACCTAGCGACGAAGAGAGAAAAGTCGTCAATGAATTGCTCAGTCGTAATCGAATTAGCATAATTCCGTACAGGACAAACGCCGAACTTTCTGTTCTAGCCTCTAGCTTCATCGACGACGCAGAGAAGAATCTTCTTTTCCGTGTGTATGTTCCGTCGGGAAGGCTTTACGCGGCCGAAGCCGAGAAATTACTATCCCTCTTTCATGAATGGCTCCAACGCACCGGACGTTCCGGAGTTCGCAGGGATGGATACAAGACTGCGGCGGGGCAAGTTTTTGAATTCCTTGGCGGAGATGATCTCCGTGTCGGAGGTCTATCTCAAGAGTTCGCTGACTTTTCGAAATTTCTAGATCTGTGCGTCGAAGACCCTTCAACGGCAGAAGCTTCGCTCTGTCAATTGGGGGTCGAGCGCAGTTCGAGTAATGAAATGGTTGCGCGGTACTCACGTGAAGTGCGGCGACTTCAGCTTGATCTCAAGCATGAGCGCGAATCGCGTATGCTGAGGATTCGGCACAATCTGGAGGCTGAGGTTCTTGACCTCAATACTCCGGCCCGCGACAGTTCGCGAGCTGTCCAGGATCTTGTCGAGTCACTGGTACCGCAGGTGCGGAGTGTTCGATCTGCATCTTTGCTGGGGGGGATGGGTGAGGAAGATTTTCCCTCTATGGTGGTTAATCTCAATCCTCAGTTCGTCCATGCCGTGGAGAGTACGGTTCTTCAAAATATTCAAGGAACGGTTCAGCTCGGAGTAGAGGCAAGGCAGCTTATCGAGCTGGCGCGACAGTATGGAGGTGCTGAAAGGGGGGAATTGGAGTCGGCGGTACACGAGCTAGAAGATCAGGACGCTAGAACGGTTGATCGCTTCGGTGCTCGTCAGCGTCTCAAGGGTTTCCTACGTAAAATTACAACAACCGTTGAAAGCGCGGCACTCGGCGCTCTCCAGGCCTACTTGGAGTCTAAGTTGAGTGTTTGATGTGTAGAACCTACTGAGATTAAACACGTGATGTCGTGATGCGGGTCTGATGGCCAGGCCGGTCTCGGTGAGGCAGCCGTCGATCAGGTTGCTGCGGTACTGGATGCTGCGGAGGCCATGACGAATGGTGCGGATGAGGTGTGCGGGGGCGGTGAAGGCGACATTGGACAGCCACCCGCGCATCCGAGAAAGGGAACCCTATGGTCGACGACTCCGCGAGGCATCCGATTCGGCGAAGCGTGAAGTTATTCGGAATACGGTGCGAGTCGGGACACTCCAGCAACGACGAGTGCATCGACAACCCGTTGCCAGTCAGAAGTCACGCCTGCGTCGGCGGCGGCTTGGCGTAGTTCGATCAGCCATGACGTTAGTAGATAAGTGCGATTCGCCACCCGGCTGGGATTGGCGAGGACAAGGTCCGCTACCCACGGAAGGCCGGTGCGTGCCTGGACATCGGCTGGTAGGGGCTTGATGAAGCCGATGAGTTGATCCACGCACGTGGCGTGGCCCTGAGCGATGGGCAACCACTGGGCGACGGTGTCCTGCCAGGCCAGCGGCTCCCACCAGACGATGGGTTGGCCCTGAACCTCCCGGTAGAGGTAGGCGATTTCGGGCGTAGCGTTGGGCAGGAGTGACGTGAGGGCGGAGCTGTACTCACTCCGCCCTGCGAAGGGCGTGTGGCCCGAGGCTTGCAGGGCGATCACATGGGCGACCACACTGGGCCACATCCGCCGTGCGGCGGCTGCCCTGTCCGCGGACTCCTCGGCAGCGGAACACAGCGCGCACAGGAAGCTGCCGAGGAGTGTCGCGTTGTCGGCGTAGGCGTCGATGTGCTGGAAAATGAGCGCGTCCTCGCCTGTGGCCGCCACAGCAAGTAGTGCCCGTGCAGCGTTCAGGGCGTGGGTGCCGCGACTGTCCATGTCGTCCTCGGAAGAGAGCAACGAGCGGCGGTGCGCGGCGAGGAGCACGGGGAGGAGTTCGCGGGCCGGGACCGAGACGCAGGTCGACGCCGCTGCTGCCGAGCCGAGAGCCCTGATGGTCCCATCTAGGCGGTCCACGTAGATTGAGTCTGCTGCTGCGGCGGCTAGTGAGTCTGTGACGGGCTCATCGAGCGCGACGACCTTCCGTTGGCCGATCTCCGGATCCCAGTCACCGAGAGTGCAGTCGCGCATCGCCTCGACTGCCAGATGAAAGGCTGTCTCGTGATGGCAGGTGCTGTTTGCTGCTGTGCACTCAGCGCGCCAGATATGGTCAAGGCCGCGGGCGAGGTGCACACGGATCTCGTTGGCGAGGGACCGCGCCAGTTGGCCTGCCGCTGCAGTGGCTCGACGGTATGTCGTGGAGCCGTCCCTGCCGTCGATCTGGGCGCGGAGTGAAGCGGCAGCGGGCAGAAGAAGGAGGGGCAGCGCCCGTGCGGCGCTGCGGTCCGCCCCTTGTTCGAAATAGGCGTTCTCGGAGTCGAATCGGCGCGGTGATGCTGCGCCCTCCCCGATGCGCAGAAGCGTCTCGACGGCGAAGCTCATTGCATTGATGGGGAGGTCGACGCCGTCCACGATGTTGGCTGTGAGTGCCGTTGCGGCCACCGCGGCAGGTGCGTCCTGCCGGCTGTTGAGGTCGAAGTCGAACGGGTTCTCGAGAAGTTTTCGCGCTGCAGCCAGGTCCGAGACCAAGTCATCAGCACTGAGTGCTTCGCCCTTGCCGTTTTTGGGATTGACGTAGTAGCGGACGTTAAGCCGCATTGCCTCATGGGCGTGTGCCGATTCGGCGTTCCTGGCTTGCAATGCTTCGACGACGTCGTTAGGAGGCATGCTCTGGATCTCCAGGCCCCCTTCGACTTGCTGCGCCTGGTAGGTACTGCGGTCGAGGGCGCTCGCCCAGGCCCGCACAGCGGCAAGCTGTTCTTGGACAGCTGTCTCATCGATCTCGCCGAACTCTTCCTCGATCAGTCGCCTGGCCGTTGCGACGAGCCTTTGCCCGATCAGTCGCAACTCGTCCGCGCGCTGGTCGTCCGCGCCGAGTACCAGAGTCATGGCCGTTTCCCGCAGCGACCAGCGTCGGCGCTCGGGAGCTTTCTGACCGTCGGCCGCTGACCTCAAGCCGCTCGCTTCGTGGACGACGCGTGTGAACTCCAGATCCCAGACCGCCGGCTCGGTGAGATAGCTGTCCAGCAGACGGTCGGCGTTTTCCAGATGGCGAACGAGTAGGCCTACGATCAAGCCGATCATCCCGAGGTTCTCGCAGTCCTCGAGCAAGATGGCGACCAGCGTGGCCAGGGAGATGTCCGCCTCGACCAGTTGGTCGCAGACCTGCTCCAGCGCTTGCAGCGCGCTCATGCAGGGATAGGGACCGACGCCGGTCCCGCGGTACCAGAGCCAGACGTGCTCGTCTCCGACGTAGGTTCGGCGAACTCCTGCAACGTCGAGTTCTGTGCGGTAGGCGTTGAGGTCGTGATCCTCGATCCCGCCGCTGTACTGCCGGTGACCGCCTGCGAGGGTGCGTGCGCGCGCCAGTGCGGAGTGGTTGAGCATACGGTTCAGCATCGAGACGCCGTTGCGGAAGTCCGACCGGAACAACCAAAAGAAGGGACCGCGGTACCACGCCGAAAGAGGTGTGGTCACGCCGCCGAGACTGCGAGCGCGATGATGCCGGATGCCGTCCTCGTGGAATCCTGTCCCGTCCTGGTCCTCATTGAGGTAATAAGCCTCGGCTAGCTCGGCAAGGAAGCCGCGCCGATACGTTGCCAGCGCTCGGCCGGTCAGCACCTCCTCGACGGCGGGACCGACCCATGCCGGTGCATCGCGCGCAACTCGACGCAGGACAGCCTCGCCGTCCTCGCCGAGATCCGGGCCGAGCAGCGCCAACAGTTCGACCGTGAGCGCATCGGTGATCTCACGAGGGAGTTCAGCGCGCGCACGACGGCGGGCGCGCTGACGCCCGTTTCCGGTCAAGCGCAGTCGCTGTTGCTCCAGGAATGTGCGTTCGGCTTCGACTTCCTCCGGCGGCAGTGCCGCCTGCTCGTCGCTGAGCCGGCGATCGGCTGCAGCGCAGGCGGCGATTAGAAGGTCATGCAGCCTGACCCGCAGCGGATAACCGGCGGGTTTACTGGCGAGGATGACTGAGTGGAGCCAATCGCGCAGGACTTCCTGAACGTGCTTGCCTTGCTGCCAGGGTTCCTTCTCGTCGAGCAGCAGGGCGATGAGCGGCTCGACTGCGACGATCCGCACCAGACCGGCTTCGTCGTGCAACCTTTGGTCCACGAGACGAATGAGTCGCCGAAGGCCACTGCCGGGGTCCGCGCGCAGCATCGGCCATGCCTCGCGCAGCACCGGCTCGGGTGCTCCGAGCGTCAGGAGAGCTTCGCCGGGCACATCCCCCCAACGGTCCCCGTGACCTGCAACGACCAAGTCGTCGAAGGCTCGCTGCAAGCCGGCGAACCTGCCGCGAAGAGGGGCCTTCGGGGTGTCGGGGCCGGTAAGCAGTGCCTGGCACGCAAGCCGTGCAGCGCTGAGCGCCCAGCGCGGCACGCCGGCGTCAACCAATTTCGCCGTGGGGTGGCTCGCCGACAGGAAGAGCCGGGCGATCGCATACCTGCGCACCTCGTCGTGTGCGAACTGCGGGCCGATAGCGAACGGGTCGTCCGTCTCAGTGCGCAGCAGCCCGTCCTGGCGCAGTCCCGCAAGCGCTGTGGGATCGATCGCTCCCACAACCTCCAGAGCATCCCCTAGGCCGAGTTCAAGGGAGGCCAAGCGGAGAAGCGCAATGTTCCGGGCGTCCGGGGAACCGCGCTCGGGCCGCTCCGGGCGGAGCACCAGTCCCGACCACACCTGCTGCATGGCGTCGGCGTCGCTGAGGGGTGTGCTTTTCACCCCTCCCCGGACGAGCAGGTCCACGACCACGGGGCGACGCAAGAGCTCGCGTGACCGCGCGTCCGCTGCGAGGGCCGACAACTCATCGAAAACTGCAACGGTTTCGGCGACCTGGGCATCGGTCAACAACGGGATCTCGAAGCCGGCCACCTCCCCAATGCAGCGATCATTGACCGTGTCGTGGACGACTTGGTGGGCGTCGTTCGCCGTGACGGCGACAATTTTGACGTCGGCCAGACCAGCGGCGTCGATCAGGTAGAGGAGGGGTTCGAGCGTGCCCTCGACAAGCGCGTCCGCCCCGTCGATCACAAGCAGGCGACGAGGAGCGCTCAGCTCGCCGAGAAGCGCAGCGAGCGAGGTACCGAGAACGGACTCCAACGCCAAAGTGGTGGCGGGCAGATGCCGCAGGTTGATGCACGCCACCTGCAGGGAATCGGGGTCCTGCGCAGCGTCGGCGAGCGTGCGGACGACCAGGGCGCTCTTGCCTACGCCGGAGTCACCGTGCACGACGACGGCTGCCGCCTGGGATTCCACCAGTTGGAGCAGCTGACATGCCGCATCGCCCCGGTCGAGGTGCACGGTGCGACTGCCGTCCCCTGCAGTGATCTCGTCGCGCACCGAAGCGAGCGCGCGCTCGTGAAGGTGGCCCAGCGCCCGCCACCCCTGCCGGTGGCGACGCGTGGCCGAGTCGAGGAGCTGGTGCGCATCGCGCCGCAGAAGACTCAGGTCGACGGTGGCCGCCTTCGGCGGGTACTCGTTGGCCAGAGCGACGAGCCGTTCCAGCAACCGCGTAGCCCCGTAGAGATCAGTGCCGCGGGCAACAGGGATCAAAGAGTTCGTTACTGGGGCCCAGTCCAATTCGTCCGGTGTCTCGAGCCTGGGCATGAGCACGGTCAGCCGCGACAACAGCTGCCAGGTACGCAGTTCGACGAACTCCCGGCTGGGATCGGCGGTACCAAGCGTAGACAGCGCGAGTTCGACGAGTTTTTCGATGTGCGAGAGGCGTACCCGAACGTCGGAGGGGAACTTTCGGTGCGTGCGGAGGAGCCCGAAGAAGTTGGCCGCATCATTTTGTTCGACGGCCTCGGCGGCAAGTACCGCCAACTGCTCCGCGTGCTCTTGCCGACCTGCGACGACCAGAGCCGCTCGGTATTCAGGCCCGTCACTGGGCGCGTTGACGACCTCCTGTACAAACGTGCGGATGAGCTTCCTGCTCAACTCGTTGCTCTGCACAAGGTCAGGGGCGCGTCGCACGGCGATTGCGAGTACCAGGGACGGCTGCGACTCGTCAGCACGGGCTGCGTGGATGACGAGGTCGTCGACCGCGTGTTCCGGTGCTCTCTGGAAGGCCACGCTTACGACTGACCGGCTGTCGCCCAGCTCAGCCGCGCCATCGCCGAGGAGCAGATGGGCAAGGTACTGGACGGCGACCTTGCGCTCGAAGGTGACGCCGCCGCCACCAGTCGCGTACGGACTCATCCCGGCAGGAGACGGATTGTCGGTGGCGCCCACCCGGGTCTCCTCCAGCCACGCGTGCAGCGTGCCGTTGCCGGTGTTGAGACGCCATTGCTTAGCACGCCCGACCTGGCTTGAGGTGGCGAACCCGGTCTCTCGGAGCTTGTCCAGCGCCGCAGTCGCAGTGGTTGGGGACACCTCCAACGTCTTTGCCATCATCCGGCCGGACATGGGCGCGGTCGCAGCGGCCAATGCCTCCAAGGCCCTATACGCGTTCGCGCCCAGCATGCCGCGGAGTAGGTCGACGGTTGAAGTCACGCTGCCAACATAGCATCATGTCCAATCTATCTGGACACCAATATCGAATGTGCGGTTGTGAAACATTTGTTCGCCTCAGCAGTCGAGACCCTGCGTACGCCGCAGGCAGCGACTCGTCTCCGCTCCGAGCCAGCCCAGTCCAAGGCGAGCTGTACTGTCGGTCGGATCAATGCTCTCTGGTGGGTGAAGGTGGCCCGGAGCGTACGTCGCACACGGGGAACTGCTCTTCGTGCGAACCAGACCGAGGTAGGCCGAATTGCCCATGGACTTGTGGTTGCAAGAGCACAGACCCCTCGACACATCTGTTCTGCTGAGCCAAAAGCTCAGGCGGCCGGTCAGCGGTTCCTGCGGCTCCCAGAGTCAGCGCCTGGTAGAGGCCTCGGGGCCCTGGCAGTCGGATGGCTGGTCGGCGTCTGGGCGATGGGGCCGCGTTGCTTGTCCTGTGACGGCGGCAGCTCGTCAGTTGGGGCGGGCGCCGAGTTCCAGTTCGTCGGCCCATGACTCCATTGCGGAACGCAGGCGGGTGACGGCTTCGGCGTTGAGGCCGTACTTCATGTAGTCCTCGTCGTCCCAGCGTCTTGAGGCGCGCAGCGCCTGAGCGAACATGGGGCGGTCGAAGCCCGGATCGCGCTCTTCGGCCAGGCGCAGAAGGTCCTCGGCCGAGTAGCGTCCACTGGTGAGGGCAGCGTGGACGTCGACGTAGTCCCGGGCTTCCGCGCGGGAGTAGAGGGCGGAGACCTTGTTGGCGACGGCGTCGTCGGGGTGCAGGACGGGGCCGATCTCCATCATGACGGGGGGCTCGGCACGCCAGTCGTAGCCCATTTCTACCTTCGTCTGCTGACCTTCTTCATCGGTTACCAGCAGGCGGGCGAAGGAGCCGCCGGATCGCATCACCTCGACCGTCAGTCCGTCGGACGTGTAGGCGTCCCGTACTGCGCTCACAGCAGCGTCGAATCTTTGCGGATCACCCTGATTGGTGAAGAGGTCGACGTCGTCGGAGACGCGGTTGAGGATGCCGTGGGCCTGGACGGCGTATCCGCCGGCGAGTACGAAGCCGTCCCCGGCTGCGGCCGCCAGGGCGAGGCGGGTCAGACGGGCGTGGAGGTGGTCCATGCGGATCACACTATGCGGCGGCAGCGGACCTCAGCTGGGGGAATCTCTCCTGCCACAGCGATTTCGCGCGTACGGGGAGCCAGAGCGAGGGCCACAGACGCAGCAGCAATCCTTCGTCGAGGAATCCACGCAGCTCAGTGACGTCCATGGCTTCGCGGATGACTGTCTCGTAGAGGCGACGCCTGTCCTTGTCGATGGCGAGGTCGTAGCGGCTCTGCTGGGACCAGTCCAGGCTCAGGGGCAGGCTGATGATCCCGCTCGTCGGCCCGGTCAGCTCGCTGAGCGACTCGGGAACCGTGTACGGGCGGATGTCCGCGTAGCGCACCCCTGGCTGCATACAGGCAGTATGCCCCTCGCGGCTGGGGAGGGGCGGGCCTGCGGGATGCGGTCTTGTACGGCGTTGCGCTGAAACGGTCAGCTATTGGATTTTCGCCAGCAGGTCGTTCGGGGTGCCGGCCCCGGGTGAGCGGCACGCCTCCTCCGCGTCGATCGTTGAACAGGTAGAGAGGTGGCGAGCGTCATGCGGAATGAGGCAGGACGTGCCAGAAAGGTGAGTGCGGGGAAGTACCCAGGGAGGCTGGGCGCGGTGAGGCGGGGCAGAGGCACGTCGGGGAGTGTCAGGCGCGTTGCCGATGAGCTGGCGGCTGAGTTGGTGAGCGCTGTGAGGCGCGAAGCCGGCGCGGGCCGGGGCGGTGGGGCGGCCGTGGCCGAGCGTAGCAGTTCGCCTTTCGCTGGACGGAGTTGGTATGACTTCGCGCTGGAGTACATGGACGTGCGCTGGCGGCAGACCGCGGCGAAGACACGTTGTGAAGACAACGACGGACTGTGCGCCCTCACTTTGGCCATGATCAGAGGACGGACGCTGCGGCCCGACGAGGAGCTGTTGCGCCGGGCGCTGCGGCTTCGGGCGTTTGTGGTGCCGCGTCCGGAGGACCGGGAGGTGCCGGGCGACGAACGAATGGCGTTGCGCTGGGTGGCTCGGGCGACGCGGCCCGTGGACGATCTTCTGGATCCGGAAGTGGTGAAGGGGGTCATCCGGTCGCTGAGCGTTCGAGCGGATGGATCTGCGGTGCCGGGAAGCATGCAACGGCACTGCAAGAAGGCGCTGGTGAGTGCGGTCGGCTACGCGTTCGGCGGGGGCGGAACCGGTGAGGATCTGGTTCCCGAGATTCGCTGGCAGGTGCCGGCGGACGACGAGGAGGTCGATCCGCGAGTTTTGGTGAATCCGGGCCAGGCACGCTCTCTGCTGGATGCCCTGTCGTACGTGGGGCTGTACGGGCGGGCTCGGGGACGACGGCTGGTGGGGTTCTTCGCGGGGATGTACTACGCCGGTCTGCGGCCCGAGGAAGCCGTGGCCGTGAAGTACCAGGACTGCATCCTGCCGGCACAGGGCTGGGGCCGGTTCGTGCTGCACGAGACTCGTCCGCAAGCCGGTAAGAAGTACACGGACAGCGGCCTTAACCACGACGAGCGCGGTCTGAAGAGCCGGAGGCGCGGAGCGGTTCGTGTGGTGCCACTGCCGCCACAATTGGTGACGATCTGGAGGCAGAGCGTCGACACGTTCGGCACGGCGGCCGACGGAAGAATGTTCTTCACCGAGCGGGGGCGGGTGCTGGGTTCCAGCGGCTATTGCACGACCTTGCGGGACGCGCGCGTCTTGGCGCTCCCACCGGATCTGGTGGAATCGCCTCTTGTCGCTCGTGCGTACGACCTGCGGCACTCAGCGCTGTCGACGTGGCTGAACGCGGGAGTGGATCCCACCGAGGTCGCCGAGCGCGCTGGCAACACCGTCGAGACGCTGCTGCGCACCTATGCGAAGTGTCTCTACGGGCGCCAGACGGTCGCGAATGACCGCATCGACAAATTCCTGGGCGAGTACGAGTAGCGCGACCCTTCGCTGCGGCTGACGCCGTCGCACTCCGTGACGATGCAGGCTCCGTTTCCGCAGCAAGAGAGCCGAGATTTCAAGGCGCTTCAGCAGGGTCTACCGGGGCACGTCTCGCTGTGTATACGCCCTGGGCATCCTGCCTGTCCTGCCCGGCGGTCTTCCTTCCGCGTCACGAATACGCCACAGGCTGCCGAAAGTGCCCCTCGCTTGCGTGGTCGATGAACCACTCGCGTCTGAAAGTACCTGGTCAGCGGCCTGGCCGACTGTGCGTGGCGAAAAGCGCAACGGCCTCGCCGGCCGTGTGCCTTGGCAAAAATAAAAGCCCGTCAGACTTGCGTTTCCGCAGGTCAACGGGCGTTTCCGGAGTGCCCCCGGCAGGATTCGAACCTGCGCACACGGCTCCGGAGGCCGTTGCTCTATCCCCTGAGCTACGGGGGCGACGGGAAGAACATTAGCAGGTTGGGGGAGGTGGGCTGGACAGGGTTTGGGTGGGGGAGGGGAGGTGGGGGGTGCTGGGGGGAGGGGGGTTCACCCGTGGCGGGGAAGAAATGGGCAAAACGCGGACGCATCGAGAGGGGCACGCCTACTCTTCGAGGTGTGGCGGGTGCGTCCGGCCGGGTGCTTGTTGTGGATGACAACAAGGTGATCCGGCAACTGATCAGGGTCAACCTGGAGCTGGAGGGCTTCGAGGTCGTGACCGCGGCTGATGGTGCCGAGTGCCTGGAGATCGTGCACAGTGTGCGGCCGGATGTGGTGACGCTGGATGTGGTCATGCCGCGGCTGGACGGGGTACGGACGGCGGCGCGGCTGCGGGCGGACCCGGACCCGGAGACGCGGCGCGTGGGCATCGTCATGGTGAGCGCCGGGTCTCTGCCGGAGGGGACGGGCGGGGTGGACGCCTATGTCGCGAAGCCCTTCGAGCCCGCCGACCTCGTGGAGACCGTACGTGGGCTGGTCCGGCGCGGCCCCGTGCCGCCCGAGCCCCGCGGGCAGACGGCTTCCGCACCCGGTTCCGCGTAAGCCCGGTGCCTGGGCAGGGTTGGGGGACCGTACCCGAGCCCGTTCGGCAGGGGCCCGTTCGGCAGGGGCCCGTTCCGTAGGGCGAGAGTGTCGCGCCCGCCCCGCCCCCGTAACGCCGCTGCGGGCGGTGGCTCCTGCCCCCGCGTAGAGCTAGCGCCGCACCCCGCACCGGCCCGTGCGGCCCCCGCCCCGCCCCCCCCGCGTCGAAAGACGCCCCCGCCCCGCCCCCACAAAGCCGCAGGCCGCGCCCCCCCCTGGGAAAACCCGGTCGCCCCCGGGCCCACCCCCTCGCCTAGGCTTTGCCGCGTGACCCCCGCTGAGCTGTCCCGCACCGTGCTGAGTACGGTGCGCCGTGCCGTCGCGGCGGGGGAGCTGGGGGTGGAGGTGCCGGAGCGAGTCGTGGTGCAGAGGCCCCCACGGCCGGGATGCGGGGACTACGCGACGAACGTGGCGTTGCAGCTCGCGGGAGCCGCGGGGCGCCCGCCGCGACAGGTCGCGGAGATCCTCAGCAGGCGGCTCAGCGCCGAGCCCGGCATCGCGCTGGTCGAGATCGCGGGCCCCGGCTTCCTCAACATCACCCTCAACGCGTGGGCGTACGCGGACGTTGTCCGGCAGGTGCGCGCCCAGGGCCCGGAGTACGGGACCGGGGACGGCCTGGCCGGTGAGGCCGGCGGCGTGGCCGCGGACGAAGGGGCCGTACGGGCCCAGGCCGTCGCCGAGGCCGTGAACCGGCTGCTGCGCGCCGCGGGCGCCGCACCCGGAGCCGCCGAGGAACGCGTGACGGCGGCCGAACCCCAGGACGACCCCGTCGCCCGCCTCGGCCCCGACGCCGCCCGCTGGTCGCTGCTCCGGCCGCCCGCCGAGGACCCGCCCCGTACGGACGACACGTTCCTCGCGCAGCGCGAGAGCAACCCGCTCTTCCGTATCCGCTACGCCCACGCCCGCACCCGCGCGCTGCTCCGCAACGCCCATGACCTGGGCGTGGAGATCGAGAGCACGGTGGACGACCCGTACCACCACCCCGCGGAGACCGAACTGCTCGGCCTGATCGCCGACTTCCCCCGCGTCATCGAGACCGCCGCACGGCGCCGCGCGCCCGACCGGCTCGCCCGCCATCTGGAACGGCTGTCCGACGCCTTCCTCCGCTTCCACGACGAGTGCCCCGCGCTGCCGAAGGGCGACGAGAAACCCTCGGCCGTCCACGCCGCCCGGATCCGGCTCGCCGACGCCACCGGCATCGTGCTCGCCAACGGCCTCCACCTCCTCGGCATCAGCGCTCCCGACCGCGTCTGACGGCCGGAAGCCCGGCGAACGACAGCGGGCCGACGACGAGGCCGGTCCACAACCCAGCACCCCATAAAACAACCCCCGATCTGCGAAGAAAGACGACACCGTGAGCCGTTCCGCACACCCCGCCGGGCCCCGCCACGCCGATGTGCTGCCCGAGGGCCACTACGCCGCCCCGCCCGCCGACCTCAACACCCTCGACACCCGCGTCTGGTCCCGCACCGTCACCCGTAACGCCGACGGCGCCGCCGAAGTCGGCGGCCTGGACGTGCGCGCGCTCGCCGAGGAATACGGCACGCCCGCGTACATCCTCGACGAGGCGGACTTCAGGGCCCGCTGCCGCGCGTGGCGGGCGGCCTTCGGGCACGACGCGGACGTCTTCTACGCGGGCAAGGCGTTCCTGTCCCGCGCGGTCGTGAAGTGGCTGTACGAGGAGGGGCTGAATCTGGACGTCTGCTCCGGTACGGAGCTGGCGGTGGCGCTGGAGGCGGGGATGCCCGCCGAGCGGATCGCGCTGCACGGCAACAACAAGTCCACCGCGGAGATCGAGCGCGCGGTGGAGACCGGCGTCGGCCGGATCGTGCTGGACTCGTTCCAGGAGATCGTCAGGGTCGCCGCGGAGGCGGACCGGCAGGGCAAGCGGCAGCGCGTGCAGATCCGGGTGACGGTCGGCGTCGAGGCGCACACCCACGAGTTCATCGCGACCGCGCACGAGGACCAGAAGTTCGGTCTCGCGCTGGCGGGCGGGCAGGCCGCGGAGGCGGTCCGCCGGGTGCTGAAGCTGGAGAGCCTCGAACTGGTCGGCATCCACAGCCACATCGGCTCGCAGATCTTCGACATGGCCGGCTTCGAGGTGGCCGCCCGCCGTGTCGTGTCGCTGCTGGCGGAGGTACGCGACGAGCACGGCGTCGAGCTGCCCGAGATCGACCTCGGCGGCGGCCTCGGCATCGCGTACACCACCGACGACGACCCGCGCGAGCCGCAGGAGATCGCCAAGGCGCTCGGCGAGATCGTCACCCGCGAGTGCGAGGCGGCCCGGCTCGCGGTGCCCCGGCTCTCGGTCGAGCCGGGCCGCGCGATTGTCGGACCGACCGCCTTCACGCTGTACGAGGTCGGCACGATCAAGCCGCTGGACGGCCTGCGCACGTACGTCAGCGTCGACGGCGGCATGTCGGACAACATCCGCACCGCGCTCTACGACGCCGAGTACAGCGTCTCGCTGGTGTCCCGTACGAGTGACGCCGAGCCGATGCTCAGCCGGGTCGTCGGCAAGCACTGCGAGAGCGGCGACATCGTCGTCAAGGACGCCTTCCTCCCCGCCGACCTCGCGCCCGGCGACCTGCTCGCCGTACCGGCCACCGGCGCGTACTGCCGGGCCATGGCCAGCAACTACAACCACGCGCTGCGGCCCCCGGTGGTCGCGGTCACCGACGGCCGGGCGCGGGTGATCGTCCGCCGCGAGACGGAGGACGACCTGCTGCGGCTGGACGTCGGCTGACCCCGAAGGTGCCGAAAAGGCCGCGGAAAAGCCGCAGAAGAGCCGCCGAAATGCCGCCAGACGCCGCCGGGACGCCGGGAGCGCGAAGCGCCCGCGATGGTGAAGAATTCACCGTCCCCGCAAGTACGTTGAGGCGATTCGGCAGTACGAGGGCCCGCTGACGCGTAATCTCACGGGCCGAACGCGCTCGGTGACGTGAAATATCGCCGGGTGAACGGCCGGTCTCACTCACCGGACAGGGCGTGGCATCTCCCGTCCGGTGAGTGAGACTGGTTCCCATCCACGAGCTGTACGGACCCCGGGTCCGCACGGAGCTGTACGAGAGACGAGGTCGGATGATGCGTACGCGTCCGCTGAAGGTGGCGCTGCTGGGCTGTGGAGTGGTCGGCTCAGAGGTCACGCGCATCCTCACGACGCAGGGCGCCGACCTCGCCGCGCGGATCGGTGCCCCCATCGAACTGGCCGGGATCGCGGTACGCCGCCCCAACCGGGTCCGCGAGGGCGTCCCCGCCGAACTCCTCACCACGGACGCGACCGCCCTGGTCAAACGGGGCGACATCGACGTGGTCGTCGAGGTCATCGGCGGCATCGAGCCGGTCCGCACGCTGATCACCACCGCCTTCGAGCACGGCGCGTCCGTGGTCTCCGCGAACAAGGCGCTGCTCGCCGCCGACGGCGCGAAACTGCACGCCAAGGCCGCCGAGCACGGTGTCGACCTGTACTACGAGGCCGCCGTCGCCGGGGCGATCCCGCTGATCAGGCCGCTGCGCGAGTCGCTCGCGGGCGACAAGGTCAACAGGGTGCTGGGCATCGTCAACGGCACGACGAACTTCATCCTCGACAAGATGGACTCCACCGGCGCCGGGTACAGCGAGGCGCTGGACGAGGCGACCGCGCTCGGATACGCCGAGGCCGACCCGACCGCCGACGTCGAGGGCTTCGACGCCGCCGCGAAGGCCGCGATCCTCGCCGGAATCGCCTTCCACACCCGCGTGACCATCGACGACGTGCACCGCGAGGGCCTCACCGAGGTCACCGCCGCCGACATCGCGTCCGCGCGGAAGATGGGCTGCACGGTGAAGATGCTCGCCATCTGCGAGCGCCGTCCCGACGGGCGCTCGGTGACCGCGCGCGTCCACCCCGCGATGATCCCGCTCAGCCACCCGCTGGCCTCGGTGCGCGAGGCGTACAACGCGGTCTTCGTCGAGGCGGAGGCGGCCGGGCGGCTGATGTTCTACGGTCCTGGTGCGGGCGGTGCACCCACCGCCTCCGCCGTCCTCGGCGACCTGGTGGCCGCCTGCCGCAACAAGCTGGCCGAGACCACCGGCGCCGGCGAGTCCGCGTACACGCAACTGCCGGTGAGCCCGATGGGCGATGTGGTCACCCGCTACCACATCAGCCTCGACGTGGCGGACAAACCAGGCGTCCTGGCTCAGGTCGCGACGGTCTTCGCCGAGCACGACGTGTCCATCGACACGGTGCGGCAGCAGGGTAAGGACGGCGAGGCCTCCCTCGTCGTCGTCACTCACCGCGCGCTCGACTCCGCCCTCTCGGCGACGGTCGCCAGCCTGCGGAAACTCGACACCGTACGCGGCGTCGCCAGCATCATGCGTGTGGAAGGGGAGTAGGGCCCGCTATGAACAGCACCATGAACAACGGAACCGTCGACCGGCCCCGAATGTCGGGCACCCACCAGTGGCGCGGCATCATCGAGGAGTACCGGGACCGGCTGCCGGTCGCCCCGGGCGCCCCGGTGGTCACGCTGCTGGAGGGTGGCACCCCGCTGGTCCCCGCCCAGCTCCTGTCCGAGCTGACCGGCTGTGACGTCTTCCTGAAGGTCGAGGGCGCCAACCCCACCGGCTCCTTCAAGGACCGGGGCATGACCATGGCCATCTCCAAGGCCAAGGAAGAGGGCGCGCAGGCCGTCATCTGCGCCTCGACCGGCAACACCTCGGCATCGGCCGCCGCCTACGCGGTGCGCGCGGGCATGGTCTGCGCGGTGCTGGTGCCGCAGGGCAAGATCGCGCTCGGCAAGATGGGCCAGGCGCTGGTGCACGGCAGCCGCATCCTCCAGGTCGACGGCAACTTCGACGACTGCCTCGACCTGGCGCGCGGGCTGAGCGAGAAGTACCCGGTGGCGCTGGTCAATTCGGTCAACCCGGCCCGTATCGAGGGGCAGAAGACCGCCGCCTTCGAGATCGTCGACGCGCTCGGTGTCGCCCCCGACATCCACCTCCTCCCGGTCGGCAACGCGGGCAACATCACCGCGTACTGGAAGGGGTACAGCGAATACGCGGCGGACGGTGTGTCCGCCGCGCGGCCGCGGATGTGGGGCTTCCAGGCGCACGGCGCCGCGCCGATCGTCAACGGCGCGCCGGTACGTCAGCCGCAGACGATCGCCACCGCGATCCGGATCGGCAACCCCGCGTCCTGGCAGCAGGCCGAGCAGGCCCGCGACGAGTCCGGCGGCCTCATCGAGGCCGTGACCGACCGTCAGATCCTGTCCGCCTACCGGCTGCTGGCCGCGAAGGAGGGCGTCTTCGTCGAGCCCGCCTCCGCCGCCTCGGTCGCCGGGCTGCTCAAGGCCCGCGAAGAGGGCAAGGTGGATCCCGGTCAGCGGATCGTCTGCACGGTCACCGGGAACGGGCTCAAGGACCCCGGGTGGGCCGTGGAGGGTGCTCCGCAGCCGGTGATCGTGCCGGTCGATGCCGATGCTGCTGCGCAGCGGCTCGGGCTGGTCTGAGCCGGGCCGTCTCCGGGGCGGGACGCGCCCCGCCAGGGGTGCGGGGAACTGCGCGCTCAGCCACCGACGGTGGGGCGGCCTAACAACCGGCCCCAGCGGGGCAGTTGCGGCTGTTTCCGGGCTGACAGCCCGGTGGGGGCTTGTCGCGCAGTTCCTCGCGCCCCTGAAAAGATCGGCTCGCCGTCCTCGGCGGTGCGGCGCCCCGGAAAAGATCGGCTCGCCGTCATGGGGAAGCGTGCCGCAGGCACGGGGCGCACAGGGGAGGGGCGACACGCATCACGCGCTCTTCGTGCGCCCTATGTCGCAGGAGAACCTTCCTTCGATAGGCTTACCTCAGCGGCACCGCAGTGTGCCCGACTCCGGCAGTTGCCAATGGGCAGTGCCTCCCCCGCCCCGCCGCCCGGCGATGACGCCGCGCCCGCAGGGCGAACCGCACGAGGAGATTCGTCGAACGATGGCCGGTCCCGCGTTCCGCGCCGCCGCAGTACGAGTGCGCGTCCCCGCGACCAGCGCCAATCTGGGCCCCGGTTTCGACGCCTTCGGCCTGGCGCTCGGCCTGTACGACGACGTCGTGGTCCGCGTCGCCGACTCCGGCCTGCACGTGGACATCGCGGGCGAGGGCGCCGACACCCTGGCCAGGGACGAGAAGCACCTGGTCGTACGGTCGTTGCGGACCGCCTTCGACCTGCTGGGCGGTCAGCCGCGCGGCCTTGAGGTGGTGTGCGCCAACCGCATTCCGCACGGCCGCGGCCTCGGTTCGTCCTCCGCCGCCATCTGCGCGGGCATCATCGCCGCCCGCGCGGTGACGATAGGCGGCCCCGCCGTACTCGACGACATCGCGCTGCTGGAGCTGGCCACCGAGATCGAGGGCCACCCCGACAACGTCGCCGCCTGCCTGATGGGCGGCTTCACCCTGGCGTGGACCGAGGGCGGCGCGGCCCGCGCGATCCGGCTGGACCCGGCGCGCTCGCTGGTCCCCGTGGTGTTCGTGCCCGCCACCCCCCTGCTCACCGAGACCGCCCGCGGGCTGCTGCCGCGTACCGTCCCGCATGTGGACGCCGCGGCCAACGCGGGCCGGGCCGCGCTGCTGGTGGAGGCGCTCACCCGGCGCCCCGAGCTGCTGCTGCCCGCCACCGAGGACCGCCTGCACCAGGACTACCGCGGGCCCGCCATGCCCGAGAGCCTGGCGCTGGTGAACCGGCTGCGCGCCGACGGCGTACCGGCCGTGATCTCCGGTGCGGGACCCACGGTGCTGGCGCTCACCGAGGAGGGCGCCGCCGACAAGGTCACCCGGCTCGCCGGCGAGGGCTGGGCGGCCAACCGTCTGGCGCTCGACACGGCCGGAGCCAGTGTCCTGCCGCTCGCAGGGGGGCAGTGACACGATTGCCGGTCGTAGAGAGGGGGAATGTTTGTTGGATCCGGTAGTGTTAACCTCAAGCCTGCATTCGACGCCCAATGGGCGCGATGCACTGTGTCCCTTCCGTGGGACCGCTTATCTTCCGGGAGCCTCCCACACCGCATAGGCAGCAGTCCTGCGCAGTGTCGAGCACGCTCCGGAGTCGGCACCAGAACCCTTGTCGTGCCGAGCCCCGAATGTATTTCTGCCGCCGTCAGGCGGACCACCGCCCCGGCTCTGAGCAGCGGAAACGCCCAGATCCGGACAGCACGACCGGTCGCCGAGCCAGACAGGCCGACGTCCGCTCCAGGGAAGGACCCTTCGTGAGCGACACCACCGATCTGATGGGCGTGCGCGCAGAGAACTCTGTCGCCGCGTCCGATGCCGACGCGCCTGCTACCGGTGCTGCCACGGCCAGTGCCTCACGGCGACGCCGGTCCGGGACCGGTCTTGACGGCATGGTCCTGGCCGAGTTGCAGCAGCTCGCCTCCGGTCTCGGGATCAAGGGCACCGCGCGGATGCGCAAGAGCCAGTTGATCGAGACCATCAAGGAGAGGCAGGCGGGCGGCGGCGCCGCGACGGCCCAGGCCGCCGCGCCCGCGGCAGAGGCCCCCGCGGCCGAGAAGCCCAAGCGCCGCGCGACGTCGCGGGCCCGGCTGGCCGAGGCGCCCGCCGAGGCGGACGGTGCGGCCAAGGCCGCCCCCGCCAAGGCCGCCGCCACCGCGCCCGCGGAGCCCCAGCAGATCGAGATTCCCGGCCAGCCCGCCGGTGAGCAGGCCAAGTCGGCCGCGAAGGCCGAGCGTGCCGCCGAGGCCGCCGCCGACACCGCGGAGGGCAAGACCGACAGCCGTACCGAGGCCAAGGACGCCAAGGGCGACGGCAAGCAGCAGCAGAACGGCGGCGGCGCCGCCGGGTCCGGTGACGAGCGCCAGGACCGGCAGCGCGGCCAGCGCGGCGACCGCCGTGAGCGGCAGCGCGACCGCCGCGGGCGCGGCGAGGACGGCGCCGAGGGCGGCAACCGCGACGGCGGCAACCGGCAGAACCGCGACCGCGGCGACCGGGGCAACCAGCAGCAGGGCGGCGGCCAGGGCGGCCAGAACCAGCAGCAGGGCGGCCAGGGCGGCGGCGGCAACGCGCAGGACGACGACGAGTTCGGCGACGGTCGCGGCCGTCGGCGCGGGCGCTACCGCGACCGCCGCGGGCGGGGCAACCGCCGTGACGAGTTCGGCGGCGGCGAGGTCCAGGTCTCCGACGACGACGTGCTGATCCCCGTCGCGGGCATCCTGGACATCCTCGACAACTACGCCTTCATCCGGACCTCCGGCTACCTGCCGGGTCCCAATGACGTGTACGTCTCGCTCGCCCAGGTCCGCAAGAACGGCCTGCGCAAGGGCGACCACGTCACCGGCGCCGTGCGGCAGCCCAAGGACGGCGAGCGCCGCGAGAAGTTCAACGCGCTGGTCCGGCTGGACTCCGCGAACGGGATGGGCGCCGACTCCGGCCGCGGCCGTCCGGAGTTCAACAAGCTCACGCCGCTGTACCCGCAGGACCGGCTCCGTCTGGAGACCGACCCGGGCGTGCTGACCACCCGGATCATCGACCTCGTGTCGCCGATCGGCAAGGGCCAGCGCGGTCTGATCGTGGCCCCGCCGAAGACCGGTAAGACCATGATCATGCAGGCCATCGCCAACGCGATCACCACGAACAACCCCGAGTGCCACCTGATGGTCGTCCTGGTCGACGAGCGTCCCGAAGAGGTCACCGACATGCAGCGGTCGGTGAAGGGCGAGGTCATCTCCTCGACCTTCGACCGCCCCGCCGAGGACCACACCACGGTCGCCGAGCTGGCCATCGAGCGGGCCAAGCGGCTCGTGGAGCTGGGCCACGACGTGGTCGTGCTGCTCGACTCCATCACCCGTCTGGGCCGCGCGTACAACCTGGCGGCGCCCGCTTCCGGCCGCATCCTGTCCGGTGGTGTCGACTCGACCGCGCTCTACCCGCCGAAGCGGTTCTTCGGCGCGGCGCGCAACATCGAGGACGGCGGCTCGCTGACCATCCTGGCCACCGCGCTGGTCGAGACCGGCTCGCGGATGGACGAGGTGATCTTCGAGGAGTTCAAGGGCACCGGCAACATGGAGCTCAAGCTCGACCGCAAGCTCGCGGACAAGCGGATCTTCCCCGCGGTGGACGTCGACCCGTCCGGTACCCGTAAGGAAGAGATCCTGCTGGACCGGGACGAGTTGGCGATCGTCTGGAAGCTCCGCCGCGTTCTGCACGCGCTCGACTCCCAGCAGGCGATCGAGCTGCTGCTGGACAAGATGAAGCAGACGAAGTCCAACGCGGAGTTCCTGATGCAGATCGCGAAGACGACGCCGGGCAACAACGACTGACCTTCCGGTCAGGACAGACGAGAAACAGCTCGGCCCGCCGGTTTCCCGGCGGGCCGAGCTGTTTCTTTGCTCAAACATGTGTTCCCGGCTACCGGTGAGGGTGGTCCGGGCCAAGCTGGCAGTCATATGATCTGCCAGTCGCAGGTGGGGGGAACCATCTTCGGACGTCCGACCCGGCCGCAGGGCTGTGCTTCAGCCTGCCCGCGCCCCTTTTCGCCGACGTCCGGTCAGCTACTCGCTCCTGTGCACATCTCCCGTGCGGCCACCGCCCGTTGGCGGCCGTCGCGCATTTCTACGACAGGAGTTCTGAGTGTTCTCTGCCCATGAGGGCCGGGGGCGCTGGCGGCGCAGCCGTACAGCGGTCCTCGCAGCCACGGTCGCCGCGGGCGCCGTGAGTCTGTTCCTGGCGACGCCGGCCCAGGCCGGCGACCCGCAGCCGCCCGTTCTCCACCCGGCCGGGCACCCCAGTGCGCCGTCCCAGGCGGAACTGCGCGCCCGCGTCGCGGGCGCGGTGGCGGCGGACGACGGCCCGTCCCGCACCAAGCTCTCCGCCAGCCCGCACACGGTCGACCCGAAGATCATCGGCGGCACCACCACGACGATCTCCAGCGCGCCGTGGATGGTCCAGCTCTGGTACTTCGACGACAAGGGCACCGACTCGACGAAGGACGACGACAGCTTCTTCTGCGGCGGCACCGTGGTGTCCCCGTCGAAGATCCTGACCGCCGCCCACTGCGTCGCGGGCCTCAACTGGAATCTGCACGGTGTCGTCATCGGCGGCACCGACCAGCTCCCCACCGACAGCGCCGACGGCACCACCACGGATCTGCACGGCGGTACCGCCACCGGCGTGTGGCGGCAGTGGAGCAACCCGACGTACGACAACCCCGAGTACGACAACGACGTGGCCGTACTGACGCTCGACGTCCCCACGACGGCCAAGCCGCTGCCGATCACCACGGCGACCGACAGCGCCTCGTACGTCACCGGCACCCAGGGAACCGTCTACGGCTGGGGGCGCACCAGCTCCGGCAGCCCGGACCCCTCGCAGACGCTGCGGAAGGCGACCCTGCCGGTCGCCGCGAACACCGCGTGCACAACGGTGTACGGGTCGAGATTCGTCGCGGGCCACATGGTCTGCGCGGGAGCGCCCGCTTCCGGCGCGGACGCCGGGACCACCGCGAGCTGCAACGGTGACTCGGGCGGTCCGCTCGTGGTCGCCGGGAAGCTGGTCGGCGTCGTCTCGTGGGGCACCACGGACTGTGTCGCGCAGGGCACGTACAGCGTCTTCAGCCGGGTCAGCGCCTACGTCGGCGCCGTCAACCCCCGGATCGACGACGCGAATCTCAGCCTGGACGACAAGGCCGACCTGGTCGCCGTGACACCGGCCGGATCGGCGTACGAGTACGTGTCGACCGGCGGCGCCTTCGCCCCGAAGGCGTCGATGGGCGACTTCAGCGGACTGAACCTGGTCCGTCAGAGCGACCTGGACCGGAACGACTACCAGGACCTGGTCGTCCGCACCACGGACGGCCGGCTGTTCTGGCTGGACGGATACAGCGGTAACAACGTGCTGATCGGTCCGGGCTGGAACGTCATGAAGTCGATCATCACGCCGGGTGACGTCAACGGCGACGGTCTGCCGGACGTGGTCGCCACCGACACCAGCGGGAACTCGTGGCTCTACCCCGGCAACGGCAAGGGCGCCCTCGGCGTCCGCGCCAAGATCGGCGGCGGCTGGGACATCTTCAACGGCCAGATCTACGGCAAGGGCGATCTGACCGGCGACGGCCGTCCCGACATCATCGCGCGGGACAGCGCGGGCGCCCTGTGGCTCTACAAGGGCACGGGCCTCGCGTCCGGGCCCTGGGCGGCCCGTACGAAGATCGGGACCGGCTGGAACGCGTACAACGCCTTCGCGGCCGTCGGTGACATCACCGGCGACGGCAAGGCCGACCTGGTCGCCCGGGACGCCTCGGGCACGCTGTGGCTGTACAAGGGCACGGGCTCCGCGTCCGGCCCCTACGCGGCCAAGGTCAAGATCGGGACCGGCTGGAACGCGTACAACCTGTTCGGCTGAGTTTCACGCAGGGTGATCAAAAGAGCGCCCGCGTACCCCCTGACCTGGGGGTACGCGGGCGCTCGCACGTCTTCTCCCGGTCTCCCCGGATGCCGGGAAGGGGAACCTCGGCGGAGGATGGAGCGTCTGACACTTCGGGACGAATGCCTGCGAAGCCCACGAAGCCCACGGGGACCGTGACGCCGGGCGAAGCCCACGAAGACCGTGCACGCCCACGACGCCCAGGAAACGGAGGGAGCCATGTCCGAGGACCAGCTGCCGACCGGGGCCACTGCCGTCAGCGACGGCAAGGGCAGCAGGCGGCACCAGCGCACCCGGCGCCGCCGGGTGCTGCGCGTGGTCGCCTGGGGCACCGCGGGCCTGGTGCTGCTCGGCGGCGCGGGCGCGGGCTATCTCTACTTCCGGCTCAACGGCAACATCAAGAGCGTCGACATCGACTCCGCGCTCGGCACCGACCGCCCCGCGGCCCTGGACAACGGCGCGATGGACATCCTCGTGCTCGGCTCGGACTCCCGGTCCGGCGCCAACAGCGAGTACGGCCACGCGGGCGGCGGCGCCCGCTCGGACACCGCGATGATCGTGCACCTGAACAAGGGCCACAAGGCCGCCAGCGTGGTCAGCATCCCGCGCGACACCCTCGTCCCCCGGCCCGTGTGCGCCAAGCCCGGCGGGGGCACCGCACCGGCCGTGCGGAGCGTCATGTTCAACAGCGCCTACGAGGTCGGCGGCCCGGCCTGCGCGGTCAAGACCGTCGAGGCCATGACGGGCCTGCGGATGGACCACTACATCGAGGTCGACTTCACCGGCTTCAAGAACCTCATCAACGCGCTGGGCGGCGTCCCGCTCACCACCACCCAGGCCATACACGACACCAAGAGCCACCTGGACCTGGCCGCGG
This sequence comes from Streptomyces sp. NPDC093221, assembly GCF_044753885.1. NCBI lineage: Bacteria > Bacillati > Actinomycetota > Actinomycetes > Kitasatosporales > Streptomycetaceae > Streptomyces > Streptomyces sp. NPDC093221. The sequence continues at coordinate 404,263 of NZ_JBIVOA010000002.1, read as the reverse complement.
GCACCCACACCCTCAACGGCGAGCAGGCGCTCGGCCTGGTCCGCACCCGGCACGGCGTGGCCGACGGCAGCGACCTGGGCCGGATCCAGCTCCAGCAGGCGTTCATGAAGGCGCTGATGAACCGGGTGAGCGGGCTCGGCCTGCTGACCAGCCCCACCAAGCTGATCGACGTCGCCGACACCGCCACCAGCGCCATCACCACCGACTCCGACCTCGCCTCGGTCGGCTCCCTGATGGGCTTCGCGGAGAGCGTGCGCGGCCTGGACTCCACGAATGTCCACATGGTGACACTGCCGGTCCAGTACGCGGTCAGCGATCCCAACCGGGTGGAACCGATGCCCGCGCAGGCCGCGATGGTGTGGGCCGCGCTGCGGGCCGACCGGCCGATCCCGGCCGCCGCCACCAAGGGCTCGGCCGCCGACGAGGTCAACGCCAAGAAGGTGGTCGGGGCCGGCGCCACCGCGGACCCGGGCACCTCGCCGAGCCCGGGCCTCAGCCCGAGCACCACGCCCTGACCTGGCCGGACCCGCCCCGGACCCGCCCCGGGCCCGCTCCGGGGCCCGCGCCCCGCACCCGCTCCGACCTGCGCTTTCGGGCCGGGAATTATCCGGGCCCACCCCTCGTTTTGGGAGATACGGCCAGTCCTGGCAGACTGGACCGCTGGCTCCGGTTCACGTGCACGCAAACCCGCGGTACGACCCGGCGCCCTCCCGAACCTAGGAGCATCCCTTGAAGCAAGGCATCCACCCCGAGTACTTCGAGACCCAGGTCACCTGCACCTGTGGCGCCTCGTTCACCACTCACAGCACCGAGAAGAGCGGCCAGATCCGCGCCGACGTGTGCTCCGAGTGCCACCCGTTCTACACGGGCAAGCAGAAGATCCTCGACACCGGCGGCCGTGTGGCCCGCTTCGAGGCCCGCTTCGGCAAGGCCGCCGGGTCCGCCAAGAAGTAGCGACCCGCAAGCGCCGGTTCCCGGTCGCCCAGTCATGGGTGACCGGACCGGCGCTTTGTCGTCCCGGGCCAGCCAGGCCAGGCAGCCACTTCATCCAGCTAGGGAACCGAAGATGTTCGAGGCGGTCGAGGAACTGATCGGCGAGCACGCCGACCTCGAAAAGCAGCTTGCCGACCCCGCGGTCCACGCGGACCAGGCCAACGCCCGCAAGCTGAACAAGCGTTACGCCGAGCTGACCCCCATCATCAGCACGTACCGCTCCTGGCGGCAGCTCGGCGACGACATCGGTACCGCCCGCGAACTCGGCGCCGACGACCCGGACTTCGCCGCCGAGGTGAAGGACCTGGAGAAGCAGCGCGACGAGGTGACCGAGCGGCTGCGGCTGCTGCTGGTGCCCCGCGACCCCAGCGACGACAAGGACGTCATCCTCGAGGTCAAGGCGGGGGAGGGCGGCGAGGAGTCCGCGCTGTTCGCCGGCGACCTGCTGCGGATGTACCTGCGCTACGCCGAGCGCGTCGGCTGGAAGACCGAGATCCTCGACGCCAACGAGTCCGACCTCGGCGGCTACAAGGACGTCCAGGTCGTGGTCAAGGCCAAGAGCAACCACGAGCCCGGCCAGGGCGTCTGGGCCCGTATGAAGTACGAGGGCGGCGTGCACCGCGTCCAGCGGGTGCCCGCCACCGAGTCGCAGGGCCGTATCCACACCTCCGCGGCCGGCGTGCTGGTCACCCCGGAGGCCGAGGAGGTCGAGGTCGAGATCGGCCCCAACGACCTGCGGATCGACGTCTACCGCTCGTCGGGCCCCGGCGGCCAGTCCGTCAACACCACCGACTCCGCGGTCCGCATCACACACCTCCCCAGCGGCCTGGTCGTCTCCTGCCAGAACGAGAAGAGCCAGCTCCAGAACAAGGAGTCGGCGATGCGCATCCTGCGCTCCCGGCTGCTGGCCGCCGCGCAGGAGGAGGCCGAGAAGGAAGCCTCCGACGCCCGCCGCAGCCAGGTCCGTACCGTCGACCGCTCCGAGCGCATCCGTACGTACAACTTCCCCGAGAACCGCATCTCGGACCACCGGGTCGGCTTCAAGGCGTACAACTTGGACCAGGTGCTCGACGGGGACCTGGACGCGATGATCCAGGCCTGCGTGGACGCCGATTCGGCGGCCAAACTGGCCGCCGCTGGCGACGGCAGCTAAGGGGGGAAGGCAGAGTGAACCTGCTGCTCGCCGAGGTGGCGCAGGCCGCCCAGCGACTGGCCGACGCGGGCGTGCCGTCGCCACGCTTCGACGCCGAGGAACTCGCCGCGTACGTCCACGGGGTCAAGCGCGGCGAACTGCACGGCGTCGCCGACACCGAGTTCGACGCCCGGTACTGGGAGGCCGTGGCGCGCCGCGAGGCACGCGAACCGCTCCAGCACATCACCGGCCGGGCCTTCTTCCGCTACCTCGAACTCCAGGTGGGGCCAGGGGTGTTCGTGCCCCGCCCGGAGACCGAGTCGGTGGTCGGCTGGGCGATAGACGCCGTACGCGCCATGGACGTCGCGGAACCGCTGATCGTGGACCTGTGCACCGGCTCCGGCGCCATCGCGCTGGCGCTGGCCCAGGAGGTGCCGCGCTCGCGGGTGCACGCCGTGGAGCTGTCCGAGGACGCCCTGGAGTGGGCCCGCAAGAACGTCGAGGGCAGCAAGGTCGACCTGCGGCAGGGCAACGCGCTGACCGCGTTCCCCGAACTCAACGGCCACGTCGACCTGGTGATCTCCAACCCGCCCTACATCCCGCTCACCGAGTGGGAGTACGTGGCGCCCGAGGCCCGCGACCACGACCCCGAACTCGCCCTGTTCTCCGGCGAGGACGGCCTGGACACCATCCGCGGCATCGAGCGCACCGCGCACCGGCTGCTGCGGCCCGGCGGCGTCGTCGTCATCGAGCACGCCGACTCCCAGGGCGGCCAAGTGCCGTGGATCTTCAAGGAGGACGCGGGCTGGGCGGACGCGGCCGACCACCCCGATCTCAACAACCGCCCCCGTTTCACCACGGCCCGTAAGGCGACACCATGACGGGGACACAGCATCTTCTGGAGGTCAGCTAATGGCACGGCGATACGACTGCTCGGATGCGACCGACCGGGCCACCGGCCTGCGCGAGGCCACCTCGGCCGTCAAGCGCGGTGAACTCGTCGTCCTGCCCACCGACACCGTGTACGGCATCGGCGCGGACGCCTTCGACGCCGAGGCGGTCGGCGACCTGCTGGAGGCCAAGGGCCGCGGGCGCAACATGCCCTCGCCCGTCCTGGTCGGCTCCCCGAACACCCTGCACGGCATCGTCACCGACTTCTCCGAGCAGGCGTGGGAGCTCGTCGACGCCTTCTGGCCCGGCGCGCTCACCCTGGTCACCAAGCACCAGCCGTCGCTCAACTGGGACCTCGGCGACGCCCGCGGCACCGTCGCCGTCCGGATGCCGCTGCACCCGGTCGCGATCGAGCTGCTGACCGCCACCGGGCCGATGGCCGTCTCCAGCGCCAACCTCACGGGACACCCCTCGCCGCAGGACTGCGACGCCGCCCAGGGCATGCTCGGCGACTCCGTGGCGGTCTACCTCGACGGCGGCACCACCCCGTCCGCCGTCGCCTCCTCGATCGTGGACGTGACGGGGAAGGTCCCGGTACTGCTGCGGGCCGGGGCGATCAGTGCGGAGGAGCTGCGCAAGGTGGTCCCCGACCTGGAGGAGCGCAGTTGACTGCGCCCGACGGGCGTGGCATACCGGGCCTCGCCGCCCGCGCGGGGACCCTCCCCGGACAGGGCGGTGACGCCTTCCGCATCCTCCACGTCTGCACCGGCAACGTCTGCCGCTCGCCGATGGCCGAGCGGCTGACGCGGCATGGGCTGGCGCGCCGCCTCGGCGACGGTGCCACCGGCATCGTCGTGGAGTCCGCGGGCACCTGGGGCCACGAAGGCGCGCCGATGGAGGCGCACGCCGCCGCCGTACTCGCCGAGTACGGCGCCGACCCGACCGGTTTCACCGGCCGGGAGCTGCTCGACGACCACGTGATCGACGCCGACCTCGTCCTGACCGCGACCCGCGACCACCGTTCCCAGGTGATCTCGATGGGACACGCGGCGGGTCTGCGTACCTTCACGCTCAAGGAGTTCACCCGCCTGGTGCGGGCCATAGACCCCACCACGCTGCCCGAGGGCAGTGTCACCGACCGCGCCCGCGCCCTGGTCGGCGCCGCCGCCGCGCTGCGCGGCTGGCTGCTCGCGCCCAGCCCCGACGCCGACGAGGTCCACGACCCGTACGGCGCTCCCATCTCGTACTTCCGCAGCATCGGCGACGAGATCCACACCGCGCTCGACCCCGTCGTCACCGCCCTGACGGGCATCCCCGCGGCCGTCTGAGCCCGCGACGGCACGCCCGGGACAACCCCTTCACATTCCCCGTACAGCCGGTGTGCAACCGTGGGCCCTCCCTGTGAGTCTTGATTGATGTTCGCCGTCTCGGCCCGGCCACCACTAGGGTGTGACGCTGTGAGGATCCCCCGGACGTGTGCGCAGCGCTGCTACGCCCCCGAAGTCGTCGGAGGCTGCTCGTGCGCGAGTATCTGCTGACCCTGTGCGTCGCCGCCGCCGTCACGTATCTGCTGACCGGCCCGGTACGGAAGTTCGCCATCGCGGCGGGCGCCATGCCGCCGATCCGCGCGCGTGACGTGCACCGCGAGCCCACGCCCCGGCTGGGCGGCATCGCGATGTTCGGCGGGCTGTGCGCCGGTCTGCTGGTCGCCGCGCACCTGAGCAACATCGGGGACGTGTTCTCGCAGTCCAACGAGCCGCGCGCGCTGCTGTCCGGCGCCGGGCTGATCTGGCTGCTCGGTGTGCTGGACGACAAGTGGGGCGTCGACGCGCTGGTCAAGCTCGGCGTGCAGATGATCGCCGCGGGTCTGATGGTCTTCCAGGGCCTGACCATTCTGTGGCTGCCGGTGCCCGGTGTCGGCCCGGTCGCGCTCACCCCGATCCAGTCGACGCTGCTGACGGTCGCGCTGGTCGTCATCACCATCAACGCGGTCAACTTCGTGGACGGCCTCGACGGTCTGGCCGCGGGCGTCGTCTGCATCGCCGCCATCGCGTTCTTCATGTACGCGTACCGCATGTGGTACGGCTACGGCGTCGAGGCCGCCGCGCCCGCCACGCTGTTCAGCGCGATCCTGATCGGCATGTGCGTGGGCTTCCTGCCGCACAACATCCACCCGGCGCGGATCTTCATGGGCGACTCGGGGTCGATGCTGATCGGCCTGGTGCTCGCCTCGTCCGCGATCTCCATCACCGGGCAGGTCGACCCGGACGCCATCACCGACTTCACCGGCTCCAGCCGCAGCACCGTGCACTTCATGGTGCCGGTCTACATGCCGCTGCTGCTGCCGCTGACGATGATCGCGATCCCGGCCGCCGACCTGGTGCTGGCCGTGGTCCGCAGGACGTGGAAGGGGCAGTCGCCGTTCGCCGCCGACCGCGGCCACCTGCACCACCGGCTGCTGGAGATCGGGCACTCGCACAGCCGGGCCGTGCTGATCATGTACTTCTGGTCGGCGCTGTTCGCCTTCTCCGCGGTGGCGTTCTCGGTGAACTCCTCCAGCCTCGGCATCGTCATGGTGATCGTCGGCCTGAGCGCGCTGGGTCTGCTGGTCCTGCTGCTGCCGCGGTTCCGGCCGCGCGCGCCGCGCTGGGCCGAGGCGTTCGTACCGCCGCGCTACCGGCGCCGACGCCGCCGGCTGGCCGCCGCCGCTGCCGCGGCCGAGCGGGAGATGCGCTCCGAGGACCGTCCGCCGCTGCACGGATCGACCGCGATCGGCGACCGTTCGCGGCTGCCGGACCGGCGTCCCGTCGAGAGCCGCCGGTAGGTGTCGGGCAGGCTCTGAGCGGCGTCGGCGGCCGGTAGTTGACCGTCATCGATAAAGTCCTTTAAGTCCGGCATATCCGGCAATTTCCCCGAAGTGGGCAAATAGGACGTCAGTTGAACGGCGTGTCGATACCTCTCCCGTGTGACAGTGAGCACATCTCCATGGTAAAGCCCTGGCTAAATACTTTGTGATACCGTTCACGAAACCCGGGAAACAAGCCGAAAGACCGTAGTGAGATGGTCTTCCGGCGTGAGGCACGTCCCCAAACCCGGATTACGCTCGTCTCCGACGACACCCGCTTTCCCCAACTCCCGCCGGAGGAGCTGCCACCATGCAGTCCAACGACGTCCGAACTCTCCTCAACTGCACCGTCCCCACTGCCGCGGCCGGTGTCATCGCCACCGCTGTGAGCGGAGCGGTGGCCGGTGGCAAGGGAGCGATCGGCGCCGCCGCCGGCACGTTGGTCGTGATCGCCTTCATGGCGATCGGGATGGTGGTGCTCCAGCGCACCGCCAAGGCGTACCCGTCGCTGTTCCAGATGATGGGCCTCGTGCTCTACACCGTGCAGATCCTGCTGCTGGCGATCGTGCTCGCGGTGTTCAAGCACACCTCGCTCTTCAACACCCGCGCGTTCGCCTTCTCGCTGCTGGCCGCGGCGCTCGTCTGGATCGCCGCGCAGGCACGCGCGCACATGAAGACCAAGATTCTTTACGTCGAGCCCGAGTCGGCGGGAACACCGTCGTGAGCCGCGGGTTCGGTAGGGCCGGTGTAAAGACCCTGCCGCTCGTTTGCTATCGTCCGGACTCAACTGCGGCGGAGCTGCCGCGAGCGGCGCTCAAGCCTGCCCTGCCGCTCGGTTCAGCGCCGACTCGCCGCGTACACATCCGACCCACCAGTCCAGTGCCGTTCCGTGGCCGTCAGGCCCGCCGACACATCGAGGTTGCCGTACCCATGCGCCACGCTGAAGGAGCTCGCGGTGAGTGCTGACCAGGTTCTCGCCTTCGAGACGAACTGCCACCTCTTCGACGGGTGCGGCTTCCCGGCCCCCGGACTGCACTCGTTCGTCTTCGAGCCGATCTTCTCGATCGGCAGCTTCCACTTCAACAAGCCGATGCTGCTGGCGCTGTTGAGCACGATCGTGGTCGTCGGATTCTTCTGGGCCGCGTTCAACAAGCCCAAGGTGGTCCCGGGCAAGGTCCAGATGGTGGGCGAGGCGGGCTACGACTTCGTCCGCCGCGGCATCGTCTACGAGACGCTCGGCAAGAAGGTCGGCGAGAAGTACGTCCCGCTGATGGTCTCGCTGTTCTTCTTCGTCTGGATCATGAACATCTGGTCGGTCATCCCGGTCGCCCAGTTCCCCGTGACGTCGATCATCGCCTTCCCCGTCGGGCTGGCCGCGATCGTCTACGTCACGTGGATGTACCTGACGTTCAAGAAGCACGGCTTCGTCGGCGGCCTGAAGAACATCACCGGCTACGACAAGACACTCGGCGCCGTGCTGCCGCTCTCCATGACCATCGAGTTCTTCTCGAACGTCCTGGTGCGGCCCTTCACCCACGCGGTCCGGCTCTTCGCCAACATGTTCGCCGGTCACACGCTGCTGCTGCTGTTCACCATCGCGAGCTGGTACATGCTCAACGGCATCGGCATCGCCTACGCGGGCGTCTCGTTCGTGATGACCATCGTGATGACCGCCTTCGAGCTGTTCATCCAGGCCGTTCAGGCGTACGTGTTCGTGCTCCTGGCCTGTAGCTACGTCCAGGGCGCGCTCGCCGAGCACCACTGAGCACCGCCCCCACGACCCGATAGATGTCCGGTGGCCAACCCCCACCGGTCCGAGAAAGATAAGGAAGAACCGGCATGTCCGCTCTCGCGCACGCGACGCTCGCCGCCACCCAGATCAAGGGCAACCTCGGCTCGATCGGTTACGGCCTCGCGGCCATCGGCCCCGGCGTCGGCATCGGCATCATCTTCGGTAACGGCACCCAGGCCCTCGCCCGCCAGCCCGAGGCGGCCGGTCTGATCCGCGCCAACCAGATCCTCGGCTTCGCCTTCTGTGAGGCGCTCGCCCTCATCGGTCTGGTCATGCCGTTCGTCTACCCGGCCACCTGATCCCGGCCGACGAACAGAAACCTAGACGGAAGGCACTGATGTGATCGCCCAGGTACCGCTGGCGACAGCGGAGAACCCGCTCATCCCGCCGATCCCCGAGCTCATCATCGGCCTGATCGCCTTCGCCATCGTCTTCTTCTTCCTCGCCAAGAAGCTCCTCCCGAACATCAACAAGGTTCTGGACGAGCGCCGTGAGGCCATCGAAGGTGGCATGGAGAAGGCCGAGGCCACCCAGGCCGAGGCCCAGCAGACGCTGGAGCAGTACCGCGAGCAGCTCTCCGAGGCCCGGCACGAGGCCGCGCGACTGCGCCAGGAGGCGCAGGAGCAGGGCGCCGCGCTGATCGCGGAGATGCGGGCCGAAGGCCAGCGCCAGCGCGAGGAGATCGTGGCCGCGGGTCACGCGCAGATCGAGGCCGACCGCAAGGCCGCCGCCGCCGCGCTGCGCCAGGACGTCGGCAAGCTCGCCACCGAACTGGCGGGCAAGCTCGTCGGTGAGTCCCTGGAGGACTCCGCCCGGCAGAGCCGCACCATCGACCGCTTCCTCGACGGCCTGGACAACGCGGCTCCCGCCGCCGGTTCCGCGACGGCCGAGGCGGCGCGATGAACGGCGCGAGCCGCGACGCGCTGGGCGCGGCCCGCGAACGGCTCGACGCGCTGACGGACGTCCAGTCCGTCGACGTGGCCAAGCTCGCCGAGGACCTGGCCGCCGTCACCGGGCTGCTGGACCGCGAGGGCACGCTCCGTCGCGCCCTGACCGACCCGGCGAAGTCCGGCGAGGCCAAGGCGTCGCTGGCGCGGCAGCTCCTCGGCGGCCAGATCGGCGGCGAAAGCCTCGACCTGCTCACCGGCATGGTCAGGTCCCGCTGGTCGCGCTCGCGCGACCTGGTCGACTCGGTCGAGGAGCTGGCGTCGAGCGCCGACCTCGCCACCGCCCAGCGGGCCGGTCACCTCGACGACGTCGAGGACGAGCTGTTCCGCTTCGGCCGGATCGTCTCCGGCAGCACCGAACTGCGCTCCGCTCTCACCGACCGCGTCGTCGGCGCTCCGGCCAAGGCCGCACTGCTGCACACGCTGCTCGGCGGGCGGGCCAATCCGGTCACCGAACGGCTGGTCGTCCGGCTGGTCACCACGCCGCGGGGACGTAGCCTGGAGTCGGGGATCGAATCCCTGTCCAAGCTGGCCGCGGCCCGCCGTGACCGGATGGTCGCGGAAGTGGTGTCGGCGACTCCGCTCAGTGACCAGCAGAAGCAGCGCCTCGGCGCCGCGCTGGCCCGGATCTACGGCCGCCAGGTGCATCTGAACCTGGACGTGGACCCCACGGTCCTCGGCGGAGTCCGGGTGCAGGTCGGTGACGAGGTCATCAACGGAGCCATCTCCGACCGTCTCGACGAGGCGGCCCGGCGGATGGCGGGCTGACAGCCGGTCGCTCCACCAGGACCGCGCGGCACCAGCCACGCAGAACGCAGTACGAAGCACGACGACGCAGTACGAGCGGCCCGAGTTGGGCCGACGGAGCCTAACAGAGCCTTTCTGGGGGTTGACCCCAGAAACCCCCAAGAAGACTTTCGGGCCCAACAAGGAGAGCAGGGAACCCAGATGGCGGAGCTCACGATCCGGCCGGAGGAGATCCGGGACGCGCTGGAGACCTTTGTCCAGTCGTACAAGCCGGACGCCGCCTCGCGCGAGGAGGTCGGCACGGTCAGCGTTGCCGGAGACGGCATCGCGAAGGTCGAGGGTCTGCCCTCGGCCATGGCGAACGAGCTGCTGAAGTTCGAGGACGGCACCCTCGGTCTCGCCCTCAACCTGGAAGAGCGCGAGATCGGCGCGATCGTCCTCGGCGAGTTCAACGGAATCGAGGAGGGCCAGCCGGTGCAGCGCACCGGCGAGGTGCTCTCCGTCGCGGTCGGCGAGGGCTACCTGGGCCGGGTCGTGGACCCGCTCGGCACCCCGATCGACGGCCTCGGCGAGATCGAGACCGACGGCCGCCGCGCCCTTGAACTGCAGGCCCCCACGGTCATGCAGCGCAAGTCGGTGCACGAGCCGATGCAGACCGGCCTCAAGGCCGTGGACGCGATGACCCCGATCGGCCGCGGCCAGCGCCAGCTCATCATCGGCGACCGGCAGACCGGCAAGACCGCCCTGGCGATCGACACGATCATCAACCAGCGCGACAACTGGCGTTCCGGCGACCCGAAGAAGCAGGTCCGCTGCATCTACGTCGCCATCGGCCAGAAGGGCTCCACCATCGCGGGCGTGCGCGCCTCGCTGGAGGAGGCCGGCGCCCTGGAGTACACGACGATCGTCGCCGCCCCGGCGTCCGACCCGGCCGGCTTCAAGTACCTCGCCCCGTACACCGGTTCTGCCATCGGCCAGCACTGGATGTACCAGGGCAAGCACGTACTGATCGTCTTCGACGACCTGAGCAAGCAGGCCGACGCCTACCGCGCGGTCTCCCTGCTGCTGCGCCGTCCGCCGGGCCGCGAGGCCTACCCGGGCGACGTCTTCTACCTGCACTCCCGCCTGCTGGAGCGCTGCGCCAAGCTCTCCGACGACCTGGGCGCCGGTTCGATGACCGGTCTGCCGATCGTCGAGACCAAGGCGAACGACGTGTCGGCGTTCATCCCGACCAACGTCATCTCCATCACCGACGGCCAGTGCTTCCTGGAGTCGGACCTGTTCAACGCCGGTCAGCGCCCCGCGCTGAACGTCGGTATCTCGGTCTCCCGCGTCGGCGGCTCCGCGCAGATCAAGGCCATGAAGGGCGTGGCCGGACGGCTGCGCGTGGACCTGGCCCAGTTCCGCGAGCTGGAGGCGTTCGCCGCCTTCGGTTCCGACCTGGACGCGGCGTCCAAGGCCCAGCTCGAGCGCGGCCAGCGGATGGTCGAGCTGCTCAAGCAGGGCCAGTACGCGCCGTACGCGATCGAGGACCAGGTCGTCTCCATCTGGGCCGGCACCACCGGCAAGCTGGACGACGTACCGGTCGAGGACGTCCGCCGCTTCGAGCGCGAGCTGCTCGACTACCTGCACCGCGAGCACAAGTCGCTGCTCACCGCGATCGTCGAGACCGGCAAGCTGCCGGACGAGACCGTCGAGGTGCTCACCGACGCGGTCGCCGCCTTCAAGAAGCAGTTCGAGACGTCCTCGGGCGCGCTGCTGGTCGAGGGCTGATCGCATGGGCGCACAGATTCGGGTTTACAAGCGCCGGATCAAGTCCGTCACCGCCACGAAGAAGATCACCAAGGCGATGGAGATGATCGCCGCCTCGCGCATCGTCAAGGCGCAGCGCCAGGTGGCGGCCTCGTCCCCGTACGCCGATGAACTGACCCGTGCGGTCACGGCGGTGGCGACCGGCTCCAACACCAAGCACCCGCTGACCACCGAGGCCGAGAACCCGACCCGCGCCGCGGTCCTGCTCGTCACGAGCGACCGCGGTCTGGCGGGCGGTTACTCGTCCAACGCGATCAAGGCGGCCGACCGGCTCATCGAGCGGCTGCGCGCGGAGGGCAAGGAAGTCGACTCGTACCTCATCGGCCGCAAGGCCGTGGCGTACTACAGCTTCCGCGAGCGGACGGTCGCCGAGTCCTGGACCGGCTTCTCCGACAGCCCCGGCTACGGCGACGCCAAGAAGGTCGCGGCGCCGCTGATCGAGTCGGTGCTCAAGGACACGGCCGACGGTGGCGTGGACGAACTGCACATCGTCTTCACGGAGTTCGTGTCGATGATGACGCAGTCCCCGGTCGACGCCAGGCTGCTGCCGCTCTCGCTGGACGAGACGGCCGTCGCCGGTGCCGAGGAGCGGGCCGCCAAGGGCGAGATCCTGCCGCTCTACGAGTTCGAGCCTTCCGCCGAGGGTGTGCTGGACGCGCTGCTGCCTCGCTACGTCGAGAGCCGCATCTTCAACGCGCTGCTCCAGGCGGCGGCTTCGGAGCACGCGGCCCGCCGCCGTGCGATGAAGTCCGCGACCGACAACGCGGAAGACCTCATCAAGTCGCTCACGCGGCTTGCCAATGCGGCCCGACAGGCCGACATCACCCAGGAAATCAGCGAGATCGTCGGCGGCTCCAGTGCGCTGGCCGACGCGAACGCGGGGAGTGACTAACCACTATGACCACCACTGTTGAAACCGCTACGGCCACCGGCCGCGTCGCGCGGGTCATCGGCCCGGTCGTCGACGTGGAGTTCCCCGTCGACGCGATGCCGGAGATCTACAACGCGCTGCACGTCGACGTGGCCGACACGGGCGCCGAGTCCGGCACGAAGACGCTGACGCTGGAGGTGGCGCAGCACCTCGGCGACGGCCTGGTCCGCGCCATCTCGATGCAGCCCACCGACGGCCTGGTCCGCCAGGCCCCGGTGACCGACACCGGCGACGGCATCACGGTGCCCGTCGGCGACGTCACCAAGGGCCGGGTGTTCAACACCCTGGGCCAGATCCTGAACGAGCCGGAGGCCGAGTCCGAGGTCACCGACCGCTGGGCGATCCACCGCAAGGCGCCGAAGTTCGACGACCTCGAGTCGAAGACCGAGATGTTCGAGACCGGCCTGAAGGTCGTCGACCTGCTGACCCCGTACGTCAAGGGCGGCAAGATCGGTCTGTTCGGCGGCGCCGGTGTCGGCAAGACCGTGCTCATCCAGGAAATGATCATGCGTGTGGCCAAGCTGCACGAGGGCGTCTCGGTGTTCGCCGGTGTCGGCGAGCGCACCCGTGAGGGCAACGACCTCATCGCGGAAATGGCCGAGTCGGGCGTGCTGCCGCAGACCGCGCTGGTCTTCGGTCAGATGGACGAGCCCCCGGGCACCCGTCTGCGCGTGGCGCTGGCCGGTCTGACCATGGCGGAGTACTTCCGTGACGTGGCCAAGCAGGACGTGCTGTTCTTCATCGACAACATCTTCCGCTTCACGCAGGCCGGTTCCGAGGTCTCCACGCTGCTCGGCCGTATGCCGTCCGCGGTGGGTTACCAGCCGAACCTGGCCGACGAGATGGGTCAGCTCCAGGAGCGGATCACCTCGACGCGTGGTCACTCGATCACCTCGATGCAGGCGATCTACGTCCCCGCGGACGACCTGACCGACCCGGCCCCGGCGACCACCTTCGCCCACCTCGACGCGACGACCGTGCTTTCGCGGCCGATCTCGGAGAAGGGCATCTACCCCGCGGTGGACCCGCTGGACTCCACGTCCCGCATCCTGGACCCGCGCTACATCGCGCAGGACCACTACGACTGCGCCATGCGCGTCAAGGGAATCCTGCAGAAGTACAAGGACCTCCAGGACATCATCTCCATCCTCGGCATCGACGAGCTGGGCGAAGAGGACAAGCTCACCGTCTTCCGCGCCCGCCGGATCGAGCGCTTCCTGTCGCAGAACACCCACGCGGCGAAGCAGTTCACCGGTGTCGACGGCTCCGACGTGTCGCTGGACGAGTCGATCTCCGCGTTCAACGCCATCGCCGACGGTGAGTACGACCACTTCCCGGAGCAGGCGTTCTTCATGTGCGGTGGCCTGGACGACCTCAAGGCCAACGCGGCGAAGCTCGGCGTCAACTGACGCGGGAGCCTCGCGCAGGCCGCGCGTCCGCGTCGGTAGGAGCGCGCGCGACAGCGTAAAAGGGGGGCGGTGAGTCCCGTGGCGAAGCCCCGGGGCGCCCGCCCCCTCTCGCACCCCTTATTCTGTGTCTTACGCATCCACTGAGGACGGTGGGTGCCAACCCGAGGAGCCGTCTTGGCCGATCTTCACGTCGAGCTGGTCGCCGCGGACCGTAGTGTCTGGTCCGGCGAGGCCACCATGGTCATCGCCCGTACCACGTCGGGTGACATCGGCATCATGCCGGGACACGAGCCGCTCCTCGGGGTGCTCCAGTCCGGCCCGGTGACGGTGCGCACCTCTGACGGCGGCACTGTCGTGGCCGCCGTGCACGGTGGCTTCATCTCCTTCTCCGACGACAAGCTCTCGATTCTCGCGGAGATCGCGGAGCTGGCGGACGAGATCGATGTGGCGCGCGCCGAGCGTGCTCTTGAGCGGTCGAAGTCGGAGACCGACGCCGCGGCCGAGCGCCGCGCCGAGGTCCGGCTCGCCGCCGCCGCGGGAGCGCACTGACCGGTCCGCAGGACGGTCCGCGGGTCGGCGCGACCGGCTGACCGGGCAACCGCACCACCACAACCGCATCAGCAGACGTACCAGGCGTGACCGAACGACCACGGTGCCGCGGACTGCCCTCCTGGGGCGGTCCGCGGCTCCGGTACAGCAAGGGCAGTAACCCATTTCTAGGCGAGGAGGTCGGTGGACGTGATCCTCTCCTTTGAGGTGGGTGGCGCGGTGATCGCCGCCGCGCTGCTCGGACTCTTCGTCTTCGGACTGCGCCGCCGGCTGATCCAACGGCCAGGCGGCACTTTCGACTGCAGCCTGCGCCCCGCTCCCGAGCAGGACGCGGAGCCGGCCGGCGGTGGCGGCAAGGGCTGGGTGTACGGAGTCGCGCGCTACAGCGGTGACCGGGTGGAGTGGTTCCGGGTCTTCTCGTACGCGCCCCGCCCGCGGCGGGTGCTGCTGCGTCCGGCGATCGAGGTACTGGGGCGCCGGGACCCGCAGGGCTCGGAGGAGCTGGCGCTGCTGTCGGACGCGGTGGTGCTCTCCTGCGAGCATCAGGGCACCCGGCTGGAGCTGGCGATGAGCGACGACGCCCTGACGGGTTTCCTCGCCTGGCTCGAAGCGGCGCCGCCCGGCCAGCGGGTCAACGTGGCGTAGCACCTGTTCCTTGCCGTGCCTCTGGGAGGCGCGGCTTCGCGCGTTTCAGGGGCCGGTGCGTCGCTCGGCGCGGGTTTCGGCCGGGCGGATTCGCGGGCGGATTCCCGGGCGCGCCCGGTGAGGACCGGAGGCCGACGGGCGGCGGTGTCGACCCCCGGCCGTATGGGTCAGCCGGAGCCTAGAAAGGTCTGGACCACCGGTCAAGAGGTCTGGACCATGTCGGCCCCCTGGTGTCAGCGGTTCTCGCCGGGGATCCACAAGACGTCCCCGCGGGACTTGTTGGCGGTGCGGGCGAGGATGAACAGCAGGTCGGAGAGCCGGTTCAGGTAGGTCGCGGTGAGCGGGTTCATCGTGTCCGCGTGGTCCTCCAGAGCGGCCCAGGTGGAGCGTTCGGCGCGGCGGACGATGGTGCACGCCTGGTGGAGCAGGGCGGCGCCGGGCGTCCCGCCGGGGAGGATGAAGCTGCGGAGCTTCTCCAGATCGGCGAGGAAGCGGTCGCACTCCTCCTCCAGCCGGTCGACATAGGTCTGCTCGACCCGCAGCGGCGGGTACTCCGGGTCGGGGACCACCGGAGTGGCGAGGTCGGCGCCGACGTCGAAGAGGTCGTTCTGCACGCGCACCAGGACGGTGGCGACCTCCTCGGGCAGCGCGCCGAGCGCGAGCGCCACACCGAGCGCGGCGTTGGCCTCGTTGGCGTCGGCGTAGGCGGCGATCCGGCTGTCGGTCTTCGCGGTCCGGCTCATGTCGCCGAGCGCCGTGGTGCCGTCGTCGCCGGTACGGGTGTAGATGCGGGTGAGGTTGACCATACGGTCGAGCGTAGAGCGTGCCCGCCCGACGGGCCGTCTCCCGCCCCCGTCCGACGGCCGGTTGACGCCCAGTGCGACGAAGGACACACGGTGACACCGCTTACTTCCTGCTGCGCGCGGAGGTGAACGGGCGTTAAGGTCCGGCGAGATCAGCGAATTCGGCCAGTCGGCCACAATGGCTCGGCCCCAATGGAGAGGTGTGTGCCGTGGCGAAGAAGCTCGCCGTCGTCGGAGCGGGACTGATGGGCTCCGGTATCGCGCAGGTGTCGGCCCAGGCGGGGTACGACGTGGTCCTGCGGGACGTCACCGACGCGGCGCTCAAGCGCGGCACCGACGGCATCCGCGCCTCGTACGAGAAGTTCGTCTCCAAGGGCAAGCTGGACGCGGCGGACGCCGAGGCGGCGCTGGCCAGGATCACCGCGACCACCGACCTCGACGCCGCCGCGGACGCGGACATCGTCGTGGAGGCCGTCTTCGAGCGGATCGAGGTCAAGCAGGAGATCTTCCGCGCCCTCGACACGATCGTGCGCGACGACGCGGTCCTCGCCTCCAACACCTCCGCGATCCCGATCACCAAGATCGCCGCCGTCACCCGCAACCCCGAACGCGTCGTCGGCACCCACTTCTTCTCGCCGGTCCCGCTGATGCGGCTCTGCGAGCTTGTCCGCGGCTACAAGACCAGCGACGCCACGCTGGAGCGCGCCCGCGCCTTCGCCGAGGAGATCGGCAAGACCTGCGTCGTCGTCAACCGCGACGTGGCGGGCTTCGTCACCACCCGGCTGATCTCGGCCCTGGTCGTCGAGGCCGTCAAGCTCTACGAGTCGGGCGTCGCCTCCGCCGAGGACATCGACATCGCCTGCAAGCTCGGCTTCGGCCACGCGATGGGCCCGCTCGCCACCGCCGACCTCACCGGCGTGGACATCCTGCTGCACGCCGCGGGCAACATCTACACCGAGTCGCAGGACGAGAAGTTCGCGCCGCCGGAGATCATGCGCCGCATGGTCGACGCGGGCGACCTCGGCCGCAAGAGCGGCAAGGGCTTCTACTCGTACTGAGTTTCCACCCGCACCGGGGCACCGTACGGAACGCGCATCCTGGGCACGCGTACTAAACAACGTCACCCCCAGGAGTGAATTCGGTATCGGTTCGCTCACAGACGGCAACTTCTCCATACGACGGACCGTCAGTTGTGTGAAGACATACGGATGATCCGTGCCGTCGCCGTCCCGCGGCGGCCATGCCACGAGCCGGGCCCACGAGCCGGCACTCCTCGGGGAGCGACTATGCACATCAAGGGCGACCACGCCGAGCTGGTCGTCGGGGGCCGCCTCGACGTCCGGAGCGCGGCGGACGCCCGTTCGGCCCTGCACACCGCCGTCGACTCCGGCCGCGGGGACCTGGTGCTCGATCTCACGGAGCTGGACTCGTGGGACGCCACCGGTCTCGGCGTGATCATGGGCGCCCACCGCAGAGCGGGCCGCGCCAACCGGAGGCTCGTGCTGCGCGGGGTCCCGCCGCGAATGCAGCGCCTGCTGGTCGCCACCCGGCTGCACCGAATCCTCGCGATCGAGGCCGAAAGGTGACGTAAGGGCGGCACCGTGGCCCCGGCACTTCATGAATACTGTGGCAGCCTTTAGAGTTTGCCGCAGATTGCCAGCAGGCGTGCCACCCCGTACGCCAGAAAAGGGGAATCGGGCCGGGTCCGGCAGCGGACACAGGGCGGCCCGATCGGGCCCCCGCACGTCACGCACCTGGGGGGCGTACGAGATGGACCACCGCACCGGCGAGTCGGGCGAACGCCCGATACCGGACGTCGACGACCTGACGGTCGCCGACGCCGACGCGCGCCCCGCCACCGGCCCCGACTTCGGCCAGGGCGTCGAATTCGGGCACGGCGCGGACTTCGCCGCCGACTTCGGCCCGGCCCCCACGCCCGGCCCGGGAACCGGCTTCGGCTCCGACTTCGCCGCGGGCTCCGGCTCCGATTTCAGTGCCGCCGCCGACCACGGCCACGGCAACGGCAGTGGCCCCGCCACCGGGTCCCTGCCCGCCCTCACGGACAGCACCCTGGCGCTGCGCGGCCCCCGCGCCTCCCGCGACCCGCTCACCCCGGAACTGGGCGGCACCTCCAGCGGCGGCAACGCCCGCGTGCTGCGCGTCACCACCTCCGACTACCTGCTGACCGTCAACCCGATCGACGGCACCGAGGTCACCCTCTGCCCGCCCGCCGAGCGCCCGCTGCCGCTGCGCCGCACCCCCGAGGAGCGCGTCGCGCACCTGGCCGCGGGCCGCCCGTCGCCGCCGCCGGGACCGCCCGCCCCCGAACTGCCGCTGCTGGAGCGCGACGAGGAGCGCGAGCGGCTGATCCGGCTGCTGGCCAGGGGCCGTTCCGTACGGGTCACAGGACCGTCCGGCGCGGGCCGCACCGCGCTGCTGGAATCCGTCGCCAACGCCTGCGCCGACCTCGCCCCCGACGGCGTGCTCTGGCTGTCCGGCTACCGCCGCACCCCCGCCGACGTGCTCCAGGAACTCTTCGCCACCGTCTACGCCACCGACGGCCACCGCCCCGACCGCGCGGACCTGCCGGGCCTGCTGCGCGACACCGGCGCCGTCGTCGTCATCGACGACCTGGAATTCGGCGGCGCGGGGCTGGAGGAACTGCTCTCCGCGGCCCCCGAGTGCGCCTTCCTGATGTCCGCGACGCCCGACGTCACCACACCGTCCGCCGACTCGATGATCGAAGAGGTCTTCCTGTCGGGCCTGACCCGCGTCGCCTGCGTCGACCTGCTGCAATTCGTCACCGGGCGGCCCCTCGGCGAGGACGAGACCGCGTGGGCGGCCGACCTGTGGTTCGAGTCCGAGGGCCTGCCGCTGCGCTTCGTGCAGGCCGGCGCGCTGCTGCGGCAGCGGGACGCGCTGCGCCAGCCGCCCGAGCCCGACTGGGACGACTCGGTGTGGGAGAACGGCTCGCCGACCGGCCCGCAGGGCGCCGGAACGCCGCCCATACCCGACCTCACCGGCTTCGACATACTCCAGGGTCCCGACGCACCCACCGGGCACGGCGCCGAGGACCCCACGGACGCGCTCACCGCCGGCCCGGACACCGCGGCGACCCCCGCGACACCGGAGATACCGGGGTCCGCCCCCAAGCCCGGCCCCGCCGGATACACCGGCCCGCCCGTCGACCTGCCGCTGCCGTCGCTCGCCGAGAGCGCGGCCCCCGCGGAACTGCTCGCCAGCAGGCTGAGCGAATCGGCCCGCGAAGCCCTCGCCTTCGCCGTGGCACTCGACGGCGAGTGCCCGCACCCCTCGCACCTGCCCGCCCTCGTCGGTGACACCCACGGCGACGCGGCCCTCGGCGAACTCACCGCGGTCGGCCTGGCCGTACCGGTCTCCGCGCACTTCCGCCTCGCCGCCGGAGTCGTCCAGCAGCTCGCGCCGCGGCTCACCGCCGACGGAGAGCTGAGCGCGGTCCAGTCGCACACCGCGGCCCTGCACTACGCCTGGTGGACCGGGCACCCCTCGGTCGGCCCCGAGCGCGCCGCCGCCGAGTCCGAGGCGATCCTCGCCGCGATGTCCGCCTGCCGCGACGGCGGCAACCCCAGCGCGGCCGTCCTGCTCGCCCGCACCGTCGCGCCCGCCTTCGCCGCCGCGCTGCACTGGGGCGCCTGGGAGCGGGCGCTGCGGATCGGCCAGGAGGCCGCACGGCTGTCGGGCGAGGTCGCCGAAGAGGCGTACTTCCACCACGAGCTGGGCGTCCTCGCGCTGTGCACCGGCAACACCGACCGCGCCCGCGCCGAACTGGAGGCGTCCATCGCCCTGCGCGGGGCCCTCGCCGACCGGCAGGGCACCGTCGTCGGCCGCCGTACGCTCGCGCTGGTCAACGACCGTGACGGCGGCGGCCTCCCGAACCTGCCCGCGCTGCTCGAACTCCCGCCGGGCGGCTCCGGCGGTACGGCGCCGCTCGCGATCACGGCGGCCACGACGCCGCTGACGGTGATCAACAAGAGCGGCGCCCCGGCACCGCAGGGCGAGGCCGGGCGCCCCGCCACGCACCGCCGACGCCGCAATCTGGTAGTGGTCGGCACCGGCGTCGCGCTCGCGGCGGCCCTCGCCACCATCGTCACCATGGGCGCCACCTCGGGCGACGGCCCCAAGCCCAACCAGGTCCAGCCGGTCGAGTCCGCCCAGCAGGACGACCCCTCGACCGACGCCCCGACGGACGATCCCTCGACGGACGGCCCCACGGCCGCCTCGCCGTCCGCCTCCGCCACGTCCCCGACGCCGTCGACACCGGCCGGGACGACGGGCGGCCCGACAACGGCCCCCGGAGCCCCGTTCACGCCCCCAGACGGCGGCCTGACGTCGGCACCGGGTGATACGCCGACGCCGCCGCGCAACACGCAGACGTCGAGGCCGCCGACGCGTACGACAAAGCCGACGACACCCTCGACGCCGCCGACAACTCCGACGACGCCGCCGCCTACGACGACTCCAGCGCCGACGGACACGACGACTCCGCCCATCGACCCCACCTCGGCCGACGTCTCCTCTCCGCCGAACCTCACCCCCTCCGGCGCCGCCCCCACCAGGACCGGCACCTTCACCCCGCCGACGACGGAAGCCGGAGCCACCGGCCCCGGAGCCACCGGCCCCGCACCCACGGAGACCGTCGCGCGCACCGGCTGAGGTCAGCCGCCCTCCGCCATGGCGGCGAGGCGGCGGGCCAGGCGGGCGGCGGCCTCGCGCAGCTCCGGCGGTTCGAGCACCTCGGCCTCGAAGCCCAGCGCGGCCACGCGGGCGGCGGTCACCTCCAGGGAATCCGCGCCGATGACGAGGACGCACCAGCCGTCGCGCTCGTCGTCCTCGACGCGTCCGACCTGCGGCGGCACCATGTCGCTCACGAGCTCCGTCCGGGCGCGCAGCCGGACGCGGGCCAGGTGCGCGTACGGGGACTCGGTCACGGAGCGCCGCACGTAGGCGACCGCGTCGGGGTGCTCGCGGGGCCGGAAGCGCCAGGTGGTCGTCTGCGCGTCGCGCATCCGGTCGAGCCGGAAGGTGCGCCAGTCGTCGCGGTCGACGTCCCAGGCCATCAGGTACCAGCGGCGTCCCGTGGTGACCATCCGCACCGGCTCGACCGTACGCTCGCGCGCCGTGCCGCCGTCCCGGCCGCTGTACGCGAACCGTACGCGTACGGTGTCCCGGCAGGCCCGCGCGAAGGTCATCAGCAGGTCCGGGTCGACTTCGTCCGTGGGGCCCACCAGGGTGTCGGTGGCGCCCTGGACGGCCCGCACCTCGGCGCGCAGCCGGGGCGGCATCACCTGGTCGAGCTTGGCGAGGGCCCGCAGCGCGGCCTCGCTCGCGCCCGCGACCGTGCCGCCCGACGCCAGCCGCAGCGAGACCGCCGTCGCGATGGCCTCGTCGTCGTCCAGCAGCAGCGGCGGCAGCCGGGTGCCCGCGCCGAGCCGGTAGCCGCCGCCGACGCCCGGGACCGCGTGCACGGGGTAGCCGACCGCGCGCAGCCGCTCCACGTCGCGGCGCACCGAGCGGTCGGTGACGCCCAACTCGGCGGCGAGTTCACCGGCCGTCCAGGACGAGCGGTGCTGGAGGAGCGACAGCAGCCGCAGCACCCGTTCGGTCGTCGCTTCTACGGTCATCGGGTGATCGTTCCACACCGCCCGGCCATCACGGAACGTATCTGTCCGCTATATGCGCCACGCTGGGATCATGAACGAGCACCAGGAAGTCCGCGACATCCAGATCACCTTCGACTGCGCCGACCCGAACGCGCTGGCCGTCTTCTGGGCCGAGGCCCTCGGCTACCGGCTCCAGGACCCGCCCGAGGGCTTCTCGTCCTGGGACGAGGCCCTGGAGTCGATGGGTGTACCGCCCGAGCTGCGCAACGAACGCTCCGCCGCCGTCGACCCCTCGGGCGTCAGGCCCCGGCTCTTCTTCCAGCGCGTCCCCGAGGGGAAGCAGGCCAAGAACCGCGTCCACCTCGACGTCCGCGCCGCCCCCGGCCTGGAGGGCGACGAGCGGATGGCGGCCCACGAGAAGGAGGCCGACCGCCTCGTCGCCCTCGGCGCCACCCGCCTCGCCCGCCACGAGCCCGCCCTCCTCAGTCCGGGCCACATCGTGATGACCGACCCGGAGGGCAACGAATTCTGCCTCGACTGACCCCCGCCCGGGCCGGCGCCCGCCTCCCGCGCCGGCTCGACTCCCTCGAAGCCGCGGACCAGCGCCGCGGGTCAAAGCGGTGAGGCAAAGGGGCGAGTCAAAGGGGCGGGCCAGCGCGGCGAGTCAATGGGGCGGGCTAGAACAGCCGCAGCTTGTCGTCGGAGATGCCGCGCATGCCGTCGTAGTCCAGGACGACACAGCCGATGCCGCGGTCCGTGGCCAGCACGCGGGCCTGGGGCTTGATCTCCTGGGCGGCGAACACCCCGCGGACCGGGGCGAGATGGGGGTCGCGGTTGAGGAGTTCGAGGTAGCGGGTGAGCTGCTCGACACCGTCGATGTCGCCGCGCCGCTTCAGCTCGACGGCGACGGTGGCACCCGAGGCGTCGCGGCACAGGATGTCCACCGGGCCGATGGCGGTGGGGTATTCGCGGCGGATCAGGGTCCAGCCCTCGCCGAGGACTTCCATCCGGTCGGCCAGCAGCTCCTGGAGGTGCGCCTCGACACCGTCCTTGATCAGGCCGGGGTCGACACCGAGTTCGTGCGAGGAGTCGTGCAGGACCTCCTCGATGGTGATGATGAGCTGCTCACCGGCCTTGTTGACGACCGTCCAGACACCGTCGTCGCCCTCTTTGAGCGTGCAGGGCGGGGACATCCAGTTGAGCGGCTTGTAGGCCCGGTCGTCGGCGTGCACCGACAGACTGCCGTCCGCCTTGATGAGCAGCAGCCGGGTGGCGGAGGGCAGGTGGGCGGAGAGCCGGCCCGCGTAGTCGACGGAGCAGCGGGCGATGACGAGACGCATGGTGCGCAACGCTACTGGACGCGCCGCCCCGTACGCGATTCGGCCCCGTGTGATTCACCGCCGCACCTTTCGCCCCCGCACGTCCCGTCCGCCCCTGTGCGTACGACTCCGGACGACTGCGGAAACTTGGCCGGTTAAGTGTGCTACCTCCTGGTGCGGTCGGACCAACGACCCTACGGTTGAAGCGGAGGCCGGACGTGCGGGAACGCTGGTCCGGCCGCTGGCAACCCGTCCGTCTGGCTCCGTGTGATCACGGGGTCACGAGAGGAGTACCCATGTCGCTCGACGTCTCACCGGCCCTCCTCGAACAGGCCGAGCGAGGCGAGGTCGACGAACAGGAATTCGTCGACTGCGTCAGGACGTCCCTCCCTTACGCGTGGGAGATGATCAGCTCGTTGGTGGCACAGCTCAAGGTCGACGGCGGAGCCTTCGCCGACAACCAGGTGCCGCCGCCGAGCGAGAAGGAACGCGGCCAGTTGCTCCGTGCACTGGCCAGCGACGCGATACGAGGGGCCCTACAGCGGCACTTCGGGGTGCGGCTCGCCTTCCAGAACTGCCACCGCGTGGCGGTCTTCCCCCTGGACACGGTGGACCCCGGGATCGCCGAGAGCTACGGCAAGTTCACTTCCGTCAGGTCCCAAGTGCTCAACCAGTCACCGGAGTTCAGGGACTGCTGACGTAACGCCCCGCCCGGCGAACACCGCCGGTCACGGCCCTAGCGCGCACTGGGCGTCGGCACAATGCGGCCCGCTCCCGCAACCGGACCCGCCCGCGTAATCAGGCCAGTTCCGGGAGCACGTCGGCGCCCAGCCTGGCCACATTGTCCAAGGTGGCGGTGAGGTCCCCCGAGCCTTCCACCAGGAGGGCGAACCGGGTGATACCGGTCCGTTCCGCGGTCGCCGCGAGGCGGTCGGCACACAGCCGCGGCGGACCCACCGGGTGCAGATCACAGAGCAGTTCGGTGTAGGCGTGCGGGTCGCGCATGGCCCGCGCGCTGCCGTCCACCGTGCGGTGGGCGCCGAGCCCGCGCTGGAGCCAGCCGGGCATCGACTTGAGCAGCGTCTCCACCGCGTCCGACCTGGTGTCCCCGACCTGGGCCACGCCCGCCGAGACATGACCGGCGGCCGACACGGCGTCGGGGCAGTGCCCGGCGGCCAGCGCCGTCTCCCGCCAGACCGCCACCATCGCGGCCTTCTCCTCGTCCCCGCAGTGCATCCCCAGCAGCATCGGCAGCCCGCGCTCCGCGGCCAGCCGGACGGTGGCGGGGGAGGTGCAGGCGACCACGACGGGCGGCCCCGAGCCCGCCACCGGCTCCGCCGCCGGGTCGTACAGCTCGTCGGGGCGCGGTACGACGGACACCTCGCGGAAGGCGTAGCGCGGACCGTCCGCGCCGACCGCGGGCTCGCGCAGCCAGCGCAGCAGCAGGTCGAGCGATTCGGGGAAACCGGCCTTGAAGGCGGCCAGTCCGGTGCCGAAGACCTCCAGGTCCACCCACGGGCCGCCGCGGCCGACCCCGAGGGTGAAGCGTCCGCCGGACGCCAGGTGCAGCAGCGCGGCCTGTTCGCCCAGCGCCACCGGATGCGCGGTCGGCAGCACGCTCACCGCGGTGCCCACGCCGATCCGCCGCGTACGCCCGAGCAGCAGCCCGGCGAGGGTGACGGCCGACGGGCACACGCCGTACGGGACGAAGTGGTGCTCTGCCAGCCATACCGTGTCAAGTCCCGCGGCGTCAGCGGCCTCGGCCGAGGATATCGCCCGGTGCAGCGCCTCTCCCTGGCCCTGACCGGGGAACTGGGCCGCTATGACGAAAGTCCCAACTCGCATTGCTCATCCCTCCTCCCTTGGTAACGCTTGGCACGTGCCAAAGGCACGGCTTTCTGGGACGTTTTCATGATTTTCGGCAGTCATATCGGAGATGAGCCGTTCTGGTGTGCGCGAGGCGGGTGTTCCGGTATGGACCGACCGGCCGCGTACCCTTGACGGAGAGTCCGCGAAGCCCAGCAGAGCGCGAGGTGTCCCGTGTCGCCGCGTCGAAACCGCCCGCCCGGCGGAGGCCGCCCCGCCGACCGTACGGAGCAGCAGGAGTCGGGGTTCGGCGCCGGCAGCACCGTGGAGTGGCAGGGCGAGGAGTGGGTGGTGCGCCCGGTCGCGGGCAGCGCCTCCGGCAAGCACTACCGCTGTCCCGGCTGCGACCAGGAGATCCCGCCCGGCGTCGGGCACGTGGTGGCCTGGCGGGAGTACGGGGGAGTGGACGACCGGCGGCACTGGCACCGGGCGTGCTGGAACGCGAGGGACCGCCGCACCAGCAAGGTGCAGCGGTCCCGTAACGCCCCCCGGCACTGAACCGGGGCCACGTCGTGCGGCGGCTGAAGCGGCTGAGCCGTCCGGTACGCCTCGGGCGGCGCCGGTGTTCAGCCGCCCCTGACGCTCAGACGCCCCTGAAGCTCAGACGTTCCTGGTACTCAGACGCCCTGACGCTCAGACGTCCCTGCTGTTGAGGGTCGCGTACGCCGCTCCCAGCAGCACCGCCGTGACGCAGGCCAGCGTGATGAGCTGGGGCAGGCCGTTCTGGTCGCCCTCGCCGATCATCGGGAAGTGGTAGAGCGAGGCCAGCGAGTTGGGCGCGGAGAACCGCACCAGCTTGTCGCGGGCCCCGTCCAGGCTGGACGGCAGGAAGATCGCGATCAGCAGCGGCAGCAGGACGACGCCCAGCATGGTGGTGATCGCCCCGGCCGAGTGCCGCAGCAGCGTGCCGACGGCGAGCGCCAGCAGGCCGAGCAGCGCCACGTAGAGGCCGACGCCGACGGTCGCGCCCAGCCATTCGGTGCCGCTCGCGGCGGTCACGCCGTCCTTGATGACGACGCCCGGGTGCGGGTCCTCCAGGTCGTATCCGGAGACCCGCTTGCCGGACATCACGCTCCAGCTGATGAGCGCGGTCATCGTGCAGGCGACCGTGGTGGTCACGAAGGACAGCAGGAAGAAGACGATCGCCTTCGCCGTCAGGACCCGCGAGCGCCGCGGGCACGCGGTCAGGGTGGTACGGATCATGCCGGTGCCGTACTCGGAGGTGATCACCAGCACGCCCAGCGTGATGATCGCCGACTGGCCCAGGATCAGGCCGAACAGGCCGGGCGCGAGCACCGGCACGCTGGTGTCGTTGCTGTGGTCGATCGGCACGACCACCAGCAGATTGATGCCGATGACCAGGACGAGCATCACGCCGAGCGTCCACACCGTGGAGCGCACCGTGCGGATCTTCGTCCATTCCGAGCGCACCGCCTGCCCGAGGGTGGTCTGCGCGACCGGCAACTGCGAGGCGAACTGCGGCTGCGGCGGCTGCTGTTGCTGGTAGCCGCCGTGGGGGACGGAGGCCGGGAACTGGGCCGGGGCGGTCATCGGGCGTCCTCGCTGTCGGACTTGTCCATGTTCAGGGCGGCGGGTGCGGGCGGTGCGGCGGGTGCGGGCGGTGCGGCGGCTGCGGCGGGCTGAGGCGCGGGAGCGGCGGGTGCGGCGGGCTGAGGCGCGGGAGCGGCGGGAGCGGCCGGCGGCGGCTGGGGAGCGTACGACTGCTGCGGTACGGGCGCGGCCATCGGCTGCTGCTGGTACCCCCAGCCGGGCTGCTGCTGCCCGTAACCCGGCTGCCCGTACGGCTGTTGCTGCCCGTACGGCTGCTGCCAGCCCTGCGCTCCCGGCGGCGGCGCGTAGCCGCCGGGGCCCTGGACGGCGTACGGCGCCGCGTGCTGGAGGCCCTGGCGCGGGTCCTGCGTCGAGCGGTAGTCGACCGCGCCGCTGGTCAGGCGCATGTACGCCTCCTCCAACGACGCCTGGTGCGGCGACAGTTCCCAGATTCGGACCTCGGCGTCGTACGCGATGTCGCTGATCCTGGGCAGTTCGAGGCCGGTGACGCGCAGCGCGCCGTCCTGCTCCGGCTGTACGGCGGCGCCCGCGTCGGTGAGCGCCTTGCTGAACTTCTCCCGCTCACCGCCCTCGGCGGGCGTGCGGACCAGCGCGTAGCCGGTCGAGTGGTGCGCGATGAAGTCCTTGACGCTCATGTCGGCGAGCAGTTGGCCGCGGCCGATGACGATGAGGTGGTCGGCGGTCAGCGCCATCTCGCTCATCAGGTGGCTGGAGACGAAGACCGTACGGCCCTCGCTCGCCAGCTTGCGCATCAGATTGCGCACCCAGTGGATGCCCTCGGGGTCGAGGCCGTTGACCGGCTCGTCGAAGAGCAGCACCTCCGGGTCGCCGAGCAGCGCGCCCGCGATGCCGAGCCGCTGGCCCATGCCCAGCGAGAAGCCCTTCGAGCGGCGGGAGGCCACGTCCTGGAGGCCGACGACGCCCAGCACCTCGTCGACCCTGCGGGCCGGGATGCCGGAGAGCTGCGCCACGCAGAGCAGGTGCTGGCGGGCGCTGCGGCCCCCGTGCACCGCCTTGGCGTCCAGCAGCGCGCCCACCTTGCGCGGCGCGTTCGGCAGCCGCCGGTACGGCACTCCGCCGATGGTCACCTGGCCGGAGGTCGGCTCGTCCAGGCCCAGGATCATCCGCATCGTCGTGGACTTGCCCGAGCCGTTCGGGCCGAGGAATCCGGTGACGGTGCCAGGCCGTACCTGGAACGACAGGTTGTACACGGCTGTTTTCGCGCCGTACTGCTTGGTCAGGCCGACTGCCTGGATCATGCTCCGCCCCTCGCTGCAACGGAGGCGACTCGCCCCCGTGAGGGAGGAAGCGTAGCCGGTGGGGGTTGGTTCCCCCCACAGTCCCCCGGAGTTGCACCCGGGAGGTGCCCCCATCGCGACAATCGGGACTCGGCCGACGTGCGGGGCCGCCCGGAGGCGGCCCCTTACCGCGTCAGGCGTCGCGCTTGGCCAGCACCACGTAACCGCCGACCAGCGCCACGATCACCCAGATCGCCATGATGCCGATACCGCCCCAGGGGCCGTACGCGGTGTGGTCGCCCGAATCCGGCACCACCTGCATGATCTTCTGGCCCGCCTGGTCGGGGAGGTACCTGGCGAACGTCTTCACCTTCGGCACCGCCGACAGGATCGGCGAGACCAGGAAGAAGAACGGCATCAGGATGCCGAGACCCAGCATCGGGCTGCGCATCATCGCGGCGGCGCCGACGCACAGAAGCACCATCAGCGTCATGTAGAGCCCCGCGCCGAAGACGGCCCGCAGCACCCCCGAGTCGCTGATCGACGTCTTGTGCGAGCCGAGCAGCGACTGGCCGAGGAAGAACGCGACGAAGCTGGTGGCCATGCCGACCACCAGGCCCAGCAGGCCCGCGATGGCGACCTTGCAGAAGTAGAACATCCCGCGCTGCGGGACGGCCGCAAGCGAGGTGCGGATCATGCCGGTGCTGTACTCGCTGGAGATCACCAGCACACCGAAGACGATCAGTGCCAACTGGCCGAGCGACATGCCGAAGAAGCTGGTGTTCGTGGCGTCGAAGGTCGCCCTGTCCGTGGCGGACCTGTCGTGGAAGGTGTTGTTGACCACCAGACAGATCAGCGCGCCCAGACCCACGGTGACGATGAAGGCGAGCGCCAGCGTCCAGACCGTGGACCGTACCGACTTGATCTTCGTCCACTCCGACTGGAGGACGGCGGTAGGAGACGCCATGTCAGTTCCCCTTCCCGGAGCCGGAGTTGCGCCAGTCCGCACCCCACTGCGGGGCAGGGGCGCCGGGTTGCGGCGCGGCACCACCCGGACCGGGCGGCGGCGCGAGCACACCGCCCGCGTGGTACTCCACCGAGTCCGCGGTGAGCTGCATGAACGCTTCCTCCAACGATGCCCGCTGCGGGCTGAGTTCGTGCAGCACCACCTGATGCTGCGCGGCCAGCTCGCCGAGCTGCGCCGTGTCGCCGTCCTGGATCTCGAACGTGCCGTCGCTCGTGGTCACCGGGGTGAACCCCGCCGTGGCCAGCACGTCCTTCAGCCGCTCCGGCTGGGGGGTGCGAATCCGCACGTAGGAGCGGGAGTTCTTCTCGATGAAGTCGGCCATCGAGGTGTCGGCCATCAGCCGGCCGCGGCCGATCACGATCAGATGCTCGGCGGTCAGCGCCATCTCGCTCATCAGGTGGCTGGAGACGAAGACCGTACGGCCCTGCGCGGCCAGCCCCTTCATGAGGTTGCGGATCCAGTGGATGCCCTCGGGGTCGAGACCGTTGACCGGCTCGTCGAACATCAGGATCTCGGGGTCGCCGAGCAGCGCGCCCGCGATGCCGAGCCGCTGGCCCATGCCCAGCGAGAAGCCCTTGGAACGTTTCTTCGCCACGGCCGTCAGACCGACCGTCTCCAGCACCTCGTCCACCCGGTGCCGCGGAATGCGGTTGGACTGCGCCAGGCACAGCAGATGGTTGTACGCCGTCCGCCCGCCGTGGATGGCCTTGGCGTCCAGCAGTGCGCCGATGTACTTCAGCGGCTCGCTGAGCTGCGCGTAGTGCTGACCGTCGATGCGTACGTTGCCCGAGGTCGGGTTGTCCAGCCCGAGCATCATGCGCATCGTCGTGGACTTGCCCGCGCCGTTGGGCCCGAGGAAGCCGGTCACCACGCCGGGGCGCACGGTGAAGGTCAGATTGTCGACGGCGGTCTTGTCCCCGTACCGCTTGGTGAGCCCCTGCAACTCAATCATGGTGGCGAGGCTAGCAACCGCCCCGGAGTAAACCGAAACCCCCGCCCGGGATGGGCGGGGGTGTCGGGCGACCCGTCGGCGAACGTTCAGCCCGTGTTCAGAGGCTTCAGCCCGTGTTCAGACGCTTTGGCCCTTCCCGCGGCCGCGGCTCCTGACCGGGCCCGAGCTTCCGATCGGGAGATCAGCGGGACTGCTGCGCCGGGACGCCACGCGAGATCGGCTCGTCGTCGGCCGGAGCACCGGCCGCGGCGACCGCGGCACCGGTCAGCGTCGCCAGCATCTCGCGGACGTTGGTGAGCTGAGCGTTGATGCTGTCGCGGCGGTTGGTGAGCGCCGCCAGCTCGCGCTCGGACTCGCTGCGGATCCGGTCGGCCTTCGCGTTCGCGTCCGCGACGATGTCCTCGGACTGACGCTGAGCGGTCTCCACCGTCTGACGCGCGCGACGCTCGGCGTCGGTGCGCAGCTTCTCCGCCTCCAGGCGGAGCTGCTCGGCGCGGTGCTCGATCTCCGCCAGGCGCTTCTCGGCCTTGGCCTGACGGCCCGCCAGGTCACGCTCGGACTGCTCGCGGCGCTTGGCCAGGTTCGTCTCGAAGTCCGCGGCGGCCTGGGCGGCCTTGGCGCGGGTCTCCTCGAAGAGGGCGTCCGCCTCCTCGCGCTTGTTCTGCGCGTCCTTCGTGGCGTCGGCGCGGAGCTGCGAAGCGTCGCCCTTCGCCTTGTCGACGATACGGACGCCCTCGTCCTCGGCCTTCGACTTGCGGTCGGCGGCGAACGCCTCCGCGTCGTTGCGCACCTGGTTGGCGGCCGACTCGGCCAGCTCGCGGTGCTGCTCGGCGGCGCGGCGGGCCTCCTCGCGCAGGTCCTTCGCCTCCTCCTCGGCGAGGCGCAGGATCTTCTCGACACGGGCACCGAGACCCGCGTACGACGGCTCCGAGTCATTGACCTGGGCCTGGGCGTTCTGGGTTTCGAGGTGCAACTCCTCGATGCGCTTCTCCAGCGCGGTGATCCTCGTCAGTGCGCTGTCACGGTCGGCGACGAGCTTCGTGATGCGGTCGTCCACCTGTCCGCGGTCGTATCCGCGCCGAACGAGCTCGAAGCCGAAGGGGGAGGAAGTGTCGCTCATGGGGATCCTGTCGATTCAGACCGGTTGAGGTGATAGGGGGAATCCTAGGGGCCCAGGCGGCGTGTCACCGAGCCATTGCCTATTAGGTATGGAGAATGTCCGCTCAATCGAGTGGAGCATCGTCGATGCGCTTGCCACTCGAACGAGTGGTTCCCGCGCCCGCACCAGCGGTGACACCGCCACCGGGTGCCTCGAACGACTCCAGCGCCTCCAGCACGTCCTGGACGCGAGAGATCTCCGCGTTGATGTCTTCTCTGCGGCGCACGAGGATCTCCAGCTCTCGTCTGCCCTCGGTCACGATGCGATCGGCTTCGCTGCGGGCCTCCCCCTTGACCCGCTCGGCCTCGCGCTCGGCCTCGGCCTTCTTCTGCTCGGCCTCCTTCAGGAGGCCCTCGACCTTCTTCACCGCGGCGATACGGACCTTGCTCGCCTCGGAGGTGGCCGTGGACTTGATCTCGGCGGCCTTCTGCTCCGCCTCGGCGAGCTGCTCGGTGGCGGCGGTGACCAGCTTGTCGACCCGCTCGCCGACGGTCTTCATCGCCTCCGCGGCCTCCTTGCGGGCCCGGTCGTGCAGCTCCTCGACCTCGGACTCCACGCGCTGGCGCAGCTCCTCGGTACGTTCCCTTATGGCCGTCGCGTCGTGCCTGGCCTCGCCGAGCATGGTGTCCGCGTCGGTCCGCGCCCGCTCGACCAGGCCGTTGCCCTCCGCCGTCGCCTCGTTGACCAGCCGCTCGGCCTCGCCGCGGGCCGCGCCGACCATCGCGTCGGCCTGCTCCTCGGCCGTCGCCGCGGTCCTGCGGGCCTCCGCCTGCGCCTTGCCGATCAGCTCGTCCGCCTGCTCCGCGGCCTCGCTGCGGCGCTTGTTGGCCGCCTCGCGCGCCTCGTCGAGGATGCGCTGCGAATGCGTCCGCGCCTCCTCGGCCTCGCGCTCCGCGGTGTCCAGCGCGTCCTTGGCGAGGATACCGAGCCGTTCGGCCTCCTCGCGGGCCTTGGTGACCAACTGGTCGGCCTGGCCCGCCGCGTCGGTACGCATCCGGTTGGCGTCGTCGCGGGCCTCGGCGCGCAGCCGGTCGGACTCCTCGATCGCCTCGGTGACCGTACGGTCGGCCAACTGCCGTGCCGCGTCGGCCTCTTCCTGGCTCTCCCGGCGGATCCGCGCCGAGTCCTCCGACGCCCGCTCCCGCTCGGAGTTGGCGTCCGCGCGCAGCCGGTCCGCCTCGCCCTGGGCCTCGCCGCGCACCCGCTGGGCCGCGTGCTCGGCCGCCGAGCGGAGCCCGGCGATCTCCTCCTCGGCCTCCTGGTGCAGATGCGCGACCGAGTCGCGGACCTGCTGCGCGGTGGCCTCGGCCGCCGCGACCGCCTCCGCGGCCCGCTGGTCGGCCTCCGCGCCCAGCCGGTCGGCCTCCGCCGCCGCGTCCTCGACGCGCTTGCGGGCGGCGGCCAGCAACTCCTCGCTCTCGCGGCGGGCCTGCGCGCGCTCCTGCTCGGCCTCGCCGCGGGCGGCGCCCAGCAGCTCCTCGGCCTCGCGGCGGCGCCTGGCCGCCTCCTCCTGCGCGGCGGCCAGCGCCTCCGCGGCCTCCGTACCGAGGCGCTCGGCCGCCGCGGCGGCCTCCGCGCGGACCCGGTCCGCGTGCTCCTTGGCCTCCGCGCGCCGCTGCTCGGCCTCCGCCGCCGCCTCCGCCTGGAGCCGTACGGCGACGCTCTCGCCCTCCGCGCGGGTCTGCGCCGCGTCCGCCGCGGCCTCGTCCCGCAGCCGTACCGCCTCGGCCTCGGCCTGCTCCTGGAGGGCGCGGACCCGCTCGGCGGTCTCCTGGCGCAGCCGCTCGGCCTCCTCGGCGGCCTCCCGGCGCAGCCGCTCCGCCTCGGTGTCCGCGTCGCGCAGCGACTGCTCGGCGGCGGCGAGCCGGGTCTCGGCCTCCTCGCGGAGCCGTACCAGGTCGGTCTCGGCCTCCTCGCGCATCCGGGCGACGAGCGTCTCGCCCTCCGTGCGCTGCCGCTCGGCGGCCTGCTCGGCCTCCTCCTTGACCGTCGCGGCCTGCCGCTCCGCCTCCTGGCGCAGCTCCTCGGCCTCGGCGCGGGCGTGCTGGAGGGCCTCCTCGGCCTTGGTGTTCAGCGCGGAGGCCCGCTCGACGGACTCGGTCCGCATCCGGTCGGCCTCGGCGGCCGCGCCCTGCCGCAGCTCGTCGCCGTCGGCCTTCGCCTTGGCCAGCAGCTCCTCGGCGCGGCTCGCGGCCTCCTCGATCTGCTGGACGGCCTCCCTGCGGGCCTCACCGCGGATCCGCTCGCCCTCGGCGACCGCGTCGGCCCGCAGCTGCTCGGCCTCGCCGCGCAGCCGCCTGGCCTCCTCCTGGAGCTCGACGGTCCTGGCCCGGTACTCCTCGGTGTCGTCCTGGGCGGCGCCGCGCAGCTCCTGCGCGGACGCCTCGGCCTCGCTGCGCAGCCGCTCGGCCTCCGCCTCGGCCTCGCGCCGGATCCGCTCGGCCTCCTCGCCCGCCGACTTCGTGGTGGAGCGGGCGTCCTCCGACGCCTTGGTCAGGATCTCCTCGGCCGACCTGGCGGCCTGCGCCAGCTGGGCGGCGGCGTCCTCGGACGCGGCGGCGCGGGCGGTCTCCTGCGCCTCGGTACGGATGCGCTCGGCCTCGGCGCGGGCGTCGGCGACGGTCTGCTCGGCCTCGGCTTTGGCGCTGTCCACCTGCTTGGTGGCCTCGCCGACCATGCGGGCGATCTCGGCCCTGGCCGTACGGGTGCGCTGCTCGTTCTCCGTCTCGGTGGCCGCCAGGCGCTTGGCGGCGCCGGCCGTGGCCTCCTCGCGCAGCCGCTCGGCCTCCGCGCGGGCGGTGCGCAGCGCCTCGTCGGCCTCCCGCAGCCGCTCCTCGGCCAGCCGGGACAGCTCGATCGCCCGGCTTCTGGCCTCGTCGGACTCGCTGCGGGTGGAGGTGCGCAGCTGCTCGGCCTCGCTGGTGGCCTCCTGCGCCTGCGTCGAGGCGGCGGTCAGCAGCCGCTCGGCGTCGGTGCGGGCCCGGCGCAGCAGCTGCTCCGCCTCGTTGCGCGCGGCCTGCGCCTCCGAGGTCAGCCGCTCGCGGGTCTGCTCGGCGACCCGGGTGGCCTCGGCGCGGGCGGCGGCCAGCGCGGCCTCGGACTCGGCGCGGGTCTCGTCCAGCAGGCGGCGGGCCTGCGACTCGCTGCGGGCCCGCAGCTGCTCGGCCCACGCCACGTTCTCGTTGACGTGCGTCTCTACGGTCGCGCGGCGCTCGCCCAGCTCCTCGTCGAGCTGCCGCCGCCGGGCGATGGCCTCGGCGTGCCACTCCGCCTCGAAGCGGGCCTGGTGCTCGGCCTGCTCCTGGAGCAGCCGCTGGGTCTGGGCGCGGGCGTCGCGCAGCTCGCGCTCGGCGTCGGCGCGGAGCTGGTCGGCCTGGATCTGGGCGTTGCGCAGGAGCTGGTCGGCCTGGTGGCCGATGTTGTCGTAGGCAGGGCGGGACGCCAGATTGCGACGCGCCTCGTGCAGCTTGGCGCGCAGCACCTCGACCTGGTATCCGAGGTCGTCGGCGTGGTCGACGGCCTTGCCCCGCTCGGTACGAAGCCGCTCCATCTCGGCTTCGAGCTGAGAGAGGTGGTCGTCAGCCTGGTAGCTGTCGTTGCCCCGCACTCCGCGGTCCCATCGGTCTCCTGGCGTACTCACCCGCCAACCGGGTGAGATTCCTCGTCACTCCGTTTGAAGACAGAGCTCTACGAAGAATGGTGTCAGATCAACGTCGCGGAGCGCGAGCGTACCCGCGTGCCCACCCCGGTCGGCCCGGTCACTCTACCGGGCAGGACGGGGGTTGGGTCAGTGGTCCCGGGAGCCCTTCGCTGTCTCTGCCGTGGTCTTTTCCGCCGAGGTGACCAGCTCGGTCAGTACGCCGTGGCAGTCCTTGGGGTGCAGGAACGTGATCCGGGAGTCCATCGAGCCCCTGCGCGGCTCGTCGTAGAGCACCCGTACGCCCTTGTCGCGGATCGCGGCGGAGTCGGCGTCCACGTCCGCGGTGCCGAAGGCGATGTGGTGCACGCCCTCGCCGTTCTTGGCCAGCCACTTGCCGACCGCGGAGTCCTCCCGGGTGGGCTCCAGGAGCTGGAGGTAGCTGGCGCCCCCGTCGGAGGTGCCGTTGATCCTGAGCATGGCCTCGCGTACGCCCTGCTCCTCGTTCACCTCGCTGTGCGCCACTTCGAAGCCGTAGGTGGCACGGTAGAACTCGACGGTCGCGTCCAGGTCGAAGCAGGCGATGCCGATGTGGTCGATGCGGGTCAGCCCAGTAGCCATGGACACAGTGCACCGCACCGGTATGTGGTCACGCAACGTGCGCGCCGTCACACGTTCCGACGGGTGACCGAGCGGCCTACCCCTCAGTACATTGACGATAACCCTCGTTAACTTCTCTCTTCAGCCGAAGGGGCCGCACCATGACCAGCCAGGCACGTACATCCGTGATCGTCGCAGGTGCCCGAACCCCGATGGGCAGGCTCCTGGGCAGCCTGCGCACCTTCTCCGGGTCGGACCTCGGCGGTGTCGCGATCAAGGCCGCGCTCGACCGCGCCGGAATCGGCGGCGACCAGGTGCAGTACGTGATCATGGGCCAGGTGCTCCAGGCGGGCGCGGGCCAGATCCCGGCCCGGCAGGCGGCGGTCAAGGCCGGCATCCCGATGAGCGTGCCCGCGCTCACCGTCAACAAGGTGTGCCTGTCCGGCCTCGACGCCATCGCGCTGGCCGACCAGCTCATCCGGGCCGGCGAGTTCGACATCGTGGTCGCGGGCGGCCAGGAGTCCATGACCAACGCCCCGCACCTGCTGCCCAAGTCCCGCGAGGGACACAAGTACGGCGCGATCGAGATGCTGGACGCGATGGCGTACGACGGGCTGACCGACGCCTTCGAGAACATCGCGATGGGCGAGTCGACCGAGACGCACAACGGGCGGCTCGGCATCGAGCGCGCGCCGCAGGACGAGTTCGGCGCGCTGTCCCACCAGCGGGCCGCCGCCGCGCAGAAGAACGGCGTCTTCGACGCCGAGATCACCCCGGTGGAGATCCCGCAGCGCAAGGGCGACCCGGTGGTCTTCAGCCAGGACGAGGGCATCCGCCCCGAGACCACCGCCGAGTCGCTGGGCAAGCTGCGGCCCGCCTTCAAGAAGGACGGCACGATCACCGCCGGTACGGCCTCGCAGATCTCCGACGGCGCCGCCGCCGTGGTCGTCATGAGCCGCGCCAAGGCGGAGGAGCTGGGGCTGGAATGGCTCGCCGAGATCGGCGCCCACGGCAATGTCGCCGGCCCGGACAACTCGCTCCAGTCCCAGCCGTCCAACGCCATCAAGCACGCGCTCGGCAAGCAGGGCCTGACCGTGGACGACCTCGACCTCATCGAGATCAACGAGGCGTTCGCGGCCGTCGCCGTCCAGTCGATGAAGGACCTGGGCGTCACCCCTGAAAAGGTGAACGTGAACGGCGGCGCCATCGCCCTGGGCCACCCGATCGGCATGTCGGGAGCACGTATCGTGCTGCACCTGGCCCTCGAACTGAAGCGGCGCGGCGGCGGTACGGGAGCGGCGGCGCTGTGCGGCGGCGGCGGACAGGGCGACGCGCTGATCATCACGGTCGCGGGGAACTGACGGGCCCGGCCCTTCGGCTCCACGGCTTTTCCGGGTTCTTCCCGGGTCTTTTCGGGCTTTTTCGGTAGTGAGCGGGAAGAGGGAGCGAACAGACGTGGTGGACGTCCTCACCTTGGTCGAGCAGGCGCGGCAGGGGCGGCCGAGGGCCGTGGCCCGGCTGATCTCGCTCGTGGAGGGGGCGTCCCCGCAACTCCGCGAGGTGATGGCCGCACTCGCGCCGCTGACCGGCGGCGCGTACGTGGTCGGCCTCACCGGGTCGCCCGGCGTCGGCAAGTCCACGTCGACCTCGGCGCTGGTCACCGCGTACCGCAAGGCGGGCAAGCGGGTCGGCGTCCTGGCCGTCGACCCGTCGTCGCCGTTCTCCGGCGGCGCCCTGCTCGGCGACCGCGTCCGTATGTCGGAGCACGCCTCCGACCCCGGCGTCTACATCCGCTCCATGGCCACCCGCGGCCACCTCGGCGGCCTCGCCTGGGCCGCCCCCCAGGCCATCCGGGTGCTGGACGCGGCGGGCTGCGACATCGTCCTCGTCGAGACCGTCGGCGTCGGGCAGTCCGAGGTCGAGATCGCCGCGCAGGCCGACACCTCCGTCGTGCTGCTCGCCCCCGGCATGGGCGACGGCATCCAGGCCGCCAAGGCCGGAATCCTGGAGATCGGCGACGTCTACGTGGTCAACAAGGCCGACCGCGACGGAGCCGACGCCACCGCCCGCGAGCTGAACCACATGCTCGGCCTCGGCGAAGCCCGCGAGGCGGGGGACTGGCGGCCCCCCATCGTCAAGACCGTCGCCGCGCGCGGCGAGGGCATCGACGAAGTCGTCGAAGCCCTGGAGAAGCACCGCGCCTGGATGGAGGAGCGCGGCGTCCTGGCCACCCGCCGCCGGGCCCGCGCCGCCACCGAGGTCGAGCACATCGCCGTCACCGCCCTGCGCTCCCGCATCGGCGACCTCCGCGGCGACCAGCGCCTGGACTCCCTCGCCGAGCGCGTCACCGACGGCACCCTCGACCCCTACGCGGCGGCCGACGAACTGATCGCCGGCCTCACCTCGAACGAGCCCCGGGACCTCTCCTGAGGACTGAGGCGCTGAGGCGCTGAGCCCCTGAGCCCCTGGGACCCGCGGGGCTACTTCTCGCGGACCGTGCGGAGGTGGTCGGCCACCGGGGCCATGGCGCGGCGGTAGGTCGCGAGGTCCTCCGGCGCGATGAGGTCGATGAAGTGCGCGCGGACCGCGGCGACATGACGGGGGGCGACCTGGCGCATGGTGGCCCAGCCCTGGTCGGTGAGGACCGCGTAGAGACCGCGGCGGTCGGACTCGCAGTTCTCGCGGCGGACGAGACCGGCCGCCTCCATGCGGGTGATCTGGTGCGAGAGGCGGCTCTTGGACTGGAGCGTGGAGCGCGCCAGATCGCTCATGCGCAGCCGCCGCTCCTCGGCCTCGGAGAGGTTGACCAGGATCTCGTAGTCGTTGTTGGTCAGGCCGAAGGACTGGAGGTCCCGCTCGAGTTGGTACATGAGCAGCCGGCTGACGTCCAGATGGATGCGCCAGGCGCGCTGCTCGTCCTCGGTGAGCCAAGCCGTAGCGCTTTCAGCTTCTGCTGTCACGGTCTCCATAGAGTGAATTCTACCGGCGGTCACACCGCGGATGATCGTCAGGGTAGCGGGACGGTCACCGTCCGAAACGGCCCTGCCCGGGTGCGCCCGCGCCGGGGACGCCGGGTCCGGCCTGTCCCGGCACGCCGCCGGTGTCGACCTCGGCCATCAGCGTCTCGGTGGACTGGAGCAGCACCTGCCCCGCGCCGACGAACTCGAACTGGTGCTCCTCGCCCGACGCCCCGCCGATCCCGGTCATCGCGCGGATACCGCCGAGGACACCGCGCAGATACGCGTGGTCGTAGTGGTGGCAGGGGGACGGGCAGTCCGCCCAGCCGACCAGCGCCTGCGGGTCGACCCGGATGGGCGGCTCCACGAAGTGCACCGCGCCGTTCGACGCGGCCACGAACTTCCCCGTGCCGATCAGCGTCAGAAAGCCGGGAATGATCGACTGCTTGAGCGCCAGCGTGGGCTCGAAGGCCAGCAGATTCCCCGACCTGATGGTCAGATTGCCGTCCTCCAGATCGTACGAATTGATGTCGTACGACCGGTCGGCGAGCAGCATCTTGCCGCGCCCCTGCGCCACCACCCAGTCCGCGGCGTGCAGCGGCGAGTGGAAGCTGGTGGCGACCAGCCGGTCCAGCGGGCCGTGCCCGATCGCGTGGAAGTCGACCTGCCCGTAATAGGCGATCATCTTCCCCTTCTGGAGGAACCACTGCCCGTCCAGCTCCACGCAGAAGGCGTACGGGTTGACGTTGTCGTTCACCGGCAGCGTGTACGGGTCGTACACCACGGGACCGCCGCTGTCGCCCGGCGCGCCGCCCGGTACGCCGCCCCCCGGAGGGCCCCAGCCCATCGGACCGCCGCTCACAGCTTCTCCTCCGACGCCTGTACGTAGACCATTCCCTGCCCGGACAGCTCCAGTTGGAACGCCTCGCCCGAACCGCGCCCGACCATCTCGCGCCAGCCGAGCGCCGCGGACAGCTTGTTGCGTACGTCGCCGCGGTGGGCGACATACGCCTGCGGGTCGACGTGCACCGGGCGCTGCGGGGCGATGGGCAGTTCGATGACACCGCCGTGCGCCATGACGGCGACCGACCCCTTGCCCTGGAGCGTGGTGGTGAACAGGCCCTGCCCGGTGACCTGACCGCGTATGACGCCCATGACACCGCCCTGCGAACCCATGAACATGGTGCCCTGCCGGAGCGAGCCGTCGAAGGCGAGCAGCCGGTCGGCCTCGACGTACAGCGTCTCGCCCGCGAGGTCGATGGAGTGGATGTGGTGCCCGCCGTGCCCGAACATCACCGAGCCGTCGCCCTCGATGGTCATCAGCGGCGTCGCCTCGTTGGCGACCCGGCGGCCGATCATCGACATCACACCGCCCTGCCCGCCGGTGATGCTCGGCGTGAAGGAGACCTCCCCGCGGTACGCCAGCATCGCCCCGCGCTGGCTGAACATCCGCTGGCCCGGGGCGATCGCGGCCTCCACCATCTTGGAGTTGATCCTGGTGAACGGCATCAGAGCTGACCCCCGATCGTGGTGCGCTCGCTGGGCTGCACGTACACCAGCCCCTCGCCCTCGAAGCGGATCTGGAAGCTCTCGCCCGACCCCTCGCCGATCACCGTGCGCCAGCCCACCGACTGCTGGAGCTGCTGCCGCAGATTCCCGGTGTGCGCGATGTACGCGCCCGGGTCCACGATCAGCGGCGTCGCGGCCGACACCCGCAACACGATCGCGGGCCCGTCGGACATCACGGCCGCCTGCCCGGTGCCCTCGACGGTCGTGGTGAACAGGCCGTTGCCCTGCGAGGCGCCGCGCAGCCCGGTGAAGGTGGTGCCGGTGCGCAGCGCGGAGTCGGTGGCCAGCAGATTGCTCGCCTCGACGTACAGCTTCTCGCCGTTCAGCCGGACCAGATTGATCTCGGTGGCCCGGTCGGCGAAGTAGCACGTGCCGTGCCCCTTCACCTCCATGACGGCCATCGACTCACCGGTGATCCGGCGGGTGACCAGGCCGCGCAGGCCCTCGCCGCCGCCGGTCATCTTCTTGAACGTCATCTCGCCCTCATAGGCGACCATCGCGCCGTTCTTCGCCTTGACGGTGTCGCCGGTGAGGTCCACGGCGAGCACCCGGGTGCCCTGGAGCCGGAAGCGTGGCATCGCGGATCAGACGCCGTCCGCCGTGGACCGCTGCCGCACCGGCAGCGGCGGCTTGGGCGCGTGGTCGCCCGGCACCTCGCCCGCGGCCTCCTCGACCTCCAGCAGCGACGCGCTCCGGCGCTCGGCCTCGAACGCCTTGTGGCCGCCGCGCAGCCCGAACAGCCGCTTGCCGAGCAGGATGTAGAGGACGGCCAGCACATTGAGCGTGATCGTGGCGACCTTGAACCAACTGACCCGCTCGGTCAGCTCGTAGCCCTCGATCGGCAGGAACGCGGCGGTCGCCACCACCGCCAGATACTCCGCCCAGCGCTTGCCCCACCACAGGCCGAAGCCCTCGATGATCTCGATCAGCGCGTACGCCAGCAGCAGCGCGGCGACGAGCTGGAGGGTGGAGTGCTTGTAGTCGAAGGTCTTGCGGATGGTGTCGACGACCGGCGAGTGGTCCAGGTCGTAGTGGAAGTGCTCGGCGACCGGCTTGAAGACGGTGAGGTCCTTCTCGAACAGGTCGCGCACCGCGTTCTGCGAGTTGCTGAACCGCCAGACCGCCCAGGCGGCGATCAGGACCAGCAGGCCGCGCAGGATTCGCTCGACGGCCAGGAAGCGCAGGATGAACAGGTCGCGCAGCGCCCGGCCGCGCGGCACCTCGGGGGCGCGGTCGGCGGGGCCGGCGCCGTGCGGGTCGCCGAGGACGAAGTCGCCGCAGCGCAGACAGCGCCACACCGTGCCGACGGCGGTGCTCGCGTGCAGCTTCTGCCGCAGGTGGTTCTCGTCGGGCGCGTAGGTGATGTGCCCCTTGCGGGCGCAGTGCCGCCGGTCCCAGTCCATCGTCATCGTGTCTCGGTCCCCGTTGGGTGGTCGGTCAGGTCGTGCGGATCACGTCGTGCGGGTGGTGCGTACGGGTCGTGTCGTGGACAGGGACGCTATCGCCCGCCCCGCGGTTTCCTACCCCCGGGGCGGACCATCGATACGGGCCGGTGATAATGGGGTGGTCTTGTGATCACGTTCACAAGCCTGTTTCCCGTCACCGACAGTGAGGTTCTCGTGGACCTGAAGACCGCCACCGCCCTGCGCAGACTCCGTCTGATCTCCGCCCCGGAAGCGGTGTCGTTCCTGCTGCTGATGGTCTGCTCGGTGCTCAAGCGGACCACCGACTTCAACGCGGTGCCCGTCATGGGCATGGTGCACGGAGTCCTGTTCGTCCTCTACGTCGTCTTCTGGGCGGACGCCTGGCGCCGCGCCAGGTGGTCGCCGGCCCGCGGCGCCCTCTTCTTCGTGCTGTCCGTCCTGCCCACCGGCGGCTTCTTCGCCGAGCGGATGCTGCGCCGCGAGTCCGAGGAGTCGGTCGTGGCCGCGCGCGGCGCTCAGGGCGAGGCGGTCGGCGCATGATCGTCGCCTTCTCCGTCACCCCGCTGGGCGTCGGCGAGGACGTCGGCGAGTACGTGGCCGACGCCGTCCGCGTGGTCCGCGAGTCCGGGCTGCCGAACCGTACGGACGCGATGTTCACCTCCGTCGAGGGGGAGTGGGACGAGGTGATGGACGTCGTACGGCGGGCCGTCGCCGCGGTCGAGGCGCGTGCGCCCCGGGTGTCGCTGGTCCTCAAGGCCGACATCAGGCCGGGCGTGACGGACGGACTGACCTCGAAGGTCGAGACGGTGGAGCGCCACCTCTCCGAGTAGCGGAGCGGCGGGGCGGCGGAGTGCCGCGATGGCGGACGCCCGGATGGCGGCGGGCGCCGTCAGCGGCCCGTTGTCCCGCGTGCTCAGAACAGCCCGCCGGTCGTGAGCGCGATCCCCAGCGGCGTCCGTTCGTACAGCACCTGGTGCCCGTAGCGCCGGGACGCCAGCAGACCCGCGTCGCGCAGCACCGCCAGATGCGCGGAGACCGACGACAGCGCGAGGGCGTGCCGGTGGGCCAGCGCCGTCGTGGTGCTGGGCGCGTCGAGGTCGCTGAGGATCGCGGCCCGGTTGGCGCCGAGCAGCGCGATCATCGCGGCGGACGCGGTCGGCCCGGTCTCGGCCCACAGCCCGCCGATGCCGCGCGCCGGATAGACGACGGTGGGCTGCCAGGGCGGGTCGAAGGCGTTGCCCGCCTCGGGCCAGAAGAAGACGCTGGGCACCAGCACCAGCCCCTGGCCGCTGAGATCCGGCAGGTGCGAGGTGTGCCCCGCCGCCGTCAGCGCGCCCTCCGACCAGCTCAGCTTCGGGTGCAGCGCGGTGAACAGCCGCTGCATGCCGCCGTCCGCCAGCCGCCGCGCGTGATAGGCGATGTCCGCCTCGAGCACCGCCCGCAGCCGGGGCCAGTGCGGGGCGAGCAGGGCAGCCCACACATGCTCGTACAAACCGGCCAACTGCCGTACGGTTCCGGCCGGATCGGCGAGCATCGCGCGGCCCCGCTTGCCGTGCTCCGCGCCCGGGGTCTGGGCCAGCGCGGCCTGGATCTGGCGGTGCGCCTCGTCCGGGTCCGTGGCCCGTACGACGTCGAGTTCGTCGTCCAGGGTGCCCAGGGGCGCCTGGGGCGGGGGGTGCAGAAAGTCCGGGGGGTGCCCGTGATCCGGTGCCAGCAGCCACAGCGGAGCCAGGTCGAGACCGGCCGCGGCGGCCCTGACCTGCCGCAACCAGGGCAGGTGGTAGCCGTGTCGGTCCGGCCGGGACAGGGTACGTATCGCCCCCTGGGTCTCCCGCAGCGGTGAGATGGCGAAGCGGCACCGCAGAAGGTCCTCAGCCGCAAATCGCATACGAAACGACATCACGACCCCCAAGATTCGGCTCAGTCCGAAACACTACGATATGCAGTGCTCATGCCACCAGGGTGATGTCATGACAACGGACAGCGAGCACCCCCCACCAGGTGGACGCACCCCATCGCCGACCGGTTCGCAGCCCGCTCCCACCACCCACGGGAAGGGCGACGGCACGCCTCCTACCAGCGGCGCGACCGCCACCGGCGACAGCACCCCCACCGGCTACGGTGCCGTTTTCGCGGTCAGGGAATTCCGCCCGATCTTCGCCGCGCATGTCCTGTCCGTCCTCGGCAGCGTCTTCGCCGAGGTCTCGCTGGCCGTCCTCGTCTTCCGGCAGACCGGCTCCGCCGTCCTCACCGCGCTGATCTTCGCGCTCGGTTTCCTGCCCTACGCGCTCAGCGGCATCCTGCTGTCCGGAATCTCCGACCGGTACCCCACCCGCCGCGTCCTGGTGGCCTGCGATCTGCTCTGCGCGGCCTTCGTCGCGGTGATGGCCGTGCCGGCCACGCCGCTCGCCCTTCTCTTCGTGCTACGCGTGTCCGTCTCGATGATCACACCGCTGTTCACCGGCACGAGGGCCGCCAGCCTGGCCGACATCCTCCACGGCGACGTCTTCGTGCTCGGCCGCTCCCTGGTGCGGATCGTCGGCCAGAGCTCGCAGATCATCGGCTACGGAATCGGCGGTCTCGTCCTGGTGTGGCTGTCGCCGCGCGCCGCGCTGCTGGTGACGATCGGCACCTTCCTCAGCTCCGCGCTGCTGCTGCGCTTCGGCACCCGCGACCGGCCCGCCCGGGTCACCGGGACCGGCGCCATGATGCGCGACTCGATCGGCTCCGCGGGGCGACTGTTCCGCAACGCGCGAATCCGCTCGCTGATGCTCATGTGGTGGGTGCCGCCGATGTTCTGCGTCGTCGCCGAGGGCGTCGCCGCGCCCTACGCGGACGCGGCGGGCGCGGGCTCCGCGGGCTTCGGCATCCTGCTCGCCGCGATGCCCGCGGGCACCGTCGTCGGCGAGGTGCTGGCGGGCACGCTGCTCACCCCGTCCGCCCGCGAACGGATCGCCATCCCGCTCGCCGCCGTCTCGATGCTGCCCTTCGTCTGCTTCCTCGTGCACCCCTCGCTGCCGCTGGCGATCGTGCTGCTGCTGATCACCGGGGTCACCACCGCGTACGCGCTCGGCATCGACAAGTGGTTCGTGCACGACGTGCCCGAGGACATGCGCGGCCGGGCCATGTCGCTGCTCGGCGCGGGGATCATGACGCTCCAGGGCGTCGGCATGACGGTCGGCGGCGCCGTCGCGGAGTGGGTGCCGCCCTACGCGGTGATCGCGGGCGCGGGGATACTCGGCACGCTCAGCGTCGTGCCCGTGCTGCGGTCGGTACGCCGTACGCAGCCGATGGGCGCCGCGGCCAGCCCCGCCTGAGCGGCAACGGCCCTTTCGGGGCTACGCGTTGAGCCCGTGAGCCCGTGGGCCCGTGAGCCCGTGAATTTGTCAGCCCGTGGCCCCCGAGCGTTCAGCGCCGGGTCAGATACGCGTGCATCGCCCGGTGCAGCGTCTTGTTGACCGCGCCCTGGAGCGGCAGCTCCCACTCGCCCACCGTCTCCACCGCCTCCCCGCCGGTGCCCAACTTCCAGCGCAGCAGCCCGTAGGCGCGCGCCGCAGGGTCGAGGCCGTCGGGCACCCCGCGCATGTCGTAGACCGCCGCGCCCATCGCCTGCGCGTCGCACAGCATCCGCCACTGGAGCGCGTTGCTCGGCCGCACCTCGCGGCGGTGGTCGGCCGAGGCACCCGTCTGGTACCAGACCCGGCCGCCGTCCGGCGCGGTCAACAGCGTGTGCGCGGCGAGGAGTTCGCCCTCGTGCCGCGCGGTGTACAGCCGCATGCGGCCCGGCTCCTCGGCGTTGAGCGCCTCGTACTGCCGCCGGTAGTAGTCCAGCGACCGGCCGAGGTCGAAGCCGTCGCGGGCCTCGGTGACCCGCAGCAGCTCGTGGAAGGCCGGCAGCGCCTCCGGGCCCTCGACACCCGTGCGCACAC
Source organism: Streptomyces sp. NPDC093221 (assembly GCF_044753885.1). Taxonomy (NCBI): domain Bacteria; kingdom Bacillati; phylum Actinomycetota; class Actinomycetes; order Kitasatosporales; family Streptomycetaceae; genus Streptomyces; species Streptomyces sp. NPDC093221. The sequence goes on along the minus strand of NZ_JBIVOA010000002.1, from coordinate 359,879 downwards.
CGCACTTGGCGGCCTTCTTCACGTTGCGCCGCCACTCCTGGTTGAGGCCGGTCCACAGGTCGTCCAGACCGCGCCCGGCCAGCGGTATCTCGAACACCAGCCGCGGCTGCGCGTCCCCACCCTGCCCGTCCTCGCCGCAGCGCCGCCAACCGCCCTCGCGCAGCCGGTCGGAGACCGCCGCGCCCAACGGCTCGACCAGGTCGGGCAGCACGTCACCGACCCGGCGCCCGGGACCCGACGCGTCCTTCAACGTCCGCGCCGTCCACCGCCGGTACGCCAGCGGCGGCCCCATCCGTACCGCGAACGCCCCCGTACCGCGCAGGTGTTCCAGCAGCGGGTCGAGCCAGCGGTCCAGGCGCGGATCGGCCCAGTCCACCGCGGGGCCCTCCGGGAGGTACGCGAACGACCGCCGTACGCCCGGCAGTTGGCGGTACAGGACCAGCGCGGAGCCGACCGGCCGGTCGTGCTCGTCCAGCCAGGCCAAGCTCTCCGCCTGCCAGCCGGACTTCACCCGCGCCCAGGCGGGCGTCTGGAGGAAGCTCGCGGTGTACGGGCCGGGGCGGCGGACGAAGTCGGCGTGCGCGGAGGCGGGCATCGGCAGCAGCCGCAGAGCACCGGTGCCGGTGCCGGTGCCGGTGCCTTTGTCGCTCGCGGCGCGGTCGGAGCCGGAGCCGGAACGCTGGTGAGTGGTCATCGTCAAGGCGTCGTCCTCCGCGCTGCGGGGCGGGCCGGGGCGGCCCGCTCACGAAGGACACGCCCGGCGCGGCCGTCAGGTGACAGAGACTTTTCCGACACCCGCCGTACCGCCCCGCGACTTCCGTCAGCCGTGACCGCCGGGGCAGACTGCGCGTCTGCCCAGGGGACGGGGACCCGCGCGACCAGCCGGTACCGGGCACAGGACGATCAGCGTGAACAGGGGACCGACGGGTGACTTCAGCAGTGGACGGCTCCACGCACCGCAAGGGGCGGCGGGCGCACGCCCGCGACACCAACTCCCTGCGGCGCAGCGGCGGTCTGATGATGGCCGGGTCACTGGTGTCCCGCGCCACCGGCTTCCTGCGGCTGGCGACGATCACCGCAGCGCTCGGCACGGCGGCGGCCGGAGACGCCTTCGGGGTCGCCAACACCGTGCCCAACATCATCTACGCGCTGATGATCGGCGGCGCCCTCCAGTCCGTCTTCGTCCCCGAACTCGTCCGCGCCGCCCGCGAGCACGCCGACGGCGGCCAGGCGTACACCGACCGGCTGCTCACCCTGTGCGCGGTCGCGCTGCTCGCCGTCACCGCCCTCGCGGTGCTCGCCGCGCCCTGGCTGGTCAGCGCGTACGCGCCCGGCTTCAGCGGCGGCCAGCGCGACCTGACCGTGTCGCTGGCCCGCTACTGCCTGCCGCAGATCCTCTTCTACGGCCTGTTCACGCTCCTCGGCCAGGTCCTCGGCGCCCGCGACCGGTTCGGCGCCATGATGTGGACGCCGGTGCTCAACAACCTCGTCGTGATCGCCGTCTTCGGCCTGTACCTCGCGGTCGCGAGCGGGGGCATCGGACACCGGGACGCGCTGCTGCTCGGCCTCGGCAGCACCGCGGGCATCGCGGTGCAGGCCCTCGCGCTGCTGCCGTCGCTGCGCGCCACCGGCTTCCGCTGGCACCCGCGGTTCGACTGGCGCGGCGCCGGACTGACCCAGCCGATGCGGGCCGCCGTGTGGACGCTGCTGCTGGTCCTGGTCAACCAGGGCGCGTACTGGGTGGTGACCCGGCTGTCCACCTCCGCCGGACTGCGCGCGCTGGCCTCGGGCCACTCCACCGGCGTCGGCTACGCCGCCTACAGCAACGCGTACAGCCTGTGGGTCGTCCCGCAGGGCATCGTCACCGTGTCGCTGGCCACCGCGCTGCTGCCGCGCATGAGCCGGGCCGCGGCCGACGGCGACCACGCGGCGATCGGCGCCGACCTCACGCGCGGCCTCACCGTCTCCGGCACCGCCGTCGTCCCCGCCGTCTTCGCCTTCCTCACGCTCGCCCCGCAGATCACCGGCGTCGTCTTCCAGCACGGCGCCACCAGCGAGGCGGACGCGCGCGCCATCGCCTGGATGCTGGTCGCCTTCGCCGTCGGCCTGCCCGCCTTCGCGGGCCAGTACCTGCTCGCGCGCGGCTACTACGCGCTCGGCGACACCCGTACGCCCTTCTTCCTCAACGTCCTCATCGCCGCCGTCAACGCCGCGAGCGCCGCCGCCTGTTACGCGCTGCTCCCGGCCCGCTGGGCGGTCACCGGCATGGCCGCCGGATACGCGCTCGCCTGTACGGTCGGCCTGCTGGCCACCGCCGCGCTGCTGCGCCGCCGCCTGGGCTGGCGGCCCCGCGTCCTGGGCCACCACGTACGGCTCACCGCGGCCTTCCTGCCGGGCGCCGCCCTGGCGCTGCTCACCGCCCACGCCGTCACCGCCCGGCTCGGCGGCGGCCCGGCAGGCGACCTCACGGGCCTGCTGCTGGGCGCCGCCGCCCTGTGCCTGCCCGCGCTGGTGCTGGCCCGGCCGCTCGGGCTCGACCTCGGACCGGTGTCGCGGCTCACGGGAGGGCCTGCCAAGAGGCGCGGCGCGGCCACGGAAGAAAACTCCCGTCCGCCTGTCACATAAGGCCGCCGCCGCGCGTGTAGTTCTGAGGGAGGGAAGAACCACATGACCGCACAGCCAGAACCGGCGGCGGACTTCGACCAGTTCTACGCCGCCACGGCGAAGCGCATGGTGGCCGTCGTCTACACGATCACCGGGGACCTGGGTGAGGCGGAGGACGCCGTGCAGGAGGCGTACGCCAGGGCATGGCAGCGCTGGCCGAAGCTCACCGCGGAGGGCGACCCCGCGCCCTGGGTGCGTACCGTCGCCGTACGTCTGGCGGTGAGCACCTGGCGCAAGGCCCGCAACCGGGTGCGCGCGCACTTCCGGCACGGGCCGCCGCCCGACGCCCCGGCGCTCGCACCCGACCGGGTCGCGCTGATCGACGCCCTGCGCGCGCTCGGCGACGACCAGCGCACCGCCGTGGTCATGCACCACCTCCTCGACCTGCCGGTGGAGGAGATCGCCCGGCAGACCGGCGTGTCCAGCGCCGCCGTACGGACCCGGCTGAGCCGGGGGAGGAGAGCACTGGGGGCCCTGCTCAAGGACGACCCGGCGGACGACGCGGAGCCCGAACCCGCCGCGTACGCGTCCGCCGCCCACGACACCGCCGGTCGCGGCGCTCACGACCCCGCCGGTCGGGACGCCGCCACCGCTACCGCCACCGCCGACGACGCACGCCACACACGTGCGGCGCGCCACCGCACCGAGGAGGTGCCCCTCCATGGCTGACCCGTTCGGCCGCCCGGCCGGTCCCGACCCCCTCGGCACCGCCGCCGACACCCCCGCCGCCGACATGGACACCGACATCGGCTCGGACTCCGACATCGGCCCGGGCTCCGCCGATCCGCTGGACGAGCGGCTGCGCGGACTCGCCCGCGACACCGAGCCGTTGGTCGTACTCGCCGGGGCCCCGGCCGCCCGCAGGCTCGGCGAACGGCGGCGCGCCCGCCGCAGGACCGGGGCCGTGTCGCTGGTCGCGGCCCTCGCGGTCGCCGTCGGCACCTGGCAGTTGCTGCCCGGCTCCGACGGCCCGCGCGGCACCGGCGCGCTGCCGGGCACCGTCGCGTCCACCACGCCCCCGCCGGAGCCGCCCGACCCGGCCGCCCTGGCCCACCGCCTCACCGACGAGCTGCTGCCGCCCGGCGCCCTGCCGTTCTTCCCGGTGGCCCCCTGGAAGACCCTCGCCCCGGGCACCGCGCTCAAGCTCATGGGGGCCTGCCCGGTACCGTCTCCCGCCGGAGACGTACGGGCCGGCGCGGTGCGGCTGTACGGCGCGTCGGCGGGGGAGGAGGCGGAGTACCTGCTCTACGCGTTCACCGACGCCGAGGCCGCCCGCTACCGGACGGAACGGTTCGGCGAGGCGGTGAAGGACACGTGCGGTGTCGAGCTGACCACCGACCTCGGCACGACCGGTGAGGCCGCCGACAGTCCGGTCACCTACCAGGGCAGCAGCAGAACGGGCACCGGGGTGCAGATCCTGATGAACCGGCAGGGCGCCTACCTCGCCGTGCTGCTGATCCGCGGGCTGGGGAACCCGCTGGGCTCCGGGAGCGACTATGCCAACAAGCACCCGCAGCCGATCGCCTGCATCGCGGCGTCGCTGAACCGGCTGACGGAGGCCGGCGCGCGACCGAGCGCTTCCATGTCGCCGCCGGACGTCTCCATCGACGGCACCAGCGGCGGGGTCGGCAGCGGGGTCGGCGGCGGGTCCACGATGTCGCGCGGCTTCGTCGGCGACGGGAAGTCGTGCTGAGCCGCCGCGTTCTGTCCTGACCTCATCCGCCGCCGACCTGCCCGCCGCCGATCCAAACACTCTTCGCCCCGACCACCTCTGACAAGGAACCGACTGCCGTGTACCGCACTCGCATACGCAACCCCCGACCGCGGGCGCTCGCCGTGCCCGCCCTCCTGCTGGCCGTGGCGATGGGCGTCACCGCGTGCGGCGGCCACGACGGCGACAAGGCGGGCGGCTCGTCCGACGGCAAGGGCGCGGGCCGGTCCGCGTCCGCCGACTCCGCCGCGCGGATCACTGTCACACCGGCCAAGGACACCGCGGACGTCGATCCGGCCGCGCCGGTCAAGGTCACCGTCGAGGGCGGCACACTCGGCACGGTCACCGTGACCCCCGAGGGCACGTCCAAGGACGGCGTGACGCCGATCGAGGTGACCGGCGCCCTGGACGCCGCCAAGCACACCTGGACCTCCGACCGCACGATGACCCCCGGCACCGCCTACACCGTCCAGGTCACCGCGGCCGACAGCGCGGGCAAGCAGACCCGTACTACCAGCGCCTTCCGCACCCTGACGGCGGCCAAGGTCAACGGCGTCACCCCGACCCCGCTGAACAACGCGGTCGTCGGCGTCGGCCTGCCCGTCTCCCTCGCCTTCGACAAGCCGGTCACCGACAAGGCGGCCAGGGCGGCGGTCGAGAAGGCGCTCACCGTCACCACCAGCCCGGCCGTCCAGGGCAGTTGGGGCTGGATCACCGACCCGCTGACCGGCATTCAGCGGGTGGACTGGCGGCCGGACGCGTACTGGACGCCGAACACCAAGGTCACGCTGACCGCCAGGCTCAGCGGCATCGACACCGGGGGCGGGCGCTATCTGCGCCGCGACATCCACGACACGTTCACCATCGGCACCGCCCGGATCTCGTACGTCGACCTCAAGGCGCACACCATGCGGGTCACCGAGAACGGCAAGACCGTCAAGAACTTCAAGATCTCCGGTGGCAAGCCCGCCTTCCCCACCTGGAACGGGCAGATGGTGGTGATCAGCAAGCAGTCCACCGTGCGGATGACGTCCTCGTCGGTCGGCATCGCCACCTCCGAGGACTCGGCGGACTTCTACGACAAGGACGTGAAGTACGCGGTCCACATCACCACCTCCGGCACGTACACCCACGCGGCGCCCTGGAACGACGCGATGATGGGCGTGCAGAACGGCAGCCACGGGTGCATCGGCATGCACACCGCGGACGCCAAGTGGTTCTTCGACCGGGCGGTCCGCGGCGACCTGGTGATCACCTCGGGCTCCACGCGCGCCACCGTCGACAAGGGCAACGGCTTCGGTGAGTGGAACCTCGGCAAGGACGCGTGGCGCCGGCTCAGCGCGCTCGCCTGACGAGACACTTGTGCCCACTATGTGACCGACGGGTAGGCTCTTCGCCGTGTCAAAGCCGCTGAGCCTGCCCTTCGATCCGATCGCCCGCGCCGACGAGCTGTGGACCCGGCACTGGGGCGGGGTCCCCTCGATGGGTGCCATCACCTCGATCATGCGCGCCCAGCAGATCCTGCTCGGCCAGGTCGACGCGGTGGTCAGGCCGTACGGGCTGACCTTCGCGCGGTACGAGGCGCTGGTGCTGCTCACCTTCTCCAAGGCGGGCGAGCTGCCGATGTCCAAGATCGGCGAGCGGCTGATGGTGCACCCGACGTCCGTCACCAACACCGTGGACCGGCTGGTCTCCGCCGGTCTCGTCGCCAAGCGCCCCAACCCCAACGACGGCCGCGGCACCCTCGCCTCGATCACCGACAAGGGCCGCGAGATCGTCGAGTCCGCCACCCGCGACCTGGTCGCCATGGACTTCGGCCTCAGCGCCTACGACGCGGAGGAGTGCGGCGAGATCTTCGCGCTGCTGCGCCCCCTGCGGATAGCGGCGGGCGACTTCGAGGAGTCCTGACCTGCGGTCGGCTCCGCGCGTCCCGTCGTCCCCCGACCCGGATGAGCCCGGCATTTCGGGGCGGCTAGGCTCGATGCCATGAAATCCAGCGTGCTGACCCGCTACCGCGTGATGGCCTACGTGACAGGCGTGCTGCTGATCGCGCTCACCCTGGGCGTGATCGCCAAGTACGTGTTCGACATCAATGGCGCGGGCACCTTCACCAGCGCGGTGGGCTTCGCCCACGGCTGGCTCTATGTCGTTTACCTCGTTATGGCCTTCGACCTGTGCAACAAGGCGAAGTGGCCGATCGGCCGGATGGCCTGGGTGCTGCTGGCGGGCACCGTCCCGACCGCCGCGTTCTTCGTGGAGCGCCGCGTGACGCGTGAGCTGGCGCCGAAGGTGATCCAGCCGGAGAAGCCCGAGCCCGTCAACGCCTGAGCCCGTCGACGCCTGGGCGCGTCAAGCCCGAGCCCGTCAAGGCCGTCATGCCTGGGCCCCGGCCCTCTGAGACCCGGCTCACCCCAAGGGTGAGCCGTGTTCCCATCGACATTTACTAGGACGTCCTAGTAAATTCAAGGGTATGGACTCCCAAGGCATCGAGACAGGCCGCCAGCGCTGGCAGGCACGGTACGACTCAGCCCGTAAGCGGGAGGCCGACTTCAGCACGCTCTCGGGCGACCCCGTGGAGCCGGTGTACGGCCCGCCGGCGGGTGCGGACGTCCCCGGGTTCGAGCGGATCGGCTGGCCGGGCGAGTACCCGTTCACACGCGGACTGCACCCGACCGGCTACCGGGGGCGTACGTGGACGATCCGGCAGTTCGCCGGATTCGGCAACGCGCGGCAGACCAACGAGCGCTACAAGATGATCCTGGCCGCGGGCGGCGGCGGCCTCTCCGTCGCCTTCGACATGCCGACCCTGATGGGCCGCGACTCCGACGACCCCCGCTCGCTCGGCGAGGTCGGCCACTGCGGTGTCGCCATCGACACGGCCGCCGACATGGAGGTCCTGTTCGACGACATCCCGCTCGGCGACGTCACCACCTCGATGACCATCTCCGGACCCGCCGTCCCGGTCTTCTGCATGTACCTGGTCGCCGCCGAGCGGCAGGGCATCGACCCGGCCGTGCTCAACGGCACGCTCCAGACGGACATCTTCAAGGAGTACATCGCCCAGAAGGAGTGGCTCTTCGAGCCCGCCCCGCACCTGCGGCTGATCGGCGACCTGATGGAGCACTGCGCCGCCTCCATCCCCGCGTACAAGCCGCTGTCCGTCTCCGGATACCACATCCGCGAGGCCGGGGCGACGGCCGCGCAGGAGCTGGCGTACACCCTGGCCGACGGCTTCGGCTACGTGGAACTCGGCCTGTCGCGCGGCCTGGACGTCAACACCTTCGCGCCCGGCCTGTCCTTCTTCTTCGACGCGCACCTCGACTTCTTCGAGGAGATCGCCAAATTCCGCGCCGCGCGCCGCATCTGGGCCCGCTGGATGCGCGACGAGTACGGCGCCACCAGCGACAAGGCGCAGTGGCTGCGCTTCCACACCCAGACCGCCGGGGTGTCGCTGACCGCGCAGCAGCCGTACAACAACGTCGTACGTACCGCCGTCGAGGCGCTGTCCGCCGTGCTCGGCGGCACCAACTCGCTGCACACCAACGCCCTCGACGAGACGCTGGCGCTGCCCAGCGAGCAGGCCGCCGAGATCGCGCTGCGCACGCAGCAGGTGCTGATGGAGGAGACCGGCGTCGCCAACGTCGCGGACCCGCTGGGCGGTTCCTGGTACGTCGAGGCGCTGACCGACCGCATCGAGGCCGACGCGGAGAAGATCTTCGACCGGATCAGGGCGCTGGGCGCCAAGGCCGTGCCGAGCGGCGAGCACCCGATCGGGCCGATGACCTCCGGCATCCTGCGCGGCATCGAGGACGGCTACTTCACCGGCGAGATCGCCGAGTCCGCCTTCCAGTACCAGCGCTCCCTCGAAAAGGGCGACAAGCGCGTCGTCGGCGTCAACGTGCACCACGGCTCCGTCACCGGCGACCTGGAGATCCTGCGGGTCAGCCACGAGGTCGAGCGCGACCAGGTCCGCGACCTCGCCTCCCGCCGTACCGCCCGCGACGACGCCGCCGTCCGCACCGCCCTGGACGCCATGCTCACCGCCGCCCGCGACGGCTCCAACATGATCCCGCCCATGCTCGACGCCGTCCGCGCCGAGGCCACTCTCGGCGAGATCTGCGACGCCCTGCGCGCCGAATGGGGCACCTACACCGAGCCCGCCCGCTTCTGACCCGCGGTGGTACGCCGCCGGTCGGGCCGTGGCCTGTCGTCCGTCCGGCGCGCCGTGTAGTCCGTCGTCGTCACGGCCCGTTCCGTTCGCTGTTCGCTGGGTAGCCTCGACATCTCGTGCGCAATCCACCGGCCCTCCAGCGAAAGGACGTTCGTGGCCCTTGAAGCGACCGTCGGCGACGACGGGATGATTCACATCCGCGAAACCGAGCAGCCGGAGATCGTGGCCGTGACCACCCCCGCCAAATGGGAGGCCTTCGTCAAGGGCGTCCGCGCCGGGGAGTTCGACCACTTCGTGGCAGGCGTGGAGACCCCGGAGTGCGGCGCTGTGAACGCGACCCCCTGACGCCGGGGCCGGCCGCCTCCGGCCCCCTGGCTCCGGCCCCCTAGCTCCTGACGCCGGTGAGGCCGGTGGTCAGGAGGAGGGCGAGGCGGTCGGCCCAGTCGGGGTCGACCGGGCCGGCGCTGACCATCACGCGGTGGACGACGGTGCCGGCGATGACGTCGAAGATGAGGTCGGCGTCGCGGCCGGCGAGGGCGGGGTCGCACGGAGCGGGCGGGTCCGGGGGGAGTTCGCCGCGCTGCTGGGCGCGGTGGCGGCCGAGGAGGACGAGGTGCTTCTGGCGGTCGACGATCGCCTCGCGGATGCGCATCCGCAGGGCGTCGTCGTGGGTGGCCTCGGCGACGACGGCCATCAGGCCCGTTCTGATGGCGGGCCGGTTGAGGAGTTCGGCGAAGCGCAGGACCACGCCGCGGATGTCGGCGTGCAGGCTGCCGAGGTCCGGGAGGTCGAGCTGCTCCTCGAACAGGGCGGCGATGGCGTCGACGACCAGCTCGTTCTTGCCGTTCCAGCGCCGGTAGAGGGTGGTCTTGGCGACGCCCGCGCGGGCCGCCACGTCGCTCAGCGTCAGCTTTCCCCAGCCCAGTTCGACCAGCGCCTCGCGGGTGGCGCCGAGGATCGCGCGGTCCGCCTCGGCACTTCGCGGGCGGCCGGTGCGTCTGTGAGGGGCGGGGGGCTCCACGAGCGGCTCCATAAGGCGGACCATACCGGCCGGTAGGTTACGTGACGAGTGACCGGTATCACATCGGGCGGCTTCCGCCGGGCAGCTCAGGGCAGTTACGCTACGACCCGTAGCGAAACGTGCGACAACCACGGGTGCGGATGGGGATCCGTACCGACAGCACCGCTCAGCACCACCAGATCCGGGGTCTATCCGGGGTCTGTGCACGATCGGCTCCGGTAGGGGGGAGGATTGACCTCATGCAGCCACGGAACATGTCCATGAGCGGCGTGGTCGACCTCGCCGCGGTGAAGGCGGCCGGTGAGGCCAAGGTGAAGGCCGAGCAGGCCAGGGCGCAGCGGCAGGACCCCGCGAACGCCGACGCCCACACCGCTTCGCCGCTCGTCATCGAGGTGACCGAGGAGACCTTCGAGAGCGACGTCCTCCAGCGCTCCGCCGAAGTCCCGGTCGTCATCAGCTTCTGGGCCGACCAGGCCGACGCGAGCAAGCAGCTCAACGCGGTACTGGAACGGCTCACCGCCGAGTACCGCGGGCGCTTCGTCCTCGCCACCGCCGAGGTCTACGCCAACCAGATGCTCTTCCAGCAGTTCGGTGTCCAGGGAGTGCCCGCGGTCTTCGCGGTGCTGGCCGGGCAGGCCATGCCGCTCTTCCAGGGCAGCGCGCCCGAGGACCAGATCACCGAAGTGCTCGACCAGTTGATCGCCGTCGCCGAGCAGCGCTTCGGCATCGTCGGCCCCGAGGTCGACACGGACGCCGCCGCCCAGGGCGCGGCCCCGGCCGCCGAGGCGCCGCCGCGCCCGGCCACCCCGCAGGAGCTGGCGCTGTCCGCCGCGCACGACGCGCTGGACGCCGGTGACCTGGGCGGCGCCATCCAGGCGTACCGCAATGTGCTCTCCGACGAGCCGGGCAACGCCGAGGCCAAGCTGGGCCTGGCCCAGGCCGAGCTGCTCGACCGCGTGCAGGGCGCCGACCGGCAGGCGGTCCGCGAGGCCGCCGCCGCGTCACCCTCCGACGTCACCGCGCAGCTCGCCGCCGCCGACCTCGATCTGGTGGGCGGTCATGTGGAGGACGCCTTCTCGCGTCTGGTGGACACCGTGCGCCGCACCGCGGGCGACGACCGCGACGCGGTCCGCGTACGGCTGCTGGAGCTGTTCGAGGTCATCGGCCCCGACGACCCCCGGGTGGTCGCCGCGCGTACGGCGCTGATCAGAGTCCTCTTCTGAGGCGGCCGGGCGGCTGAACGGGACGCTCCGCCGAGCTGACCCTGCGGTCAGTTACCGCCGGTTCCCCGAGTGCCCGCCCCGGTTTTACTCAGAGATTTAGCGATACGGCGACCGCACTTTATCAAACCGTGACAATGAGCGGTCGCCGTTACCTCCGGTAAGAAATCAGCTCCGTTTCGACCGCTGATGTTCTTTATGCCGGATTTACCTGCCCCGGTCTTCCTCACTCTGCGTGAAATCGCCCCGTCCGGGGCGCACGGCCGCGACACCCATCCGTTACTCGCTAGTAATGAGCCCCTTGTGCGGCGCGCCCGAATGGACCACGATCGGCCAAGCTCGGTCCGTTGCCACAGCCCGGCCGCCAGTCGGCGCCACGGTCCGCGGGTCCCCGCCGAGTGGGTGCGTACGGCTCATGCCGCCGCTCCGGGACAGGGGGGTCTTCGCCTACCGGCGGAGCCTGTCCAGCAGGTTGCGCGAGAGCGTGGCCAGTGGTTGTCGCTCGGGGGTGATCGCCGAAGATTCGGACACCGCCGTCCGTACTCCTTGCTTCTTCGTGGGGAGGGACGGTCCGCCGATCACCGGCGCTCTCCTTCCCGAGGACGTAGCACTTCTCCCATCCCAGGCCAGGACCCGAACATCCCGGCCGGAGATGTACGTCCGAGAAGGAGGAAAAATGGAGTCGCTCGTTCGTGGCGGTACCAGATGGCGGCGGTTCGCCGTCGTCATGGTGCCGAGTGTCGCGGCTACGGCCGCGGTGGGTATAGCCATCGCTCAGGGCGCGCTCGCCGCGTCGTTCAGCGTGTCAGGTCAGCAGTTCAAGGTAACGGCGGATCACCTGGACGGCACCGGCTTCGAGCAGTACGGCGCGCTCGACGTTCAGCACGGTGGCAAGTACATTCCGGTCGCGGTCTCGGCGTTCACCGACGCCACCATCAACGGCCTGTGCCAGTCCGTGGTCGTCCCGACGCCGATCGGTGACGTGACCCTGAAGTTGACCGCCGGCAAGGACCCGAAGAAGCCGGTTGTGGCACACAACCTCTACATCGACCTCGACCAGCTCGACGCCGATGCGGAGTTCCGGAACATCAACATCGGTGTCGCGGCCGGTGACAGTCACAAGGGTCCTGGCATCAAGGACAAGGACGCGACGGACCCAGGGTCGTTCGCCCAGGAGGCCGACCGGGCCATCCTCGACGGCGTGCACCAGACCGCCTGGGCCACCAGCGCGGGCACCTTCAAGCTCGCGGGCCTCAGCCTCGGCGTCAAGAAGGGCTCCGGCGCCGGGGTGGAGTGCTACTAAGCACCGCCTGAGTGGTCCGGGTGAGCCGCGCGGGACGCGGCTCACCCGGCGCCACCGATCGATCTCTCAGCAAAGCCAGTCCCAGGGAGCTGTTTCCTATGAGCGCCGAGTCAACAGGACTGAGTGCCCGGATCCGTTATTGGCGGCTGTCGTTCCGCCACTGGCGTTGGGGGCGCCCGTTCTGGGCGGGTCTGCTGACCCTCCTCGCCGGAGTGCCGATCGCCTACTTCCCGTACGCGAACCTCACGCTCGGCCAACTGACCGTCCGGATGGCGACGACCGCGGGCTCCGGCTCGCTGATCATCGGTGTCCTGCTGTTCGTGCTCGGCCTCACCATGTGGTTCCAGAGCGCGGTACGCATCTTCGCCGGTGTCGCGTCGATCCTGCTCGCCCTGGTGTCGCTGGTGGTCTCCAACTTCGGCGGCTTCCTCGTCGGCTTCCTGCCCGCGCTGCTCGGCGGCGCGCTCGCCGTCTCCTGGGCGCCGGGTGTCCCGGCGGCCGACGAGCCGGGCGAGAAGGCGGAGCTGCCCGACGGCGCCCCTGAGGGCGGCGGCGACGAGAACGCTCCGCCCACCCTGCCCGCGCAGTCCCAGGGGCCCCACGAGCCCGCTGAGGCGTACGGACAGCCCGAGCCGGTCCACGCCGGAGCGCGGCCCGACGAAGAGAACACCGAGGAGAACGGGAGGCACCGTGCTGGGTGACGACGCTCAGCAGGCCGAGAGCGACGGGTCCCGTAACCGGGCCACCTCGGGACCGCGGCACGCGGCTCCCCGCAAGTCCCTGCTGACCAAGCTGCACGTGCCCGCCGGGAAGGCGGTCGCCCTGGCCGCGATGCCCACGGCCGTGCTGATGGGCATGGGCTTCACGCCGCATCTCGCGCAGGCCGACGAGATGCCCAAGAACCCGTACAAGCCCGGCCCCTGCGTGACCCAGTCGGACACCCCGAGCCCTTCGGCCTCCAAGAGCGCGGCGGACGGCAAGGCCACGGACAAGCCGGGCGGGCAGGAGACGTCGAAGCCGACGACCGGCCCGAGCCCGTCGAGCAGTCCGAGTCCTTCCACGAGCCCGGAGGCGCCCGCGCCGACCGACTCGGCGAAGGCCCCGTCGTCCGACAGCGGCGCCGACAGCAAGACCGAGAACACGTCCCGGGCGACCGGCACGCCGAGCGCGACCCCGAGCCCGACCAAGTCGGTCAACCCGTGGGACCCGCTGGGCCTGGGCGACCTGGTGAGCGGGCTGCTCGGCGGCGGCAAGACCCCGACCGCGACGCCCACCACCCAGGCCCCGCAGCCGGACCCGGCGCCGACGACCGCGAAGCCCGAGCCGAGCACGTCGCCGTCGGCGAGCGCGCCCGCCAAGGGCGACGACCCGGTGGGCACGGCCGGCAAGACCGTCAAGGACACCGTGGACACCGCCGTCGGCGGTCTCGACAAGACGGTGAAGGACGCCAAGGACGCGGCCAAGGACGCCAAGGACGCGGCCAAGGACGCCAAGGACAAGGCGTCGCCCAGTGCCACCCCGAGCGCGGGCGGCACCGACGACCCGCAGTCCTACCCGTGCCCGGTGTACGACGCGAAGGCGCTCGCCGACGCCGATGTCGAGCAGGGCATACCCCTGCTGCCGGACACCCCGTGGGTCCTGAAGACCACGAAGCTGACCCTGCACGGCCTGTCGTACCACGGCATAGTCAAGGTCAAGACGCACAACGGCACGGTGAAGGACGTCCTGAAGTTCACCGTCTCCGGCATCGACATCGACAATCTGCACCAGATAGTCGACGGCCCCAAGGGCACGAAGACGAACGTCGAGGCGGCCAAGGGCTCCACCTCGAAGTTCACCAACGGCACGGTGACGCTCTACACCGAGTCCCTCAGCGGCAATCTCCTCGGGCTGATCCCCATCACCTTCACCCCGAAGGCGCCCCCGCCGCTGACCCTCCCCGAACTGTTCTTCACCAACGCCACCGTCATCCAGGCGGCCCAGTTCGGCGGCACCCTCCACGTCCCCGGCATGCACATCTACGGCACCCCCGGCTAGCCGAGCCCCCAACGCCGCGCGGCCCGCACCCCTTTCGGAAGGGGCGCGGGCCGCGGGCGGTTGCTGGTTGCTGGTCGCTGGTCGCTGGTCTCTCCGGGGGAGGGGGCGGTCAGTCGCCGAGGTGGTGGACGCGGACGAGGTTGGTGGTGCCGGGGACGCCCGGAGGGGAGCCGGCGGTGATGATGACGGTGTCGCCCTTGGCGTACTCGGAGAGCTTGAGCATCTCGCGGTCGACGAGCTCGACCATGGCGTCGGTGTTGTCGACGTGCTCGACCACGAAGGACTCCACACCCCAGGTCAGCGCGAGCTGGTTGCGGGTGGCGGGGTCGGTGGTGAAGGCCAGGACCGGCTCGGGCACGCGGTAGCGGGCCAGGCGGCGGGCGGTGTCACCGGACTTGGTGAAGGCGACCAGGGACTTGGCGTCCAGGAAGTCGCCCAGCTCGGCGGCGGCGCGGGCCACGGCGCCGCCCTGGGTGCGGGGCTTCTTGCCGGGGGCCAGCGGCTGGAGCCCGCGGCACAGCAGCTCCTCCTCGGCGGCCACGACGATCCGCGACATCGTCTTGACGGTCTCGATCGGATACTTGCCGACCGACGACTCGGCGGACAGCATGACCGCGTCCGCGCCGTCCAGGATCGCGTTGGCCACGTCGGACGCCTCGGCGCGCGTGGGCCGCGAGTTGGTGATCATCGACTCCATCATCTGGGTCGCCACGATCACCGGCTTGGCGTTGCGCCGGCACATCTCGACCAGCCGCTTCTGCACGACCGGCACCTGCTCCAGCGGGTACTCCACGGCGAGGTCGCCGCGCGCCACCATCACCGCGTCGAACGCCGCGACGACGCTCTCCATGTTCTCGACCGCCTGCGGCTTCTCCACCTTGGCGATGACCGGGACGCGGCGCCCCTCCTCGTCCATGACGCGGTGCACGTCACGGACGTCCTTGGCGTCGCGCACGAAGGACAGCGCGACCATGTCGACGCCCATCCGGAGCGCGAACCGCAGGTCGTCGATGTCCTTCTCGGACAGCGCCGGCACGTTCACCGCGGCGCCCGGCAGGTTGATGCCCTTGTGGTCGGAGATCACGCCGCCCTCGACCACCAGCGTGCGGACCCGCGGGCCCTCGACCTCGATGACGCGCAGCGCCACGTTGCCGTCGTTGATCAGGATCGGGTCGCCCTTGGAGACATCGCCCGGCAGACCCTTGTACGTGGTACCGCAGATGGACTTGTCGCCCGCGACGTCCTCGACGGTGATGGTGAACTCGTCGCCCGCGATCAACTCGACCGGTCCGTCGGCGAATTTGGCGAGGCGGATCTTGGGACCCTGGAGGTCGG
The DNA here is from genome assembly GCF_044753885.1 of Streptomyces sp. NPDC093221. NCBI lineage: Bacteria > Bacillati > Actinomycetota > Actinomycetes > Kitasatosporales > Streptomycetaceae > Streptomyces > Streptomyces sp. NPDC093221. The sequence goes on along the minus strand of NZ_JBIVOA010000002.1, from coordinate 344,417 downwards.
CGAGGACTCCGATCGCCCGGCCGGTCTCGGCGGCGATCTTACGGACGCGCTGGTAGCGCTCCTCGTGCTCGGCGTGGCTGCCGTGACTGAAATTGAAACGGGCCACATTCATGCCCGCCTCGACCAACGACTTGAGCTGGTCGTAGGAGTCGACGGCGGGACCCAGGGTACAGACGATCTTGGCTCGGCGCATGGGCGCTATCCTATCGGTTTGTTCCGCTCCGGAATATTCCAGGGGCGGTCGTGGCTGCGGGACGGTCAGCCATGCTTATTCGGTCGCCAGTACGTAAGTATCGCGGGCGATCTCCAGCTCTTCGTCAGTGGGCACCACCGCGACGGCCACCCGCGACGCCGCCGCCGAGACCAGCCGGGCCGCAGTGCCGCGAAGCGCGTTGCGTACAGGGTCCATAGTGACACCTAGATTGTCGAGACCCAACAAAGCCGCTTCGCGAACTGCGGCCGAATTCTCGCCGACGCCCGCCGTGAAGGCGATCGCGTCCACCCGGCCCAGCACCGCGCTGAAGGCCCCTACGTAACGGCGGATCCGGTGCGCGTAGACGTCGAAGGCGAGCTGCGCCGCCCGGTCGCCCTCGGCCATCCGGCGGCCGATCTCCCGCATGTCGTTGTCACCGCACAGGCCCAGCAGACCGCTGCGCTTGTTCAGCAGCGTGTCGATCTCGTCGGTGCCCATGCCGGCCACCCGCTCCAGGTGGAACACCACCGCCGGGTCGAGGTCGCCGGAGCGGGTGCCCATGACCAGGCCCTCAAGGGGCGTCAGGCCCATCGAGGTGTCCACGCACACCCCGCCGCGCACCGCGGAGGCCGACGCGCCGTTGCCCAGGTGCAGCACGATCACGTTGACGTCGGCCGGTTCCCTGCCGAGCAGCTCCGCCGTCGCCCGCGAGACGAAGGCGTGCGAGGTGCCGTGGAAACCGTAGCGGCGGATGCCGTACCGGTCGGCGGTCGCCGCGTCGATCGCGTACCGCGCCGCGGCCTCCGGGATCGTCGAGTGGAAGGCCGTGTCGAAGACCGCGACCTGCGGCAGATCGGGCCGCAGCTCACGCGTCACCTTGATACCGGTGATGTTGGCCGGATTGTGCAGAGGTGCCAACGGCACCAGCTCCTCGATCGCGGCCACCACCTCGTCGGTGATCAGCGTCGGCTCGGTGAAACGCGTACCGCCGTGCACCACCCGGTGGCCGATCGCCGCCAGCTCCGGCGAGTCCAGGCCGAGGCCCTGCTCGTCGAGCTGCTCCGCCACGGTGTGCAGCGCCGCCGCGTGGTCGGGCGCACCGCCGCCCTCGCCGATCCGCTCCACCAGACCGGTCGCCAGACGCGCGTGGTCTGCCATGTCCAGCAGTTGGTACTTCACCGACGAGGAGCCGGAGTTGATGACCAGTACACGGGTCGCGCTCACGGGTTCTCTCCCTGGGCCTGGATCGCGGTGATCGCGACCGTCGTGACGATGTCCTGCACCAGCGCGCCGCGCGACAGGTCGTTGACCGGCTTGCGCAGACCCTGGAGCACCGGTCCGACGGCGACCGCGCCCGCCGAGCGCTGCACCGCCTTGTACGTGTTGTTGCCGGTGTTCAGGTCGGGGAAGATCAGCACGGTCGCCTGCCCGGCCACCGCGGACCCCGGCATCTTGGTGGCCGCCACCGAGGGCGCCACCGCCGCGTCGTACTGGATCGGCCCCTCCACCAGCAGGTCGGGCCGCCGCTCGCGGACCAGCTCGGTGGCCGCCCGCACCTTGTCGACGTCCGCGCCCGAGCCCGAGGTGCCGGTCGAGTACGACAGCATCGCGATCCGCGGCTGTACGTCGAAGCGGGCCGCGGTGCCCGCCGCCTGGATGGCGATGTCCGCCAACTGCTCGGCGTCCGGGTCCGGATTGACGGCGCAGTCGCCGTACACCAGCACCTTGTCCGCCAGGCACATGAAGAACACCGAGGAGACGATCGCCGCGTCGGGGCGGGTCTTGATGATCTCGAAGGCCGGGCGGATCGTCGCCGCCGTGGAGTGCACCGCGCCCGACACCATGCCGTCGGCCAGGCCCTCCTGGACCATCAGGGTGCCGAAGTACGACACGTCCGCGACCACGTCGTACGCCAGCTCGTAGCTGACGCCCTTGTGCGCGCGCAGCTGCGCGTACAGCGCGGCGAACCGGTCCCGCAGCGGTGAGGTCTGCGGGTCGACGACGCTCACGCCCGGCTGGTCGAGGGAGATCCCGAGGTCGGCCGCCTTCTTGCGCAGCGTGTCCTCCTCGCCGAGCAGGATCAGGTCGCACACCCCGCGGCGCAGCAGCACCTCGGTGGCCCGCAGAATTCGTTCCTCGCCGCCCTCGGGCAGCACGATCCGCTTGCGCGCCGACCGGGCCCGCTCGATCAGCGCGTGCTCGAACATCATCGGCGTCACCCGCGCCGACCTGGCGACCGACAGCCGCTCGGTCAGCTCCGCGGTGTCCACATGCGTCTCGAACACGCCCAGCGCCGTCTCCGCCTTGCGCGGTGTGCCCGCGCCCAGCTTGCCGTCCAGCGCGAACAGCCCGGCCGCCGTCGGGAAGGAGCCGGTCGCCACCGACAGCACCGGGGTGCCGGGCGCCAGCCGGTTCGCCAGCGCCAGGATGTGCGGCGGCGGCTTCTCGTCCAGCGTCAGCAGCACCCCCGCGATCGGCGGCGACCCCGCCGAGTGCGCCGCCAGCGCCCCGATCACCAGATCCGCCCGGTCGCCGGGCGTCACCACCACACAGCCGGGGGTCAGCGCGGGCAGGAACGTCGGCAGCATCGCGCCGCCGAACACGAAGTCCAGCGCGTCCCTGGACATCCCCGCGTCGTCGCCCAGCAGCACCCGCGCGCCCAGCGTCTCCGCGATCTGCGCCACCGTCGGCGCCGACAGCGCGGGCTCGTCCGGCAGCACGTACACCGGCACGTCCGGGACCCGGCCCAGCCGCTCCGCCGCCTCCGCGACCTCCGCCGGGGCGACCCGGTTCGCGATCATCGCGATCACGTCGCAGCCCAGATTCGTGTACGCGTGGTACGCGTTGCGCACCTCGGCGACCACCGACTCCGCCGACTGCTCGAGACCGCCGATCACCGCGAGCACCGACGCGCCGCACTCGTTCGCCAGCCGCGCGTTGACGCCCAGCTCCGCCGGGAGGTTGGTGCCCGCGAAGTCGGACCCCAGGATCAGCACCGTCTCGTACTCCGCCGCCACCCTCAGGTAGCCGTCCACCAACCGGGCGGTCAGCGCCTCCTGGCCCTGCTCGGCCTGGAGCGCCGCCGCCTCCTCGTACCCCATGCCGAAGACGCTCGCCGCGTCCTGGGTCAGCCGGTAGCGGCTGCGCAGCAGCTCGAAAATACGGTCGGGGGTGTCGTGGACCAGCGGGCGGTAGACGCCGACCCGGTCGACCTGGCGGGTCAGCAGCTCCATCACCCCCAGCTCGATCACCTGGCGGCCGTCGCCGCGGCCGATCCCCGTGAGGTAGACGCTGCGCGTCACGCTTGATCCGTCCGTTCTGCCCTGAACCCTTCGCGTACGGCCGTACGCACCCCTGACGCTAACGCTCCCGGGTACCGCCTGCCGCCCAGGGGCACCGGCCCGCCTCCGCGAGGCGTGGCGCGGGGCGCGCGGCGCGCACGTAGAGTGAGGAAGGACTCACGTAAGGAGGGCCGGTCCTGTGGACGTGTTGGCGACTGGGGTGCAGCGCGACGAGCGCCCTCTGCTGGAGGCGGCCTTCGGGGCGCGCCATCAGGTGCGGTGTCTTGAGACGTTCCTCACCAAGGACACCTTGCCGCTGGCGGCGGGGTACGAGGCCGTGTCGACGAGTGTGAACGCGGTGCTGGACGCGCCGGTGCTCGAAGCCCTGGTGCGCGGCGGCACGAAGCTGATCGCGCAGCGCTCGACGGGCTACAACAACATCGACCTGGACCACGCGGAGCGGCTGGGGATGACGGTGGCGCGCGTGGCCCGCTACTCCCCGTATTCGGTGGCGGAGTTCGCCTGGACGCTGGCCTCGGCGCTGAACCGGCGGATCGTCCGGGCCGCGAGCCGCACGCGCGACTTCGACTTCCGGCTCGACGGCCTGCTCGGCCGGGACTTCCACGGCCGTACGGTCGGCGTGGTCGGCACCGGCAAGATCGGCACCGCCTTCACCGCCATCGCCCGCGGCTACGGCATGCGGATTCTCGGCTGGGACATCGCGGTCAACCCCGCCTGCACCGAACTGGGGATGGAGTACGTCGAACTGGACCGGCTCTTCCGGGAGTCGGACCTGATCAGCCTCCATGTGCCGCTGATGCCCTCCACCCACCACCTGGTCGGCGAGCGGCGGCTGGCGCTGATGAAGGACGACGCGATCCTGATCAACTCCAGCCGCGGCGGCCTGATCGACTCCGCCGCGCTGGTCGAGACGCTGCGCGAGGGCAGGCTCGGCGGCGTCGGGCTCGACGTGTACGAGGAGGAGGCCGGGGTCTTCTTCTACGACAAGTCGCTGGAGGTGATGACGGACGACACCCTGGCCCGGCTGCTGACCTTCACGCATGTGCTGATCACCTCGCACCAGGCGTACTTCACGGTGGACGCGATCGACGAGATCGTCGCCGCCACCGTCCGCAATGTGGACGACTATGTGGCGGGCCGGATCACCGAGTGCACGCTGGTCCCGAAGTCCCCGTGACCTGGAGCCCCGCTCCGGGGTGACCAGGCGCTGTGATCCACTGGATACCGACAGCGCGTGACAGCACGCGCCACAGCAGCAGCCGACGACCGTCTGGAGAGACAGGCCCATGCGTATCGGAGTCCTCACCGCCGGCGGCGACTGCCCCGGCCTCAACGCCGTCATCCGGTCGGTCGTGCACCGCGCGCTGACCGGGTACGACGACGAGGTCATCGGCTTCGAGGACGGCTTCGTCGGCCTGCTGGAGGGCCGCTTCCGGCCGCTCGACCTCAACTCGGTGAGCGGCATCCTCGCCCGCGGCGGCACCATCCTCGGCTCGGCCCGGCTGGAGCGCGCCCGGCTGCGCGAGGCGGCGGACAACGCGGACGAGATGTGCGCCGAGTACGGCATCGACGTGCTGATCCCGATCGGCGGCGAGGGCACGCTGACCGCCGCCCGGATGCTCTCCGACGCCGGGATGCCGGTCGTGGGCGTGCCCAAGACCATCGACAACGACATCAACGGCACCGACCGCACCTTCGGCTTCGACACCGCCGTGACCGTCGCCACCGAGGCCATAGACCGGCTGAAGACCACCGCGGAGTCCCACCAGCGCGTGATGGTGGTCGAGGTGATGGGCCGGCACGCGGGGTGGATCGCCCTGGAGGCGGGCATGGCGGGCGGCGCGCACGGCATCTGCATCCCCGAACGCCCCTTCGAGCCGTCCCAGTTGGTGGCGATGGTCGAGGAACGCTTCGCGCGCGGCAAGAAATTCGCCGTCATCTGCGTCGCCGAGGGCGCCCACCCGGCCAAGGGCAGCATGGACTACGGCGTCGGCGAGATCGACAAGTACGGGCACGAGCGCTTCGCGGGCATCGGCGCCACGCTGGCCATGGAGCTGGAGGAGCGGCTGGGCAAGGAGGCCCGCCCGGTCATCCTCGGCCACGTCCAGCGCGGCGGCGTGCCGACCGCGTACGACCGGGTGCTGGCCAACCGCTTCGGCTGGCACGCGGTGGAGGCCGCCCACAAGGGCGCCTTCGGTCACATGACCTCGCTCCAGGGCACGACGATCGGCCTGGTCCCGCTGGCCGACGCCGTCACCCAGCTCAAGACCGTCCCCGAGGAGCGCATGGAAGAGGCGGAGTCGGTCTTCTGACCCCGCCCCTTCCGCTGCCGCCCTCGCCCGAGGCCGGCTGAGGCTGTCTGACGCGGCCTCAGCCGGTGTACGCGGCCAGGGCCTTGGTGAAGTCGTACGTGTTCTGCGTGATGCCGCTGCACGAGTCGCCCGCGGACTCGCCGGAGCCGCACTTGCGGTCCCGGTTGAGGGCCCAGAAGCTGACGCGGGCCAAGTGGTGGCCGGTCGCGTAGGACACGATCGACTTGAAGTCCGCGAGCGAGACGGTCTCGCCCGCGCTGTCGGTCTTGCCGTTCATCGAGGACAGGCCGACCTTGCGGTAGGCGGCGTCGGAGGACAGCCCGTACGCGCTGGCGACGGCGTTCTTCAGGCCGTCCACCGCGGACTTGGTGGTGGCCAGCATGTCGGTGGTGCCGCCCTGGTCGTAGTCGAAGGGCATGACGGCCCAGGCGTCGATGTTCAGCCCGGCGGCGGCGCCCTTCTTGATCAGGTCCTTGCCCGCGGAGTCGGGCCCGGTCGGCGTGGTGCCGAAGGTGACGTAGATCTTCAGGGCGCTGTTGTTCGCGCGGACCGTCTTGAGCGCGTCGACCACCCGCTGCCGCACGGTCGCGTTGCTGAACTCGCCCGCCTCGATGTCGATGTCGATCGACTTCAGGGAGTAGGCGTCGATCACCTTCTGGTACGCCCCGGCGAGCGCGGACGCCGATGTGCACTTCTGGCCCAGCTTGTTGCCGCTGTAGCCGCCGAAGGAGACGGTGACGTCACCGCCCGCGTTCCTGATCGCGTTGATCGTGGACTGGTCGGTGCCGCCGGTCAGCGCGCGGCTGCCGTCCCACTTCGGGTTGCAGCCGCCGTCGGAGAGCATGAAGGCCATCGTGAACTGCTTGATGCCGGTCGCCGACATCACCGACGTGGCCGAGGGCGGGTTGCCCCAGCCCAGGTAGAGATAGGGCGCCGAGATGCCGCTGGGCAGCGCGGTCGCCGCCGCGTGGGCGGAACCGGCCGCCGTGCCGAGGCCGAGCGCGAGGGCGGCGGTCAGCCCGGTGGCGGCGGCGAGGGCGGTCCTGCGGAGGCGGGGGGTTGCGGAGGACGACATGGGGGGACACTCCTTGCCTGAGCGGGGAGTTGAGCTTCCGGAAGGGCCCGGAAAGGCGTTGCCGGAACGGTAGTAGCGCTGGCGTGTCCGCAACAAGGGTTTTGGTTAGGAAACTTTCCTGTCCTGCTGGTGGGGCGCAAACGGCCCCCGCGGGCCGGGCCGTCGCCCGGCCCGCGGGGGCCGTGTCGGTCACGCGAGGGCTACGCCGGGCGCAGCCAGAGGGTCGCCAGCGGGGGAAGGGTCAGCGAGATGCTGTGGGGCTGGCCGTTCCAGGGCGTCGGCTCGCTCTTGACGGGCTCGGCGACCACGACGCCGCTGCCGCCGTAACGGGCCTCGTCGGTGTTCAGCACCTGCTTCCAGACGACGTCGGGGGAGCCGAGGCGGTAGTTCTCGCGGACGACGGGGGAGAAGTTGCTGACGCACAGCAGCGGGTCACCCGCCTCGTCGTAGCGGAGGAAGGAGAAGGTGTTGTCCTCCACCGCGCCGCCGTCGATCCAGGTGAAACCGCTGGGGTCGGTGTCGAGCTGCCACAGCGCGGGCGCGGCCGTGTACGCCGCGTTCAGGTCGCGGACCAGGTCGCGTACGCCCCTGTGGTCGGCCGCGGCCGGGTAACTCTCGTCCAGCAGCCACCAGTCGGGGCCGTTCTCGTGCGACCACTCGGCGCCCTGCGCGAACTCCTGCCCCATGAAGAGCAGTTGCTTGCCGGGGTGGGCCCACATGAAGCCCAGGTACGCCCGTACGGTGGCCCGCTGCTGCCACCAGTCGCCGGGCATCTTCGCCACCAACGAGCCCTTGCCGTGCACCACTTCGTCGTGCGAGATGGGCAGCACGTAGTTCTCCGAGTACGCGTACACCATGGAGAACGTCATCTCGTTGTGGTGGTACTTGCGGTGCACCGGCTCGTGCGAGACGTAGTCCAGCGAGTCGTGCATCCAGCCCATGTTCCACTTCAGGCCGAAGCCGAGGCCGCCGAAGCCGGCCGGGCCGACCAGGTGGGTGGGCCGGGTGACCCCGTCCCAGGCCGTCGACTCCTCGGCGATGGTGACGGTGCCGGGACAGCGCCGGTAGACGGTCGCGTTCATCTCCTGGAGGAACGCCACCGCGTCCAGATTCTCCCGGCCGCCGTACGCGTTGGGCAGCCAGTCGCCGCCCTCGCGGGAGTAGTCGAGGTAGAGCATCGAGGCCACCGCGTCCACCCGCAGCCCGTCGATGTGGAACTCCTCGCACCAGTACACGGCGTTCGCCACAAGGAAGTTGCGCACCTCGGTACGGCCGAAGTCGAACTCCAGGGTGCCCCAGTCCGGGTGTTCCGCCCGGCGCGGGTCGGCGGGCTCGTACAGCGGCGCGCCGTCGAACCGGGCCAGTGCCCAGTCGTCCTTGGGGAAGTGCGCGGGCACCCAGTCCATGATCACGCCGATCCCGGCCGCGTGCAGGGCGTCCACCAGGTACCGGAAGTCGTCGGGCGAGCCGAGCCGCGAGGTCGGCGCGTAGTACGACGTCACCTGGTAGCCCCAGGAGCCGCCGAAGGGGTGCTCGGCGACCGGCATCAACTCCACGTGCGTGAAGCCGAGTTCCTTCACGTACGCGGGCAACTGCTCGGCCAGCTCACGGTAGGTCAGCCCCGGCCGCCACGAGGCCAGGTGCAGCTCGTAGACCGAGAACGGCGCCCGGTGCACCGGGAGTTCGCCCCTGCGGGCCATCCACTCCTGGTCGGCCCACTCGTACGCCGACTCCGTGACGACCGACGCGGTCGCGGGCGGCACCTCGGTGGCCCGCGCCATCGGGTCGGCCTTCATCCCGCGCGAGCCGTCGGGCCGGGTGATCTCGTACTTGTACGCCGTCCCGGCGCCGACGCCCGGCACGAACAGCTCCCACACCCCGGTCGCGCCCAGCGAGCGCATCGGGAAGCCGGTGCCGTCCCAGTAGTTGAACTCCCCGGCCACGCGCACCCCGCGCGCGTTCGGCGCCCACACCGCGAAGCGCGTACCGGTCACGCCGCCGTGCGTCATCGGCCGGGAGCCCAGCGCCTTCCACAGCTCCTCGTGCCGCCCCTCCCCGATCAGATGCAGGTCCAGCTCCCCGAGGGACGGCAGGAAGCGGTACGGGTCCTCCACGATGTGCTCGCCGTCGTCGTACGTGACGGCCAGCCGGTACTCCGGCACGTCGGTGCGGGGCAGCACCGCGGAGAAGAGGCCGTCGGCCTCGTCGGTGAGGTCGAACCGCTCGCCGTCCACGACGGCCGCCACCGCCCGTGCGAACGGCCGCAGCGCCCTGATCCGGACGCCGCCGTCCACCGGGTGCGCCCCCAGCACTCCGTGCGGGTCGTGGTGCGCGCCGTCCAGTAGCCGCCGGCGGTCGTCGCCGACCAGGCTTCCGGGTTCCGGCCCGAAGGAGGGCTCGGGGTCGGCCCCGGTCCTCCCGCCGGTGGTGGGCTGCTCGCGCTCACGCGGCGGCAGCGGCACGTCGGACTCGGCCCCGTGCCCCTGCGGGGCGCTCTCGGCGAGCCGGCCGGTCGCGGCCGGGCCCGCGCCGGGCACCGTGACCGCCGGCGCCACAGGACCCGCGCCCGGCACCGGGGCGGCCGGTACCGCCGCGGCGTCGGACGAGGGGGCAGGCGGAGTCGTATCCGCAAGCGGGGCCGGTCCCGGAGCCGTGCCGGAGGCGGCCGGGTGGGGGGTGCCGCGGTCGTAGCCGCGCGCCTGGGCCTCGGGGAGGAAACGGTCGTCGGGGCGTGTCACGGGCTGGACTCCTCAGAAGGGGCGGCGTCAGAAGTGGCGGCGGCCAGGCGGGCCAGGGCGGAGAGCGGGATGGGGAGCCAGGCGGGGCGGTGCCGCGCCTCGTACCGGGCCTCGTAGACCGCCTTGTCGGTCTCGAAGGCCCGTATCAGCACGGGCTGTTCGCGCGGGTCCACCCCGGACACGGCGGCGTACCCGGCGCAGAAGGCGTCCCGGTGGCGGGCGGCCCAGGGACCGTTGCCGCTGTGGTGGGCGGCGTAGTCGAAGGACCGCAGCATGCCCGCCACGTCCTGGACCGGCGGCGCCGCCCGGCGCCGTTCGGCCAGCGGCCGGGCAGGCTCGCCCTCGAAGTCGATCAGCACCCACTCGCCGTCCGGACCGCGCAGCGCCTGCCCCAGGTGCAGGTCGCCGTGGATCCGCTGGGCGGTCACCGCGTTGCCGGGGGCCGCGCCGAGCCGCGCGAGGTCGTCGAAGGCCGAGCGCAGCGCCGCGACGTGCGGCCGTACGGCCGGGACCTCCTTCGCGGTCTCGTCCAGCCGCCGGGTCATCGCCGAGGCGATACGTTCCAGCGCTGGGCCGTCCAGGGTACGGACCGGCAGCGCGTCGGCCAGAGCGCCGTGCACCTCGGCCGTGGCGCGGCCGAGCGCCGCCGCCTCGCCGGTGAAGTCGCCGTCCTCGGCGACCGAGGCCAGGGCCAGGGCCCAGCCGTCGGACGAGCCGGGCAGGAAGCGCTGGAGCACACCGAGCGTGGTCGGCTCCGTCGTGCCCGCCGCCGCGCCCTGCGGGCCCATGACGCCCTCCGGCGGCAGCGCCTCGAACCAGGCGACCGGCTCCGCGACCCGCCGCGAGCCCTTGTGGGCCAGCGCGAGCGACAGCTCCAGGTCCGGGTTGGTGCCGGGGGAGACGCGGCGGAACAGCTTGAGGATGTAGGCGTCCCCGTACACGACCGAGGTGTTGGACTGCTCGGCGGTGGAGACGCGCGGCGTCAGCCCCGGCGGGAACTCCTCCTGCGGCTCGACGCTGAAGCGCAGCCGCCCGGTGGTGCCGGGCGCGCGGAGCCGTTCGAGCAGCAGCGCGGCCAGCCGGGGGTCGTGCGGCGCGTCGTAGAGCGTCAGGCCGTCGTACGGGCCGCCGACGGCCGGGCCGAGCGCGGCCCGTACCAGCGCCGACGGCAGCAGCGGGTGCGCGCCGAGCAGCAGTTGGTAGCAGTCGGCGGGGCGGCCGGGCTGCTCGACGTCCACCAGGACGTGCAGCAGCCCCAGCGGGCCGAGCCGGCCGCCGGGAGGCATCAGCTCGGTGGCCGCGGCCAGCCGGAAGCCGCCGATGGGCAGGCCCTTGCCGGCGAACCAGCGCTGTTTGGGCAGCCAGGAGCGCAGCAGCGGTTCGAGCGACCGCAGCAGGCCGGGCGCCAGCGGCCGCCCGGCGACGGGCGGCACACCGCTCGCGGACGGCACGTCCGGGCCCGTCGGCGAAGCGGCGGCCGAGGCCGCGGCCGAGGCGGCGGCCGGGGCGGATGAGGAAGCCGCGGCCGAGCGCGCGTCCGTCACGGGGCGTGACCCCGACACGGATGGTGAACTCGATGGTGAATTCGATACGGACGGTGAGGTGGATCCGGATGGTGAGGTGGGTACGGAAGGAGCACGGGTCCAGGAGCGGTCCGACATGACGTCCTTTCCCCGGGGAGTCGCGCACCCGGCCGCTTCGACGCGCGGCGGGGGCGCCAGCCTCCCGGATGACGGGTTCGGGCTGTCCGGCGACACGGGGAGCCTGCCCCGGGCGGGTGACAGGAAACCGCCGTACGGCCCGCCCGCGTGACGATCATGTGTCAGCGAGCCGACGTACGACGGAATGCGCCCCGCGGGTGCTGCTGGGGTACTCCGGATACTGCCAGGGGTCCGGGATGCCCGCTACTCGGAGCGGGGGCCGGCCGCGGGGGCGGTGTGCCGCCCGCGTCGGCTGCGGGGGGCCGGTCGCTCCGGCCCCCCGCCGTCACACCTGCTCGCGGCGGAGCCGGAACCAGTAGAAGCCGTGGCCCGCGAGGGTGAGCAGGTACGGCAGTTGACCGATCGCGGGGAAGCGCACCCCGCCGATCAGCTCCACCGGGTGCCGCCCGGCGAAGCTCCGCAGATCCAGCTCGGTGGGCTGGGCGAACCGCGAGAAGTTGTTCACGCACAGCACGAGGTCGTCGCCGGACTCGCGCAGGAACGCCAGCACGGCCGGGTTGCTCGACGGCAGCTCGGTGTAGGAACCGAGCCCGAAGGCACGGTTCTGCTTGCGGATCTCGATCATCCGCCGCGTCCAGTGCAGCAGCGAGCTGGGTGAGCTCATCTGCGCCTCGACATTGGTGACCTGGTACCCGTAGACCGGGTCCATGATCGTGGGCAGGTAGAGCCGTCCGGGGTCGCTGGACGAGAAGCCCGCGTTGCGGTCGGGGGTCCACTGCATCGGCGTACGGACCGCGTCCCGGTCACCGAGCCAGATGTTGTCGCCCATGCCGATCTCGTCGCCGTAGTACAGGATCGGGGATCCCGGCAGGGAGAGCAGCAGCGCGGTGAACAGCTCGATCTGGTTGCGGTCGTTGTCCAGCAGCGGTGCCAGCCGCCTGCGGATGCCGATGTTGGCGCGCATCCGCGGGTCCTTGGCGTACTCCGCGTACATGTAGTCGCGTTCCTCGTCGGTCACCATTTCGAGGGTCAGCTCGTCGTGGTTCCGCAGGAAGATGCCCCACTGGCAACTCGCCGGGATGGCGGGAGTCTTCGCCAGGATTTCCGACACCGGGTAGCGCGATTCCCGCCTGACCGCCATGAAGATGCGCGGCATGACGGGGAAGTGGAACGCCATATGGCATTCGTCGCCGCCCTTGCGGAAGTCGCCGAAGTAGTCGACGACGTCCTCGGGCCACTGATTGGCCTCGGCCAGCAGCACGGTGTCGGGGTAGTGCGCGTCGATCTCGGAGCGCACCTTCTTCAGGAACTGGTGGGTACGCGGCAGGTTCTCGCAGTTGGTGCCCTCCTCCTGGAAGAGATAGGGCACCGCGTCCAGCCGGAAACCGTCGATCCCGAGGTCGAGCCAGAAGCGCAGCGCGGCCAGGATCTCCTCCTGCACCCGCGGGTTCTCGTAGTTGAGATCCGGCTGGTGGGAGAAGAACCGGTGCCAGTAGTACTGCTTGCGCACCGGGTCGAACGTCCAGTTCGAGGTCTCGGTGTCGACGAAGATGATGCGGGCGCCGTCGTACTGCTTGTCGTCGTCCGCCCAGGTGTAGAAGTCCCCGTACGGTCCCTCCGGGTCGCTGCGAGACTGCTGGAACCACTCGTGCTGGTCGCTCGTGTGGTTCATGACGAAGTCGATGATCACGCGCATGCCGCGCTGGTGCGCGGCGTCCACGAATTCCACGAAGTCCGCCAGGTCGCCGAATTCCGGCAGCACGGCCGTGTAGTCGGCCACGTCGTATCCGCCGTCCCGCAGCGGTGACGCGAAGAACGGCGGCAACCAGAGGCAGTCCACGCCGAGCCACTGGAGATAGTCCAGCTTGGCGGTGATGCCTTTCAGGTCGCCTACGCCGTCTCCGTTGCTGTCCTGGAAGGACCGGACGAGGACTTCGTAGAACACCGCCCGTTTGAACCAGTCGGGATCACGGTCCTTGGCCGGTGTGTCCTCGAAGGTGTCAGGGACGGGTTCGTTGACGATCAACTGAGTGACCCTCCGATCGAAGGAGACGGTCGCAGCGACAGGACATGCGCGGGCGCGCGGCCCGGCTCAAGGCGCACATAGTTGTCTCTGCCCCAGTGGTAGGTGTCCCCGGTGAGCTCGTCGCGCACCGGGTATGACTCGTGCCAGGAGAGCCCGAGTGCCGGCATGTTCAACGAGACGGTGGCCTCCTGGGTGTGGAACGGGTCCAGGTTGACGACCACCAGTACGACATCGTCGTCGCGGCGCTTGGAGTAGGCCAGTACCGCGCTGTTGTCCACTGGGTGAAATGTGATGTCCCGTAGCTGCTGGAGCGCCGGGTGACGGCGGCGCAGCCGGTTGAGCGTGGTGATCAGCGGGGCGAGCGAGCGGCCCTCGGCCTCGGCCGCCGCCCAGTCCCGCGGCCGGAGTTCGTACTTCTCCGAGTGCAGGTACTCCTCACTGCCGGGCTTGGCAGGGGTGCCCTCACACAGTTCGAAGCCCGCGTAGACGCCCCAGGTGGGCGAGAGCGTCGCGGCGAGCACCGCCCGCGCCTCGAAGGCCGGACGGCCGCCGTGCTGGAGGAAGGCGTGCAGGATGTCGGGGGTGTTCACGAAGAAGTTGGGCCGCATCCACGCTGCCGCCTCCCCGCTCAACTCCCGCATGTAGTCGGTCAGTTCGCTCTTGTCGTTACGCCAGGTGAAGTACGTGTACGACTGCTGGAAACCGATCTGGCCGAGGGTGGCCATCATCGCGGGACGGGTGAACGCCTCCGCCAGGAAGATCACGTCCGGGTCGGTGCGGTTGATGTCCGCGATGACCTTCTCCCAGAACACCACCGGCTTGGTGTGCGGATTGTCCACCCGGAAGATCCGCACCCCGTGCGCCATCCAGTGCCGCAGCACCCGCAGGGTCTCCCTGACGATGCCCGCGAAGTCCTCGTCGAAGGCGATCGGGTAGATGTCCTGGTACTTCTTCGGCGGATTCTCCGCGTACGCGATCGTGCCGTCCGCGCGGTGCGCGAACCACTCCGGGTGCTTGGCCACCCACGGGTGGTCGGGCGAGCACTGGAGCGCGAAGTCCAGCGCCACCTCCATCCGCAGCTCGCGGGCCCGCTCCACGAAGTGGTCGAAGTCCGCCAGGGTGCCCAGGTCCGGGTGGACGGCGTCGTGCCCGCCCTCGGGGGAGCCGATCGCCCACGGCGAGCCGACGTCGTCGGGGCCGGGCGTCAGGCTGTTGTTCGGGCCCTTGCGGAAAGCTGTGCCGATCGGGTGAATGGGCGGCAGATAGACCACGTCGAAACCCATCGCGGCCACCGCGGGCAGCCGCTCGGCCGCGGTACGGAAGGTCCCCGAGCGCGGCGGGGCGCCCTCTTCGAGCACCGCCCCCTCCGAGCGGGGGAACAGCTCGTACCAGGACCCGTACAGCGCCCGCTCCCGCTCCACGTGCAGCGGCAGCGGCCGGGAGGCGCTGACCAGCTCGCGCAGCGGATACCGGTCGAGTGTGCCGACCACGTCGTCCGCCAGCGCCGCCGCGTGCCGGGCGGCGGGGGTGCGCGAGGCGTCCCGCAGCGCGTCCACCGCGGCCAGCACACCCGCCCTGCCGTCGCTCTTGGGCACCCCGGCCGCCGCCCGCTCGTGCAGCAGCGCGCCCTCGGCCAGCACCAGTTCGGTGTCGATCCCGGCGGGGATCTTGATGCCCGCCGCGTGCCGCCAGGTCGCCACCGGGTCGGACCAGCCCTCCACGCAGTACGTCCAGCGCCCCTCGGCCGTCGGGGTGACGCGCGCGCCCCACCGGTCCGTGCCGGGCTCCAGCTCGCGCATCGGCGTCCACGGCCCCGACCTGCCGGTCGGGTCCCGCAGCACCACGTTCGCGGCCACCGCGTCGTGCCCCTCCCGGAACACGGTGGCGGTCACCTCGAAGGTCTCTCCGGCCACCGCCTTCGCCGGGCGGCGGCCACAGTCCACCAACGGACGGACATCGACGACGGGAATACGACCGATCATTGCCTCACCTGACAGCGCTGTGGATGGGACGGCGGAGATGGGGGGCGCCGGACAGCGGCCCACGGCGGCGGCGAGCAGCGTCGCGACGGGCCGCTCCCTCGCGGGCCCCCGCTCTTTTTAGCTGTTCCGGGCAGTGCGGGCTTGCCTGCATGGCCGCTCCAGTCCGCGTTCACTCGTGTGGAGGTGATAGGTGACGATCCGGGACGATTGCTGCCATGACTGTGGTGCCGTACGTGTGGTGCCGTGGGACCTGACGGTGCGTTGTGACGCTGTGTGGTGCAGTCTCGTGCTCCGCGCGAAGCCCCGCAATCGGAGCCTGCCCACGCTCCGCGAGACGAAAGCACCTCACCGAAGCGTTTCGGGAGCGCGTCACGAATGCTCAATCCGCCACCCCCGACCTGCCCCTGACGCCATTGTGGGGCCGACCACGGGCGCGCCTGACACGCGCCCCCGAGAGCGCCCCCGCGCACGCCCCCACCGTACGCGAAGCACCCGACACGCCCGCGTACGGCCATACCCTCACGTCACCCGGAACCCACAGGGCGACGGCGGTCACGCGCCGGGCCGGTGACCCCCGGCCGGGGCCGTACGACCTGCCCCGCCCACCGGCGTGATCCGCACTGCGACCGGTCGCTTCCGTGAGCCGCCGTTCGCGCGTTTGAACCACCGGATCGTGGACACTGGCCGCAGGCCCCCCGCCATCGGGTCTACGGTCGAATACGTGAAGGCAATCCGTCGATTCACCGTGCGCACCGTCCTGCCGGAACCTCTGCGCCCGCTCGGGGAGCTGGCCCAGAACCTACGCTGGTCATGGCACCCGGAGACCCGGGAGCTGTTCCAGAGCGTCGACCCCGTGGGCTGGCGGGCCGCCCAAGGCGACCCCGTGCGGCTGCTCGGCGCCGTGTCCAAGGAACGGCTCGCCGCGCTCGCCGGGGACCGGCGCTTTCTGCGCCGCCTGGCCGCCGCGGCGGAGGAACTGGCCGACTACACCAGCAACCCCCGCTGGTATCAGGAACAGAGCGACCTGCCCGCAGCCATCGCCTACTTCTCACCCGAATTCGGCATCACCGCCGCGCTGCCGCAGTATTCCGGCGGCCTCGGCATCCTCGCCGGCGACCACCTGAAGGCCGCGAGCGACCTCGGCGCCCCGATCATCGGCGTCGGCCTGCTCTACCGGCACGGCTACTTCCGCCAGACCCTCTCCCGCGAGGGCTGGCAGCAGGAGCAGTACCCCGTCCTCGACCCCAACGAACTGCCCGTCACCCTGCTCCGCGAGACGAACGGCGCCCCCGCCGAGGTCTCCCTCGTCCTGCCCGGCGGCCGATCGCTGCGCGCCCAGATCTGGAAGGCCCAGGTCGGACGCGTCCCGCTGCTGCTCCTCGACTCCGACGTCGAGGCCAACGAACCCGCCGAGCGCGATGTCACCGACCGGCTCTACGGCGGCGGCAGCGAGCACCGGCTGCTCCAGGAGATGCTGCTGGGCATCGGCGGCGTCCGCGCCGTCCGCGCCTACTGCCGGATCACCGGCCACGCCGAACCCGAGGTGTTCCACACCAACGAGGGCCACGCCGGTTTCCTCGGCCTGGAGCGCATCCGCGAACTGGCCCTCGAAGGGCTCGACTTCGACGCGGCGCTGGAGGCCGTACGGGCCGGGACGGTGTTCACCACGCACACCCCCGTCCCCGCGGGCATCGACCGCTTCGACCGCGAACTGGTCGGCCGCCACCTCGGCGACGGCGGCGAGCTGCCCGGCGTCGACGTAGGCCGCGTCCTCGAACTGGGCATGGAGACCTACCCCGGCGGCGACCCTAACCTGTTCAACATGGCGGTGATGGGTCTGCGGCTGGCCCAGCGCGCCAACGGCGTCTCCACCCTGCACGGCTCCGTCAGCCGCGAGATGTTCGCCGGGCTCTGGCCGGGCTTCGACCCGGAGGACGTGCCGATCACGTCCATCACCAACGGCGTGCACGCGCCCACCTGGGTCGCCCCCGAGGTGTTCCGGCTCGGCGCCCGGCAGATCGGCACCCAGCGCGCCGAGGACGCCCTGATGGTCGGCGGCGCCGACCGCTGGGAGGCCATCGCCGACATCCCCGACGCCGCCGTCTGGGAACTCCGCCGCGAACTGCGCGAACAGCTCGTGGAGGACGTACGGCGCCGGGTCCGCGAGTCCTGGCGGCAGCGCGGCGCGGGAGAGGCAGAACTGGGCTGGACCGACAGCGTCCTCGACCCCGACGTGCTCACCATCGGCTTCGCGCGCCGGGTCCCGTCGTACAAGCGGCTCACCCTCATGCTGCGCGACCAGGACCGGCTGATGGACCTGCTGCTGCACGCCGAGCGGCCGATCCAGATCGTGGTCGCGGGCAAGGCTCACCCGGCCGACGACAGCGGCAAGCGGCTGGTCCAGGAGCTGGTCAGGTTCACCGACGACCCCCGGGTCAGGCACCGCATCGTCTTCCTGCCGGACTACGACATGCGGATGGCGCGGCTGCTCTACCCCGGCTGCGACGTCTGGCTCAACAATCCGCTGCGCCCGCTGGAGGCCTGCGGCACCTCGGGGATGAAGGCCGCGCTCAACGGCTGCCTCAACCTGTCGGTGCTCGACGGCTGGTGGGACGAGTGGTTCGACGGCGACAACGGCTGGGCGATCCCCACCGCCGACGGCGTCGTCGACGAGGACCGCCGCGACGAGCTGGAGGCCGCCGCGCTCTACGACCTGCTGGAGAAGCAGGTCGCGCCGCGCTTCTACGACCAGGGCGCGCAGGGCCTGCCCGGCCGCTGGATCGAGATGGTCCGGCACACCCTCACCACCCTCGGCCCGAAGGTGGTGGCCGGCCGGATGGTCCAGGACTACGTCCGCACGCTGTACGCGCCCGCCGCCCGTTCGCACCGCGCCGTACACGGGGAGGAGGCCGGGGCGCTGGCCGCCTGGAAGCGGCGGGTACGGCAGCAGTGGCCGCGGGTCTCGGTCCAGCACGTGGAGACCGGCTCGGTCGGCGGCACCCCGGAGCTGGGCTCCACGCTCACCCTCCGGGTGGAGGTCGCCCTCGGCGAGCTGGACCCGACGGACGTCGACGTCCAGCTCCTGTCCGGCCGCGTCGACGCCGCCGACCGGCTCGCCGATCCCACCGTCGCCTCGCTCAAGCCCACCTCCCGCACCGACAGCGCGGGGCGCTACCACTACGAAGGGCCTCTCACCCTCGACCGCACCGGCCCCTTCGGCTACACCGTCCGCGTCCTCCCCACCCACCCCCACCTGGCCACTCCCGCCGAGCTCGGCCTGATGGCCATCCCCCCGGAAACGGAGGGCATGACCGCCGGCCTCCTCCGCTAACCGCCCTCCGACCGGGGCCCGCCTCCCCAGCGGAGTTGGCCTCGGGCCGGGGGCTTGCCTCCGGCGTGGGGTTGGCCTTCCGGCCGGGGGGCCCGCCTCCGGCCTGCCCAGCTCGTGCGGTGCAGAGGGCCGGAGGCTTCGGGTCGCCGTGTCGGCCTGCGGCCGGGGGCTCGCCTCTGGCGTGGGGCTGGCCTTCCGGCCCGGGCTTCGCCCAGCGCCTCCGGCCTGCCCGGCTCGTGCGGTGCCGGGGGCCGGTGGCTCCGGTTCGCCGTGTCGGCCTGCGGCCGGGGCTCGCCTTCGGCGTGGGAACCGTTGCGGCCCCGATCCGCCGGTCGGCCTGCGGCCGGGGCTCGCCTCCGGCGTGGGGTCGGCCTTCCGACCGGGGCTTCGCCCGGTGTCTCCGGCCTGCTCGGCTCGTGCGGTGCAGGGGGCCGGAAGGTTCGGGTCGCCGATTCGGCCTGCGGCCGGGGGCTGTTTCGGAGCCGCCCGCCCGCCCGGCGGCCGAGGTGGTGCGGCGGAGAGGGGGAAGCGCCCCCGCCGAGGGGATCGGCGGGGGCGCTTCGGTGTGCGGGGTGGGGTCAGGCCGCGCGGCCTGAGCTGCCGGTGTCGCCGCCGCGGGCGCGGCGGCCCACCGCGCCGCCGCGGCCGGCGGCGGCGCCGGGGCCGGTGCGGCGGCCGCGGCCGGCGGCGCCCTCGTTGGCGGTGGCGCCGGTACGGCGGGATGCGGCCTTCTTGGCGGGCTGCTGACGCTCACCGGCGGTGGCGGCGCCGCCGCGCCCACTGCCGCCACGGCGGCGGCGGGACGGGGCCGCGCCGGGAGCCTTGGCCTTGGGCGCCGGGACCTCGGCGGCGGGCAGCGTGACCGGGGTGCCGGACGGCTGCCGGGCACCGGTGATCCTGACCAGATCCGCGTCGCCCGGACGGACCCGGGCGGTGTGCGGCCGGATACCGGCCTGCGTCATGAGCCGGGCGTTCTCGCGCCGCTGCTCGGGCAGCACCAGCGTGACGACCGTGCCGGACTCACCGGCCCGCGCCGTACGCCCGCCGCGGTGCAGATAGTCCTTGGCCTCGGTCGGCGGATCGACGTTCACGACCAGGTCGAGACCCTCGATGTGAATCCCGCGGGCCGCGACATTCGTGGCCACCAGGGCGTCGGCCGTCCCCGTACGGAACTGGTCGAGCGCCCGGTTCCGCTGCGGCTGCGACTTGCCGCCGTGCAGCGCCACCGCCCGCACCCCGAGGCCCAGCAGGTGCTTGGTGAGCCGGTCGGCGCCGCGCTTGGTGCCGACGAACATGATCACGCCGCCCTGCCGGGCGGCGATCTCCGCGGTCACCGCCCGCTTGGTCGCCTCGTCGACGTGCAGCACGTGGTGCTCCATCGTCGTCACCGTCGCGGACGACGGGTCCACCGAGTGCGTGACCGGATTCTTCAGGAACCGCTTGACCAGCTTGTCGACATTGCGGTCCAGCGTCGCCGAGAACAGCATCCGCTGCCCGCCCGGCTTGACCTGCTCCAGCAGCCGCGTGACCTGCGGCAGGAACCCCATGTCGGCCATCTGGTCGGCCTCGTCCAGTACCGTCACGCCGACCTGGTCCAGCGAGCAGGCGTGCCGCTCGATCAGGTCGAAGAGCCGTCCGGGGGTCGCGACCAGGATCTCGGCCCCGCCGCGCAGCGCGGCGATCTGCTTGGTGATGGAGGCGCCGCCGACCACCGCGGTGGTCCGCAGCCCGAGCACCTTCGCGTACGGCGCGAGCGCGTCGGTCACCTGGGTGGCCAGCTCGCGGGTGGGCACCAGCACCAGCGCCAGCGGACGCTTGGCGTCGGCGCGGCGGCCGAGCGCCTTGACGCGGGTCAGCATCGGCAGGCCGAAGGCCAGCGTCTTGCCCGAGCCGGTACGGCCGCGGCCGAGCACGTCACGGCCGGCGAGCGAGTCCGGCAGCGTCGCGGCCTGGATCGGGAACGGTTCTGTCACCCCGTCGGCGTCTAGGGCGGCGACCAGCGCCGGGTCGAGCGGAAGCTCGGAGAACAGCTTTACGGGGGACACGGGTGACAAAAGCGGGATTCCTTCCTCGGGCCGCCACGGCGGGAGCCATTGCGGCGGCTGCACGCGAGAGGCCCGCACCGTGCGGTGCGGGCCTCCCGTTACCGAGCGTCGCGGCCCGGTTACTCTGAATTAGAGCGGACGGATGTTCTCCGCCTGCGGGCCCTTCTGGCCCTGCGTGACGTCGAACTCGACCTTCTGGCCCTCAAGCAGCTCACGGAAGCCCTGGGACTGAATGTTCGAGTAGTGGGCGAACACGTCCGGGCCGCCACCCTCCTGCTCGATGAAGCCGAAGCCCTTTTCCGAGTTGAACCACTTCACGGTTCCGGTAGCCATAACAATCTCCCTATGGTGGGGCAGTTTCCAAACCCGCACTGTACGGATATGGGTCGCTGTAGATGATCACCCCACACCGGAGAAATCCGGCAAAACAAAAGTGCGCCCGGAATCGCAATCATCCAGGCGCACAAAAAGTTCTGGGTACCACAACTGCAACGCGACCA
Source organism: Streptomyces sp. NPDC093221 (assembly GCF_044753885.1). NCBI lineage: Bacteria > Bacillati > Actinomycetota > Actinomycetes > Kitasatosporales > Streptomycetaceae > Streptomyces > Streptomyces sp. NPDC093221. The sequence goes on along the minus strand of NZ_JBIVOA010000002.1, from coordinate 323,252 downwards.
GCCTACCAGAGTCCTGCGGCCTCCGGTCGATCTTGTCCCGGCGAGTTCCTCCGCCCGGGTCCTGCGGCGGGTGGGGACCCGCCGCAGGACTCAGACACGAGCCGTACGGGCTAGCTGACGTTGACCGCCGCGTCGTCGATCAGGAACGACGTCGCGAGGGAGGCGTCCTCGGTGCCGGTGAACTTCAGGCTGACGGTCTGGCCCTTGTAGGAGGACAGGTCGACCGAGCGCTGGACGTAGCCGGTGCCCTTGTTGACGTTGGAGTAGGTGACCAGGGTCGTGCTGCCCGCCGTGAGGGTGAGCTTGTCGTACGCCGTGGTCGTGGAGGTCTCCTGGCTGCTGATGTAGAGCCAGTAGGTGAAGGTGGCGCTGGTGCACGAGGCGGGGATCGTGACCGACTGGGCGAGCGTGTCGGTGTGCGTGGTCCCGTAGCCGTTCAGCCACGCCTTGTACGAGCCGCCGTGGGACGCGGCGCCGGTGCTGTTGTCGATCACGCCCGACGTCGTCGTCCAGCCGGTGTTGCCGCTCTCGAAGCCCGGGTTGGTCAGGAGCTGCGCCGCGGTGCAGCCGCCGCCGCCCGCGCTGGTGACCGTCCAGGTGAAGGTGGCCGTACCGGTGGCGTTGGTGGAGTCCTTCGCCGTGACCGTCACGCTGGAGCTGCCGGTCGCGGTCGGGGTGCCCGAGATCAGGCCGCTGGAGGCGTTGATCGACAGACCGGCCGGCAGGCCCGTCGCGGTGTAGGTCAGCGCGCCGCCGTTGGTGGTGCTCGCCTGGATCTGGAGGCTGGCCGCCGTGTTCACCACGGTGGACTTGGCGCCCGGGTTGGTGACGGTGACGCCGCTGGGCGTGGTGACCCGGCTGCCGACGTTGATCGCCGCCCAGGTGTTGGCGACCGTGTTGTACGTGGCGCTGTTGGCGCCCCACAGGTCGGCCGCCGCGAGCAGCGACTGGGTGCGGGCCGACGCGTAGTTGGTGGTCGAGGTGAAGCGCTCGGTGAGCGCCTTGTACCAGAGCTTGAGGGCGTTGTCCCGGCCGATGCCGGGCACCGACAGACCGTCGGAGGTCGGGCTGTTGTAGCTCACACCGCCGATGACCTTGGCGCCGCTGCCCTCGGAGAGCAGGTAGAAGAAGTGGTTGGCCGGGCCCGACGAGTAGTGCACGTCGAGGCCGCCCAGGCTGGAGGACCAGTAGTCCTTCGAGCCGCCGTCCTTGCTCGGCTGGTCCATGTACCGCAACGGCGTGCCGTTGCCGTTGATGTTGATCTTCTCGCCGATGAGGTAGTCACCCGGGTCGGAGGTGTTGTTGGCGTAGAACTCCACGCCGGTGCCGAAGATGTCCGAGGTGGCCTCGTTCAGACCGCCGGACTCACCCGAGTAGTTCAGCCCCGCGGTGTTGGAGGTGACGCCGTGGCTCATCTCGTGGCCCGCGACGTCGAGCGCGGTCAGCGGGTGCGTGTTGCCGCTGCCGTCGCCGTACGTCATGCAGAAGCAGGAGTCGTCCCAGAAGGCGTTGACGTAGCTGTTGCCGTAGTGGGCGCGGGAGTACGCGGCCACACCGTCGCCGCGTATGCCGCTGCGGCCGAAGGTGTTCTTGTAGAAGTCCCAGGTCTCCTGGGCGCCGTAGGCCGCGTCCACACCGGCGGTGGTGGCGGTCGACGGGTTGCCGTCGCCCCACGTGTCGCTGGACTGCGAGAACAGCGTGCCGGTGCCGGAGGTGCCGTGGTTGAGGTTGTACGTCTTGTGGCCGCCGCGCCCGCCGTCGGTCAGCGTGTACGTCGATCCGGACTGCGTGGTGCCGATGGTGACCTGGCCGCTGTACTCACTGTTGCCGATGCCGGTCTCGATGCCCTGGTACTCGTACAGGCGGTTGCCGGTGCTCGCGTCGGTGATGACGTGGAGCTGGTTCGGCGTGCCGTCCTCCTGGAAGCCGCCGATGACGGACTCCCAGGCCAGTACGGGCGTACCGGACGCGGCCCAGATGACCTTGTGCGGCGCGCCGACCGCGGCCGGGGAGGCCGCGCCGTCCGCCTTCGCGCGGGCGAGCGCCGTGGTCTTCGCCGAGTCCGCGCTCTTGACCGCGGTCGTGCTGGCCACCGCCACCGAGGCGTTGGTCGCCTTGTCGACACCGGTGGTCGCCCCTGCGGCGTCCTGGTGCACGATCAAGTCGCCGCCGAGGACCGGCAGGCCCTGGTACGTACGCTCGTAGCGGGTGTGGACGGTGCCGTCGGTGTCCTTGGTGACGGACTTGACGACCAGCTTCTCACCCGAGCTCAGGTGCAGCGAGGACGCGGTGGCCGCGCTCTTGGTCTGCGCCTGCGAGACGAGGGTGGCCTGCTGGGCCGGGGAGAGCGATGCGGGCAGCGCACCCGCTCGCGGCTGAACATGTGTACTGGCCTGGGCTGTTGCCTGCCCGGGTACGCCTGCTGAGGCCGTACCCGCGGGCAGTGCGACCGCCAGCATCGCTGCACCGGCAATCAGCACTCCTGCTGCTGTTGCCTTGCGGGGGGATCTGCGCACTCGTCACTCCTTCTGCGGCGACCGCGGATGGGCGGTCGGTGACAGTCCGGACAGGTGGGGTTGGTGATCTGTCCGGGTAGAGCTGTGGCACTGCTGTAGTGCTGTGGCGTTGCTGTGGAACGGGGCACAGAGTGGCATCCTTTACCGGTACATGTCAGTGGCGTGGGGCAAACTTGGCCGAAAACAGTCCGTTGTTCGGTGAGCGGTGTTCGCATAGCGGTCATTTGTCATCGCGGTGTTGCGCGGAGAAGAAGTTTTTCTGCGGGCGAATGCGGTCAAGAGGGGGCCAATCCGGCCCTCTGGATCAGGCGCAGTTGGTGTCCCGGCAATGCGAACCGCCCTTGGCGCGTGGCGCGAAGGGCGGTTCGTTGGCGCGGGCCGGGCGGTGCGGCACCGGGGGGCGGGGCGGTGCGCCGACCCGGACGGGGTGATTCGCCGACACCAGCGGGGCGGTGCGCCGACGCGGGCGGGTGCCGCGTCGGCGTGGACGGCCTCGTCGTAGGGGCGCTGACGGTCAGACCAGGCTGTCCCGCCACGCCTGGTGGAGTCCGGCGAAGTGGCCGTCGTCCGCGATCAGTTCGTCCGGGGTGCCGTCCTCGACGATCCGGCCGTCGCGCATGACCAGGACCCGGTCGGCGATCTCCACGGTCGACAGCCGGTGCGCGATGATCACCGCCGTACGCCCGTTGAGCACGGTGTGCATCGCGTGCTGGACGGCCTTCTCGCCCGGCACGTCCAGCGAGGACGTCGCCTCGTCCAGGATCAGCACGCCGGGGTCGGCGAGCAACGCCCGCGCGAAGGCGACCAGTTGGCGCTGGCCCGCGGAGATACGGCCGCCGCGCTTGCGTACGTCCGTGTCGTAGCCGTCCGGCAGCGCCGCGATGAAGTCATGGGCGCCGATGGCCTTCGCGGCGGCCTCCACATCCTCGCGGGAGGCGTCCGGCCGGCCGATCGCGATGTTCTCCGCGACCGTCCCGGAGAACAGGAACGCCTCCTGCGTCACCATCACGACCCCGCGCCGCAGATCGGTCTGCGTGAGATCGCTCAACTCCACGCCGTCCAGCAGCACTCGGCCGCTGGTGGGGTCGTAGAACCTGGCCAGCAGTTTGGCGAGCGTCGACTTGCCCGCGCCGGTCGCGCCCACCACGGCGACGGTCTGCCCCGCGGGCAGCCGCAGCGAGAACCGCGGCAGCACCTCGCCGCCCGTGCGGTACGCGAAGCGCACCTCGTCGAAGACGACCTCGCGGCCCGGCAGTTCGCCCGCCCGCTCCGGCAGCGGCACCGCGCGCTCGGGCGCGGGCTCCGGCACGGTCGGCCGCTGGGCCAGCAGCCCGGCGATCTTCTCCAGTGAAGCCGCCGCGGACTGATAGGAGTTGAGGAACATGCCGAGCCGGTCGATCGGGTCGTAGAGCCGCCGCAGATACAGCACGAAGGCGGCGAGCACACCGAGCGCCATCCCGCCGTCCGCCACCCGGTACGCGCCCCACATCACGATCGCGGCGATCGTCACGTTGGCGATCACGCGGGAGCCGACGACGTAACGCGCCATCTCCAGGATCGCGTCGCCGTTGGCCCGCTCATGGCGGTGGTTCAGTTCGAGGAACGCCTCGTCGTTCGGCTCCTCGCGGCGGAACGCCTTCACCGGGCGGATGCCGTTCATCGTCTCGGTGAACTTCACGATGACGGCCGCGATGGCCGTGGACCGCTTGCGGTAGGCGACCATCGAGCGCCGCTGGTACACGCGGATCGCCACGTACAGCGGGGCGTACGACACCAGGGCCGCCAGTCCCAGCTCCCAGTCGAGGAAGATCAGCAGCGCGGTGATGTAGACCGCCGACAGCACGACCTCGATCAGCTCGTCCAGGCCGTCGTTGAGCAGTTCGCGGATCGACTCGACGTCCGAGGTGGAGCGGGAGATCAGCCGGCCCGAGGTGTAGCGCTCGTGGAAGTCCAGGCTGAGGGTCTGGGCGTGCCGGAAGATCCGGCCGCGCAGGTCGACCAGCACGTCCTGGCTGACGCGGGCGGCGACCCGGATGAAGAACCGCTGGAGCGTGCCGGAGGCGATGCCGCAGCCCATGTAGCCGCAGGCGACCGCGATCAGCGCGCCGTGCCGGCCGTCGCGCACCGCCGGGATGGCGTGGTCGATGGCGTACGCCACCAGGAGCGGGCCCGCCTGCACGGCCGCCTGCTGGACCAGCAGCAGGATCGCGGCCAGCCAGACGCGGGCGCGGTGCGGGCCGAGGAGCGAGCGCAGGAGGGTGAACTGGGCGTTCTTCGGGGCGGGCAGGACGTCTTTGGCGAAGGGGTCGTCGGGCGGGAGCGGCGCGGCGGTGGGCTCGTCGAAGTCGTACTCCTCGGTGGCGCCGGCTTCTGGCGCGTCCTCTTTCGCCGCGCTCTCTTTCGCCGCCCTCTCTTTCGTCGAGCCCTGTTCTGTCGCGCCCTGTTCTGTCGCGGAGGTCATCGGGCGTCGCTCCTCTCCCGCGCGGCGGAAGCCTCATCGGCCTCCCCGGTTCGTTCTTCGGCGCCGTGCTGCTCCGGGAGGTCCGGGTGCCCCTCGGCGTCCGGCTCTTCGTCGGCGCCTGACTCTCCGTCGGCATCCGGCTCTTCGTCGGCGCCCGACATCAGGTGGCGGTAGACCGCGCTGTCCCGCAGCAGTTCGGCGTGCGTGCCGACGGCCGTGATCCGGCCGTCCTCCAGCAGCGCCACCCGGTCCGCGAGCATCACCGTGGACGGGCGGTGCGCGACGACCAGCGCGGTCGTGTCGGCCAGCACCTCGCGCAGCGCGGCCTCGACCAGCGCCTCGGTGTGCACGTCGAGCGCCGACAGCGGGTCGTCCAGGACCAGGAACTGCGGGCGGCCGACCACCGCGCGGGCCAGCGCGAGCCGTTGCCGCTGCCCGCCGGAAAGGCTCAGGCCCTGCTCGCCGACCTGCGTGTCCAGGCCCTGCGGCAGCCGCTCCACGAAGCCGCACTGCGCGACGGCCAGGGCTCGTACGATGTCCGCCTCGTCGGCGCCCTCAGGGCCCGCGCCCATCGCCACGTTCTCCCGTACGGTCGCGGAGAACAGCGTCGGCTCCTCGAAGGCGACGGCAAGCAGTTCGCGCAGCCGCTTGACCGGCAGGTCGGCGATGTCCGCGCCGTCCAGGGTGATCCGGCCGCCGGTCGCCTGGTGCAGCCGGGGGAGCAGCGCGGTCAGCGTCGTCTTGCCGCTGCCGGTGGCGCCGACCAGCGCCATCGTCTCGCCGGGGCCGATGTGCAGGTCGACGCCCTTGAGGAGGTCGGGGCCCGCGTCGGGGGCGTCGGGGTAACGGAAGCGGACGGCGTGCATGCGCAGGCCGTCGCTCGGTCGTCCGGCTCCGGTGCCGTCCGTGGTCTTTGCGGCGCTTCCGTCGTTCTCGCTCCCGCTGGTGCTGCTGGTGCTGCCGGTGCTGCCGGTCCTGCCGGTCCTGGCGGTCCTGCCGCTGCTGTCGGGTTCGGGGGTGTCCATCGCCTCGAAGTACCGGTCGGCGGCGGTGGCCGCCTCGTTGCTCATCGCGAGCAGGAAGCCGATCGACTCGACCGGCCAGCGCAGCGCGAGCGCGGTCGACAGGAACGCCACCAGGGTGCCCGCCGACAGCTTGCCGTCCGCGACCTGGAGCACACCGCACACCAGCGCGGCGCCGATCGCCACCTCGGGCAGCGTCATGATCACGGCCCAGATGTCCGAGAGGAGCCGCGCCTTGCGCATCTCGGTACGCCACAGTCCCCAGGTCTGCGCGCGGAAGGCCCGCGCCTGGCTGCGGTGCCGGCCGAACGCCTTGATGATCCGGATGCCCAGCACCGACTCCTCGACCAGCGTGGCCAGATCGCCCGCCTGGTCCTGCGCGCGGCGGGCGGCCAGCGCGTACCGCGTCTCGAAGACGGAACACATGATCATCAGCGGCACGGCGGGTGCCAGCAGCACCAGGCCGAGCAGCCAGGACTGCGCGAACAGGATCGCGAAGCCGATCAGCACGGTGACGGTGTTGACCACCAGGAAGACCAGCGGGAAGGCGAGGAACATCCGCAGGATCTGGAGGTCCATCGTCGCCCGCGAGAGCAACTGCCCCGACGCCCAGCGGTCGTGGAACTCCACCGGCAGCCGCTGGAGATGCCGGTACAGATCCGCCCGCATCGCCGCCTCGACCCCGGCCAGCGGCCGGGCCACCAGCCACCGCCTGATCCCGAACAGCAGCGCCTCCAGCAGCCCGAGCAGCAGGATCAGCCCGCCGCCGAGCCACACCCCGGCCGGATCGTGGTCCGAGACCGGCCCGTCCACCATCCACTTCAGCACCAGCGGAATCAGCAGCGCCACGCACGACGCGCCCGCGCCCACCACCGCGGACACCCCCAACCGCACCCGCACCGCCCGCACATAAGGCCAAAGGCGCAGCAGCGACCGAATCGCTGATCTCGAACGGACGGCGGGCGCGGGGTCAGTGGTCGTGGCAGACATCCCTCCCGACATTAGGCGCGACCACCGACACCGCTCACCCCGTTTTCCGCCGCGCCCACGCCCCTCCGATCTCTTCCCGCCATGAACTTTCCGGTCCTCAAGGAGTTTTGGGCCCCTCCGAGTGGAGAAGGGAACTGATCTACTTTGCCGTCTCATGAAAGTTTCCATGGCAACCCTTGGTCATTCCATTGCCCCTCCATGACTCAAGGCGCGTCAGGATCACCTCTCGGGCAACTCTTGTCCACTTGAACAACATCTGGGGTGGGGACGCGAGATGGGGTTTGTGGGGGGTAGGCGGCAGCATGCGCGCAGAGCGTGGCTGGCCGCAGTGGCACTGTGCGTGCAGCCGCTGGTCGCGATGGCCGGACACGCGGCGGTTGCGGACGGCAGGCCGACGGTGTCGGACTCATCGGTACAGGACTTGTCGCCGGAGGGGGCGGCGTCCAAACAGGCGATGGAATCGGGCAATCCGGTCGAAGTGGTGTCGGAGACGACGCCGACCGAGAAGGTCACGGCTCAGCCGGACGGCACGTTCAGGCTTGACGCGGACACCACGCCGGTCCGTGCTCGCCAGGGGAACGCGTGGGTGCCCCTCGACACCACGCTGGAGGTCCGGTCCGACCATTCGGTCCGCCCGAAGACCGCGGCTGTGGACATGACGTTCTCCGGCGGCGGCACCGGCCCGCTGGCGACCGTCACGGTGGACGGCAAGTCGTACGGCATCACCGCTCCGTGGACGCTCCCGGCGCCGACCCTGGCCGGGGCCACGGCCACTTACGCCTCCGTGCTGCCCGACGTGGATCTCGTGGTCTCCGCGGTCGCGGACGGATTCGCCGAGAACGTGGTCGTCAAGTCGCGCGCCGCCGCGCAGAATCCGCAGTTGGCGGCCCTCCGGTTTCCCGTCACGCTGAGCGGCCTGACGGTGAGAGCGTCGGCGTCGGGCGGCGCGGCACTGGTAGACGACACGGGACGCCCGGTGTTCACGACCGGAACGGCTCTGCAATGGGACAGCGCACCTCCTGTGCAGACGCCCGGGGTGACGCGGCAGGCGTCGCGTGGCGTCGCGTCCACGGGAACAGCCGTGGCAGACGCCACGAACGACCCCGCGCCGGGGTCCAAGACCGCGGTCATGGATGTCTCGATCGACGGGACGGCGATGACCCTGACTCCGGACCAGGGATTCCTGTCCGACAGCGACACTGTCTACCCGGTGGTGCTCGACCCCCAGACGACCGCCAACCACCTGGCCGGATGGACGTCGTTGTGGTCCAACGGAAGCATGGCCTCAACGTCGTTCTGGAACACGACGCACTCGCTCGGAGTGGGCTACGAGGCCTACGTCGACAACAAGAAGGTCAGGTCGCTCTACCAGTTCGACACGCACGGGGTGGCAGGCAAGAACATCCTCGAAGCCACCTTCACCGCCGAAGAAGTGTGGTCGGCCAACTGCACCCCCATGGAAATCCAACTGTGGCGGACGAGCTCGATCTCGTCATCGACGACCTGGAACAAACCGCCCACCTGGTACGCGCAAGTTGACGCCTTCGCCGCGGCCAAGGGCAGCTCGTCCGGCTGCCCCGGCGGCAACCTGGAGTTCGACGCCACCAAGGCGGTAGCCGCCACGGCGGGCCAGTCGCAGGGGACCACCACTCTTGGCCTGCGCGCCAGCGAGATCGATCCCCTCGCGTGGAAGCAGTTCGCGTCGCCCAAGGACACCAAGCCGACGTTGTCGGTCACCTTTGTCTCCGCCCCCACCGAGCCCACGGGCCTGAGGATGGCCGACCCGAGTGTGGGCTGCGCCGACGCCGCACACCCGGCGATCATTCGCACCGCGACGCCGAGGCTGTCGGCGGCTCCGAAGTCGTCGGACGGATCGCAGGCGACGCTGCGACCCAACTTCGTCGTGCAGACCGCGGCCGGTGTCCTGGCCGCCAAGGGAAGTCCTTCGACGTGGACGGCCTCAGGCACCGCGGGCAGTTGGACCGTGCCGACCGTGCCGCCGCTCCAAAACAACTCCACTTACCGCTACCAGGCACGTTCGGAGTACCAGTACAACTGGCAAGGGCACGCCGGTTCCATGTACTCGCCGTGGACGAAGTACTGCTACTTCAGGATCGACACGACCGCGCCCCCGACGCCGACCATCACCCCCACCGCCCCGAGCGGGATCTATCTCGGGTGCGCGACTCCGTCCGCGCCCAAGGACTGTGCCGAGTACGGAGGCGTCGGGGTAGCCGGCGACTTCCTGATCACGGCTGGAGCGACTGATGTACTGACGTACAGGTACCAGTTGAACAACGGGCGGCTGGTGACGAAGACCTTCGCGACGCCTACCTCGACCTTCGCCGTGCGCCTGACCCCCGATGTGCGCGGAGTGAACACGCTCCAGGTGGAGACCGTCGACGCGGCGGGCAACTTCTCGGGCTCCGGGTCCTACAACTTCAAGGTCGCCGCCGGCGCACCTCCCGTGGACTCCTGGTCCTTCGACGAGGGCACGGGCACGACCGCGGCCGACTCCGCGGGCGGCCACACGGCGACGCTCGGTGGCGGCGCCACCTGGTCGAACCGGGCCCGCCTCGGCACGGCGCTGTTCACCAACGGCTCCACCGCGTACGCCACAGCGCCGAGCACCGGTCTCGACACCTCGCACTCGTTCACCGTGGCCGCCTGGGCCGATCTGGTGACCGGTACGCAGAACTCGGTGTTCGTCTCGCAGACCGGGACGAACGGAACCTCGTTCGCCCTGTACTACTCCGCCTCGTACAAGGCATGGATCTTCAACCGGTACACCGACGACTCCGCGACACCCACGATCGTGCGGTCGGTGTCCACCGCGACACCGGTTCCCGGCGTGCTGACGCACCTGTTGGGTGTGTACGACGAGCAGGCGAAGACGATCCAGCTCTTCGTCAACGGCGTTCCCCAGGGCAGCCCCGTCTCCTTCACCACACCGTGGAAAGCCACTGGGCCGCTCCAGATCGGTCGCAGCCAGATCGGCAGTGTCTACTCCGACTACGCCTCCAGCCGGATCGACGAGGTCACCTTCTGGAATCGCATCCTGGCCGACGAGGAAGTGGCCGACCTCCAGTCCATGGCTGTCGGACCGACCGACTCCGCACGTCCGGCGCTGGTGGCGGACTGGGAATTGAACGAGACGTCGGGCACGACGGCCGCCGACGCCACCACGTACGCGAACACCGGAACACTGGGTGCGGGTGCCACCTGGCAGTACGACGACGCGATGGGCAATGTGCTGCGGCTCAGCGGCGCCGCCACCTCCAATGTGACGTCGTCCGGCGCGACGGTCGATTCGCAGGGCGACTTCACGATCTCCGCGTGGGCACGGCTGGACACGGATTCGCTGGCGAACACCTCGGTGGCGCACACCGTACGGATCGCCGGACAGTCCGGGACCCTGCGTGATTCCTGGGGCCTGTGGTACGTGCAGGCCGCCGGTCAGACCCAGGGGGCGTGGGCCTTCGGACGTACTTCAGCCGATACGACGACTGCCACGACGACGACAGCGCCTAAGGACATGGTGGCGGCGTCCCTCGTCGATCCGGGTGAGTGGACGATGCTCACCGGCATGTACGACGGGGCTCACCACCAGATGTACCTCTTCGTCAACGGAGTCCCTCAAGGCGTGACCGGAACCGACGAGAACTTGAACTCCATCGGCGACGGAACAGAGTTCACCGGTCCGTGGCAGGCCAAGGGCGATTTCTCCATCGGCAGGGGCCGCAACAGCGACGGCTCCTACGGCGGTGCCGTCACCGGCCTCATCAGCAGGGTTCGCGTGTGGACCGGCGTCACCGCGCCGGCCGACATCATGGCCATGATGTTGCGTGACACCGGCGCTTCGGACCCCGGCCAGTGAACCGCGCGCTGTGCGCGCCACCTCTCCATGCACCATCTCGTACCGATGAGGGAAGCGGAGTTCAGTGATGCGCGGCATTGGGGTGGGGACGGCCAAGAACAGGCATGGGCGTCAGCGGCGGCTATGGGTCGTGGCCGCGGTTGTCGGTGCGGTGACCGCCACCGGACTCGGTACGGCGCCGGCCGTGTGGGCGAACGAACACCACGGGCACCGGACGGTGTCGATACCGGAGTCGAAACCCGGCACCGCCGTGCCCTTCCACGCCTCGACGGCGGCGCGGAAGGATCCGGTGGTCGACGCGGCCAAGACCGCCGCGCGCCGGTCGGCGAAGCCGGTCGTATGGCCCACTGACGCCAACGCCACGGTCCGGCTCAAGCGGACGGCGGTGAAGCCCGGCAGTGCTGAATCCGGCACTGCCACGGTGAAGGTCGCACCGCACTCGGCCGCGACCGCCGCGGGCGTCGACGGAGCCCTGCTGTCCGTCACCCGCCCGTCGGGAGCGGTTGGCGCCCAGGTGTCGCTGGACTACTCCGGCTTCGCCGACGCCTACGGAGGCGACTTCGGCTCCCGCCTGACCCTGGTCGAGCTTCCGCTGTGTGCGCTGACCACGCCGGACAAGGCCGAATGCCGCACACGTACTCCGCTCGCGGCACACAACAGCATCTCCGCGCGCACTCTGTCCGTCTCGATGCCCGCCGCCTCGTCGTCGCCGAACACGGCGCCGTCCTCGTCCACCGTCACCGTGCTGGGCGCGACGGCGACCGCGAAGTCCGGCGCGGGCGCGTACACGGCTACCTCCCTGGCGCCCTCCGGCTCATGGAACGCGGGCGGGTCCAGCGGCGACTTCAGTTGGTCGTACGCGATGCAGGCACCTCCCTCCGCCGGGGGACCCGCACCCAGCGTGGCCCTCACGTACGACTCACAGAGCGTGGACGGGCGACTGCCGTCGACCAACAACCAGCCCTCATGGGTCGGAGAGGGCTTCGACCTGCCGACCTCGTACATCGAGCGCTCCTACGACTCGTGCGACGACGACGGGCAGGCGAAGAAGTACGACGAATGCTGGGCGAACGACAACGCCACGCTCGTCCTCAACGGCAAGTCGACGCCGCTGATCAAGGACAAGACCACCGGGCAGTGGCATCCGAAGCAGGACGACGGGGAACGCGTGGTGCGTTCGACCGGCGCGGTCAACGGCGACAACGACGGCGAGTACTGGACCGTCACCACCACCGACGGAAGCCAGTACGTCTTCGGGATGAACCACCTCCCCGGCTGGTCGACCGGCAAGGCGGAGACCAACTCCGCCTGGACCGTCCCGGTGTACGGCGACGACGCGGGCGAGCCGTGCCATGGGAGTGACTTCGCCTCGAGTTCCTGCACCCAGGCGTGGCGCTGGAACCTGGACTACGTCGTGGACACGCATCACAACGCGATGTCGTACTGGTACACCAAGGAGAACAACGCCTACGGCCAGAACGGCACGACCACCGCGACCGGCACGACCTACGTCCGCGGCGGATACCTGGCCCGTATCGACTACGGCATCACCGACACCACGGTCTTCGGGACCGCTGCCGACCAGGTGGTCTTCTCCACGCGCGAGCGCTGCCTGCCGACCGACACCGAGCCCTGCGGGACGCTGAGCCCGACCACGGCCAAGGACTGGCCGGACGTCCCTTTCGACCAGATCTGCAACCTCGGCACGGTCTGCAAGACCACGCCCTCGCCGACGTTCTTCTCCCGTCGGCGCCTGACCGGCGTCACCACCAAGATCTGGGACGCGAGCCTGACGCCGCCCGCCTACCGTGACGTGGACGCGTGGACGCTCGACCAGTCCTTCGCCGACCCCGGTGACGGCACGGCCGCCAGCCTGTGGCTGAACTCCATCACCAGGACCGGCAAGGACGGCACCGCGGTGGCGATGCCACCGGTCACGTTCGGCGGCATTCAGCTTGCCAACCGGGTCGACACCACGCATGACGACATCGCCGCGCTGATCAAGTGGCGAGTCCGCACCATCACCACCGAGACCGGATCTGTCATCACGGTCAACTACTCCGACCCGCAGTGCGTCGTCGGTTCCAACATGCCGTCCGCTCCGGACAGCAACACGAAACTCTGCTACCCGGTGTGGTGGACGCCGCCGTTGATGGCCAATCCACAGTTGGACTACTTCCACAAATACGTCGTCCAGCAGGTCAACGAATCAGACCCGACCGGTGGCGCACCGCTCAAGGTGACGGACTACACCTACAACGGCGACCCGGCCTGGCACTATGTCAGCGATGACGTGGTGGGACCCGACAAGCGCAAGACCTGGTCGGTCTGGCGCGGGTACGGCAGTGTCACCACCACGACGGGCAACGCCCAGTCGACGCGGAGCAAGACCGTCTCCACCTTCTTCCGGGGCATGGACGGAGACAAGAAGGCCGACGGTACGACCCGCAGCGTCAAGGTGACCGACTCCACCGGGACGCAGGTCACCGACTCCGATCAACTCGCCGGAAGCGTCCGCGAGTCGATCACGTACAACGGTTCCGCCGAGGTCTCCGGCACCATCACCGACCAGTGGATCCACCAGACGGCGACGGACGGAGCCCGCACCGCGAACTTCGTGCGGTCTTCCGCCGTGCACAACCGCACCGACCGCAGCAGCGGCAGCCCACGTACAACGACGGTGAACACGACGTACGACCCGGACACCGGCGAAGTCACGCAGGTGAACGACCTGGGCGACGACGCGGTGAGCGGCGACGAACAGTGCACCCGCACGACGTACGCCGACAACACCACGGCATGGCTCCGAGCGGCACCCGTCCGCGTCGAGACGGTCGCGGTGAGCTGCGGCACCACTCCCAGCCGGCCCGACGACGTGGTCTCCGACGTACGTACCCTCTACGACAACCTGGCGTACGGCACCGCGCCCACCAAGGGCGACGAGACCTCGACGCAGCGGCTCACGTCGTACAGCGGAAGCACCCCCGCCTACCAGACCGTCTCGACCAGCACCTACGACTCCCAGGGCCGGATCCTGTCGGTCACGGACGCAGGCGGGCACGTCACCGATACCTCGTACACGCCCTCCACCGGCGGCCCGTTGACCGGAACAGTGACGCGGGACGCCAAGTTGTACGAGACCACCACCACGTACGACCCGGCCCGCGCCGTGGCCACCGCCGTCGTCGACCCCAACAAGAAGCGCACTGACTACGCCTACGACGCATTGGGCCGCCTCACGGGGATCTGGCTCCCCACCCGCGTCAAGTCCGCCGGCCAGCAGCCGAATCTCTCCTACACCTATGCCTTGTCGCGGACCGCGGCCAGCTACGTCCGTACCGGCAAGATCCGCAATGATGGCACGTCGTACGACTACACCTACGCCATCTACGACGCGATGCTGCGGCCGCGTCAGTCGCAGACGCCGGCTCCCGGTGGCGGGCGCGTCATCTCCGAGACCAAGTACGACTCGCGCGGACTGGCCGTCGAGAACGACGCCGACTACAACGACGGCACGGACGCTTCCGGGACCCTGGTGAACATCACCTCGGTCGAGCCCGCCCAGACGCTGACCACGTACGACGGAGCCGGCCGCCCCACGGCCGCCGACTTCTACGCCAAGGGCACGAAGAAGTGGACGACCAGCACCGTTTACGGCGGTGACCGCACCACCGTCATACCGCCCAACGGCGGAGTCGTCACGACGACGCTGACGGACACCCTCGGCCGTACGACCGAGACGCGTCAGTACGACAACGGAACGGCCAGCGGTCCGTACACCTGGATCGACTACGGATACGACGCGAAGAGCCGACTGGTCAAGGTCACGGACAACGGCAACAACGTCTGGACGTACGGCTACGACCTGATGGGTCGCCAGGTCACGAGCACCGACCCGGACGCCGGGCTGACCAGGACCGCGTACAACGACCTGGACCAGATGATCGCGACAACCGACAGCCGCGGCAAGACGCTCAGTTACACATACGACGAACTCGGCCGCAAGGCCGGGATGTTCGACTCCGCCGTCGCGAACCAGAGCGCCGACAACCAACTCGCCAGGTGGACGTACGACACGATCCAGAAGGGCCAGCCGTCCGCTTCCACCCGCTTCGCCAAGGACACCGTCACGGGAGCGACCCTCTCGTACACCTCGCAGGTCACTTCGTACGACAGTCTCTACCGACCCACCCTGACCCGTACCGTCATCCCGTCCGCGACCGGTGAGGAGAAGCTGGCCGGCAACTATGTGGCGAGCGCCAGCTACAACCTGGACGGCACCCTCTACAGCACGTCCGACCCGGCGGCGGGTGGCATACCGGCGGAGTCGCTGATCTACGGCTACAACGAACTGGGCATGCCGAAGAACCTCAACGGCGCCAGCGGCTATGTGCAGAACACCCAGTACACCAAGATCAGCCAGATAGCCCAGATCACTCTCGGTCAGGCGTCCAACGGCACGGCCAAGTGGGTCCAGGAGTCCAACACGTACGAGGACGGCACCGGCCGCCTCAATCGACAGTTGATCACCGACGACACGCACACCGCACCCGTCGACGACACGTACTACTCCTACGACGCCGCGGGCAACCCGACCGTCGTCGACTCGAGAGGCGACGCGCTCGCCGACACCCAGTGCTACCGCTACGACGGCCACGACCGGCTGACCCAGGCGTGGACGGCCACCAGCGGATGCTCGTCCGACCCGGCCACTGGCGCCCTCGGCGGCCCGGCACCGTACTGGCAGTCCTACACCTATGACGTGCTGGGCAACCGCACGCAACTCGTCCAGCACGGCACCACCACCGGCGCCCCCGACACCACGACGACCTACGCCTACGGAGCCGAGGACGGCTCGCAGCCGCACACCCTGACCAGTTCGAAGACGACCGCGACCGGGCAGCCGGACAAGCAGAGCGCCTACGGCTACGACAACGGCGGCAACACCACCAACCGCACGGTGGACGGTGCTTCCGAGTCCCTGACGTGGGACGACGAGGGCCACCTGGCGCGGGCCGACGACTCCAACGGCTCCTCTGTCTCCTATCTGTACGACGCCGACGGCAACCGGCTGCTGTCCAGGGATTCCTCGGGCACCACGCTGTACCTCGGCGACACCGAGGTGAAGCTCGCCAAGGGCACCACCAGCACGACGGGAACCCGCTACTACGACTGGGCCGGCCAGACCGTCGCCGCCCGCGGCAGTGACGGCTCCTTCCAGTGGATGCTGAACGACGCCCACAACACCGCCACCACCCAGATCGACGCCACCACCCAGACCGCCGTCCACCGCCGGACCGACCCCTTCGGCAACCTGCGCGGCGCCGCTCCGAGCGCCTGGTCCGGCGATCACGGCTTCGTCGGCGGCGTCGAGGACGACACCACCGGCCTGACGCACCTCGGCGCGCGTGACTACGACCCCACGACCGGCCGTTTCATCTCACTCGACCCCGTCCTGGAACTCACCGACCCCCAGCAGATCAACGGCTACAGCTACGCCTCCAGTAACCCTGTCACCGGCAGCGACCCCACCGGTCTGATGAACGGCGACGTCGGCGGCGGCGGAGCCTGCGACGACTCGTGCCAGAAGAACCTCGCCGCCGCTGACAAGCAGTACTCGGGGCAGGGCACTGGCAAGACGAAGAAGCACTGTGGCTTCTGGGACGTCAAGTGCGGTGTCAAGAGCGCCGTCCACAAGGTCAAGCACGTGGTGGAACAGCACCCCGTCATCGCCGCGGTCGTGGCGACCGCCGTCGTGGTGGGAGCCGTCGCCTGTGTCGTGGGCACGGGCGGTGCGTGCGCCGGCGTACTTCTCGCCGCTGCCGAAGGGTTCACCGCGGGTGCCGAATTCGGGGTGACGGCCGCCGTGGTAAGCGGCGCGACAAGTGCTGCCGTGGCTGGTGGTGCGACCATCGCGGCAGAAGTGGCGGTAGCCAGCGTGGCTGCCGCGACCGTGGCCAAAACCACTGAGGTGTTCGCGAAGGAGGACGCCGCGGCCTCGGCTGGAGCGGACTCCGCGGCATCCGCGGCCACGAGCAAGGCGGGGTCGGGTTCGGCCTCCGGCGGTACCAGGGCGGCCGACGCGGCGCCGAAGTCCGGTGCGGGGTGCAAGCTCAGCTTCTCCCCTGCCACTCCCGTGCTCTTGGACAGCGGCAAGTCCAAGCCCATCAATGACATCGCCGTGGGCGACAAGGTGAAGACCGCGGATCCGGACAGCGGCAAGAACGACGGCTCGCACGCGGTCACCGCGACCTGGGTCAATCATGACGACGACCTGGTCGATCTCACCGTTCAGGCTCCCGGTGCCAAGCCCGCCACCATCCACACCACCTCCAAGCACCCCTTCTGGGACGACACCACCCACACCTGGGTCCCCGCGGGCCACCTGAAATCCGGCCACGCTCTCAACACCGACCGCAACCAGCACGTCACGGTCCTCGCCGTCCACACCACCCCGGGCGCGGCCAACCGCTACAACCTCACGGTTGCGAACGTCCACACGTACTATGTGCTGGCTGGTCAGACGCCGATCCTCGTTCACAACAGCAACTGTGACGTCTCGGATCTGGCGTCGAAGATCGATGTTGAGAACATTTCGATGACCAAGACCGTCGAAAATCACACCTGGGACATTGCTGGTACTCGGGACGTCGATGCCCCGAACTTCGGTAAGGCGGCACGTCCTTACATGAACGGCAATAACGGGATGCTCCTTCGGGGGATCATGGGGGGATCTGCGCCCAGGATGGATTCCCGTGGCGCTCCTGGGGTTGTCGAGTGGAGAACGCCCGGAGCGATGAACGGAAGCAACGGGATCTGGGAACTCAACATCGACGCAAATTCCAACAGAATCGTCCACTTCCTCTTCAAGAGCACAAAAGGCTAGCCCGAAATGAAATTCTCCATCCAAGACGGATCTCCTCTTGAGGGTGTCCTCACCTACGACGAGTCCGAGTACGGATTCTCCTTCAGTGCGCAGAGCGGGGAGTCGTTGAGCGAGAGGCTCGGCTCGGAAGGGGTTGCGAGTGTGCTGATCGGCACGCTCCAACTTGAGGTCGATATTGAGTCCCAGGAAGTCCTGTTCGCCTGGGGATACTTCCCGAACGTGCGGGGTGTGGTGGCCGAGTTGACTGCTCCACAGTTCAAGCCCGGGCGGGTATTCATCTCGTCGGACCACTCTTTCAAGCCTGGGGTTTCTTTCGAGGTTCCTGGAGACAGGTGGCGGGTTTCGTACGATCCTTCCTCCGGGTGGGTCGCCATTCGTCTGAACGATGCCGCCGATGCTAAGTTCGTCCAAATCGCTAGCGGAACTGTCTTGGGCGTCGACAACGGTAATCTGGTGTCGGTCTGGCTTAATTCGGTTTTTGCGGAGTGACAGGAGCTGAGGCTTACGGGTAAGAAGAAGATCCGTTAGCGTCGGCAAAAATGAGGCCCCGCCAGGTGCGCCCTGGCGGGGCTTCTGCATGCGGTGACGGCAGTAGTTGACGGCAACGTCAGCGGACGGTGGCTCCGCACAGCGGCGGGTCGTCGCCGTCGTCGCGGGTCGACTCGTCATTGGCAGGGCCGTCAAGGGCGGTGCTGAGAGTGTCGATGGCGTCGCGCTGGAGGTGGAGCCGGACGTGGGCGTAGACGGTGGCGGTGACGCCGATGTGGGCGTGGCCGAGGAGTTCCTTGATGACGACGAGTTCGACGCCCTGTTCCAGGAGCAGGGTGGCCGTGGAGTGTCTGAGGTCGTGGAAGCGGATGCGGCGGAGGCCGGCCTTGCGGAGGAGAGTGGTGAAGGTTCGGGTGAGGTTGGTTGGGTCGATCGCTCTGCCCTGCGCGGTGGCGAACACGTGCCCGCTGTCCTGCCACATGGGGCCTGCGGCTTCCCGTTCGCGCTGTTGCTGCTCGTGGTGGTGCTTCAGCGAGTGGAGGCAGCGGGTGGGGAGGGCGATGCGGCGCTCGGAGGCACGGGTCTTGGTGGGCAGCGTGGTGAGCCCGCCTGCGGTGGTGCGTTGCAGTGTTCGGCGGATTGCGGCGGTGCCCGCGTTGAGGTCGAGGTCTTCCCAGCGGAGGCCCAGGAGTTCGCCCTTGCGGAGTCCGGTGTGGAGGGCGAGTTCGAACAGCGCGTGCAGCCGGTGTCCGCGTGCTGCGGTGAGGAGGTGGCGGGCTTCGTCAGCGGTGAGGGGTTCGAAGCGTCGGGGCCGTGGGGTGCCGGTGCGGACGTTGCGGGCGACGTTGCGCGGGATCTCTTCCTCCCGGACGGCGTGCTCCAGGGCGGACTTGAGGACGGAATGGATGTAGGTGAGCGTCAGCGGGGAGAGCGGCTTGTGGCAGCACGATCCGACGCCGCAGCAACGGGGCTCATCACGGCCCGCATCGATGCCGTGCGCGCAGCACTGGCAGGTGGTGCGGAGCTGGTTGAGCCAGGTACGGACGTCCTTGGCAGAGAGCTTGGCGAGCTTCTTCTTGCCCAGTCCGGGGACGAGGTATCGGTTGACGCAGGCGGTGTAGCGGGTGTGGGTGTTCTCGCGCAGCTGGTGAACGGCGATGGCCTCCAGCCAGTACGTCAGGTACGCGGCCACGCTGCCCTGCGCGGAGGGGACGGGGAGGCCGCGATTGCTGGCGGCGATCCTCTCGGTGAGCTTGGCCAGGGCGTCCTTGCGGGTGGTGCCGTAGACGCGGACGCGCTTTCGGGTGTTGCCGGGGGCGAGGATGTATCCGGCGGCTTCCCAACGGCTGTCCTTGCGCTGGTAGACGGTTCCGTCGCCGTTGGCGCGGGAGCGAGTGCGGCGGGATGAGGCGGGGCGCGGCGTGGTCATCAGGCGGCGGCTTCCTGTTCGAGTCGGGTGCGGATGAAGTCGGTGAGGGCGTGGGTGGGGATGCGGCGGGCACGGCCGAGGGTGATCGAGGCGAGCTGGCCGGTGCGGAGCAGGTCGTAGACGGCGGAGCGGCCGAGCTGGAGGCGGGCCATGACCTGGGGGACCGTGAGCAGTTCCAGCACCGGCGCCCCCTCTGTGTGGAGGACGGCGAGCGGGCGTGAGGCCATCAAGAGCCCCCTTCGGCCGAGAACTGCCGTTCCAGTTCCTTGCTGTGCCATACGTGGGCGGCGAGGAGTGCGGCGCCGGGGCTGTAGCCCGAGCCGAGGTAGTTCCAGTGGCCGATGACGAGAGTGGTCGTCGGGTCGGGTTCGGGTAGGCCGGCGTGGGCGCGGGCCTGTTCGGTGCGCCACGTGCGGCGGGCGTCGCGCAGCGCGCCGAGCGTGAAGGAGTACCGGCGGGATTTGGTGGAGAAGTGGCCCCGGAAGCCGAGCATGTGCGCCCACTTCCAGAGCTTGAGATCGGCGAACTCCGGCAGGCAGCCCAGTTCCCAGCAGGTACGGATCATCTGCCGGACGTGGCGGGCAACGGCGAGCCGGGGCAGTGACCGGGCCTGGCCGGTGCCGTCGCACGCGGTGCAGGGGAGCGGGCTCCCGTGGGGCAGCACGGTGGCGCCGCGTCCGTGGCAGGGGCGGCAGAACAGGGCGTGGTCGAGGGTGCCGGAGGCGTCGGCGGACTTGGCGGCGTACTTGGCCACGTAGGCGGCGACCGCCTGGTCGGTGAGTTCGCTGTCGGTGCCGAAGGCGGCGATCTCGCGTACGTCGAGCTGCTGGCCCCAGGCGAGGTCGCGTTCCCCGACCGCGGAGTCGACGGAGATGCGGGCGCACGGTGCGGCGGTGCGGATGGCATCGGTGAGTACGGCGGCGTTGGCGTACGAGAGCGGGGGTGGGTGTTGCCGTCGGGGCCCCCTCCTCCGCCAGGCCGACTGGACCGTGGACGACCTCACTGAACATCTCAAGTAGCCATACAGGTCTAGACCACTGACGGCAGTAGTGCCAGCAACAACCACGCACATCGGCGCACAACAAGGAACCCTGACGGACCGCCAGAGCCCCGCCCACCTGCCAAAACGAACTTAGAGCAGGGTGGAGTGTCACACGTACTATGTGCTGGCGGCCACGGTGCCGGTCCTGGTTCACAATTGTGGAACGGGTCCCCGTGACGGGGCGGGTCTGGGCCCCGATGAACTCATGTCGAAGGCAGAAGGGCTTCGAGATAAATATGCCGGAGAAATGGCCCAGCTCTCCAATCGCAAGAGGCCGGAAACTGTTACAGGTGGCTTTAATACGGAGGCCGGGCAGTATGCCGCAGGCACATCGTCGAAAGGTGTCTGTGCTGAGACCTGCGCTGTCAATCAACTCGGCGGCGATCCGTCAAAAATTGTATTCACTACTGCCGTAAGGCCTCGGACTGGGGCGCCGATCAATATGTGCGTCTCATGCGAAGGTCAGTTCGGTCGTGATGGGTTCAAGCGGATGCGTCGGAGTCCGGCCCGGTCGAGGAAGGCGCGGAAGCGGTGGGTGAGGTTGGCCGGGTCGTGAGGCCTGCCGGTAGAGGTGGTGAAGACGAGTCCGCTGTCCTGCCAGGCTGTCCCTACGGTCCTGTGCTCCGTGTCCCGCTGCTGTTCGTTCTTCTTGAGAAGCGTCTTCACTGACCACGCGCCAGCCGGAACTGGGCCTGCCCGCTGTCCCGAACGACCATGCTTGCTCCCTGGCTGGGGCCGTTGGCGATGGAGCTAACGGGGCTGATGCCGGTGCGGGGGCGAGCGAGACGCATGTGTCAGCCACGACGGTCGGCACGCCCAGCGTCGTGGCTGACTTTCTGCGGCTGATGCCAGAACCCGACGGGTACGGCACGCACGTGAGGTTCCGTCCCCGTCAGGGCTGACGGGTGCGGGGCGAGCCTCGGTCGGCCGTGCCCGGCAGGGACGGGAGTTCGGTGGTGAGCGCGGTTCGGCGAAGTCCTCGCTCGTCGGTGAGGTTTCTCCGTCCAGGGCGCACTGCACTGTGTACCGGGCTGGCGCCGCGTCCGGTTGGCGGTCGGGTTGCATCGTCCAGGTCTTGTAGCGCAGGACCGAGCGAGGGGTCACCGTCCCTCACCTCCGGTTGGCCGCAAATACCTTCATGCCAGCGCTGATGCCCGTGCGAGGTGTGTGCCCTTGGGTCTACGGGGCCGGACCTCTTCGCGCTGGGAGGCGACGCTCCCCTTAGCTGTCCGTTGCTCTGAATCTTGTGAATCCTTGGGGATTTTATTACTCCACCATGACCTGACGGCCGCCAAGATCACCCCCTGGACAACTCATGTCCACTTGAACAACATCTGGGGTGGGGACGCGGGATGGGGAAGAACGTGCGGCGGGCTGCGGGGACGCGGACTACGGCGGATGTGCTGTTGCGCTGGGCTTGGGTGCGGCGGCGGTCGGCTGAGGGGGATCGGGCCGATCTCGATGCCGGGATGACGCTGAAGGTCGCCGGGTTCACGAAGACGATCGGCGCGGGCGGGGCGAATACGGGCCGGTCGCGGCAGGGTTGGGTGTTGCTCACCGCTAGCGGACCGCTCGTGTGGGAGGACCGGCGGAGTCGGCAACAGGTGGAGCTCGCCGGGCCGGTGAAGCTTGTGGGGGAGGGGGAACGCGTGCCGGGGGCGTTCAAGTTTCGGCGGTTCAAGTTGACGACCGGAGACGGGTCGTACGACCTGGCCGTGCCCACCGATGACGTGGAGACGGTGCGGTACGCGTTGGGGGCGGCGGTGTGACGCAGGTGCGGGTGCCTCCGTCGGCCGGCGGTGCGGCACGAGAGCGGGACCCGCTGAACGGGGTGCGGCCGACCGGGTCGGACACCGCGTACGTCCAGGCGGGCGTCGAGGGGACGCTGCCCGTGGTCGGTGGCGCGGTGGTCATCGAACTCGCCCCAGCAGGGCGGCGGTTCCTCGCCGCGCTGATCGACCTCGTTGTGGCCGGGGCGAGCCTGGCGGTACCGCTGATGGGCGGCACCGCGTTGCAGAACGCGGTCGCGCCGGACGGTGGCGGCTACTGGGACCTGCTCGGGCTGTGGCTCGGCGGCTTCGTCTGGCTCACGCTGTACGGCACCGTCTTCGTCGCGCTGTGGGGTGGCACGCCGGGCCTGCTCGTCACCGGCCTGCGGGTCGCCCGCGTCTGGCGCGGTCACGAGCGGGCGACGTGGCAGGAGGCTTTCAAGCGGGCCCGGTTCGTGGCGGCCGTGTGCTGGCTGATCCCGGTGATCAATGTGATCACCGTCCTTGTCCGCCTCGCTCACCTCGTCCAGGACCGGCCGTACCACCAGAGCACCTTTGACACCGCCGCGAGCACCGTGGTCGTGCGCCGGTGAGGTAGGACGCTTCCATGAGGAACGGGTGCGCTCGGCGACGTTGAGCGCCGGAACTGCGCGGGCGCCCCCTCACCGGCCCGGCGGTCCGGGGCAACGGAATTGCCCGTTGGGGCGGGTGGTGAGATGCGGGAGCGTGGATGGCCGGGGCTCACAGGCCCTACGTCGTTGGGACTCGGCGGAGGTTGCGGATGGCGGGGACGGAGAGGAGGAGGGTGCAGACGATGAGGGTGACCACGGCGCCGGTCTGGAGGACGTGGCGGGCGCCGAAGGCGGCGGAGGCGGGGCCGGCGAGGGACTGGCCGACGGGCATCATGGCGATGGAGCCGGCGACCTCGTAGGCGTGGATGCGGTTGAGGATCTCGCCGGGGACCTGGGTCTGGACGCTGGTGGCCCAGTTGACGCCCCAGTAGGCCCAGCAGATGCCGGAGCCGAAGACGCAGGCGGCGATGGCGGGGACCGGGAGGTCGAAGCCGACCGAGGCGGGCATCAGGGCGGTGCCGAAGAGGGCGATGGAGCCCGCGCGCAAGGGGCGGTCCGCGCGTACGCGCATGGCGATCAGCGCGCCGACCGCGGTGCCGCCGCCGAGGGCGGAGTTGACGAGGCCGTAGGCGCCCGCGCCGTGCTCGGGGATGATCTGACCGGCGGCGAGCGGTATGTAGGGGCCGAAGACAAAGATCATGTAGCCCATCCAGATCACGATCACCCCCCACATCCAGGTGCGCGCACGGAACTCCCGCCAGCCCTCCGCGAGATCGGCCTTGAACGTGCCAGTGCCAGTGCCAGTGCCCGAGCCGGTGCCCGTCCCCGACCCCGTCCCGGCACCCGTCTTCGCCGGAAGCGGTCGCAGCCGCAGCGCGATCAGACACAGCGCGCTGACCAGATACGTGGACGCGTGGACGGCGAAGACGACGCCCGGTGAGGTGAAGCCGACCAGGACACCGGCGACCGCGGGCCCGGCCAGCCCCGCGACGGACTCGGCGGTACGGGTCACACCGTTGGCGCCCTGCACATCGGTGGCGACCCGGACGACCGTACTGGCCACGCCCGGCTGGAACATGGCCGCCGCCGTGCCGTTGACGACGGCGATCAGCGCCATCTCCCACAGCGTGATGTGGTGGGTGAGGAAGAGCACCGCCGCGGTGGACTGCGTGCCGACGCGTACGAGATCGGCGCCGATCATCAGCCGCCGCGCGTTGAAGCGGTCCGCGAAGACCCCGCCGAAGATGACGAATCCGGCGAAGCACGCGGTGGACGCGGCCATCACCAGGCCGATGTCACCGGCCGAGTAGCCGTACTGGATCAGGCCCGCGGACAACGCGACCGGCAGCATCGTGTCGCCGAGCATGGCGACGGAGCGGGCGGTGAAGTAGAACCGGAAATTCGCCGACCACAGCCGCTCCTTGCCAGGAAGCGGGGACGTGCGCGGGAGGTCCACCGCGGCGTCGGACAACGGCATGAGATTCGGCTGCGAAAGCGGCTCGGCGGCATCGGCCCCGGCGCGGTCGGGGCTGGGCGCGGAAGAGGTCACCAGGACATAGTGGACTGGACCATTCGGTGTCGTCCACACCGGTCCACACCGGTCCACGCCATCCCCCGCGCCGGTCCACGCCATCCCCCGCGCCGGTCCACGCACCAGTCAACGCACCGGTCCACGCCATCCCCCGCACCGGTCAACCCACCGGTCAACCCACCGGCCCCCGCCACCCCCCACCCCGGCCCCCGCAACCCCGAGGCACCCCCCGCCGCCCGCCCGCTCCGGTGACCGAACTCACCCGCTGAGCAGTTCTTCCCGCCCCTCCCCGCCGCCGCACGCCCGGTACAGCCGTACGGACCTCTCCACCACCGCCACCTCGGAACCAGCCGCCGCACGCGCCCCCTCCGGCGCCGCCGTCTGCTCCTCCAGGGCGGTGTCGACGAGCAGTTCGTACGCCGCCGCCCACGGCGCCCCCGGCAGCGTGAAAGCGGCGGGCCGCGACCCCGCGTGCGCGATCAGCAGGAAGCTGTCGTCCACGACCGCCTCCCCCCGCGCGTTCCGCTGCGGAATCTCCTGCCCCGACAGGAACATCCCCAGCGTCGAGCCCGGCGCGAACCAGTCCTCGTCCGTCATCTCCTCGCCGCGCGGCCCGAACCAGGCCAGATCGCGCAGCCCCTCCGGCGCCTGCGCGAGCCCGGAGAAGAAGCCGCCGCGCCGCAGCACCGGATGGGCCCGGCGCAGGGCGATCAGCCGCGCCGCGAGATCGGACAGCGACCGCCAGGCCGGATCGTCCGCCAGCGACCAGTCGATCCAGCTCACCTCGTTGTCCTGGCAGTACGCGTTGTTGTTGCCGCCCTGCGTCCGCCCCATCTCGTCGCCCGCGACCAGCATCGGCACCCCGGTGGACAGCAGCAGTGTGGAGAGCAGGTTGCGGATCTGGCGGCGGCGCAGCGCGCTGATGCCGGGGTCGTCGGTCGGCCCCTCGGCGCCGCAGTTCCACGACCGGTTGCCGTCGGTGCCGTCCCGCCCGTCCTCGCCGTTGGCCTCGTTGTGCTTGCGCTCGTAGCTCACCAGGTCGCGCAGGGTGAAACCGTCGTGCGCGGTGACGAAGTTGACCGAGGCGTACGGCCGCCGCCCGCCCCAGTCGTACAGGTCGCTCGACCCGGACAGCCGGTACGCCAGATCGCGTACGTCCCCGGCCGCGCCCCGCCAGAAGTCCCGTACGGTGTCGCGGAACCGGTCGTTCCACTCCGTCCACAGCGGCGGGAAGGCGCCCACCTGGTAGCCGCCGGAGCCCACGTCCCACGGCTCGGCGATCAGTTTGACCCGGCGCAGCACCGGGTCCTGGGCGATCACCGTGAGGAAGGGGGAGAGCATGTCCACGTCGTGCGTCGAGCGGGCCAGCGCCGCCGCCAGGTCGAACCGGAAGCCGTCCACGCCCATTTCGGTCACCCAGTAGCGCAGGCTGTCGGTGATCAGCCGCAGCACGTGCGGCTGGACGACGCTGAGGGTGTTGCCGCAGCCGGTGTAGTCGGCGTAGCGCCGCGCGTCCTGCTGGAGGCGGTAGTAACCGCGGTTGTCGATACCGCGCAGCGACAGCGTGGGGCCGCCCTCGCCGCCCTCGGCGGTGTGGTTGTAGACCACGTCGAGGATCACCTCGATGCCCGCCGCGTGCAGCGCCCGCACCATCCGCTTGAACTCGCCGACCTGTTCGCCGCGCGTGCCGCTCGCGCTGTACGCGGCATGCGGCGCGAAGTAGCCGATAGAGTTGTAACCCCAGTAGTTGCGCAGCCCCTTGCGCTCCAGGTGCTCCTCGTGCGCGAAGTGGTGCACCGGCAGCAGCTCGACGGCGGTCACCCCGAGCCGGGTCAGATGGGCGATGGCCGCCGGGTGCGCGAGACCGGCGTACGTACCGCGCAGCTCCGGCGGAATGTCCGGGTGCGCCCGGGTGAAACCGCGCACGTGCAACTCGTAGATCACCGAGTCCGACCAGGGCGTCTTCGGCCGGTGGTCGTCCTCCCAGTCGTCGTCATCGTCGACCACGACGCCCTTGGGGACGTACGGCGCCGAGTCGCGGTTGTCGCGCACGGTGTCGGCGACCTGCCGCTCGGGCCAGTCGCGCACGTGCCCGTACACCTCGGGGACCAGCGTGAAGTCGCCGTCCACCGCCCGCGCGTACGGGTCGAGCAGCAGCTTCGCCGGATTCCAGCGGGCGCCGGTCCACGGGTCCCAGCGACCGCCGACCCGGTAGCCGTACCGCTGGCCCGGCAGCGCGTCCGGTACGAAGCCGTGCCATATCTCATGGGTCAGCTCGGTCAGCGGCGCCCGCGTCTCGGTGCCGTCCGCGTCGAACAGGCACACCTCGACGGACTCCGCCCCGCCCGCCCACAGCGCGAAGTTGGTGCCCGCGCGCCCGCCGGGACCGGCGTGGAAACGCGCGCCGAGCGGCTGCGCCGAGCCGGGCCACACGGTCGCGAGCCGCGGCGCCACCCGCCGGTCCGACGCACCGGACGGCAGCGATACGGAAGCCACCGGCGGATTCCGCGGTACGGCCGGGGCGAGTACGACAGACGGGTCCCGCGGTACGGCCGGGCCCGGCACCGGCGACGGCGGCGGTACGGTCGCCACCCCCGGATCGCCTGCGGGCAGCGGAAGACCCTCCGGGCGTCCCACGACGCCGTGTTCGCGTGTCTCTGACACGTGTATGCCTCCCGCGGCTCCGAAGGACCGAGCTGTGACCAGGTGCGCTGTGCCGGCAGGGCGGGCCGGGTCCGTACCGTACGCCGGGTGTCCCTCCCCGCGTCGACGGCCGTTTCCCCGCACCCGCTGCTCCATTCATTCCCACCGGGGGGTACGGAGTCACACGGTTGATCGGTGCACGTGCCGGCGGACAGCGCGTTTCCCCGGCGGCGGTCGCCTCGTTGACGGTGCGTGAAGACAGCGGTGAGGCGCGTGCTGCGCGCGGGTGCGGGAGTGGTACTGGGTGCGACGCTGATCGCGGGCTGCGGGGGACCGGGCGGGTCCGGCGGGTCCGGCGGGACGGGCGGGGGTGACGACCGGGCGCCGAGCGCCACGTCGACCGACACCTCGACCGCCGTACCGGACGTCTCGCAGGCGGCCATCACCGTATCGCCCGGCGACGGCGCGAAGGACGTACCCGCCAGCGGGACGCTGCGCGTCACCGTCGGCCAGGGCAGGCTCACCGGGGTCACCGCCAAGAGCGCGGACGGCACCGCCGTGCCCGGCACCCTCGCCGCCGACGGCAGCGGCTGGCAGCCCACCGGACGCCTCGCGCTGGCCACCCGCTACACCGTCGACGCCTACGCGGTCGACGAGCAGGGCCGCCCGGCCGCCAAGCACGCCGACTTCACCACCCTCGTGCCGCAGCACACCTTCATCGGCTTCTTCACCCCGGAGAACGGCTCGACCGTCGGCGTCGGCATGATCGTCTCGCTGAGGTTCAACCGCCCGGTCACCGACCGCGCCGCCGTCGAACGCGCCATCACGGTCACGTCCGTACCCGCCGTCACCGTCACCGGCCACTGGTTCGGCGGCCAGCGGCTCGACCTGCGCCCCGCCGACTACTGGAAGGCCGGCACCCGCGTCACCCTCCACCTGCGGCTGCGCGACGTCCAGGGCGCGCCCGGCGTCTACGGCACCCAGTCCAAGGACGTGCGGTTCACCATCGGCCGCGACCAGCGCAGCACCGTGGACGCGGTGGCGCACACTCTGGTCGTCCGGCGCGGCGGCGCGGTCGTGCGCACCCTCCCCGCCTCGACCGGCGCGCCCCAGCACACCACGTACGACGGCGTGATGGTCATCGCCGAGAAGCACGCCGTCACGCGCATGAACGGCCAGACGGTCGGCTTCGGCGGCGAATACGACATCCCGGACGTCCCGCACGCGATGCGGCTGACCAACTCCGGCACCTTCGTGCACGGCAACTACTGGTCGCCCGCCGGGGTCTTCGGCACCACCAACGTCAGCCACGGCTGCATCGGGCTGCGCGACGTCAAGGGCGGCAGCGCCACCAGCCCGGCGGGCTGGTTCTTCGACCACTCTCTGGTCGGCGACCCGATCCGCGTGACCAACTCCCATGACCGCACGGTCGCCGCCGACAACGGGATGGGCGGCTGGAATCTCAGCTGGGCCCAGTGGCAGGCGGGTTCCGCGCTGTAGCGGCGGCCCCGTCCGTCCCGCATACGCGGGCTCCCCAGTCCGCCGCCCCGTCCGCGCACGCGGGCTCGCCGTCCGCCGCACCCCCACTACACCCCCGACCGGCCCTGGTCCACAGCCATCTGGGACGGAACGGTGACAATCTCGTGAGCACTCGCGCTTGTTCCGTGTGATTGTCTTGCGCTGACCAGGGGAGTTCAGGTGTTCCGGGCGGTAGGGGAGAGCAAGAGTTGAAGCCGATATTGGCTGCGCCGGGTATCAGGAGAAACGTTCTGGTGCTGGCGCTCGGAGCGTTGCTGCTGATGGTCACCGCGTGCGGTGGCGGCGGTGGCGGCGGCAAGTCCGGCAGTGGGAACGGCTCCACGTCGGCCTCGAACGGCAAGGCGAACGCGTCGGACACGGTCGCCTCGACCGCCGTCGTGACGATCCTGCCGAAGGACGGCTCGACCGAGGTGTCGACCACGGGGACGCTGAAGGTCACGGCGCAGGGCGGCAAGCTCTCGTCGGTCGTCGTGAAGGACGACAAGGGCACGGAGGTGGAGGGCGCGATCTCCGCCGACGGCGCCGGATGGGTGCCGGCCGGGCACCTGGACACGTCCACGCAGTACTCGGTGGACGCGGTCGCCAAGGACGACGCGGGACGTGAGTCCGACAAGCACTCCAGCTTCACCACGGTCACCCCGAAGAACACCTTCGTCGGTTACTACACGCCGGAGGACGGTTCGACCGTCGGCGTCGGCATGGAGGTCTTCCTCAACTTCAACCGGCCGATCACGAACAAGAAGGCCGTCGAGGAAGGCGTCAAGGTCACCGCGAGCCCGTCGGTCCCGGTCGCCGCGCACTGGTACGGCGACCAGCAGCTCTACATCCGCCCGCAGGAGTACTGGGCGGCCGGTACGAAGGTCACGCTGAGCCTCAACCTCAACGGTGTCGAGGGCGCCCCCGGCGTCTACGGCAAGCAGCACAAGGAAGTCCACTTCACCGTCGGCCGCCGCCAGGTGAGCATCGTGGACGCGGCCAAGCACACCATGACCGTCTACCGCGACAACAAGGTGCTGCGCACCATCCCGATCTCCTCGGGCGCGCCGGACCACACCACGTACAACGGCAAGATGGTCATCTCCGAGAAGTACGTGACCACCCGGATGAACGGCGACACGGTCGGCTTCGGCGGTGAGTACGACATCAAGGACGTGCCGCACGCCATGCGGCTGACCACCTCGGGCACCTTCATCCACGGCAACTACTGGGCCGCGACCTCGGTCTTCGGCAACAGCAACACCAGCCACGGCTGCGTGGGTCTGCACGACGTGCGCGGGGCGGGTGACGCGAGCACCCCCGCGGCCTGGTTCTACAACCAGTCGATCATCGGTGACGTGGTGCAGGTGCAGAACTCCAAGGACAAGACGGTCCAGTGGTACAACGGCCTCAACGGCTGGAACCTCCCCTGGAGCGAGTGGACGTCCTGACCGGGTTCCGCATCGGGTTTCCGCCCGTGTGAGGCACCGCACGTGAGCCGCGACGGCCCGCCCCTGACCTGGGGCGGGCCGTCCGTCGTACGCTCGCCCGTATGACTGTGACCTTTGAAGTCGACGAAGGCGTCGGCACCGTCCGGCTCGACCGGCCGCCCATGAACGCCCTGGACTTCGGCACGCAGGACCGGCTCAAGGAGGTCGCCGAGGAGGCGGCGCGGCGTCCCGAGGTACGGGCCGTGGTGGTGTGGGGCGGGGAGAAGGTGTTCGCGGCGGGCGCGGACATCAAGGAGATGCAGGCCATGTCGTACGAGGACATGGTCGACCGCTCGCGGGCGCTCCAGGAGTCCTTCACGGCGGTGGCGCGGATCCCGAAGCCGGTGGTGGCGGCCGTGACCGGTTACGCGCTCGGCGGCGGCTGCGAGCTGGCACTGTGTGCCGACTACCGGATCGCGGGCGAGAACGCGAAGCTCGGACAGCCGGAGATCCTGCTCGGTCTGATCCCGGGCGCGGGCGGCACCCAGCGGCTGTCCCGGCTGGTCGGTCCCTCGCGCGCCAAGGACCTGATCTTCACCGGCCGGATGGTGACGGCGCGGGAGGCGCTGTCGCTGGGGCTGGTGGACGAGGTCGTCCCGGCCGACGAGGTGTACGCGCGGGCGCGGGCCTGGGCGGAGCGGCTGGCGCGCGGTCCCGCGTACGCGCTGCGGGCCGCGAAGGAGGCCGTCGACGCGGGTCTCGAAACGGATCTGGAGACCGGGCTGACGATCGAACGCACCTTGTTCGCGGGGCTGTTCGCCACGGCGGACCGCGAGACGGGGATGCGCAGCTTCGTCGAGGACGGACCGGGGAAGGCCACCTTCCGCTGAGCCCGCGGATGCTGACGCGTGGTCAGCCGGGGACGGCGATCCGACGCACATGCGGCTGAGCGTCGAACGGGTGCTCGGCTGACAGCGCGTCAGAGGTGACGCAGGGTGCGCGGCTCACCTTAAGGCAACCTTATGCCAGCCTTAAGGAATGGGAGGCCGCCACCATCCGCTGTGATGGTTGCATATGTCAACTCCACTGATCAGCAGGGCCGTTGAGGGGTGTTCTGTGCCCAGGGCATATGCCTAGTCACAGGTGTGGGGCGGCGTACTCCGTCGGACGAATTCCTCCGGTTACCCCTCGGAGCGCTGCAATTGCAGCCATCATGAAGTCATGGCGGGCCGGGGAGCATCTGAGCAGCCGCAGCGGGTGGACACCGCCGCGGGTGCGGTTCCCGTTCTCACCGACGACACGGCGGCCAAGGCCCTCGATCTGTACGGCGACCCGTCCGTCCAGGAGGTCCATCTGACCTCCCGTCCTGAATCCGCCTCCACCGCCCGGCGCCTGGCGCTCTCCGTGGTACGGGTCTGGGGCCTCCCGCAGTTCGCCGACACCGTGGAACTGCTCGTCTCCGAACTCGTGGGCAACGCCGTACGGCACACCGGGGCGCGGACGTTCGGGCTGCGGATGCACTGGCGCCGGGGCTGGGTCAGGGTCGAGGTGCGGGACCCCTCGCGGGCGCTGCCCTGTCTGCTGCCGGTCCGCGGCCTGGACGCCAGCGGCCGGGGCCTGTTCCTGGTGGACAAACTCTCCGATCGCTGGGGCGTCGACCTCCAGCCGCGCGGCAAGACGACATGGTTCGAACTGCGGTTCCCGGAGCGGTAGTTCGCGCCCGGCGCGGGCGTCGGGGCCGTCGTGCGGGGGCGTCGGGGCCGTACCGCCGTGACAGGCCCGGATATTGTGAAGAGGCCCTTCGCGTCGTGGTAACGACTGCGCAAGGGCCTCTTCGAACCGCCGCGAAGCAAGGGGGGTGTGGTTCGCGGCGTCTGTGGAACGGCCGAGCGCGGGTCGGTGCGGGCCGTTGAGAAGACTCTGGCACGCAGTGCCA
Source organism: Streptomyces sp. NPDC093221 (assembly GCF_044753885.1). NCBI lineage: Bacteria > Bacillati > Actinomycetota > Actinomycetes > Kitasatosporales > Streptomycetaceae > Streptomyces > Streptomyces sp. NPDC093221. Next base: position 291,144 of record NZ_JBIVOA010000002.1, on the reverse strand, counting down.
GGCATGGTCAAACGCGCATATAGCTCACATCTGGACAAAAGAGGCATTGCGCCGCGCAAAGCAAGGGTGATGTGCGCCACCCGCCTTGTAAACCATGGATAAGTACGTTCATCTTCTTCTAATGATCGGGACCCTCGGGGATGTGGGGGGCGCGTCCCTGAGGAGGGGTGGGGGTAGCCCCCACACGCAATGGGGGACACACCTGATGGGCCCGCGCGCGGCCGTGCGGAAGAGTCGGTGACACGACGACGGGCGCCCTCAGCGGCCGTCACCGACACAGGAGTTGACCATGGCCGCCAGCACGGCGATCACCGGCCGGGCGGCCATCGCGTCCCCGTCCTCGCGCACCGCGGCCCTCGCCTCCTTCGTGCGGTTCGTGCTGTGCGGCGGCGGAGTCACCGTCCTCGCCAGCGGCGTCCTCCTGCTGATCGGCGACAGCGTCCCCCTCGCCCTGTCCAACGCCGTCGTCACCATCGGCTCCACGGTCCTGGCCACCGAACTCCACGGCCGCTTCACCTTCGGCCGGGGCGGCGCCACCTGGTCCGACCACTGCGCCTGCGCGCTCACCGTCCTGCTGTCGTACCTCTTCACCACCGGGGCGCTGCTCGCCTACGCCTCCGCGTATCCGTCCGGCGACGCCCTCACCCGGCAGGGCGTCTACATCGCGGCCTCCGCCCTCGCCGGCCTCGGCCGCTTCCTGCTCCTGCGGCTCGTCGTCTTCCGGCCGGCCCGCGGCGGTGTCCGGCTCGGCCGCGCGGCGGTCGCCGTCGCGGCCTGACGCCCGACCGGTGACGGCTGCCCGCGGTCTACGCGGTGGCCGCCGCCGTACGGGCGACGGCGGCGGCCTCGCCGCGGGAGGCGACGCCGAGCTTGGCGAGGATGTTGGCGACGTGGAATTTCACGGTGGACTCGCTGATGTGGAGGGCGAGGGCGATCTCGCGGTTGCGGCGCCCGAGGGCGAGCTCTTCGAGGACCTGCCGTTCCCTCGGATGGAGGGCGTCCAGCGGACCGGCCGCAGCGGGGGCCGCCGGGAGGTCGGGGGACAGCGGCAGGGTGACGGTGAGGGTGGAGCCCCAGCCGGGCAGGGCATCGAGGACGAGCCGCCCGCCGAGCGCCGTGAGCCGGTCGGTGAAGCGGTGGACGGCGAGCGCCTCCGGGGCGAGCAGGCCGGGCCCGTCGTCGCGTACCAGCACGCGGAGCGTGTCCTCGTCGAGCTGCCAGCTCACATGGAGCCGCCCCAGGCCGCCCTGCTCCAGCATGGCCAGGACGGCCCCGCGTACCGCCGCCCGCGCGCCGTGGGCCACGTCGGCGGCCAGCGTACGGCGGGAGGCGGGAGGTCGCAGGTCCAGCTCGACGGGGCTGTAGCGCAGCAGCGGGCGCAGCTCGGCGGTGAGGCGGCCGAAGGCGGCGTCCGCGGGCTCCTCGCTCAGCTCCCGGTCCAGGTCGGCGCCCGCGCGCAGGTCGATCAGGGCCGCGACTGCCAGGTCCACGGCGCCGCGCCGCGCGGCGGTGTCGTCCAGCGACGCGGCGCGCAGCGTACCGAGGATCGCCGACAGTACGGAGGAGTGCGCGTCGGTCAGCTCCGCGATGGCCCGCGCCCTGGCCGCGGCGGCGGCCCGCGAACTGGCCGCCTGCGTCGGTCCTGCCTCCGCCATCCGGCGCTCCTGGTTGACGGTGACCAGGTCCCACAGGCCCTGCGCCACCGCCGTGACGTCGGCGTCCAGCGGCTCGGCCGAGGAGCGTACGACGACCAGCAGCGGGCCCGCGCCCGCGCCCGTGTCGGCGGCCTCGGTGGTCTCGGCGGGCTCGGCGAACTCACGCGTGGAAGCGACGGCGAGCACCGGGTGCGGCGCCCCGGCCAGTACCGCCTCGCCCTGCCAGGGCGCGCCCGCCGTCACCCGCCCGGCCAGGCGCGTCAGTTCGGCGCCGGTGATCCGGCCGGTCAGCTCCTCGTCCCCGAAGGCCGCCGTCGGAGTGAACGTGCAGACGGCGCTCCGCCGGGCGACCGCCCGGTGCGGCACCAGGTCGGTCAGCACCTCCGACAGCCGCCGCATGGTGTCGGGCAGCGGTGCGCGGGTGACGACCAGGGCCCGCGCGAGGGCGTCCTGCGGGCGGATTCCGTCATGGCTCGGCATGCCTCCCGAGCGTACGGCGGCGATGATGGGCGCGGACTGTCCTTTCGGCCGGGCGGAACCGTCCGAACGGCGGGCCGGATCGACGGCGGCCCGCGGCGATGCTGGAAAGTGCCCTGAAGGACCCCGGGGAGTGCCGGGGACACCCGGGGAGTTCCCCGGGACACCCGGGGAATGCCCGGGGACGCCCGGGGAACGCCTAGGAGGTGCCGGCGGAACGCCCGGGGAATGCCGCCTTCGCACCGGGGCGCCGCGTCTCCTCGGGCGCCCGCCAAGGCAATTGCTTCAGGTTTCCGAATGTTCTCGAATATTTCCGAGCCCTCCGAAGGATTGTGAACCCATGACGAAGTCCATCGCCTTCACCGAATACGGCTCCGCGGACGTGCTGCGGGCCGTGGACACCGACGTGCCGGAGCCGGGCCCCGGCCAGGTGCGGATCACGGTGCGCACGGCGGGCGTGAACCCGCTCGACAGCAAGATCCGCGCCGGTTACATGGAGCAGGTCTTCCCCGTGGACTTCCCGCATGTGCCGGGCCTTGAGGCGGCGGGTGTCGTCGAGGCGCTGGGCGAGGGCGTCGAGGGCCTGGCGGTCGGCGACGACGTCTTCGGCCAGACCGCCACCGGCGCCTACGCCGAGCGGGCGCTCGCCGAGGTCGCGAAGGTCGCCCTCAAGCCCGGCACGCTGAGCTGGGAGCAGGCGGCGGCGCTGCCGGTCGCGGCGGAGACCGCGTACCGCGCGCTGGACATGCTCAAGGTGCGGCCCGGCGAGACGCTGCTGATCCACGGCGCGGCGGGCGGCGTCGGCACCGTCGCCGTACAGTTCGCGGTCGCGCGCGGCGTCAAGGTCGTCGGCACGGCGAGCGAGGCCAACCACGAGCACCTGCGGGCGCTCGGCGCGGTCCCGGTCGCCTACGGGGACGGGCTGGTGGAACGGGTGCGGGCCGCCGCGCCCGAGGGGATCGACGCGGCGCTCGACGCGGCCGGGCGGGGCGACGCGCTCCAGGCGTCGGTCGAGCTGACCGGCGGCACCGAGCGGGTGCTGTCCATCGCGGACGCGCCGGGCGCGGGCAAGCTCGGCGTCCGCTTCACCTCGGGCGCCGAGGGGTACTACGGCGAGCCCGCCTTCGCGGAGGCGCTGGCGCTGTTCGCCGCGGACAAGCTGACCATCGCCGTCCACGAGGTGTTCCCGCTGGAGGCGGCGGCCGACGCGCAGCGCGCGAGCGAGGCCGGGCACCTGACCGGCAAGATCGTGCTCAAGGTGTCCGAGGGCGTCTGACCCCCGGACCCGGGGACGCGGCGTGACGGCGGGCGGTACGGGCGGGCTCCGTACCGCCCGCAGCCGTACCGCCCGCCGCCGTGTGGCCCGCGATCCCTGTGAGGTCCCCGGCCTTTGTGGGGTCCCCGGCCCTCGTGGGGTCCCCGGCCCTCGTGGGGTCCCCGGCCCCTGTGGGTCCCCAGCCCCTGTGAGGTGTCCGGCCCTTGTGAGGTCCCCGATTCCTGTTAAGTTAGGGCACCCTAACCTTAATGATCAGAGGGAGTCAGGGTGAGCAGCGAGGTCTTCAGGGACGCCTGGGGCATCCCCCACCTCCGCGCGGACAGCGCCCGCGAACTCGCCTTCGCTCAAGGCCGGAACGCCGCCGTCGACCGGGCCTGGCAGCTGGAGACCGAACGGCACCGCGCGGAGGGCGGCACCGCCGCGTTCCTCGGCGCCGACGCCGTCGAGTGGGACCGCTTCGCCCGCCGCGCGCTGCTGGCCGACACCGCCCGCCGCTGCCACGCCCGGCTCGACCAGGACACCGCGCGCTGGGTCGCCGCCTACGTGGACGGCGTCAACGCCGGGCTGCCCCAAGGCGCGGCGCAGGCACCGGAGTTCGCCGCCACCGGCCTCGCACCCGGCCGCTGGCAGCCCTGGACGCCGCTGGCCGTCTGGCTCTCCACCCACATCCTCTTCGCGGGCTTCCCCGCCAAACTTTGGCGGTACGAGGCGGCCCGGCGGCTCGGCCCGGACGCCGTCGCGGCCTTCGCCACCGACGGGCCCGGCACCGCGGGCAGCAACGGCTGGCTGATCACCGGGGACCGCACCGCCACGGGCGCGGCGCTCCTCGCGGGCGACCCGCACCGCTTCATCGAGGCACCGGGCGTCTACCAGCAGATCCGCCTGGCCTGCCCGGAGTTCGACGTCGTCGGCCTCGCCGTCCCCGGCGTCCCTGGCCTCGCCCACTTCGGCCACACCGGCCGGGTCGCCTGGGCCATCACCAACGCCATGGCCGACTACCAGGACCTCTACCGCGAACACCTGCGCCGCGCCCCCGACGGCTCCGTCCGGGCCCTCGGCCCCGACGGCTGGGAGCCCGCCGCTTCCCGTACCGAGACCGTCGCCGTCGCGGACGCCGACCCCGTCCGCGTCGAGATCGTCGAGACCGCACGCGGCCCGGTGATCATCGGCGGCCCCGACGCGCCGGGGAACCCCGACGCGCCCGAGGGCCCCGACGCGCCCGAGACCCCCGCCGCGTCGGGCGGCGGCGCGTCGGACGGCCGCGCGGACACCATCTGGAACGCCGTCAGCCTGCGCTGTCCCGCCCGCGCCGGAGCCGAACTCGGCTTCTCCGCACTGCCGTCGCTGCTGCGCGCCACCACCGTCGGCGACGTCGACCGGGCGCTGGACGGCTGGGTCGAGCCGGTCAACGTCGTGCAGGCCGCCGACACCGAGGGCGGCCTCCTGCACCGGACGGCGGGCCGGGTGCCCGTACGGCATCCGGACAACTCCCTGTACGCCGTGCCCGCGTGGCGGAAGGAGCACGCGTGGACCGGCGCCTACGCGCCCCTGCCGCGCGCCGACGTCCGCGACGGCCTCGCGGTGATGGCCAACGCGCGCGAACTGGCCGCCCCGCTCGGCACCGAATTCGCCGCGCCGCACCGCGCGCGCCGCATCCGCCGCCTCCTGGCATCCGCCGACGACTGGACGGCGGACGGCATGGGGGCGATCCACACCGACGTCCATCTCGGCTCCGCCCGCGCCCTGTTGGACCTCGTGGCCGACCTCCAGGGCCCTGACACGCCGCCGCTGAGTCCCGCGGCCTCCGCTCTCGGCGCGCGGCTCCTGCGCTGGGACCGGCGGATGGCGGCCGAGAGCACTGACGCCGCGTCATACGCCGTACTGCGGGCGGCGGTCGTCCGCGGACTCGCCGCGCACCCCGCGCTCGCCCCGCTGGCCGAACTCGTCCATCTGCCGTCGTATCCCGCGACGTTCACGCCGTGGCTGGCACTGGTGCCCCGGGTGGCGTTCGCGCTGGAGACGCTGCTGGGCGGCGGGCTCATACCCGCGCGGGACCGGGCCGCGATCGTACGGGCCGCGCTGGAGGAGACGGCGGGGGCCGGTGCGGGGGAGGCGGGCGCGGGGGAGCGGACCTGGGGGGAACTGCACCGGCTCGCGCCCTGGCAGGCGCTGCCGCCCGACGCGTACGGGCACGCGCCCGAGGTGTGGCCGGGGCTGGCGGGGGACCACGACTGCGTGCTGTCCACGTCCAGCGTCCCCGGCATCACCCACCACAGCCTGCGCGGGCCCGCCGCCCGCTACGTATGGGATCTGGCCGACCGTGAGAACAGCCGGTGGGTCGTGCCCTTCGGAGCGAGCGGAGTGCCCGGCGGCCCGCACCACCGCGACCAGCTTCCGTACTGGCTGCGCGGCGACCTCGTCCCCGTGGCCACCGACTGGACCCGACTCACCAGGGAGACCTCTGTGCCCGAAGCCCCCGAAGCCCCCGAAGCCCCGAAAGCCCCCGAAGCGCCTGCCGCTGGCCCCGCTGGAGCCGCCGCCTTTCACGGGCCGCCCGCCGGCTTCGGGACCGTCCGCTTCGTGCCCGTCGACCCCGACCGGGACATCGACCTCATCCACGCGTGGGTCACCCAGGAGCGGGGCCGGTTCTGGGGCATGGGCGACGCGACCCGCGACCAGGTGCGCGAGATCTACGCCTTCCTGGACTCGCTCGACACCCACCACGCCTACCTGGTCCGCCGCGACGACCGCCCCGTGGCCCTCTTCCAGACCTACCAGCCGGAGGCCGACCCCATCGGCGACTTCTACGAGCGGCTGCCCGGCGACGTCGGCGTCCACGTCTTCGTCGGCCCCATCGACCCCGGCGCCGAACGCGAACCCGACTACACGCGGCACCTGTTGACCGCCCTCCTCGCCCACGTCTTCGCCGACCCCGCCTGCCGCCGTATCGTCGCGGAACCCGACGCCCGCAACACCCGCGCGATCGACCGTCTCCTCAGCACCGGCTTCACCCTCGGCCCCCGCGTCGAACTCCCGGACAAACCCGCTCAGTTCGTCTTCCTCACACGCGACTTGACCACTGGTTGACCAAAAGAAAGCCGATACCGCGACCGGGAACCCTTCAGGTAGCGTGAAACGTCTCTACTGATGATCAGCTGTTGATCACCGGTTCACCACCCGTGAACACCACCCGCTGAACACCACGCGCGACGGGGGGATTGACGCATGGGTCGTCCGAGCGACTGGCACATACTCGACATGGATCGCGATCCGGTTCCGGGTGACGCGTCGCGGGTGAAGACGTTGTCGCGGCAGTTGCACGAGTTCGCGGACGATGTGGGCGGCGCGCTGCGGCTGGTGAAGGGGATGCAGTCGGAGGACGCGATCCTGGCGTGGGCGGGGCTGTCGGCGGACGCGTTCCGGGAGGAGTTCGGGTCGACGCCGAAGAATCTCGACAAGCTGCATACGTCGTACCGGATCGCGGCGGAGGCGCTGGAGTCGTACTGGCCGGATCTGGAGCACGCGCAGTACCAGGCGGACCGCGCCCTGGCCGACGGGCGCACGGCGCATGCCCGGCTGGTCTCCGCGCAGAGCGGTCTGAACGGTGCGCAGGACTGGGTGCACACGGCCACGTCGACCGCCGACTCGTACGATCCGGCGAAGAACCACGGTGCGACCGTCCCGCCGCCCGATTCGGACCAGGTCCGCCAGGCCACCCGCGACCTGGCCGCCGCCAAGGCCCGTCGGGCCGACGCCCAGCAGGCCGTCTCCTCCGCGCAGTCGGCGCTCGACGCGGCGAAGCGGCTGGCGGAGCAGGCGCGGGGTATGCGGGAGGACGCGGCGCGCCGCACGGTGGCCAGGCTGCACGAGGCGTCGGACGCGGGGATCAGGAACCGGCACTGGTGGGAGAAGGCGGTCCACTGGGTCGCCGACCACTGGGACGAGATCATCACGGTCTGCAAGTGGATCGTGGCGGTCCTCGGCATCGTCGTGATGATCATCGGCGGCCCGCTCGCCTGGCTCGTCGTCGCCGCGGCGCTGCTCGTCCTTGCCGACACCGTCACCAAATACATCCAGGGCAAGGCCACTTTGTGGGACGTGCTCTTCGCCGTCCTGGACTGCGTTCCCATGACCAAGGGCCTGACCTCCCTCGGCAAGCTCGCCGAGCTCTACAAGGCGGGCGGCCTGCTCAAGATCGGTGCCCACGCGCTGGGTTCGGCCAAGGGCGCGCTCAAGAACATGGCATCGCTGATCCGGGACGGCGGCGAGGGTCTCCGGGCGATCACGGTCGCCTTCAAGGGCGGCGACCGGCTGCCCGGCGGCACCATTCCCTTCCGCGATCTGTCACCGAAGGCCAAGCAGTTGGTGAAGGCGCTGGAGGACGGCCACATCCAGATCCGCCCCGCCGAGGTGAATGTCACCCACCTCGCGGAACTCCAGAAATTCGCGGGTGTGGAACACGCCATCGTCCAGGGCCCCGGCGGCGAACTGCGGCTTTTCCGGGGCACGGAGATCGGCAGTTCCATTCCGAAGGACCTGCGCGGCCGGGGCTACAAGTTCACCGTCCACACCCACCCCGAGGACCGCATACCGGGGCCGCCGACCGATATCGAACGGGCCCGGGGAATGCGGAACAGTATGCAGTTCGACCTCGACAACAAGGCGAGCAGGCACGTGGAAGCCGTGGTCAGCCGCGACGGCAATGTCACGTTCTTCGACCACAACGGAATTATCGACGTGCCACAGGGGCAATATCCGCCGGGCGGTCCCATGAATGACCGCGGGTACGTGGTGAGAGTGCCTCATGTATAGTCGGCGTGAATCACCTTCAGCGACGGCATTGAGTGTGAGTACGGAGGATTCGGGCGCGATGAACGGACCCAACGCCTGCCAGTTCTGCGGACGTTATGTCCTCCAGGTGCCGGGCTGGACCACGTTCGTGAAGAGCTACCGAATGCTGCTGGCGCCCTGGGACCCCCAAGAGGTGTTCCTGGAAGGCTCCTTCCACCACTCGTGCCTGCGCACCTCCCCGTACCGGCGGGAGTTCCGCGCGGACGCGCTGCGGCAGCTCACCCAGGGCGACCACGACGTGGAGGTCGAGTTCGAGGGGCGGACCCGGCAGCAGCGCCGCCCCGGAATGGCCTTCACCGAGCAGGTGTTCTTCGGCGCGTCCGGCGAGCTGTTCCGCCATGCCAACGTCGACAGCTGGGTGTTCGTCGAGAAGGACGGCCCCTGGCATTTCCTCTCCGCCGACGACGTGCGGACGCTCGCCGCAGGGAGCCCGCTGCGGAAGTCCTCGGAAGCCGGTACGACACGGCTGCCGAGCGACCCCGGCGAATCCGTCGCCGAATGGACGCTGCCGGAACTGCTCGACTTCCTCGAAGTCCGCGACCTCTACCAGGAAGTGCTCGACCGGCTCGAACCCGAATACACCTTCTGGGAGTACAACGCCATCGCGCCGAAATACTTCCTCGACTACTCGGTGGACTGCGTCCAGCCGCTCCCCGCCGAACTGGCCGCATTCTGCGCCACCTACACGTACCGCGCCCGCAGCCTGGACTGGGAGGACGGCGACGCATGAGCGAGGACCGGCTGGCGATACCGCTCGACCTGCTGGAGGACTTCGCCACGATGCTCGGGTCGATCACCAAGCGGCTCGACGACACGAAGGCGACCCTGCGGGCCTTCGAGGACGACATGGGCGACGGCAGCGTCGCCGGCGCGCTCGACCACTTCCAGGCCAACTGGAAGGACGGCAGGGGCGACATCCACAAGCAGCTCACCGGCCTGGAGAAGATGGCGACCACCGTGGTCAGCGAGATCCGCAAGGTGGACACCGACCTGGCCAAGCAGCTCGCCGACTCCACCGAGAGCGCCCCCGGCCCGCAGCAGGGGCCCGCCCCGCACAGCACGAAGGAATAGCCGGTCATGAACGAGAGCACGCCGGAAGCCCCCGCCGCCCCGCCGGTCGGCGTCTCCCTGTCCGTACCCGAGTCGTGGTGGGAGTTCGACGTACGGCCCGAGGGCCGCGAGGAGACCGTCCGCGCGCTGATCGACGCGCGCGTCCGGGCCGTCCCCGAACTGGCCCCGTACCGCAAGGACCTGGTCGCGCTGCTGCGCCGGATGGCCCGTGACGCCCATGACGCGGGGGCGCTCTACTGCGGCTGCATGGCCGAGAACTTCGAGGGCGTCCCGCTGACCGCGATGGTCACCGTCACCGTCGTGAGCGCCACCGGCTCCCAGGGCTCCACGCTGAGCACCGACCCGCGCGTCATCGCCGAGACGCTCAGGACGATCACGCCCCGCCGCGAAGGCGACGCCTGGCGGCGGGTCACCACCGTCGAGATCCCCGAAGTCGGCCTGTGCGCCCGCACGGTGGGCGTCGAGGACGTCCCCGTCGAGCAGGGCGACACCCGCACGGTCCGGATGGCGCTCACCCAGACCTACATCCCCGTTCCCGGCTGCCCCGCCGAGATCGTCCTCGTCTCCGGCGCCAGCCCCGTCCTCGACCTCGCCGAAGCGTTCCACGACATCTTCGACGCGGTGACGAGCACCTTCCGCTTCGCGACGGCGTAGGACACGCGGCGGTACGCGGTAGGGCGGGCGGGCCCGGCAGGGGGTCCGCCCGCCCTGGTACGCGGGGGAGGCGTTCAGCTCTCCTGGAGGTGCGGGCTTCGGGCGGTGTCAGCTTCCGAAGACCTGGAAGTCCCAGAGGGAGTAGCCGTAGGCCGTGGCGCGTTGGGTGCCGTACACGCGGATGTAGCGGCCGGTGCAGTTGACGTTGAGGGTCTGGAGGCCGCCGGTGCCCGCCGTGGTGCTGTAGCAACTGGTCCAGTTGGTGCCGTCGTTGGAGACCTGTATCTGGAACGCCTTGGCGTAGGCGGCCTCCCAGTTGAGCTTGACCTGGTTGACGGCGTGCGAGGCGCCGAGGTCGACGCGCAGCCACTGCGGGTCGCTGAAGGCGCTGGACCAGCGGGTGGTGGTGCTGTTGTCGACGGCGGCCGAGGCGGGGGTGCCCGCGTTCTCCGTGGAGGAGGCCGTCGCGGGCTTGTTCAGCGCCAGGTTGGTGCCGTTGGACGGCGGAGTGGTGCTGCCCGGGCCCTTGTTGTAGACGGCCACGTAGTCGATGTTCATCTGGCCGCCGCTGACGGTCGCCGCGTTGGGGCCGCCGCCGAAGGCGTCGGGGAAGCCGCCGCCCATCGCGAGGTCGTAGATGATGAAGAACGGGTGGTCCACCGCGTTGGCCCAGGTCGTGGCGTCGACCTGATTGGCGTTGACGGTGAAGTAGTTGGCGCCGTCCAGGTACCAGCGGATCTGCTCGGGCGAGACCGAGCGGTCGATCTGCACGGCGTAGGTGTGGTAGCCGGTCTGGCAGCCGGAGCAGGCGCGTTCACCGCTGCCGATGCCGGTGGACTCGTTGCACGGACCGCCGGGGTTGACACCGCAGTGCAGCGTGCCGAACACCGAACTGCGGGAGTTGATGTCCTCCATGATGTCGACCTCGCCGGAGGTCGGCCACGTGGTGCCGGTGCGCAGCGTCGAGCCGAGCATCCAGAACGCGGGCCAGTAGCCGGCGCCGTTGGCGGTCGTCAGATTCGGCTGCTGGATCGACGACTGCATCATCACGACGCCGCCGGGGGGCGCCCCGAAGGACGACGACTGCGTCTCGATCCGGCCCGAGGTCCAGCCCGCGCGCGGGTCGCTGCCCGAGTGGAGGGCGCGCAGCACGAGATGGCCGTTGCCGTCCTGGAAGACATTGGACGTGCTGTTGGTCATCGTCTCGATCTCACCGGTGCCGAAGCTGCTGCCGGGGCCGGTGTCGTACTTCCAGTTGCCGCCGTCGACCCCGGTGCCCGAGGCGCCGTTGAAGTCGTCGCTCCAGGTGGTGGTGAAACCGGCCGGAGGGGCGGGTACGGCGGCGGGTGCGACGGCCGGGGCCGCCGCGGGGGTGGCCGCGCCGCCCGGGCTCGCCACCGCCGTCAGGCCGGCCAGGGCCAGCGCGCCGACGGCCAGTGCCGCGAGGCCGATCCGGGTGCGGGAGCGGCGCCCGCGGTGCGACGCGGCGCCGGCCGTACCGGCCCGGTCCTGAGGGTCGTGCCCGTGGTCCTGCTCTGGTGCGTGTCCGGTGGACATGCGAGATCTCCTGTCCCGACGAAGCGTTGTGGGGGGTGCGCCCGTGTGCGGAGTACGGCGTGACCGCCGCGTACCGCGTGACCGCCGTGTACGGCGGGGCCGTTGAGCGCGGCGTGACCGCTGGGTGCGGCGGGACCGCGCGGTACGGCGTAACCGTTTCCGGCGGCTCAGGGCGCGTGCGGGAGCGCTGACTGCGAGAGGCTGCCGTGTGGCATCGCGCTGCCTTCCGGCGTGGCGTGCATGAGGACTCCTGACCGGGTGGGGGGCCGTGTACAGGGTGGGGCACGCTCGTGAGAGCGCTCTCTCGAACAGGTAATGGTCTATAACTCCGCCATGCGCGCGTCAAGGCGTGGGGCAGGAAAGCCGGGCAGCGCGAAGGGGCGGACCCCGCCGGGCCCGCCCCTCACATGTGCCTCACGCGTCACTCAGCCGTACGACGACCTGCGACGACGTGACGCGGTACGAATGACGACCTGCTACGGCTTGATCTTGACGACCTGCGGGTCGTGGTCGCTCGTCTGGTTGGCGAACTCCGAGTTGATGTGCACCACGTCGTAGTCGACGTGCTTCAGGCTGGGGCTGACCAGGATGTGGTCCAGCACCTGGGAGTTGCCCTCGTACACGTAGGAGTAACGCTCGTCCTTGGGCAGGGTGTTGACCAGGTCGGTGAGGACCGTGCCGTTGCCGGTGAGGGCCTGGGCGGCGGGCGAGAACTGGTAGTCGTTCAGGTCGCCGAGGACCACGACGTTGGCGTTGCGGTCGGCCTTCTCGAGCTGCTGCACGAAGTCGTGCTCCAGGATCGCCTGGCGGTTGCGCTGCACCTCCGAGCTGCGGACCGGCGGCTGGAAGCGGCTGTCGATGCCCTGGTCGCCGCCCTTGCTGTTGAAGTGGTTCGCGATCACGAACAACTTCTCGCCGCGGAAGGTGAATTCACCCACCAGCGGCTTGCGGCTGCTGTTCCACGCCGGGTCGGTGGGCGCGATGCGGCCGGGGGAGACGGTCAGCGCGGTCTTGGAGCCGGTGCCGGTGATGCCCACCGCGGTGGTGGAGTCGCCGCCGGGACGGTCGACGAAGCTGACACGGTCGGGGTTGAACAGGAACACCGAGCGGATGTTGCCGCCGGGCTCGCCGCCGTCCTTGTCGTTGACCGGGTCGATCGAGCGCCACTGGTAACTCGGGCCGCCCGCCGCCTTGATGGCGTCGGTCAGCTTGGTCAGCGTCTTGTCCGCGGCGACCGTGCCGTCGTCGGTGGCGCCGTTGTTGTCCTGGATCTCCTCCAGCGCCACGATGTCGGGCGAACGGAGGTTGGTGACCAGGCCCTTGGCGAGCGCGTCGAACTTCGACTGCGGGTTGCCGGGCGCCAGGTTCTCCACGTTGTACGTGGCGATGGTCGCCTGGTCCGACTTGGCCTTGTCGGTCACCTCGGGCTTGAGGCCACCGCTCTTGACCGTGCCGATCGTGCGCGCCTGGACGGCGAAGGTGCCCGCGTACTGGTTGTAGTCCAGCGGACCCGCCGTCGTACCGCGCAGCGTGTCGCCGACGTTCGCCACCGGGAACGCCTGCGTGGCGGTCGGGATGAGCGACTGCACCATCAGGCGGCCGGAGTTGGGCTGGTCGTAGCCCGTGTAGAGGGTGCCGCCGCGCTTGGTCTTGTTCTGGTCCGCCTTGACCGTCACCCACAGCTCGGAGTACGGGTCGGTGGCGCCGACGACGCGGCTGTCACCGATCTGCACGTTCATGCCCTCGAGCGAGGCGAAGAGGTCGAGCGCGTACTCGTCGGGACGCAGCGGCAGGTTCTCGATCGTGCCGCCGCCGACGGCCGGGACGAACGCGTCGGGGACGCTCTTCTTGTCCAGGACGACGGGCGCGGGGAGCGCGTTGCCGTGCGAGACCACCGTGGCGGTGGCCTTGGTCAGCTCGGTCACCGGCTGGCCGCCGGCGGAGGTGCCGCCCGGGTAGTAGTCGGAGACGGTGCCCGCGAGCGAGACGCTGTCGCCGACCGCGACGGTCGGGGTGACCGAGCCGGTGAAGACGTAGATGCCCTCGCTGGTACGGGGGTTGGCGTCCGGCGTCGGGTCCTGCACCCAGTAGCCCTGCGAGGAGCCGAAGGAGCGGACGCCGATGACGATGCCGGTCACGCCGGTGACCGCCTTGCCCGCGAGCGGGGAGAGCCGGGTGTCGCCCTGGATGTCGTGGATCTTCGCCTCGACGCCGGTCGGGGGCGAGGTGGGCGGCGTGGTCGGCGGGGTGGTGGGGGGCGTCGTCGGGCCGCCGCCGTCACCCGCGGCGCCCGGAGTGGGCGCGCCCGCGGTGAAGTCCGCCGCGTTGTCGTCGGTGTCCGTCAGGGCGGGGCGCGCCACCGAGTCGGTGTTGCTCGCCCCGGCCGCCGGGCCGTTGCCCTCGAACACCGCGGCCGTGCCGTAGCCGACCAGGTCGCGGATGGTGCCGTCGGCGGCGCAGTCCGCCTTCGTCACGCAGGTCAGCGGGTCGGTGCCGTGCACAAGGGCGACCGTTCCCGTCGTACCGGACATGTTGATGGCGCCGACCACGTTCGGCGACGGCAGCGCCGTCGTCCCGCCGGTGCCCGCGGCCTCCTGCACCAGATACCGCGCGCCCGCGCCCAGCGACCCGGTCAGCGGCGTCACCTGCCACTTGGACGTCGGCGTCGGCGCGCCCGGCAGGTACTGCACGCTGTACCCGCTCAGGTCCAGCGGAGCGCTGCCCGAGTTGGCCAGCTCGATGAAGTCGTTCGTATACGTGGCACCGGAGTTGCCGCCGCCGCCGTACACCTCGGACACCATCACATCGGCGGACGGCGTCGCGAAGGCGGTGTGCACGCCGACCGCGGCCAGCACCACCGCGCCGGCTATCCCGATCGTGACCAGCCGCTTGCGGTTCCCGGCAGTACCGGGTCTGTCAGGGCGGGGCTCTGCCCCAGAGATGTGCGACACCGGTGAGGGTCTCCTTCGTGCGGTGCGTTGAACGCGATGAATACGTCGTGTTTCCACGTCTCATGACGGCACATCACCATGAGCCGGAATGAGCGATCCGGCTCAAGATACGCGCGTAGACCCCGCCGTAGAAGGAGCCGAGAGGTTAAATCTGCGTAGTTCCCGACGACGCTTTCCCGTACCGCCGATCAGTCCCCCCGCCCAGTGCTACCGCCAGGACCGCGGCTGCGCCGACGGGCGAGAGTCGCCGCGTGCCGCTTTCCGGCCTCTTCGGCGAGGACGGCGCGCAGCTTCTCGCGCCCGCGCCCGCGGGTCTTCACCGCGTGGCAGTTCGGGCACAGGGCGACCATGTTGCCCGGGTGGTCGCGTCCGCCGAGCTGGAGGTCGACGACGTGGTCGATCTCCACTATGGCCGCGCCGCTCGGTGTCGTGTCCGCGGGCTGGCCCGTGCAGCCGGGGTTCTCGCAGAGTCCGCGGCAGCGCTCGAGGACGGCCTGACGCGCCGCGCGCGACCGGACGTAGCGCTCGGTGGTGGTGCTCACGCGGCCGGTCCCGCGCCGCTTCTCGTGGTGCTCGGCGGCGCGGCAGAGCCGGTCGTAACCGGCGGCGAGGACAACGGGGTCGGGGGTGAAGCGTTCCGCCCCCTCGGCGACCTGGCCGTCCCGGTATGGCTGACGGTCCTCATGCGGCCCGGTTCCGTACCGTTCGGTCTCGTGGGTCTCGTCGGGCACGTCGACTTCGTCGTCATCGAGCCCGACCTCCCGCAGGAGCGGGCCGGGGTCGACGTCCTGGTAGTACGTGTCCACGAGCGTGTCGACGACGACGGCCCGCGCCTCGCCCGACCGGCGCAGCAGGTCGTACACGGCCTCGGTCAGACCGCCCGACGGCTGCTGCTCGGCGAACCAGCGCGCCAGCGTCGCATCACCGTGCGCGGGCGGTACGGCGCCCGAGTGGCCGGACAGCTCCCACAGCCCCGCGCGGTACAGCGCCGCCACTGGATAGTCGGCCCGCGCCCGCTCGCCCCGCGTCCCGCGCCGTTCGAGCAGCCCGCCCAGCTCCTCCTCGACGCGGCTCCACGGCAGCACCCGCGCGCGCCCCCGCCCCGCCCGCCCGAGCGCCCAGAGCAGCGTCATGGGCTGGTACAGCAGCGGGGCACCTTGCGCCTTGTTCACCTTCAACCGCCCTATGCGGCGGACGAGTTCGCCGTACGCGCCCAGCAGGACGGCGTTGTCGTCGGACCCGGACCCGGCCCCGCTCGCGGCTTCGGCCCCGACTTCGGCCTCGACCTCGGCCTCGGCCTCGGCTTGAGCTTCGACCACCGTGTAGCCGAGCGCGCGGAGCACGCCGACGGCGGCGGCCAGCCCGCCGGAGAAGTCGGCCGGGGCGAGGGGCTGCCGGCCGGGGAGGTAGCCGTGGGCCACGCCCACGATCGCCTTGGAGTCGTACCGCTTTCCGTCGTGCAGGAGGAAGTAACGCAAAGCGCGGCGGAAGCCGTACGTCCGCAGGAACGCGTCGCGGCCGAGCCGGTCGAACTCCTCGATCGCCCGGCTGATCTCCGTACGGGTGACGTCGCTCGGTGCCATGGCGGAAGGGTAAGGGGTGCGAACGGCCACGGGCGGGCCTGGCGGGGTCAGGGGCGGGGCCCGGGTCAGGCGATGGTGACGGTGATGCCGGCTTCTTCGAAGGCGGCGGCGGTTTCCGGGGGGATGGCCTCGTCGGTGATGAGGGTGTCGATGGTTTCGAGGCCGCAGACGCGGGCGAAGGCGCGGCGGCCGATTTTGGAGGAGTCGGCGGCGATGACGACGCGTTGGGCGCGTTCGGCGAGGAGGCGGTTGATGCTGGCCTCGTCCTCGTGATGGGCGTAGACGCCCTGGGCGGGGTCGAGGGCGTCGATGCCGAGGACGGCGATGTCGAGGATGATCTCCTGGAGGACGCCGCGGGCGAGGGGGCCGGTGAGTTCGTAGGACTGGGGGCGGGCGACGCCGCCGGTGACGACGATCTTGATCTGGGGCCGGATGACGAGCTCGTTGGCGATGTTGAGGGCGTTGGTGACGACGGTGAGGGCGGGCTGGCGGGTGCCGTCCGCGGTGACGTCGCCGCGCAGGGCCAGCGCGCGGGCGACCTCGGTGGTGGTCGTGCCGCCGGTGAGGCCGACGACGTCGCCGAGGGCGACGAGGGAGGCGGCCGTCCTGCCGATGCGCTGCTTCTGGGAGGCGTGCCTGGCCGTCTTGTAGCGCAGCGGCAGCTCGTACGAGACGCCGTGCGCGACGGCCCCGCCGCGGGTGCGGGTGAGCATCTGCTGCTCGGCGAGCTGGTCCAGGTCGCGGCGGATGGTGGCGGTGGAGACGTCGAGCGTGGTCGCGACCTCCTCCACCTCCACGCGGCCGTGCTCGGCCAGCAGATCCAGCAGTGCGGTCCACCGGGCGTCCCTGGACACAGGCGTTCTCCTCCGTGACGTGATCGTCCTCGGCATGATCGTGCGTGGTTTGGCCGGTTCGGCTTGACCGTGCGCGGCTGATCGGGCTCGGCTCGACCGGTTCGGCGTGATCGTGCGCGCACCAGCGTGGCACACGCGCGCGGACCCCACGGCCGTGCGGACTGCGCGCACCAGGAATGCTTGAAAGTGTTCGATTGTGCGGAGTAAGGTGCAAATACAAGCATCCTCGCGCAAGCACCGTCGGGAGAACCCATGCCTCTTGCAGCCGCCCGCGCGCTGATCACCGCCGCAGCGGTCGAGCACCGCGCCATCGCGGCCTTCGACGCGATCACCCTCGAACACGTACAAGCCGTCGTCGAAGGCGCGGAGTCGGTCGGCTCCCCGGTGATCATCCAGGTCAGCGAGAGCGTGGTGCAGTACTACGACGGGCGCCTGCTGCCGCTCGCCCGCGCCGCCGCGGAGACCGCGCGGGCCGCCGCCGTACCGGTCGCGCTGCATCTGGACCGGGTGCGCAGGACGGCGCTCCTCGCCCAGGCCGCGCACTGCGGCTTCAGCTCGATCATGTACGACGCGGCGCGCCTGCCGTACGCGGAGAACGTGGCGGTGACGCGCGACGCCGCGCAGTGGGCGCACGAGCAGAATCTGTGGATCGAGGCCGACGCGGCGGCCGTCCCCGCGGGCGCCGCGACCGGTCCCGAGCCGGGCGGCGGCCCGGCCGCGGCCCGCGCCTTCGTCGCCGCGACGGGAGTCGACGCCCTGACCGTCCCGCTCGGCGCGCGCCCGGACCGCCGACTGCTGGCCCGGCTGCGTACCGCCCTCGACGTCCCCCTCGTCCTGCGCGACACGGCGGGCGCCACCGCCGGTGAACTCGGCCTCGCCGCCGCCGAGGGGATCAGCAAGGTCACTGTCGGAACCGGGCTCGACATCGCCATGACCGGCGCCGTCCGCGCCCGCCTCGCCGTGGACGACATCACCGACCCCCGCGTCTATCTCCGCGAGGGGCGGCGCGCCATGACCGCGACCGTCGCCGGGTTCATCCGGGCGCTGGACAGCCGCCTTCCGGCGGGGGCGTGAGGGGGCGTGAGGCTTCGGGCGGGGCGTGAGGAGGGCGTGAGGCTTCCGGGCGGGGGCGTGCGTGACGCTTCGGGCGGTCTGGGGCGCTGAGAGCGGCGGCGGGAACCGTTACGGCAGCAGCCGCAGTCCGGCGACGAGGACACCGGCCAGGCGCCGCGCGTCGTACTCCGGATCGCTGTCCGCCCCGATGCAGAGATTCCCGACGCCCCGCATGAGCACGCGCGCCTCGACGTCCGAGCGGATCTCGCCGGCGGCGACGGCGGCGTCGAGCAGCCGGGTGCACACGGGCACGAGCCGGTCGAGGAAGTACGCGTGCAGCGCGTCGAACCCGGCCTCGTCGGAGTGCAGCACGCCCGCCAGCCCGTGCTTGGTGACCAGGAAGTCCACGAAGAGGTCGATCCACTGCCCGAGGGCGGCGTACGGGGACGGGTCGGCCGCCAGCAGCGCGGGACCGGCCTCGGCGCAGGCGTCGACCTGGTGCCGGTAGACGGCGATGATGAGGTCGGCGCGGGTCGGGAAGTGCCGGTAGATCGTGCCGGTGCCGACGCCCGCCTCGGCGGCGATGTCCCGTACCGGCGCCTCGACGCCTGACGTCACGAAGACGGCCGCCGCCGCGTCGAGCAGGGCCTCCTTGTTGCGCCGGGCGTCCGCACGCTTGGGCCGGGGGGCCGCGCCCGCGCCGCCTGCCGCGCCGCTCCTGCCGTCCGCGCCGCCCCGCACGTTCGCACCGCCCCGCACGCCCGTACCGCTTCCCGTGCCCACGCCGCCTTCTCCGTCGTTCACCGCACCGTCCTCCGTCCCGTGTCCCCGGCAGTCGCGCTTGCTATCCGGAACGTCGTTCCGTATCGTCGTTTGTGGCGGAACAATGTTCCGTTTATCTCATGATGCCAGAGCACGGAGGAATCCACTCATGCAGTACCGCACTTTGGGCCGCACCGGCGTGCAGGTCAGCACCCTCGCGCTGGGCGCGATGAACTTCGGCGCGATCGGCCGCACCACGCAGGACGAGGCGACCGCCATCGTGGACGCCGCCCTCGAAGCCGGGATCAACGTCATCGACACCGCCGACATGTACGGGCACGGCGACTCGGAGGAGATGGTCGGCAAGGCCATCGCCGGGCGCCGCGACGACATCGTGCTGGCCACCAAGGCGACCATGCCGATGGACGACGAGCGCAACCACCGGGGCAGCTCGCGCCGTTGGCTGGTCACCGAACTGGACAACAGCCTGCGCCGCCTCGGCGTCGACCACGTGGACCTCTACCAGATGCACCGCTGGGACCCGCGCACCAGCGACGAGGAGACGCTGTCGGCCCTCACCGACCTCCAACGCGCGGGAAAGATCCGCTACTTCGGCTCCTCGACCTTCCCCGCGTACCGCATCGTGCAGGCGCAGTGGGCCGCCCGCGAGCAGCACCTGGCCCGCTACGTCACCGAGCAGCCCAGCTACTCGATCCTCCAGCGCGGCATCGAGACCCATGTCCTGCCGGTGACCGAGGAGTACGGGCTCGGCGTGCTCGCCTGGAGCCCGCTGGCCTCCGGCTGGCTGTCGGGCGCGGTCCGCGAGGGCCGCGACATCACCACCAACCGCTCCGCCCACCTCCCGGAGCGCTTCGACCTGACCGTCCCGTCCAACCGGGCCAGGCTCGACGCCGTCGAGCGGATCGCCCGCGTCGCCGACGACGCCGGCCTGACGATGATCCAGCTCGCGCTCGGCTTCGTCACCGCGCACCCCGCCGTGACCAGCGCGATCATCGGCCCCCGCACCCTGGACCACCTGCACTCGCAGCTCGCCGCCGCCGACACCGTGCTCTCCGCCGACGTCCTGGACGCCCTCGACGCCATCGTCCCGCCCGGCACCGACCTCGCCCCCCAGGAGAAGTTCGACACCCCGCCCGCCCTCCTCGACCCCTCCCTCCGCCGCCGCTGACTCAGCGGGCCGCGGCGGGAACGCGCACCGTATTGCGGGGCCAGACCCGTGCGGCGGGGGTATCGACGGTCGTCGACGTGTGCGCGGTGCTCTTTGTCACGGGGCCGGCTGCGACCGGTCCCCGTACTCCTCGCCGGCGCGGTTCATGCCCGCCGCGTGTCTCACGCGGCGGCGCTGTCGAGGGCGCGCAGTCGGCTGCCGAGGTTCTCGAACTCCCTTCTGCGGTCTGCGCGGTTCCTCTGGCCGCCGGAGACGTACGGTGCCGCGACGGCCATCAGCTCCGCGGCCTGCTCGGCCCACCTGGCGCGGTCCGCCCTATCGTCCGGTAGCGCGTACTCCGCCGAGGTCAGGAAGCAGTTCGCCAGGCTCAGCGCCATGACGAACCCGGTCGCCCGCTCGCCCGCGTACTCCAGCAGTCGGTCCACCTCGTCGGTGTTGGCCCGGATCTCCGCGGCGTACGTCCGGGCGGCCGCCAGGTGCTCGCGCGAGCGCTGCGGGTCGTCAAGGTCCCGGGCCAGCGAGACGTGCCCGCGCATCGCTACCTGGAGGACGTTGCGCAGGGAGGTGAACGCGGTGCCCAACTCGTTCATCCGGCGGCGGACCGGGATCACCTCGTTGTCGTACAGCTCCAGGCCCTCTTCGCGCATCTCGACGTTCGAGCCCGCCCCGACGAGGAAGGCGCAGTAGTTGTGCAGCCGCACGTAGTAGCGCGGGCTGCCGTTCTCGAAGAAGCAGGTGAGCAGTTCGATGCAGTCGTCCCAGAGCGGGATGAGCTCTCTCGTGATCTGCTCCGCGTCGGGAAGCCCGGTGACGTGAGCCTCATACTGCGCCTTGCGCAACTGGTTCACGCCGACCAGCAGGTCGTCGAGGCGGGTGGCGAGGTATCCGCCGTCCACGCTGCCCCCGCTGACCCGGCCCATCAGCGTCTTCGCCAGCGCGACGCCCTCGCGCAGCCACCCCGCCCGCCGGGTGACGATCTGCGGGTGTGACGGGTCCTCGTCCTGCGCGGCGGGGAACTGCACGAGATCGGCCAGCGCGTGCAGCCGCTCCAACAGGAACTCGGGGGAGTCCGCGCCGAACAGTTCGCGGACCCGGTCGGCGAACTGTTCCAGCATGCGGGCCCGTACGTGCCGGGTCGACTCGTCCCGGTCCTCGAAGAGCGCCAGCGTCGCCGTCACCAGGCCCTGTCGCACGGTCAGGGCGGCCTTGACGTCGAGATCGGGACCGGACGGGGTCTCCTCGATCACGGACTGGAGCAAGCTGAGCTTGTCCGCCATCCGGGCGGGGGTCTCCTGTGGTGGCAGCTCGACGTGGGGGAGCACCGCCTGCGCGAAGCGCCGCACCCGTACCTCGGTGTGCAGATGGAGCTCAGCCCTGCGGCCCTTCTTGTTGTCCACGATGCGCACCGCGGCGTCGTCCGTGACCGCGGAGAGGTCGAAGAGCGTGGCCTGCGCCATGCCCACGACGGTGCGGCGCAAGCGGTCGCGGGCGCTCCCGCCCGGCAGCGGCTCGTTCATGCCGACCTCGTTCGACTCCCTGGGGCGCAGGCGCGCGCACAGGACCGTCGCCAACTTTTCCACGAGGTCCAGACCGAGCGGCGCGTGATCGGCGTCGTACCGCGCCCGGATCGGACCGTACTCGTGGGAGGCGAGGCTCCGCACGCCCTCGCTCCGGACCGGGGCGTCCAGGGCGCCCAACGCGTGCTGCACGCCCTGCGCCTGGAGCGCGGCGACAAGCAGGATCGGCTCCGAGCGGAAGACTTCGAGCAGGCTGTACGCGAAGGCGCCGATGAGCAGGTGCGGGTCCTCGACGGGAATCTCGTCGAGCGCCCGACCGAGGGCTTCGGTGACCGGCGCCAGCAGCACATTGGTGCCGATGAGGACGAACGCGGCCTTGGTGTCGGGGCCGTAGCGCGACGCCGTGGCGTTGGCGATCGGAGTGTGCCCCGCCTTGGTCACCTCGCTGTCCGGCAGTCCGCGGTCGGTGTGGTCCCCCAGTTCGGACGGCTTCGCGGGGCGCGGGGCGCCGCGCATGATCTCGGCGAGCGTCACCTGCGCGTAGTCGCAGCACCAGGAATGCATGCCGCCCGGGGCGCCGTCCCAGGCGACTCCGAAGAGCGGTCCCACCTTGCGGGCGAGCCGGGCCGGCATCTGCCGGCCCCGGCTCTCCGGGATGGGGGGGATCTGGGCTTTGAGGATCACTGGCCGTCTCTCCTCTAATCGCAGGTCAGTGCACGTCACGAGAGTACTGGCTTGTAGCGATCTGTAAACCCCAGATAACTTTTGCTCTTGAAGTAGAGAATATTCACAAACAGAGTTGACTCTGGTTAGACAAGAAGAGACGCTTCATGTCGATGGACTTGCGAGGGTGCACAGGGCGTCCCTCCCGTCCGTCGCACCGCTTCGCGGTGCCTGCCAAGCCCACGGGAGGCCCCAGATGTCCCCTCGCCTCAACGGCCGTACCAAGCCCGCACCCCTGCCCAAGCCCCGGCGCTATGCGATCCACCTGCGCCTGGTGGACCGGCACCATGCCAACCGCGACGCGAAGGCCGGACTGCCCGCGCTCGGCGAGAGCGGCGTCGGCGGCACCCCGACGCCCGAGTTCCTCGGTCGCGGAGCCGCCGCTGGTCAGCAGGCCGAATGGATCCTCTGCCTCAGGGAGACCGCCGAGGACCGGGGCCGGGCGCTGGTCCTCCGGGCCCGCGTACAGGAGGCCGAACGGCTCGCCGCCGAGGCCGAAGCAGCCGTCGCCGAGTCGGCCGGCCCCCTGAGCGAGGAAGAGCAGAACCGGCGGCGCGGCGGCGAGCACAAGACCGCCGAGGCGGTGGTGCGCGCCCGCCGGGCGCGCGAATGGTCGCGCCGGCTCGCCGACCTGCGCTCCGCCGCCGAACAGGCCGCCGGGCGTGCTGCCGCACTGACCGTCGAACTGCACACGGTCGAGGCCCGTATCGCGGTGCGGCGGGAAGCCGCCGCGGCACGCGCGGTCTACCTGCACGAGCAGGCCATGCGCCGTGTCATGGCCTACGACCGGCAGTTGGTCCGGCGACACGCGGACGGTGCCCGGATCAACGGTGAGGCCAAGTACGGCGGTCCCGAGCTGCCCGCCTGGGTTGCGGGCCACCGTCCCGAACTCGGCTGAATCCCGCCGGACTCGTGAACGGCCGTTCCCTATACGGCCCAACCACCGACGGACCCGTGAACACCCGCCCCGAGAGGACCCTCCGTGGACCTTCCCTTTCTCCGCCGTAAGACCAAGCGCCCGCCCGAACAGCCCGAGCCGACGTTTTCGACCGTGGTCGACGGCGACCCGAGCTGGACCATTCCGGCGCTCTACCGGATGGCGCCACCGGCCGATCTCGGCACCGCCGAGGAGACCGTGCGCCAACTCGTCGGCGAACTCGCCCCCAACGCCATCGACGCCGGTACGGGGGCCGCGCTGGACAACCTCATCGACGCCTGGACGGTCCAGTGGGTCACCCGGCTCGAATCCGAGCACAAGCTCCGCGAGGCGGTCTGCGACCACCTGATCGGCGTGGCCGCCGAGGAGCTCTCGGACGCGCAGACGGCACTCGACCACGCCCAGGACGACCTCAGCCGGGCCGAGAGCGACCTGAGCGCGTTCCGTGCCCGTCTCTCCCCGCCCGCCACTGTGAGCGTGTCGCCCGCCGGGCCTGCCGAGGCCGCGTCGCCCGCTGAACCCACCCCGCCCCCGCAAGGAGGACCGACCCCATGAGCAGAACCGTCCCGCCCGGTCACATGCCGTTCGCCGACCCTGATCTGGTCGTCGGCAGAACCAGGCACTACTACCCCTACCTCGCGCTGGTGCTGGCGGTGGGGGCAGACGGGATCGCCTTCTACCAAGTCGTCGGCCTGTTGGTGAACGAGGCCGGGTGGATGATCATTCCGCTTGTCCTCGGGTTCACCGGCCTGGCGCTGGCTGTGAGCCACCAGGTGGGTGTACTCGCCCGCAGGTTCGTGGAGCGGTCCACGCCGGCCGTGGGTGCTCTCGCGGTGGTGCTGACGATGGTCTGGCTGTTCATGGGCGCCGTGTGCTTCTTCGTCCGCGCCACCAACACGCCCGCCACGTCGGGGGGCAGCGGGCTCGAGACCCTCGGTCTCCCGAGCACCGCGGGGGCGCCCGCCGACGACTTGACCGGCAGCGCCAATCTCGGCACGGCCCTGCTGTTCCTCGGCCTTTACCTGGCCGGCGGCCTGCTGGCGGCGGTCACGGCGTACCTCGCCCACAATCCGCTGGCCACGGCGTACCGAATGGCCCTGGCACACCGTGCGGCCGCCCGGCAGGAGGTGCAGCGGCTGACGCCACGCCATGTCCGTGCCGTCCACCGCCACCAGCAGGAGCTGGCCGAGCGCGAGCGCGACCACCGGCGCTGGGAGGTGGCTACCGGGCAATGCCTCGGCTGGGCCGACGACCTGAAGCACTACGCCCGGTTCCTGATGGCCGTGCACATCGCTGACCCGGCGGCCACCGACGGACTCACCGACTCAGGGGACCGGCTCGTCCCCGGCGGTTGGAAGGGCCCCGACCTGCGCGCCGCCGATCGGGCCGACGGACCGGGGGAGTCCGACGAGCCCGATGAGGAGAACGGCCAAGGGGCGGCGGCGTGAGCCCGCAGCCGCGCCCGTTCCCGATGCGGCCGCCCGCTCCCCGGCCCGAGTTCTGCCCCCACTGCGCCCGTCGTCTGCTGCCGTGTCCGGACTGCTCGAACTGCCGTCTGGGCCTGCGCTGCCCGTCGTGCGGCCGGCACTGGACCAGCCCCTGACGTCTGCGCAGCGTCCCGCCACTTCCCGCTCGTCATCCGGTCGCCCGGACGCCTCCGGGCGGCCGGGCTCATTGAACCTGGCCCCGCGCCGTCGATCGATTCGAACTCCTGGAGCACACACCATGGCATCACCGAGATTACGATCCCTTCTCCGCGGACTCACCGCTCTCTGCCTGCTGGGTGCCGTGGCGCTTGCGGCATCCGGCTGCGGTCACCCGGCCAAGAACAGCGCGTCGGAGCAGCGGGAGCAGGCCGCCGCGTGCGCCACCGGCCGAGGCCGCGTCGCCCTCGTCCTCGGCGCCCGAGCCAACACACCCGCGCCCCGGCTGACACCCGCCGCGCTCTCACTGGTGGATACCGCGATCGACGGGGGTCAGCTGATCTCCGTGGTCGGAGTGGACGGCGCACCCGACGTGGAATTCCGCGGGGCCTTCGAGGACACGGGCAAGAACGGTTCCCGCAGCGCCAAAGACCACGACACATTCGTGAAGTCGCTGACGAACACGATCCACCGCATGAAAGCCGGCCGTCCCGAGGCCGACCTGCTCGCGGCGCTGGCCGAGGCCGCGGGGAACGTCGGTCCGGGCGGCACGGTCGTGGTGGCCGACTCCGGGCTTCAGACTGTCGCGCCACTGGACTTCCGCCGTGACGGCGTGCTGGACGCCCAGGCCACCGATGTCGCCGACTTCCTGAAGAGGCAGGGCTCGCTCCCGCAGCTCACCGGTATCTCCGTCCTCTTCAGCGGCGTCGGCGACACGGCGCCGCCGCAGGTCAGACTGCCGCTCCCGGAGCACAAGAACCTCGTCGCCATATGGAAGGCGATCGCCGTCGAGGCGGGGGCCGAGTGCGTCGCGGCCGACCCCGTGCCGGCGACGGGTGCCGCCGTACCGCACACCCCCGCCGTGTCCGTCGTCACGGTGCGTCCCCTGGAAACGTATCCGCCCTCCTGCGGGAACCACGTGCTGCGGAACAGCGGCAGTGTCGGATTCCTGCCCGACACGTCGGTACTGCGCGACCGGCCTGCTGCCGCCGCCGCCCTGAGGGAACTCGCCGACTGGGCCGTGGCCCACCACGCGAAGATCCGGCTCATCGGTACGACGGCGTCCGCGGGAACGGCCGATGGCCGTACGCGACTGTCGCTCGACCGCGCAACAGCGGTCCGCGACGTCCTCGTCTCGCTCGGTGTGCCCGCCCACGACATCACGCTGCGGGGAGTCGGCACGCGGTGGCCGGGCCACGTCCAAGACCTCGACAGCGAAGGCCGGTTGCTGCCCGGCCCCGCCGAACGCAACCGCTCCGTCGTCCTGGACCTCGTCTGCTGAACCGTCCGGGCGCGCGCTCGGACATGACCGCCCGTCCGGGCGCGCGCTCGTCGGCAGCCGACCGCCCCACCCCGCGGCCCGCCGATCGCCACGTGCCGCGCGGCCGACCCGCAAGTCCCGACCGTCCCACCCTTCAGAGAGGACTCGACATGCCGGATATGAGAGCAGTCGTGGACCGCGTGATGCGACGCTGTGAAGCGTCCTGGTCGTCCGACATCGAACGCCGGGTCGGCGCGGTCCGCGCCGACCCGCGGAGCTGGCTGTCCGCCGCCGACGGACTGCTGCTGTCCTCCTGGTCGAGCGGCGGCCGCGACGCGGCGGTGGCCGCCGCGGCGCTGCTGGAGTTCGCGCTGGACACCGGCGCGCGGGACGATCCCGGGCGGCCTGCGTGGGTGTTGCACCTGTGGCTGGCCGAGCGCACCCTGTCGTTCCGCTTCGGCGACTACCGGTTGTCGCGCGACGTTCAGCACCATCTCGGCGCGCAGAAGCAGGGGCGTACGGCCGACGACCCGGTAAGGGTCGCCGCCACCTACCCCGAACTGCCGCTGCCCCGGCACTTCCAGCCGGTCCTGCCCATCGAGTCGGCGGCGGCCCGGCTGGCGGACTCGCTCCCGTGGGACGACATCGCACGCTGCTGCCTGTTGGTACGGCTCGCCCAGTCCGCGTGCTTCCGGTACGAGTCCGGCGACGAGTCGGCGCTCCCCGAGATGTGGCGGCTCGCCCGAGCCGCCCACGACGCCGTCACGCCCGACCACCTGGAGGCGGAACTGGTCGGGCGCACGGCCGCACACGCCGCCGTCGTCAGATTCCGTGCGGACCCGAAGGACCGCGCCTCGGCCGCCTTCGCGGTCACCGCCGGCCGACTGGCGCTGGCGGGCGTGGAGCACGCGCGGGTCCACGGCACGGACTATCGGCCCCACGAGGCCGCCCCGGTGCACCTCTTGCTGGCGATAGCCCTGATGTCCGTACTGACCTACGAACTCGACCTCAAGACGGCCGACGAGGCCATCGCGCACATGGAGGCGTTCCGGGCCGACGGCCCACCGGACGACGGCGGCGTCTACGCGGTCAACATGGCGTCCTTGCTGGCCGCGCGCGCCGTCCTCAGCGGATCCCGGCGGGACGTCGCCAGGTCGGACGAGCTGTGGGCGATGTTGCAGCGGGACCTGCGGCCGGGCGACCCGCTGCTTCCGCATATCGCCCAGAAGCGCGCCGCGACCGCCGAGATGGTGCGGCTGATGGGAATGCTCCCGTTCAAGTCGGGAGGTCTTCTCCGCCTCGTGCGGCCGTGGATGGGTCCACTCCTGACCTTTCCCCCGCTGCCGCCGATCCGGTTGTACGAACCGCCACGCAGCCCCGGTTACCGGTCACCGGGCGCAGGACCGGAGGAGATGGCCTCCTTCGGCGGTGCTCCGGACCCGGAGGCGCGAACACCCCGCGGGCCGGACCGCGAACGCGCACCGGGCGGCGACGGGGGACCCGCGTCCTCCACCTCACCGCACTGGCCGCCCTGCCCGGCGCCCGCGCCCGGCCTCGTCTGCGACCCTGCTCTGGAGTCCGACCTGACGGGTCTGCCACCAGACGCGGAAGCGGTCCTCCGCAGTCTCGTCGGGGTCGACACGTCTCCGTCGGACCCGCGCCGACTGGCGCTCGCCGAGAAGCAGTTGCTCGCCAGGCTGGCCGAACCAGGACTCAGTGCCGGCCGCCGGGGATGGACGGCCGCGGCCCTGCTCCAGGTGTGGGCCGCGAAGTACCTCATCAGTAGGGACGCCGCGGACCTGGAGCGGGCTGTGCGGGCCGGCGACGACGTACTCGCCACCCTCCCGGCCACCAGCTCCCGCTATATCGAACTGCTGTGCGCGGTCGAGGAGCACCGGCAGGCGTACGGTTCGCTCCGCGGCGACGCCGCGACGATGCTCCGGGCCTGCGACGGCCTGCGGTGGGCCGTGGACCACGTCCGCCCCGAGTCACCGCAGTGGGTCGCCTGCGCGATGTTCTACGCCAAGGCCCTCGCCGGGGTCTCGATGCTCCGCCGCGACCCGGACATGTCGAAGGAGGCGGTCGGGCTGGTGCGGAAGGTGGCCCGCACGTTGGAGGCGCTCCCGGACGCCCCCGGCCACTGGGGCAGCATGGCGGAGCAGCGTGAACGCCTGCGGCCGACGCTGCGTACGATCACCGACCTGGTGGTGATGGCCGACCACGACCTCCGCGGAGACCTGATCGGGGTCGAGGAAGCCGAGGTGCGGTGGCAGCCTGAGGCAGAGGCCAAGCTGCCCCCAGCGGTGAGATTCGAGAACGCGCGCGTCGCGCTCGGCCGCCGGGTGGAGCTCGGGGACTGGGCACGGGCCGCGGACGCCGCGGCCGTCGCGCTGGAGATGCTGCCGCTGCTCACCTCGCGGGCGCTGCACCGCGACGATCGCCAGCGCGCCGTGCACACTGCCCTCCAAGGGCCGTCCCAGGACAGTTCGACGGGCACCAGCCTGACCCGAACCGGGTGCGCGGTGGCGCTCGCAGCCGGCCGGACCGAACAGGCGGCCGCGCTGCTGGAACAAGGCCGTGCCGTCCTCATGAGCCAGGACCTGGAGGCGCGCGGCGACGTGTCCGACCTCGCAGAGGCTCATCCGCGGCTCGCCGCGCGCTTCACCGACCTCGCCGGGCGGATGCGGGAGGCCGATGACATCGCGTCGCGGGACGAGACCTCGGGCGTACGGGCGCAGCACCGGGCGGCCGAGCAGTGGCGGCTGCTCCTCCGTGACATCCGGTCCCACCCCGGCTTCGGCAGTTTCCTGCTGCCGCCGACCGCGATGCAGATGCAGGCGGAGGCGGTACAGGGGCCCATCGTGCTGATCAACATTGACCGGCTGCGATGTGACGCGCTGGTGGTCACGTCCCGGGGCATCAGGACCGTGACACTCGACGTGACCGAAGGACTGCTGGCCCACACGGCCCGGGACTTCCTTGCCGCGGTCGCCGTGGATCTGGACAGCCCGAAGGACGTGCGCGCCGCGGCGGCCGAGACCATCTTCCGGACCCTTGAGTGGCTGTGGGACAAGGTCGCGGAACCGGTGCTGCGGGCGGCCGGCCTCACCGAGCCGATCCCGGACGGGACGCCGAGACACGCTGTCCCTCGGCTGTGGTGGTCCGCCTCCGGCCCGCTGGCGCATCTGCCGCTGCACGCCGCCGGCTACCAGCGCAAGGCGGACCTGGGGGAGCGCCGTTCCGTGCTCGACCGGGTCGCCTCCTCCTACACGCCCAGCATCAGGGCGCTGCGGCACGCCCGACTGGAACGTCGCCCCGCGGCGCAGGGCGCCGCCCGGCACCTCGCGGTGGGCCGCGCCACCGGTACGGACGGCGGCTCCGGGGCGGCCGCGGCGGAGATCTCCGCCGCGGCCGGCGCGCTGGCCGGACTGCGGGTGATCGCGGACGCCGACGCCACGGTCGACGGGGTGCTGGCCGCACTGCCGTCGGCGTCCACGGTGCACTTCGCCTGTCACGGTGTGAGCGACCCCGACAACCCGTCGAAGAGCCACCTGCTGCTGGCCGACGGACCCCTTGAGGTGCGGGCCGTCAACCGCCACGAACTGCCGTACGCCCAGCTCGCCGTGCTGCTCGCCTGCAACACCTCGCGGACCGACCGGCTCCCGGACGAGGCGATTCACCTGACGTCGGCGTTCCTGACCGCGGGATACCCCCAGGTGATCGGCTCACTGTGGGAGGCGGCGGACCTGGTCTCGGCCGGCCTCGCCCGTCGGCTGTACCGCTCGCTGCGGCGCTACGGCGGCGGCATCGACGTGGGCGACTGCGCCGTCGCCCTGCACGGGGTGGTACGCGAACTTCGCGCTCGCCACGCCGCCTCACCGGCGGCGTGGGCGCCCTACATCCACACCGGCCGGTGAGGCAGTACGCCTTTCCGGCCGCCGATGACGACGGTCGACAGGACCGACAGCGCCACCAGGACCGGCAGCGCCACCAGGACCGGCAGCACTTCCAGGACCGGCAGCACTTCCAGGATCAGCAAGATCAACAGGAGGCAGTGATGGGTACCTCGGACGGAGCACGACGGATCGGAAGGACGGCCAGGTTCGAGGCATTGGCGGTCCTTGACGCGGTGCTGGCCTGGCGGCTGCCGCCGGATTCGTGGGAGGAGGTCGACGAGCGGATCGCCGTGCTGACGAAAGCGGTCGGCGAGGGCGACACGGTCCTGGTCGGTGAGGTGACGGCGGAGCTGGAGACGAACGGTCGGCGTGTCGGACGGATGGGTCCCCATGGCACTACGGCACCCGACGGCAAGCAGCAGTCGCCGCCCCGGGTGCGCGAACGGGTCGTCGCTCTCATCCACACCCTGGACCCGGCCTCGAAGCCGGCGGGCGGCGGCGGCCAGGCACCGCCCGCGGGCAACGGCAAGGCATGACGTGGCCATGGGTGTGACCGGTCGAGATCTTCCGGCCGCACGGTGAACTGCCGCACAATGGGGGACTGTCCGGGGAGGGCGGCGCGATTATCTCAGTGCTGGTGAACGTAGCGATCGGGCTGGTGACGAGCCTCCTGGGCCTCGGCTTCGGCTGGCTGTGGGAGCGGGGCAGGCGGTCCCGCGCACTGAATAGAAAGGCTGCCTTCTTCGGCGTCCGCCCCGGCGAAACCTGCCTCATCGTGCTCAGCAACAAGCACAACGCCCCCGGGACCGCACAGCACCGGGACGTGCGGGCGGTCATCGAACTGGCCATGCTCGCCGGTGAGCTGGGCTGCCGGGTGACCGTCGAGTCCGGAGAGTTCCGCGGCAGCAACGCCGACCGCACGGAATTCTGTGTCGGCGGACCGATCGGCGACTCGAACATCCGCACCGGCGGCCATCTGGCCGCCCACCTGCCGGGCGTGACCATCCACCCCTACAACGGCGGGCCCGACTCGGTGGCCATCGAGGTCGGAGGTGACCGCTTCCTCTTCGACCGCGGCAATCAGGAGTACGCCCTCGTCGCCAAGTTCACGCCTGCGGAGTCCAGCCGCCCCGTGCTGCTGATATGCGGCCAGACCTCCGCGGCGAACCAGGCGGCCATCAACTTCCTGCGGCGCGAGTACGACCGGCTCGGCAGGACCCTCGTCTCGGTGGACCGCTACTGCATCGTGATCAAGGCATCGCACCTCACGACATACGGAATCCACCGGGCCGCGCTGGAACGGGACGTCTCGGCCACGGCCTTCGGACACGAATGAACGCCCGGCGCGAAGCCGGACGTTCACTCGTCGGGCGGGCGGACCGGCCTTGCGGCCCCTCCCCTTGTCCGCTCAGATGCCCGTGTAGGTGAGGGAGGGATCTTCCTCCTGGAGCGAGACGACGAATCGGCGCATCTTGCGGTTCGCAAGGATGCGCAGGGCGCGCACGTTGCCTTCGGCTTCGAGCCGGATCTTCCGGCATTCCCCCCGGTCCCAGATGAGGAGGTGGACCGACAACCGCTCGGTGCTCTCTCCCCGGCTCACGAGCTCGGCCGTCAGTGCGAGGTCCGGCATATCGGTGTGGTGGATGCCGAGCGGTGAACCACCGCTCTCCGTGAACGTCGTGGCGATTCCGGTGTTGTTCTCCCCGAACCAGTTCGCTCGCATATCCGTGCGGAACAAGGCCGCTGCGTCCTCCACGGAGGCCGTGGTGGATATATCCACCGGCTGCTTGGTCATCTGCTCAACTCCCCGATGTGAACCCCGTGGTGCCGTGGGGGCGGTGCTCTTGTGCGGGAACTGCGTTCCGCCACGACCTTCTCACTGAAACGGAACCGCGGTGGGTTTTGTTGCACGGTTTCCGGAAGTACGGGAGCGGTTACCGTGACGTGCGGCGTTTTCGGTCGGCCGGTCAGAGGCTCGGCGCGGAGAAGGGAATGAACGGCATGAGCTCGTCGGCGACCCAATGGGCCGGGACTTGTAATGCCTCGCCGATCCGCAGATAGAGTTCGTACTGCGTCGCGGCGCCGAACCAGTCGAACCGGCAACCGGCCGGATCGCGGCCCCGACCGCATGCCTCGACCACCGCCACGCAGCCGTCCTGGACATCGGCCCTGGCGTACACGGTCTCGGCGTGAGGTCCGGCCGACATCCGGGCGACCGGGCGCAGTTCCCCTGTTGCCAGCGGTGGGAGAGCCGCCCCCGGCGCCGGGGGCGGTCGGCCGACGAGCCAAGGCTCGTCGGGTCCCCGGTGCAGTCGCCAGAACTCGCGATCCCCTGCGGACAGGCGGTTGCCGGGTACCCCGCGAGCTCGGAAGAACTCCAGCGCGTCCATCCGCAAGGCGTCGTAGCAGGGATGCGCGAAGTCCGGGCCGAGCAGGTTCCAGACCGTCCTGGCCGCTCCGAAGAGCGCGAAGCCGCCTGCCGGTATGACGGCCGCGGCCAGTTGAGTGGTGAACCGGTCACTGTCGGACTGGGCGAATTCCAGAAACGGCGCCTGTAGTTCGCTCCACACCAGATCAGCGCCGAATTCGATCCCCGTGGCATCGAATTCGAAACGGCCGAACCGCTCCATCCGCAGAACGACATCGGCCGGGAGCCGTGAGGAGCCTGTGGCGTCCGAAGCGACTTTCATGATCCCTCCCTGCTTCGACCGTGCCGTCCACGGCGACGTGGGCCGCGAACCGGTCCGCGTGTCCGGTCGATACGTGTCCGGCGGCAGTACGTGTCTAGCAACGGACGGAGAATGGGCACAATGGTTCTCCGGCGTACCCGGACGATCTCCGGAGAACTCCGCACGGCACCGGCACCGGCCGCCGGGCGCTCCCAGGCCACCGGGCGTTGTGCCAGACTCGGCGGTGGCAGCAGGCGGCGAAAGGGAGTTCGGGGCATGGGCCGTCCGCAAAAGGAACTGCCTCCCGACGGTTCGCCCGTCACGCTGTTCGCGTTCTGGCTGCGAGATCTGCGTCGGACCGCGGGACTGACCTTCGACCAACTCTCCCGTCACACCGGGTACGGTCGCACCACCATGACCGACGCGCTCCGCGGGGACTCGCACCCGACGCTCCCGGTGACGATGGCGATCGTCGGCGCCTGCGGCGGCGACATCGACAAGTGGGGCGCGTTCTGGGCCGAGGTGCACCGCGCCCTGGACAAGGACGCCGTGCCCGGGACTGTCATCGTCTCGCCGCCCCCCTGGACCCCGTCGATCGCGGGCGGGGCGCACGGCGAACTCTGTCCGAGCGGCTGCGCCCGTACCGATCCGCACGGCTGGTACACCGAGTCGGTCGAGACCCGGCTGCGCCTGGACACCGTGACACCCGAGGCGGTGGAGCGGCGGGTCATCGTCGCCACCTGCGACGGCCTCGCCGAGATCCCGGTCGCGTTCAGCGTGCCGCGCCGCACCGACGACGAGGCCGACGGCCACGGTCTGGAGGTCTCTGTCCTCGACGGCGGCCGCCTCGATCTGCCCGAACACCCCTACGAGAGCTTCTTCCAACAGCGGCTGATCCTCCCGACCCCGCTGCGCACAGGTGCCCGCCACACGTACACGCTCCGGCTGCGCATCCCCCAGGACCAGCCGATGGCACCGCACTTCGTCCATGTCCCGCTGACCCGCAGCGAACGCTTCAGCCTGCGGGTGCGCTTCGCCCCCGGACGTCCGCCGCTGTCCGTCTGGCAGTTGAGCCGAGTCCCGACCGCCGTCATCTACCAGCGAGCGCCGGGGACATCCCTCCTGCGCCCCGACCGGCAGGGCACGGTGGCAGTGGAGTTCGACGCGATGCGGGTGGGATACGGCTACGGACTGTGCTGGCAGGACGGACCCGCCCCTGCCGCACCCGAGCCCGACCCCGAAGTGCCACCCGGCTACTGAGAGATCGGCGCGTCCGGCAGTTTGGCGCTGATCCGGGCCGCGTCCGGGTGGTGCAGGGTCCGCAGCACATCGAGCGCTTCGCGTCGCAGCGCGTACGCGTCGCGGTCGTGGCCGAGCGCGGCGTGCGCGTCCGCCAAATGATCGAGGGCGTGCGCCTCGCGGTAGCGGTCGCCCACCGCCCGGTCGAGAGCCAGGGACCGCTCGTAGGTGCCGATCGCCGCCGCGTGCCGGCCCGAACTCTGCTCGGCCCGCCCGGTGGTGAGCAGGATCGCCGCCTGGCCGTCCAGATGGCCGAGTTCCGCGTACAGGTCGAACGCCCGGCGGCCGTGTACCAGCGCCGCCGCGTGGTCCCCCGAGCGTTCCTGCTCCTGGGCCAGGGCGCTGAGGCCATCTGCCAGCGGCAGCGGATCCGCGGTCCGCTCGGCCATCGCCAGCGCGAGCCGGGCCTGCGGGAGCGCCCGCCGGTGGTCGCCGCGCGCGGCGTACACCCGCACCAGGGACAGCCGCACCTGGCGCGCGCCGTCGTCATCACCCAGCCGGCGGCATTCGCGCAGCGCCTCGTAGAGCAGCGACAGGGCTTCGTCGGACCGGTCGAGGCGGGAGAGGGCGTCCGCCAGCCGGCGGGTGGCCGACGCCCAGGCCCGGCGGTCTCCGGCCTTCGCGGCCGCGTCCCGGGCGATTTCGTGCACCAGACCGCGCTGGAACCGCCGCCCCGAGCGACGCAGATAGACCGCGCACGCCTGGGCGAGGCGCCAGGTGTACGACTCCAGCCCCTCGCTCCGCGCGGCCAGCGCGATCACCGCCTGTAGCGTGCCCAACTCGGCCTCGAACCACGCCATGGCCGCCGCGTGATTCTCAACGGGCGGTTCGGTGCCAGTCGGCTCGACCGGAGCGCGCCGCCACGGTTCGAGGCGGCGGTCCGCCAGTCGCGCGGCACTCAGATAGTGCCGCAGCAGCCGCTCGACGGCGGTGGCGCGCTCGGCGGCCGGGCCGTCGTCCGCCAACTCCTTCGCGTACAGCCGCAACAGGTCGTGCAGTACATACCGGCCCGGCGCGTACTGCCGCACCAGATGGGCGGCGGTGAGCGCGTCGAGCAGTTCGTCCGGCGGCGCCTGTTCGCCGAGCAGCGCCGCGCACGCGGTCGCGTCGAGGTCAGGGCCGGGGTGGCAGCCGAGCAGCCGGAACAGCCGCGCCACGGGCGGTGGCAGCAGGGCGTACGAACCCTGGAAGACCGACCGCAGGTTGACGTCCGCGTCCTTGAGCTCCAGGATGCCCAGCCGCGCGTTGGCCTGCCGGAGCCGTGCGACGAAAAGACCGATCGAGCCCTTGGGCTCCAGCGCCGCCCTCGCGCCGGCAACGCTCAGGGCCAAGGGCAACCGGGCGCACAGGTCCACGAGTTCGTCAGCGGCCCGTGGTTCGTCCGCCAGCCGGTCGGCTCCGATCTGCCCTTCCACCAGGGCCCGGGCGGCATACCGCGGCAGCACGTCCAGGGTGACCCGGAACGCCCCGTCCCGTACCACCAGTCCGTCGAGGCGGTTGCGGCTGGTGACGATCACCAGCGATCCCGGCCCGCCCGGCAGCAGCGGGCGAACCTGATCGGCCGAGCGCGCGTTGTCGAGCACCACCACCACCCGACGGCCCGCCAGCACGGTACGCAACAGACCGGCGGCGGCGGTCACCCTGGCCGGGATCGCGTCGGGCGTCACGCCCAGCGACTGCAACAGGTCGTGCAGCGCTTCCGCGGGGGACATGGGCACTCCCGAGTCGAAGCCCCGCAGATTCAGGTGGAGTTGACCGTCGGGAAAGTGCTCCTCCACCCGGCGTGCCCAGTGCAGCGCCAGGGATGTCTTGCCGACTCCCGCAGTGCCCTCGATGCTGGTGATCACCACCGGCCGGACCGCCGCGACCGGATCCGGCTCCAGTAGCCCGTCAAGCCGCCGCAGTTCGGGCTCCCGGCCGACGAAATTCCGCAGAGACGGGGGAAGTTGGTGGGGCACGCGGGAGGACGGTGGCGGACCGCTCGTGCCGACGGTCGCTCTGGCCGCGGCGGGGCGGAGCCTCCGGGCCGCTTCGGCGCGGTCCCGGAGCGTGCTCAGCCGACCGGCTTCCGGGCCGCCGACGCCGAGTGCGACCAGCAGTTCATCGAAGACGCCCACCCCCGCGAGCGTCGTCCCGTTGAGGTAGGCGTACAGACTGCTCGGCGAGACGTTCAGCCGTCTGGCCAGTTCGGCCCGGTCCAACGCGCGGCCGAGCCGCTTCTCGGCGCGGACCACGGCATGGGCCAACTCGACGGCCAGCCGCTGCCTGAGCGCCGACGGGTCCTCATCCGTCGCCGGGGTCCGATCCCCTGCCACCGCTTTCCCTCCGTACCGGCCCTACGCCTTGGCGGACGTGGCTGACGTGCACACCCGTACGGCGTGCCCGCCGCGTGTCTCGTACCCGGATCGTGACGCATACGACCCGTGCGGATTCGTACCGCGCCTCCAGACTTGTCCAGTGTCTTCCAGAGCGGCCGGGAGTGCTGATGATCCGCGTGTTCCGGTGGGGTCCGACACCGGCGGCGCGCTGTTCGCCGGGCCGGCCCGGGAGGACGACAGCCATGCAGACTCACTGAGGACACACACCGGAAGACCCCGGCACGACCGTCGGTTCAGGACTCCTGGGGCCGGCCGTCCACCTCCGCGCACCGCAGCACGTGGGCGGCGGCCGTGCCCCACGTCACTCTTTCAGCCATCGCCTTGCGCAGGCGGGCGGCCCGGGCGAAGGCGCTCGGCCGGTCGAACATCACCGAGTTGATGGCCCGTTCCCACGCGGCGGCGTCCGCCGCCAGCCGCTTCTCATAACCGTCCACGTCAACGACGACCTGCTCCGCCTCCGCGGGCAGGATCTCGCGAAGCAGCATGCCCAGCCCGCTGCGGCCGCTCACAAGAACCGGCACCCCGGCCACGATCGCCTCGAGCGCCACCAGACCGAACGCCTCGGCTCGGGACGGCATCAGCACCAGACTGGCCCGCCGCACATCCCTGCGGATCTTCTCCTGGTCTTCTGTATAGGTCCGCACCTTGACGTCGATGGCCGGATGGCCGATCAAGTCCTTCGCGTACTCGCTCAGGCTGCGGGAGGTGTCCTCGGGCGCGCCGCGGACCAGCAGTTCCCAGTGTCCGGGCCCGGACCTCGGCGGTACCGCTTTCTCCAGTGCCCGGCAGGCGATGTCCAGCCCCTTCAACTGCGCATCCTTCAGGCGCCCCATGAACAGGATCTGCGTCCGACCGGAGCGCGGTCCGTCCACCGGGTCGGGCTCGCCGTCGAATCCGGGGTCGATGCGCTGTATCGGGGGCAGGTCCCGGTATCCCGGCAGACCTCGCTCCCGTTCCAGCAGTTCCTCGAGGCGCGGTCCCACCGGCATGATGCGGGCGGCACCTCGGCACAGGTCGAACTCCAACTCCGTGAGGGCCTCGGCGCGGGCACCCACGTCGTCACCCTCGTCTTCCTTGGACCATTCCGCCTGGTCCGGCTCGACATGGAGGAAGTGCAGCCGCCGCGCCCCCCTGAAATGGTCCTCCGCCTGTGCCTGCGCCGCAGGTCCGCTGACCCTGCCGTGCCCGATGACGAGGTCCGGCACGACTCCCTCCGGCAATTCGGCGCGACGCATCAGCGACTGCCGCCCGGTACGGCCCGGCCGGGCCGCGGCGAGCAGACGCACCCCGTGCTCCTCCGCGTCGGCCTGTTCCTTGGCGGTGAAATTCTCCACCAGCACGTGGACTTCGGCGCCCGCCGCCGTCAGCGCCAGGCACAGCCCTCGGTTGAACGCCGTCAGGCCGCCGTGCGCGGGAAACCACTCGTCGGTCACCGCGAGCACCCGCACGGGGCAGCCGTCCGGCCGCGTCGGCGCCGTCGCCGCGACCGGCGCCAACTCCGCCGACGGTTCCGATTCGTCGTTGTCCGGCGGCGGTTGCCGTGCGCCCTGACGCTCGGCGGTTGCCGTTACGGGCAGGCTGTCGGTCGTCTCCACGCGCGTGATGCCGTCCTCAAGAAGTTGGACGAACCAGTCGACGACCTCGCGGTCGTCGTCCAGCACGTCGGTGTCGGTCACATCGCCGCCGTGTGCCTCGCGGCTCCGACGCAGGGCCAGTCGCGCGTTGGTCCACGTGACGTCCACGGTGTGCCGGAGGGCGCGCAGTGCCCGCGCCGGATCGCCGAGCGGCAGTTCGCCGATCCCGCCGCCGTAGGGGAGCCGTACCAAGGCCCGCAGACCCGTGTCGCCGCCGTCGATGGCGGAGAGCCTTTTGTGGACCCGCAGTTGATGCCGGACAGCGGCCATATGCATCAGGTAGCTGACGAACGGCGGCATCTCGGCACTGCTGTCGGCCGACCACGCCCAGGCACCGAGGAAGGCGTCCTGCTCCGGATGCCCGAGCAGGAGGAGCCGGCGCAGGTACCGGTCGTCGTCCTCGCGTTCCGGTTCCAGCAGGTCCAGCCCGCCGACCGCCCCGCCCGGCTGCTTGCCGACCAGCAGCACCACGGCGCCCAGGCAGCTGGCGTCGAGCGGGCCGAGCACGTCGGCGGCCCGCTGCTCCAACTCCGGCCAGGCACGGTCCTCGCGCGCCCCGAGCAGCAGCGACAGATTCAGTACGGCACCGTGACGTCGCACGATCGCCTGGTCGAGGCCCCCGGGCGACTGGACGGCAGCCACCGTCACCGAGCCGTGCAGCGCCGCGTCCGGCAGCACCTCCGGGATCTCGGTGGGTGCCGTCGCCCACACCGGCTGGTTCGCGCCCTGGAGGGCACGGAAGCGCTGCCACATCACGCGGACTGCGGTCGGCCAGACGTCGGCATGCGGCGCGTCGAGCGGCACGAAGACGTGGGCCACGACTTCCTGTTCCGTCACGGCGAGTTCGTGCACTCGGTCGTTCGCCCCCGGGCTGCGTGCCGTACTCACTACGGTAAGTCCCCGCATTCTACTGACGGTTCGGCCGTGTCGAGGATCTCTCGGGCTACGTGCTCAACTGCTGTCGACCGTATCGGTGTTCAGCACCACAAGCGTGGCGGCCGACGCCGGTACGAACAAGGACACCGACCCGGCCGGACTGAACCTGGTCACGACCACCGCCTACGACGTTCAGGGCCGCGTCATCAAGGCCACCCTGCCCAAGTCCACGGGCACCGACGCGGGGGCCACCGTCACGACCTACTGTTCCGCTGTGGCGGGGGGGCTTCGGCATGATCGAATCCACGATTCCGTGGCCCGCTGTCAAGGCTATTGCCTACGCGCTCCGTTGGGGGCTGTGGGCAGTCACGGCCAAGGCATCCCACGCGGCAGTGCGAGCACGCTGTGTCACCTTCGTCACAGATCTCCCCACCGGATTCTGGCGAACCAACGAACGGAAGTGCTGATCGATGCCTAGACCTGTCCGGATCACTATCCCGGCGCTTATCGCCCTATTGCTCGCGGCCGTAATGATCGAAGCGATAAGCCACTCTTCGTGGCCCATTGTAGCCCTCATGGGCGTCGGTATAGGCTTTATGGTCATCGATATCGTAAGAGCGCTGCGGGACAACCGTCACGGGTAGGAACTCGCGACGAGCGCTGTCGCGTCAAGCAGCCGCACAACTCGTCCCCCCTTGGGGAACACAGCCCGCTAGGTCCTCCCTTCAGGGAGGGCCTAGCAAACCCCATTCCCGAGGGCAGCGCCAACGCCTGCGAAAGATCTTCCGTGTGGCACCCTTGGGCGTGCGGATTTCCGCAGGGTCGGTGACATTCCTTGTCGTGATGCGCTCGGCCAGTGGCGACCTCCTGGGTCGCTCGTCTATTGCCCTGTTCTTTGGTGCTCGGGTTTCGCACCGTGATGCGCTGCCTCAACGGCCGAGCCCGTGCGTGCCTACGCGGAGTCAGGGACTCTCCACTCTGTCGGAGGGACTTCCCGGGGACTTTCGCTGTGCAAACCGGGAAGGCTCCGACAGCGCCGAAAGACGGGAAACCCCAGCTCAGGCGCTAAAAGCTCAGCACTCGATGACGTTGACCGCGAGGCCGCCCCGCGCGGTTTCCTTGTATTTGACCTTCATGTCGGCGCCGGTCTCCTTCATGGTCTTGATGACCTTGTCGAGGGAGACGTGGTGGCGGCCGTCGCCGCGCATGGCCATGCGGGCGGCGGTGACGGCCTTGACGGCGGCCATGCCGTTGCGCTCGATGCAGGGGATCTGGACGAGGCCGCCGACCGGGTCGCAGGTGAGGCCGAGGTTGTGTTCCATGCCGATCTCGGCGGCGTTCTCGACCTGTTCCGTGGAGCCGCCGAGGATCTCGGCGAGGCCGCCGGCCGCCATCGAGCAGGCCGAGCCGACCTCGCCCTGGCAGCCGACCTCGGCGCCGGAGATGGAGGCGTTCTCCTTGAAGAGCATGCCGATCGCGCCCGCCGCCAGCAGGTAGCGCACGACGGCGTCCTCTTGGTCGACGGCGCCGGCGGTCGGCGCCGCGACGAAGTTCAGGTAGTAGTGCAGGACGGCCGGGATGATGCCCGCGGCGCCGTTGGTGGGGGCGGTCACGACCCGGCCGCCCGCCGCGTTCTCCTCGTTGACGGCCATCGCGTAGAGGGTGACCCACTCCATCGCGTGCGCGGCCGGATCGCCCTCGGCGCGCAGCTGGCGCGCCGACTGCGCCGCGCGGCGGCGGACCTTCAGGCCGCCCGGGAGGATGCCCTCACGGGACATCCCGCGCCGCACGCAGGACTCCATCACCCGCCAGATGTCGAGCAGCCCGGCGCGGATCTCCTCCTCCGTACGCCACGCCTTCTCGTTCTCCATCATCAGCGCCGAGATCGACAGCCCCGTCTCGCGTGAGAGCCGCAGCAGCTCGTCCCCGGTGCGGAAGGGGTGCCGCAGCACCGTGTCGTCCAGCTTGATCCGGTCCTCGCCGACCGCGTCCTCGTCCACGACGAAGCCGCCGCCCACCGAGTAGTACGTCTTCTCCAGCAGCGGGGCGCCGTCCGCGTCGTACGCGAACAGCGTCATCCCGTTGGCGTGGTACGGCAGCGACCTGCGCCGGTGCAGCACGATCTGCGTCTGCGGGTCGAAGGCGATCTCGTGCGCCCCGAGCAGGCTCAGCCTGCCCGCCGCGCGCACCGCCGCGACCTCGTCGTCCGCCGTCTCCACGTCCACCGTCCGCGGCGAGTGGCCCGCGAGCCCCAGCAGCACCGCCTTCGGCGTCCCGTGCCCGTGGCCCGTCGCCCCCAGCGACCCGAAGAGCTCCGCCCGGACCGACACGGTGTGCGCCAGCAGTCCCTCGTTCTTCAGCCGGTGCACGAAGATGCCCGCGGCACGCATCGGGCCCACGGTGTGCGAGCTGCTGGGGCCGATGCCCACGGAGAAGAGGTCGAATACGGATATTGCCATGAGGACTCCAGATCTCGAAGGGGCACGGCCCCTTCACGGTTCCTCCGCGGAGGAGGGTTCCCCAGGGGCGCGGGGAACTGCGCGACCAGCCCCCACCGGCGGGCGGTCCGGCGACAACCGGACTGCCCGCCGGGGCGGGTGGTGACCTGCGGGAGCGCTCCGGCTGAGCACGCGGTTCCTCCGCCGGCCTCCGGCCGGGAGGTGCCCCCCTCGCCCCTACGGGGCTACGCGTAGAGCGGGTGCTTGCGGGTCAGGGCGGCGACCCTGTCCCGGAGAGCCGCGGCATCGTAACTCGGCTTGAGGGCCGCCGCGATGACCTCCGCCACCTCCCGGAAGTCCTCCGCGTCGAAGCCCCGCGTGGCCAGCGCGGGCGTGCCGATGCGCAGCCCCGAGGTGACCATGGGCGGCCGGGGGTCGTTGGGGATCGCGTTGCGGTTGACGGTGATGCCGACCGAGTGGAGGCGGTCCTCGGCCTGCTGGCCGTCGAGCGCGGAGTCGCGGAGGTCGACCAGCACCAGGTGGACGTCGGTGCCGCCGGACAGGACGGAGACGCCGACCTCGGTGAGGTCGTCCCGTACCAGCCGCTCGGCGAGGATCTTGGCGCCCTGGAGCGTACGCGCCTGCCGGTCCTTGAACTCGTCGGTGGCGGCGGCCTTGAAGGCGACCGCCTTTCCGGCGATCACGTGCTCCAGCGGGCCGCCCTGCTGACCGGGGAAGACCGCCGAGTTGATCTTCTTGGCCAGCTCGGCCTTGGAGAGGATCACACCGCCGCGCGGGCCGCCGAGCGTCTTGTGGGTCGTGGTGGTGACCACGTCCGCGTACGGCACGGGGGAGGGGTGCAGACCGGCCGCGACCAGGCCCGCGAAGTGCGCCATGTCGACCATCAGGTACGCGCCGACCTCGTCCGCGATCCGGCGGAACTCGGCGAAGTCGAGCTGGCGCGGATACGCCGACCAGCCCGCGATGACGAGCTGCGGCCGGTGCTCCCTGGCCAGCTTCTCGACCTCGGCCATGTCGACCAGACCGGTGTGCTCGTCGACGTGGTAGGCCGCGACCTTGTACAGCTTGCCGGAGAAGTTGATCTTCATACCGTGGGTCAGGTGGCCGCCGTGCGCCAGGTCGAGGCCCAGGATGGTGTCGCCCGGCTTGATCAGGGCGGTCATCGCGGCGGCGTTCGCGGACGCGCCGGAGTGCGGCTGCACGTTCGCGGCCTCGGCGCCGAACAGCGCCTTGACGCGGTCGATCGCGAGCTGCTCGATCACGTCGACGTGCTCGCAGCCGCCGTAGTAGCGGCGGCCCGGGTAGCCCTCGGCGTACTTGTTGGTCAGCACGGAGCCCTGGGCCTCGAGGACCGCGACCGGCGCGAAGTTCTCCGACGCGATCATTTCGAGGGTGGACTGCTGGCGGTGGAGTTCGGCGTCGACCGCGGCGGCGACGTCCGGGTCGAACTCGTGCAGGGACTGGTTCTGCAGCGACATGAGATCTTCCTGGTCAGAAGGTCGGTGAATACCGGGGGCCGGCGAACGGCCGGTGACGGCGGGCCCGGCGGCAAGCGAGCCCGCGATGACGGCGGGCCCGGCGGGAAGCGAGCCCGCGATGACAGCCGGGGGCCGGCCCGCCGTGAAGGCCGGGGGACCGGCCCGTGACGGAGGCCGGAAGGTCAGCCCGCGATGAAGGCGTCGTACTCGGCGGCGGACAGCAGCTCGTCGGTCGCCTGCGGTTCACGCACCTTGAACAGCCAGCCGTCCGCGAAGGGCGAGGAGTTGATCAGGGCCGGGTCGTCCACGACGTCCTGGTTGATCTCCGTGACCTCGCCGGTGACCGGCGAGT
Source organism: Streptomyces sp. NPDC093221 (assembly GCF_044753885.1). Taxonomy (NCBI): domain Bacteria; kingdom Bacillati; phylum Actinomycetota; class Actinomycetes; order Kitasatosporales; family Streptomycetaceae; genus Streptomyces; species Streptomyces sp. NPDC093221. The sequence goes on along the minus strand of NZ_JBIVOA010000002.1, from coordinate 248,089 downwards.
ACAGGTCGCTGACGGACTTGGTGGACTCCAGCTCACCACAGGTCTCACCCGCCGTGACGGCGTCGCCCACCGCGGGAAGCTGCACGAACACGACGTCGCCGAGCGCGTCGGCGGCGTGCGAGGTGATCCCGACGGTGACGCCCTCGGCCTCGGGGGCCGACAGCCACTCGTGTTCCTTGGTGTACCGAAGATTCTGGGGGTTGATGCTCATGACGGAATTCTCCCGGATGCGAAGGGGTGCCCGCGCGCGGGGACGGCGCGGTCGGTCGGCTCGACGGACAGGTCCGGTACCGGCCGGACAGGCCCGGTACCAGGTGGCGGTACGAGCGTGTCAGCGCTCACGCTTGTAGAACGGCAGCGCCACGACCCGGTGCGGCTCACGGGTGCCGCGGATGTCGACCGCGACCCCTTCCGTACCGGGCGCGGCATGCGCGGCGTCCACGTACGCCATCGCGATGGGCACGCCCAGCGTCGGGGACGGCGCGCCCGAGGTGACCTCGCCGACCACGGCGCCCGAGGCGTCGGTCACCGCGTACCCCGCGCGCGGCACCCGGCGGCCCTCGGCGATCAGCCCGACCAGCTTGCGCGGCGGGGTGGCCGCCGCCTTCTCCGCCGCGGCCTCCAGCGCCGCCCGGCCCACGAAGTCGCCCGCCTTGTCGAACTTCACGACCCGGCCGAGCCCCGCGTCGAACGGCGTCAGCGCGGTGGTCAGCTCGTGCCCGTACAGCGGCATGCCCGCCTCCAGGCGCAGCGTGTCCCGGCAGGACAGGCCGCACGGTACGAGCCCGGCCGCGGCCCCGGCCTCGGTGAGCGCCTGCCACAGCCGCTCGGCGTCGGCGGGCGCCACGAACAGCTCGAAGCCGTCCTCGCCGGTGTAACCGGTACGGGCGATCAGGGCGGGCACCCCGGCGACCGTGCCGGGCAGGCCCGCGTAGTACTTCAGCCCGTCCAGGTCCGCGTCCGTGACCGACTTCAGGATGCCGGGGGACTCCGGACCCTGGACGGCGAGCAGCGCGTACGCGTCCCGGTCGTCGCGTACGGCGGCGCCCGCGAAACCGGCCGCGCGCTCGGTGACGGCGTCCAGCACCACCTGGGCGTTGGAGGCGTTGGCGACGATCATGAACTCCTGCTCGGCGAGCCGGTACACGATCAGGTCGTCCAGGATGCCGCCGTCGGGCGCGCAGATCATCGTGTAGCGGGCCCTGCCGACCGCGAGCGCCGACAGGTGGCCGACCAGCGCGTGGTCGAGGGCCTCGCCCGCCTGCGGTCCCGTGACGGTGATCTCGCCCATGTGGGAGAGGTCGAAGAGTCCGGCGCGGGTGCGGACGGCGGTGTGCTCGTCGCGCTCGCTGCCGTACCGCAGCGGCATGTCCCAGCCCGCGAAGTCGGTCATGGTCGCGCCGAGCGCGCGGTGCGACGCGTCGAGGGCGGTGTGGCGCGGGGAGGTCGGTGGCTGGCTCATCGGAGGGCTCCCAGAGGGGTGACGGCACGGGACGGACAGGGCGGGCCGGGGCATGCTCGCCCCGGGTCTCCCCATCTGTCATCGGAACCTGAGAGGTTCACCGTGACCCTCGCGGGTCCCGGTTTGCACCTTGGGTGGGGCCGCTCCCCGTCAAGGGAGCCGCCCGCTTTTCAGATCTGCCTCGCCCGCGCGGTATCTGTGCCTGAGAGATTCAAGGGAGGGCTTGCTCCTTCGGCGCCCGGCCCGGTGAGGGGACGGAACTCTCCCGCGCGGCCTCCAACGGCCGGTATGCAAGTTGTGCCGCCAATCATTGCACGCCAGCCGCTAGGGTTTCCGGGCAGGACAGTGGCACATGGGCGGACAAGGGTGGACATGGAGATTCCGGCACCGTACACGGCACCGTACATATGGCCGGCCAACGAGCTGGAAGAGGTGCTCACCGCGAGCCTCGGCAACCCCTCGGCCGCCCCCCGGCTGCTGGAGGTGCTGGGGCGCTCCCATGTCTGGGTGCCGCTGCCGAACGGCGGGGCGCCGGACGCGCCGGGGCTCGACCTGCCCACCGTCGAACTGGAGGGCGCGACCTATGTGCCGGTCTTCAGCTCCGAGCAGCAGTTCCGGCAGGCCGCCGACGGCATGGCCTGCACCGTCGCGCCCGTCCACGAATTCGCCCGCGGCCTGCCGCCGCTGGTCGGCATCGCCCTGAACCCCGGCGGCGCCGTCGGAGTGCCGCTGCCGCCCGCCGCCGTCGCCGAGCTGTGCCGCGGCGGCGCCGCCGAACGGTACGAGCAGGACGGCACGCCCGGCCGTACGGTCGGCGCCCGCGTACGGCTGTGGGAACCGGACCACGACGACGAGCCGGTGGACTTCCTCGCCACCGCCGCGGGGGAGTTCGCCGTCACCCCGGTCGTGCTGTCCGCCCGCCGCGCGCTGGCCGCCGTGGAGGAGGAGCCGCCCGCGCTCTTCGTCGGGGTCGAGCTGGACCGCTGGCAGGACGTGGACCGCGCCGCGGCCATGGACGCCATCGGCCGCGCCCTCGGCGCCGCGCCGCTGCCCTGGCCCGTCCACCTGATTCTGCTGGACGTCGCACAGGACCCGGTCGCGGACTGGATGCTGGAGACCGTACGGCCGTTCTTCACGCGGGACTGAACCGGACCAAACCGGACTCATCGGGACCGAACGGGACCGACCGGCGGGAGGCCGTACGGCATGGGTGGGGATCCAGGACGTGACCTGGTTTGATGGCGGGCGGCGCACAGGTGTGCGCCGGGCAGACCGAACGAGGGGAAGGGGCGGTCCCACGTGATCGCGGGCGCGCAAGGCGGTGCGGCGGCGGCCGGCCATGTGGAGCAGATGCTGCTCCAGGTGGCGCCCGGTCGCTTCGACGCATACGAGAACCTGCTCGCGTCGCTGGCCGAGGGCCAGGTGTGGATGCTGCTCTGGCACGGCACGCCCGGTTCGGCCGATGCCCAGTACGGCAACCTCCGGATCGGCGGTCACGGCTATGCGCCGTGCGTCACCTCGCCGCGTGAGCTGGCCGCCAGCGGCTGGACCCGGGAGTACGAGGTCGTCTCGGGGCGCGACATCGCCCTGACCCTCTTCCCCGACCGCTGGGGCCTCTGGCTCAACCCGCACGCGCCGGGCGGCGGGGTCGGGGTGCCCTGGCTCGACCTGCGCCGGATCGCCGCCGGGCTCGACCTGCTGCCCGCCGGGCCGCTCCAGATCGGCGAACCCTCGCTACAGATTCCGCAGTTCTACGCTCTGCTCGCGCAGGCCGCGCACCGCACGCCCGCCGTGCGCGCCCTCCGGCGCGCCTGGGTCCAGCCCACCCTCGGCGAGCCCTATCTCGCCATCGGCGTCGAGGTCTACGACGACTCTCCGCAGTCCGTCGAGTCCGTCCGCCTCATGATGCAGCAGTCCGTGGCCGGTGTCCCCGACGGTCTGCCCGTCTCCACCGTCGCCATGGCCGACGCCTACGATCCTGTCGCCATGTGGATGCGCGCCAACGGGCAGCCCTTCTTCGACCGCGAAGCCTTCGCCGGCGGCCCGGCCTGGGGCCCGCGCTAGGGCCTGTCCGGCGGATCCCGAACGGCGATGAGCGACCCTCAGGCGCCGGAATCGTCCAGGGCGGCGGACATCAGGCCGAGCGGCGGACTGCCCAGGGCGAGCAGGGCGGCGTGGAATTCGGGCAAGGTGAAGGAAGCCTTCCGCTTGGCCCGCTCGCGCAGCCGCATGATCTCCAGCTTGCCCCAGGTGTACCGCCCGTAGGCCGCGTCGAAGGTGCCGCGCCGCGCCTCGGCGGAGGCCCCGGCCCGGGCGAGATGGGCGTCGCGCATGAAGAGCCGGGTCGCGTCCTCTATGGACAGCGCCCCGGTGTGCAGCCCGATGGAACACGTCAGCCGCGTCACGCGGACCAGCGCTTCGAGCGCGACCCCGATCGCGAAGCGCGGGTCCCGCGCCCGGAACCCCTCTTCGAGGCAGACCTCCTCGACGTAGTGCGCCCACCCCTCGGCGAAGGAGAGGCTGTGCAGGACCCGCCGCACCGGCGTCGCGGCCCGCCGCAGCGAGCGGCTGTGCGCGAAGTGCCCGGGAGCGACCTCGTGGACGGTGATCGACGGCAGGCTGGTGCGGCTGAAGACGGTCAGCCACTCCTCGCGCTCCTCGGCCGGCCAGTCCGGCTCCGGCGGAGTGACGTGGTACCAGGACGCGGCATCGGCCTCGGCGGGCGCGGCCCAGCTCATCATGGCCATGGCCCAGCGCCGGGAGGGCGGCGCGGGCCCGACGAGACAGTCCCCGTCCACGTACGGCGCGAGCTTGTGCGCGCGGGTGAAGGCGATCACCTCGTCGGTGAGCCTGGCCGCCTCGGGGATGACGCCGTCGGCGTCGGGGTGGTCGGCCATCAGCTCGGGGAGCAGCTCGTCCACCCGCCGGTGCCGGTCGTACGCGCGGCAGGAGTCGACCAGCAGCTCGGTGAGCCGGGCCCGCTCCCGGTCGGCCTCGACGGCGAGCGCCGACAGGTCGACGCTCAGGCCCTCCTGACTGCCCATCAGCGCGGCCAGCGCGTTGCCGCCGAGCCGGGGGTCGGGGTCGCCGTGCTCGGCGGCCCGCTCGATGTGCGCGACCAGCCGCCCGTGCGCGGCCAGCGCGGCGGCGGTGTCGGGGCTGTCCTCGGCGTCGAGCCCGGCGGCGAGTCCGCGTACGGCGCCCAGCAGCGCGTCCGCGACCGGCGCGCTCACCCGGTCGAGTGACGCCACCGCCGCGTCCACGGCCTCCGGCCAGCGCGCCAGATGCTTGCGGCGGGCCTTGGCGCGCTCCCGCCCGGAGGCGTACTCCCGGTCGTAGCAGGCGAGTTCGAGATTGGACAGATGCGGGTACGGGTCGCGCCTGTGCAGCTCCAGCTCCCCGTACTGCACGCGCAGCGCCTCCTCGAAGACCGTCAGGTGCCGGTCGTCGTGGGCGGACTCCAGCGGTCCCGCGGCGCGCTGTGCGCGGGCCATCGCGTCGAGGCCGCGACGGACGCCGTCCGGCGACAGGTCCTGGACGCGGCCGTCGTACTCGTGACGCCCCGCCATTTCCCGTACCACCGGCACCATCAGGTCGCATACCGCACGCAGCCGCTCGTTCACCACACGACCGTACCCCGAGGTACGCGTCGGTAACGGTCGATGAATCACCACATCACAGTTGCGCATCCCTTCGTGGTGAGGGCTGGCGGGTGATCGACACATCGCAGAAGAATCCAGCGGCAAGGGCCTCAGGCCCCCGTTGTCATCTGCACCACCTGCACCGCCTCGTACCAACAGCACTTTCTGCAGAGCCAGTTCATGCATCACGCAATTCATGAGACTCGCACCAGCAGCACGACTGATGAGTAAAGCCGCTACAGCGGCGGGCGCGCGCCGGTTACCCGCCGGCGAGAGGGGTCAGTCACACCATGACCGCACCGATTGAGACCACCCATGGGCAGGCCGAGGCACAGCCGGAAGCCATCCTCAGCGGGGTCGAGCGGAGCCAGATCGAGGGCCGGTCCCTCGGTCAGATCGCCTGGATGCGCTTCAAGCGCGACAAGGTGGCGGTGGCCGGCGGTGTCGTCGTCATCCTGCTGGTGCTGCTCGCGATCCTGGCCAAGCCGATCGAGCACGTCTTCGGCCTCGACCCGACCGCCTTCCACCAGGACCTCGTGGACCCCGTCCGCGTCGCCCCCAAGGGCCCCTTCGGCGGCATGAGCTGGGCCCACCCGCTGGGCATCGACCCGCAGTTCGGCCGTGACCTGCTGGCCCGGATCATCGAGGGCTCGTGGGTCTCGATGCTGGTGGCGACCGGCGCGACGATCCTGTCCAACATCATCGGCACCGTCCTCGGCGTCATCGCCGGGTACTACGGCGGCTGGGTCGACAGCCTGATCAGCCGTCTGATGGACACCTTCCTCGCCTTCCCGCTGCTGCTCTTCGCGATCTCGATCTCCGCCTCCCTCCAGGACGGCGCCTTCGGGATGAACGGGCTGCCGCTGCGGATCAGCGTGCTGATCTTCGTGATCGGCTTCTTCAACTGGCCCTACATGGGACGCATCGTGCGCGGCCAGACGCTGAGCCTGCGCGAACGCGAGTTCGTCGAAGCCGCCCGCAGCATGGGCGCCCGCGGCCCCTTCATCCTCTTCAAGGAACTGCTGCCCAACCTGGTCGCGCCGATCCTCGTCTACTCGACGCTGCTGATCCCGACCAACATCCTCTTCGAGGCCGCCCTGAGCTTCCTCGGCGTCGGCATCGCACCGCCCCAGGCCTCGTGGGGCGGCATGCTCAACGACGCCGTCGACCTCTTCTACGCCGACCCGCAGTACATGGTCGTCCCCGGCCTCGCGATCTTCATCACCGTCCTGGCCTTCAACCTGCTGGGCGACGGACTGCGCGACGCCCTCGACCCGCGCAGCAAGTGAACGGCCGCAGCACGCCACGCCGCACCGCCCGTACCGGGTACCAGCCCGCCCGTACCACCGCTGAAACCACGTATATCCATTCGATTTGGAGGCTTTCCTCGGCATGAACAGCAGAAAAGCGACAGCCGCGCTGGCGCTTGCCATGGCTCTGGCCCTGGGAGCATCCGCGTGCAGCAGTGACTCGAAGGACGACAAGGGCGGCAAGAACCCGAGCGGCGGCAGCAGCAAGTCCGCCTCCGGCTCCGACGCCGCGCTCACCTCCATCGTCAACAAGTCCGACAAGAAGGGGGGGACGGTCGTGATGGAGAACTCCGACGTGCCGGACTCCCTGGACATGGGCAACACGTACTACGGCTGGGTGCAGAACTTCTCCCGCCTCTACGCGCGTACCCTGCTCACCTTCAAGCCCGCCGCGGGCAAGGACGGCCTCACCGTCGTCCCCGACCTCGCCACCGGACTCGGCAAGGCCAGCCCGGACGCCAAGACCTGGACGTACACCATCCGGTCCGGCCTGAAGTACGAAGACGGCACGCCGATCACCACCAAGGACATCAAGTACGCGATCGAGCGCAGCAACTTCGCGCCCGAGGCGCTGTCCAACGGCCCGACGTACTTCAAGGCGTACCTCGCGGGCGGCGACAAGTACCAGGGTCCGTACAAGGACAAGAACCCCAACGGGCTCGCGTCCATCGAGACCCCGAACGACACCACGATCGTCTTCCACCTGGCGAAGCCCTTCGCGGACTTCGACTACCTGGCGACGTTCTCGCAGACGGCCCCCGTGCCGCAGGCGAAGGACGACGGCGCCGGTTACGTGAAGCACATCGTGTCGTCCGGCCCGTACAAGTTCTCCTCGTACACCGAGGGCGCGGGCGCCACGCTGGTCCGTAACCCGCAGTGGAGCCAGGCCACCGACCCGGTGCGCAACCCGCTGCCGGACAAGTACACGATCAAGTTCAAGGTCGACGCGGTCACCATCGACAACAACCTGCTGGCGGGCAACACCACGGTGGACTCCGGCGGTACCGGTGTCACCCCGCAGACCCAGGGCAAGGTGCTCGGCCCCAAGTACAAGGGCAGCACCGACGACTCGTACGCCGGCGCCACCGCGTACATGGCGATCAACTCCAAGGTCGCGCCGTTCGACAACATCGAGTGCCGCAAGGCCGTCGAGTACGCGATCGACAAGGTCTCGGTGCAGACCGCGATCGGCGGCAGCGTGAAGGGCGACATCGCCACCACGCTGCTCCCGCCGACCGTCAACGGCTACGCGAAGTTCGACCAGTACCCGACCGAGGGCAACAAGGGCGATGTGGCCAAGGCCAAGCAGGCCCTGAGCGCCTGCGGCAAGCCGGGCGGCTTCACCACCAACCTGACCGCCCGCTCGGACCGTCCGGCCGAGATGGCGCAGGCCACCGCGGTGCAGAACTCGCTCAAGCAGGTCGGCATCACCGCCAACATCAAGAGCTACCCGGCGGGCAAGTACTTCGCCAACTTCGCCGGTGTCCCGAGCTACGTGCACGAGCACCAGCTCGGCCTGATGATGATGGCGTGGGGCGCCGACTGGCCGACCGGCTACGGCTTCCTCGACCAGATCGTGGACGGCAGCGCCATCAAGCCCTCCGGCGGCAACAACCTGATGGAGCTGAACGACCCGGCCATCAACAAGGCGCTGTCGGACGCGATCGCCAACACCGACGCGGCCGCCCGTGAGAAGGCCTGGGGCGACATCGACAAGATGGTGCTCGACACCGCCACCGTCGTGCCGCTGATCTACCGCAAGAACCTGCTGTACCGCCCGGAGAGCGCCACGAATGTGACGATCACTCAGGCGTACCTGGGCATGTACGACTACCTGCTGCTCAGCTCCTCCAAGTAAGCGAGAGCACCGAACACCGGAAGGCAGGTGAAGGCATCGGCGTCCGCCGGGACCGGGGTTGACCCCCGGCCCGGCGGACCCGGCGCCGAACCGCTGTGACTGCGTACATCATTCGACGCGTGATCGCCGCGATAATCCTGGTGCTTGTCGTCAGCGCGGTCACTTTCGCGATCTTCTTCCTGGTCCCCAAGATCGGCGGCCAGAGCACGACCCAACTGGCCACCCAGTACGTGGGCAAGGACGCCAACCCCGAGTCGATCGCGGCGGTCAAGAAGAACCTCGGGCTGGACCTGCCGCTCTACCAGCAGTACTGGCACTTCATCAAGGCCATCGTCATGGGCGCGAACTACAAGTTCGGCCCGGACGCGGCGGTCTGCCACCGCCCCTGCTTCGGCTACTCCTTCAAGTCGCACGTCGAGGTGTGGCCGCAGATCAAGACCCGTATCCCGGTGACCTTCTCGCTGGCGATCGGCGCGGCCGTGATCTGGGTGGTCTCCGGTGTCGTCATCGGCGTCATCTCCGCGCTCAAGCGCGGCACGGTCTTCGACCGGATCTCCATGGGCGTGGCCCTGGCCGGTGTCTCACTGCCGATCTTCTTCACCGGCATGGTGCTGCTCGGCCTGTTCTCCTACAAGTGGACGATCTGGGACAACGTCGAGTACGTCGGGTTCACCACCGATCCCGCCCAATGGGCGTGGAATCTGATCCTGCCGTGGATCGCGCTGGCCTTCCTCTACTCCGCGCTGTACGCCCGCCTCACCAGAGCCGGGATGCTGGAGACGATGGGCGAGGACTACATCCGTACCGCGCGGGCCAAGGGCCTGCCGGAGCGGACGGTCGTCGGCAAGCACGCGCTGCGCGCGGCCCTGACCCCGATCGTCACCATCTTCGGCATGGACTTCGGCCTGCTGATCGGCGGCGCGATCATCACCGAACGCGTCTTCTCCTTCCAGGGAGTCGGCGCCTACGCCGTGCAGGGCGTCAAGGACAACGACCTGCCGATCGTGCTCGGCGTGACGATGGTCGCGGCCACCTTCATCGTCTTCTGCAACCTTGTGGTGGACCTGCTGTACGCCGCCATCGACCCCCGCGTGAGGTACTCGTGAGCACCACGGACGGCAGTGCCCCCGACAGCGGCACGTCCGAAACGTCCGAGGGCGGCGCCGTCGGGTTCGACAAGGCGGCGTCCGTCGTCGGGGAGCCGGTGGCGGACTCCGGCCCGGCCCCCGCGGGGGACGCGTATCTGTCGGTACGTGACCTGCGGATCCACTTCGACACCGACGACGGCCTGGTGAAGTCGGTCGACGGCCTCAGCTTCGACCTCCAGCGCGGCCGTACGCTCGGCATCGTCGGCGAGTCCGGCTCGGGCAAGTCCGTGACGTCGCTGGGCATCATGGGCCTGCACCGCACCTCGCGGGCCCGGATATCCGGCGAGGTCTGGCTGGACGGCGAGGAGTTGGTCGCCGCCGACCCGGACCACGTACGGCGGCTGCGCGGGCGCAAGATGGCGATGATCTTCCAGGACCCGCTCTCCGCGATGCACCCCTACTACACGGTCGGCGCGCAGATCGTCGAGGCGTACCGGGTGCACCAGAAGGTGTCGCGGAAGGTCGCGGCCGAGCGGGCCGTGGAGATGCTGGACCGGGTCGGCATCCCGGAGCCCGGGAAGCGCTTCTCGGACTACCCGCACCAGTTCTCCGGCGGTATGCGGCAGCGCGCGATGATCGCCATGTCGCTGGTCAACAACCCCGAGTTGCTGATCGCCGACGAGCCGACGACCGCGCTCGACGTGACCGTGCAGGCGCAGATCCTGGACCTGATCCGGGACCTGCAAAAGGAGTTCGGCTCCGCGGTCATCATGATCACCCACGACCTCGGAGTGGTCGCCGAGGTCGCCGACGACCTGCTGGTGATGTACGCGGGCCGGGCCGTGGAGCGCGGCACCGCCGAGACGTTGTTCACCGCGCCCCGACACCCGTACACCTGGGGTCTGTTGGGCTCCATGCCGCGTCTCGACCGGGAGCGCCTGGAGCGGCTCAACCCGGTCAAGGGAACCCCGCCCAGCCTGATCAACGTGCCGTCCGGCTGCGCCTTCCACCCGCGCTGCCCGTACGCGGCGCTGACCGGCGGCGCCGCAGAGACGGACGTGCCGGAACTGCGCGAGGTGGGCCCCGGCCACATGGCCGCCTGCCACCTCGGCGAGGCCGACCGCCTCCGGATCTGGACCGAAGAGATCGAACCGAAGCTGTGAAGGGTCAGGAAGAACCCGTGGCCGAGAACCCCTCGCCGGACGAGCCGCCGCAGGACGCGTCCTCGTCGCACGGCACGCAGTCGGACAGAGCCGCGTCGGACGACGTCCTGCCGGACAACTCCGCCTCGGACGGCGGCACTTCGTCGGGCAGGCCCTCGCTCGACAAGAGCGTCCCGCTGCCGCGGCAGCGCGGCGGCGAGCCGCTGCTCAAGGTGACCGGTCTGGTCAAGCACTTCCCGATCACCAAGGGCCTGCTGCGCCGCCAGGTCGGCGCCGTACAGGCCGTGGACGGCATCGACTTCGAGGTCGCGGCGGGCGAAACGCTCGGCGTGGTCGGCGAGTCGGGCTGCGGCAAGTCGACGATGGGACGGCTGATCACCCGGCTGCTCGAACCGACCGGCGGCACCATCGAGTTCCAGGGCCGGGACATCACGCACCTGAGCACCGGGGCGATGCGCCCGATGCGGCGCGACGTCCAGATGATCTTCCAGGACCCCTTCTCCTCGCTGAACCCGCGGCACACCATCGGCACGATCGTCGGCGCCCCGTACAAGCTCCAGAAGGTCGCGACCGAGCACGGTGTGAAGCGCGAAGTGCAGAATCTGCTGGAGCTGGTCGGGCTCAGCCCCGAGCACTACAACCGCTACCCGCACGAGTTCTCCGGCGGTCAGCGGCAGCGGATCGGCATCGCGCGGGCCCTCGCCCTCAAGCCGAAGCTGGTCGTCGCCGACGAGCCGGTCTCGGCGCTGGACGTGTCCATCCAGGCCCAGGTGGTGAACCTGCTAGACGACCTCCAGTCGGAGCTGGGCCTGACGTATGTGATCATCGCCCACGACCTGTCGGTGATCCGCCATGTCTCGGACCGGATCGCGGTGATGTACCTCGGCAAGGTGGTGGAGATCGCGGACCGGGAGGCGCTGTACAGCGCGCCCTTCCACCCGTACACCACCGCCCTGATGTCGGCGGTGCCGGTGCCCGACCCGCGGCGGCGCACGCAGCGCAAGCGCATCCTGCTCACCGGTGACGTGCCGTCGCCGATCTCGCCGCCGAGCGGCTGCCGCTTCCACACCCGGTGCTGGAAGGCGACGGAGGTGTGCAAGACGCAGGAGCCGCCGCTGGCGCCGCTGGCGACCGGCCACCAAGTGGCGTGCCACCACCCGGAGAACCAGCCGGACAACCAGCAGGACAGCGCGGCTGTCACGCCGTAGGCAGTCGTGACGGGACGGGCCGTACGGTCGCTGTTTTCTGGCCGTACGGCCGGCGCCGCCGGTCCGGCGCCGGTTCGTACGGTGGGCCTCGCGGTTCGTACGGCGGGCCGTAGTACAACATCGGCATGGCCACGGATCTGTTCACGCCCACCGTCCAGCACACGCTCGACGTCGTCGGGATCTTCGTCTTCGCGATCTCCGGCGCGCTGGCGGCGGTCCGCAGGAACTACGACGTGTTCGGCATGGCGGTGCTCGCCGAGGTCACGGCGCTCGGCGGCGGGGTCTTCCGCGATCTGGTCATCGGCGCGGTGCCGCCCGCCGCGTTCACCGACGTCGGCTACTTCTCGACGCCGCTGGTCGCCACCGCGCTGGTCTTCTTCCTGCACCCCGAGGTCGAGCGGATCACCGCCACGATGAACGTCTTCGACGCGGCCGGGCTCGGGCTGTTCTGCGTGAGCGGCACGATCAAGGCGCACACGTACGGGCTCGGGCTCACCCCGTCCGTCGCGCTCGGCCTCGCCACGGCGGCGGGCGGCGGCGTCCTGCGCGACCTGCTGGCGAACGAGGTGCCGTCGCTGCTGCGCTGGGACCGCGATCTGTACGCCGTCCCGGCCCTGGTCGGCGCGAGTACGGTCGCGCTGCTGATCCACTTCGACGTGCTGGGCGGTGTGACCGCGGGGCTCGCGGCGCTGGTCGCCTTCGTCCTGCGGCTGCTGGCGCTGCGGTTCCACTGGCGGGCGCCGCGGGCGTGGCACCGCAGGAGCGCGGCGGCGGAGGGGGAGTAGCGGACTCCGTCCGGGCCGGGCCTTGCGTATGCCGGTCGTACGGACGCGGACCGTGCGTACGCGGGCCGCGCCTATGCGGATCGTGCGTGTGCCGGACCGTGCGTACGCGGGCCGCGCGTGTGCCGGGCCGTGCGTATGAACGGCGGGGTCGCGCGGCCGGTCGCCGCGGCGGGAAACCGCCAGCGCTGGACACGGAGTCTCTACCGCTGGGTAACATCGGGGCATGGCACATGCGACAGCCCGCGCGACCCTCGGCGACAGCGAATTCGACCGCGACACGACGGTGACGGCCCGGCCGGGCGAGCCCGGCACGTACGACATCGACCTCTCACCGGGCTGGACCATCGCCGCGGCCGTCAACGGCGGGTATCTGCTCGCCGTCGTCGCCCGCGCCCTGCGCGACGCGCTGCCGCACGACGACCCCTTCACCATCACCGCCCATTACCTGACCGCCTCAGGCCCCGGCCCCGCCGTGATCAGGACCGAGACGGTACGGGCGGGCCGGACCCTCTCCAGCGGGCAGGCGTCGCTCTACCAGACCGACGAGCAGGGCCGTGAGGTCGAGCGGATGCGGGTCATCGCCGCGTACGGCGACCTGGGCGCGCTGCCCGACGACGTACGCACCACCGCGCCCGAGCCGTCGATGCCGGAGTACGCGGACTGCGTCGGCCCCGAGGACGCCCCCGAGGGCGGCGCGCCGCTGCCCGGCTCCAGCGCCCTCCTCGACCGCATCGCGCTCCGGCTCGATCCGGCCACCGCGGGCTGGGCCGTCGGCGCGCCCTCGGGGCGCGGTGACATGCGCGGCTGGTTCGGCCTGGCCGACGGCCGCGACCACGACGTCCTCTCGCTCCTCCTGGCCGTGGACGCCCTGCCCCCCACCGCCTTCGACCTCGGCCTCAAGGGCTGGGTCCCCACCCTCGAACTCACCGTCCACCTCCGCGCCCGCCCGGCCCCCGGCCCCCTCCGCATCGCCCTCACCACCCGCAATCTCGCCGGCGGCCTCCTCGAAGAGGACGCCGAAGTCTGGGACACCGCCAACCGCCTCGTGGCCCAGTCCCGCCAACTCGCCCGCGCCCCCCGCCCCTGACCCCCCTCCCGCCGCGGTCGGCCACCACGCCGCTGCCGGTGGCCATACGGTGAGGCGCCGGGTCCCACCCGGAGAGGGGGCATGGAGCGGTGAGGACACACCTGTTTCCCGCGTTCGCGAGGGTCTTCGCGTTCTGCGCGGCTGGAGGATTGACGGCTTTCGCGGTGCGGCGTTCGGGGGTGGCCGACGCCACATTGGCGGGTGCCATCTGGTACGGATTCCTCATGTGCGGAGTGGTTTCCGAGGTATTCCGCCATCGGCGCGACAAGGCGGCCGGTGGGCGCCCGCACCGCGAAAGACGGTAGCCATGAGCATCCGCCATCCATCGCTCCGGCCAATCGGTTGCCTCGCGCCGGGGGCGTTGGTCGCCGGGGTGAGGCACGTTGTGGGGTGGGCGGACGCGGGTGGGGGTCGGAAGGTTGCTCCGGCGAACGTAGAATCGGGGCACCATGGCCTACTTCGACCACGCCGCCACCACGCCCATGCTCCCGGAGGCGGTCCAGGCGATGACCGCCCACCTCACGGTGACCGGGAACGCGTCCGCACTGCATGCCGCCGGGCGGCAGGCCCGGCGGACCGTCGAGGAGTCACGGGAAGCGCTCGCCGCGGCACTTGGCGCGCGCCCCAGCGAGATCGTCTTCACCGGCGGCGGCACCGAGTCGGACAACCTGGCGGTGAAGGGCCTGTTCTGGGCGCGCAGGGACGCCGACCCGCGCAGGGTCCGCGTACTGGCCAGCCCGGTCGAGCACCACGCGGTGCTGGACGCCGTCCACTGGCTCGCGGAGCACGAGGGCGCCGTCGTCGAGTGGCTGGACGTCGACGGCTACGGCCGGGTCCACCCCGAGACACTGCGCGCCGCGATCGAGCGTGACCCCGACGACGTGGCCGTGATCACCGTGATGTGGGCGAACAACGAGGTCGGTACGGTGCTGCCCGTCGCCGAACTGGCCGAGGTGGCACGGGAGTTCGGCATTCCGATGCACTCCGACGCCGTGCAGGCGTTCGGCCAGGCCGAGGTGGACTTCACCGCGAGCGGCCTCGACGCGATGACGGTGACCGGCCACAAGATCGGCGGCCCGTACGGCGTCGGCGCGCTCGTGCTGCGGCGCGAGGACACCCCCGTACCGCTGCTGCACGGCGGCGGCCAGGAGCGCAGCCGCTCCGGCACCCTCGACGTACCGGCCATCGCCGCCTTCGCGACCGCAGGCACCCTCGCCGCCGAGCGCCGCACCGCCTTCACCCGCGACATCGGCGCCCTGCGCGACACCCTCGTCCGCGACGTGCTCGCCACCGTGCCCGACGCCATCCTCAACGGCGACCCCGACCCCGCGGGCCGCCTCCCCGGCAACGCCCACTTCACCTTCCCCGGCTGCGAGGGCGACGCCCTCCTCCTGCTCCTCGACGCCCAGGGCATCGCCTGCTCCACCGGTTCCGCCTGCACCGCGGGCGTCGCCCAGCCCAGCCACGTCCTGCTCGCCATGCACCAGCCCCCCACCCACGCCCGCGCCACCCTGCGCTTCTCCCTGGGCCACACCACCACCCCCGCCGAGATCGCCACCCTCACCGCCGCCATCGGCCCGGCCGTCGAACGCGCCAGGGCCGCGGGCCAGACCTGAGGGCCGGGCCGGGAGGCCGTTACTCTGGGGGAGTGAATGACTTCCCTGACGCCGATCGCAAGAAGCTGCGCGTACTGGCCGCGATGAGCGGCGGTGTGGACTCCGCCGTGGCGGCGGCGCGCGCCGCCGAGGCGGGGCACGACGTGACCGGCGTGCACCTGGCCCTGTCGGCGAATCCGCAGAGCTTCAGGACGGGCGCGCGGGGCTGCTGCACGGTGGAGGACTCGCGGGACGCGCGGCGGGCGGCCGACGTGATCGGCATCCCGTTCTACGTGTGGGACCTCGCGGAGCGCTTCCGGGAGGACGTGGTCGAGGACTTCGTCGCGGAGTACGCGGCGGGCCGGACGCCGAATCCCTGCCTGCGCTGCAACGAGAAGATCAAATTCGCCGCGCTGCTGGACAAGGCGCTGGCGCTGGGCTTCGACGCGGTCTGCACCGGGCACTACGCGACCGTGCTGGTCAAGGACGACGGCACGCGCGAGCTGCACCGGGCGAGCGACGCGGCCAAGGACCAGTCGTACGTGCTCGGCGTCCTGGACGAGCGGCAGCTCGCGCACGCGATGTTCCCGCTGGGGGACACCCTGACCACCAAGGACGAGATCCGCGCGGAGGCCGAGCGGCGCGGGCTCGCGGTGGCGCGCAAGCCCGACAGCCACGACATCTGCTTCATCGCGGACGGCGACACCCAGGGCTTCCTGGCCAAGCGCCTCGGCACCGCGGAGGGCGCGATCGTGGACGAGGACGGCGCGCGGGTCGGCACGCACACGGGCGCCTACGGCTTCACCATCGGCCAGCGAAAGGGCCTGCGGATCGGCGTCCCCGCGGACGACGGCAAGCCGCGCTACGTCCTGGACATCTCGCCGGTCGACAACACCGTGACGGTCGGCCCCCTCGACGCTCTCGACGTGACATCGCTCACCGCGATCAAGCCGCGCTGGTGCGGCACCCCGCCGGCCGGCCCCGCCGCGTACACCGCGCAACTGCGGGCGCACGGCGAGGACGTACCGGTGACGGCGGAGCTGGTGGACGGCGAGCTGCGGGTCGGCTTCGGCGCGCCGGTGCGCGGCATCGCGCCGGGCCAGGCCGTCGTGCTGTACGACGGCACGCGCGTCGTCGGCTCGGCGACGATCGCCACGACGGACCGGGCGGGTTCGGCCGCGGACCGGGCCACCGCCGACCGGACGGACCCGCGGCCGGAACGGACCGCCGCCGTGAACGCCGATCAGGCCGCAGGAGCGCGCGCGGGCGCCGATACCGTGACCGTATGAACATCTGTGTCTTCCTCTCCGCCGCCGATCTCGACGAGCGGTATACGGCCCCTGCCCGTGAATTCGCCGAGCTGATCGGGCGCGGCGGCCACACCCTGGTCTGGGGCGGCTCGGACGTCGGCCTGATGAAGGTCGTCGCGGACGGCGTCCAGGAGAGCGGCGGCCGGCTGGTCGGGGTGTCGGTGGAATTCCTCCGGTCCAAGGCGCGGGAGAACGCGGACGAGATGGTGACCGCGGTCGACCTCGCCGAGCGCAAGGCGGAACTGCTGCGGCGCGCGGACGCGATCGTCATCATGGTCGGCGGCACCGGCACACTGGACGAGGCCACCGAGATCCTGGAGCTGAAGAAGCACGGGCTGCACGCCAAGCCCGTCGTGCTGCTCAACAGCGCCGGTTTCTACGACGGGCTCAGGGAACAACTGCACCGGATGGACGCGGAGGGCTTCCTGCCGCTCCCGCTGGCCGATCTGGTGGCCTTCGCCGACACCGGCGAAGAGGCCATGACCTACCTGACGGAGAACGTGTGAGCATCCACCTGGTCACCGGAGCCGGCTCCGGCATCGGCGCCGCGGTCGCGCGCGGGCTGCTGGAGCGCGGCGACGAACTGTGGCTGCTGGCCAGGGACGCGGGCCGGGCCAAGGCGCTGGCCGCCGCCTTCCCCGGCGCGCGGACCCTGGTCGGCGACCTCGCCGAGCCGTCCCGGCTGTCCTGGGCGCTCGGCCACCAGTCGCCGCCCGACCGGCTGGACTCGCTGCTGCACATCGCGGGCGTGGTCGAACTGGGCGACATCGGCGACCTCACCCCGAAGGTGTGGAACGAGACGCTCGCGGTCAACCTCGTCGGCCCCGCCGAGCTGACCCGGCTGTTCCTGCCCCAACTGCGGCTCTCCCGCGGCCATGTGGTCTTCGTCAACTCCGGCGCCGGACTCGACGCGCACGCGCAGTGGGGCCCGTACGCGGCCAGCAAGCACGGCCTCAAGGCCCTCGCGGACGCCCTGCGCCGCGAGGAGCACGCCAACGGCCTGCGCGTCACCTCCGTCTTCCCCGGCCGCACCGCCACGCCCATGCAGGCCAAGGTGCACCAGCAGGAGGGCAAGCAGTACGACGCCGAGCGCTGGATCGCGCCCGAGTCGGTCGCCACCACGGTCCTCACCGCGATCGACCTGCCCCGGGACGCGGAGATCACCGACCTGACGGTCCGACCGGGCCGGTAACGCCTCGGGCGCGCCTGGCGGCAGCGGTGTGCCGCCTCCGGCACGGCTGACGGCGACGGCTGACGGCGACGGCGGGGTGCGGGCTGTGGCGGGTGGCGCGCGCCGCGCGTGAGGCAGCCGGGCGCCCCGTCGTACGTCGGCCCGGCCCGTCGCGTCGCGTCTCGGCGGCCGGGGGCGCGTCACGTTTCGGGCGGGCGGCCCCCCGCCCCGCCGGTTTCGCTGGGCTTCCCGCAGGGGGCGGTCGCCCAACCGTGTACTTATGCCGGTCGATTGCTCCGGCGCAGCCGATATCCGACCGCTTTCGTCACTTCCGCACCTTAAGGTCATCCGCGCCCCACCCCGATCCGAGGGAGCGGACCGACCATGGCCTCTGCCACCGCAGTACCCCGGCCGAGCAGCGCCGGGCGGGACGTACGGACCCGCGCCGAGGCCGCCCTGCGGCTCGCCGCCCCCGCGCTGCTCGGCTACGGCGCCGCCCGCGCCCTCGGCATCGTCCTGCTCTGCTACTTCGCCGAGCGGCGCGGCCGTTCACCCGGCACGGTGCTGTACGGGTCCTGGGACTCGCGCTGGTACCAGGACGTGGTCGAGCACGGCTACGACCGTACGGTCACCGGAGTGCCCAACGCCTGGCACGGCTGGAGCAACCTCGCGTTCTTCCCGCTGTACCCGGCGCTCTGCCGCGTCGCGGACGCGGTCCTGCCGGTCGGCGACGCCAAGGCGTCCTGGCTGGTCTCGCTGACCGCCTCGATGGCCGCGGCCTGGCTGATCTTCCTGGTCGGCAACCGCCTCCACCGGCGGCGTACCGGCGTCATCCTCGCGGTGCTGTGGGGCTGCCTGCCGCACGCGCTGGTCGAGAGCATGGCGTACACCGAGTCGCTGTTCACCGCGCTCTGCGCCGCCGCCCTCTACGCCACGCTGGCCAAACGCTGGGTGTGGGCCGGGACGTTCGCCGCGCTGGCCGGACTCACCCGGCCCACCGGCGTCGCCATCGCCGCGGCCGTCGGCCTCACCGCCGGGCTCGCCGCGGTCCGGGCACTGCGGCAGCCGCGCGAGGGACCCTGGTGGGGGCCGGTCTGGCGGCCCGCGCTCGGCATGCTGCTCGCGCCCGCCGGATGGCTGGCCTTCGTCGTCTGGGTGGGCGTGCGCGTGCACCGCGCCGACGGCTACTTCGCCGTCCAGGAAGCCTGGGGCAACCGCTTCAGCAAGGGCGGCTACCTGCTGCGTCGCTTCCGCTGGGTCTTCCTCGGCCCGCGCGGCAGCGACGTACCCGTCGCCTTCGTCGTCGTCACCCTCGTCGTCGTGGCCTGCTTCGCGCTCTTCGCCTTCAGCCTCGTCCAGCGCCAGCCGCTGCCGCTGCTGCTCTTCAGCGGCGCGCTCCTCGCCGTCCTCACCCTCGGCGCGGGCGTCTACATCGCCCGCGCCCGTTTCCTGCTCCCCGGCTTCCCCCTGCTGATCCCGCTGGCCCGCGTCCTCGCCCGCACCCACCCGCGCACCATCGCCTGCACCCTCTCCTTCGCCGCCGTCGCCTCCGCGATCTACGGAGTCCACCTGTCGCTGGTGTGGAACGGCCCGCCGTAGGGGAGGGCGACCGCCGCGAGGGAAAGCGACCGGCCGCGGAGCGCATACGCTTTCGGACGTGAGTACCCAGACTGACTTCTCCCTGCCCGCGGGCACCGCGACCGGTGTCGGGTCCATGCCGGGCGGCGACGCCCGGGAGGCGGCGCGGGTGGCCGTGGAGGCCACGGCGGGCATGGCCTTCCTGCCCGAGCTGCCCGGCCGGGGCCCCGGCGCCGACATGATCGGCCGGACCCTCGGCATGCTCGTGGACCTCTACGCCCGCGTGGAGCCCAGCGGCTGGCGCTTCGGCGACCGGCCGGGACGGGACTCGAAGCGGGCCACGTCCTGGCTCGGCGAGGACCTGGACGCGCTGGAGGAGTTCACCCAGGGCTACGAAGGGCCGCTCAAGATCCAGGCGGTCGGCCCGTGGACGCTGGCCGCCGGGGTCGAGACCCGCAACGGCGAGGCCGCGCTGCGCGACCACGGGGCCGTACGCGACCTGGCGGGATCGCTCGCCGAGGGCCTGCGGCTGCACGTCGAGGAGGCGCGGCGCCGGGTCCCCGGCGCCCAGATCGTGCTCCAGCTCGACGAGCCGTCGCTCACCTCCGTGCTGCACGGCAGGATCAGGACGGCCAGCGGCTACCAGACCTACCGCGCGGTGGACCGCGCCGTCATCGAGTCGACGCTGCGCGACCTGATCGCGGCGGTCGGCGCACCGGCCGTCGTCCACTCCTGCGCCCCCGAGGTGCCCTTCGGTCTGCTGCGGCGCGCCGGGGTCGTCGGCATCTCCTTCGACTTCGACCTGCTCACCGAGCGTGACTGGGACGACTTCGGGGAGGCCGCGGAAGGCGGCACCGCGCTCTTCGCCGGTGTCGTCGCCGGCAAGGATGCCCCATTGTCAGACCCTGGCGGTAGCGTCAGTGGTGTTCGGGCGCTGTGGCGCAGGCTGGGGCTGGCGCCGGGGGCATTGGGCTCCTCGGTCGCGGTCACCCCTTCCTGCGGTCTGGCGGGGGCCTCTCCGGCCTATGCCCGTGCCGCCCTGGTGCACTGCGCGAAGGCGGCGCGATCGCTCGTCGACAACCCTGAGTGAGGGAAGGGACAGTTTCGTGGCAGCCGTGGACGACGACGCAAGCCGGGGCGAGGCGAGCTCGGCGGAGATCCCCGCCGAGGCACGCGAGGAGCACGCACGCCTCGCCGAGCAGATCGAGGAGCACCGCTTCCGCTACTACGTCAACGACGCGCCCGTCGTCAGCGACGCCGAATTCGACACGCTGCTGCGCCGACTCGAAGCGGTCGAGGAGGAGCACCCGGGCCTGCGCACCCCCGACTCGCCGACCCAGAAGGTCGCGGGCGCGTACGAGACGGAGTTCACCTCCGTCCAGCACCGCGAGCGGATGCTGTCGCTCGACAACGCCTTCGCGCCGGAGGAGCTGGCCACCTGGGCCGAGCGCGTCGCCGCGGAGCTGGGCCCGCCGGACAACACGCACAGCCCGTACCACTTCCTGTGCGAGCTGAAGGTCGACGGCCTCGCGGTCAATCTGACGTACGAACAGGGCCGCCTCACCCGCGCCGCCACGCGCGGCGACGGCAGGACCGGCGAGGACATCACGCCCAACGTACGGACGATCGCCGACATCCCCGACCGGCTCGCGGGCGACCGCGTGCCCGAACTGGTGGAGATCCGCGGCGAGGTGTACTTCCCCGGCGAGAAGTTCGAGGAGCTGAACGAGCGGCTGGTCGAGGCGGGCGACAAGCCCTTCGCCAACCCGCGCAACGCGGCGGCCGGTTCACTGCGGCAGAAGGACCCGCGGATCACCGCGAGCCGCCCGCTGCGCATGGTGGTGCACGGCATCGGCGCCCGCCAGGGCTTCGACATCGACTGCCAGTCGCACGCGTACGAGCTGCTGCGCGAGTGGGGCCTGCCGACCGCCCGCTACAACAAGGTGGTCGACTCGCTCGCCGAGGTCTCCGACGTCATCGCCTACTACGGCGAGCACCGGCACGACGTCGAGCACGAGATCGACGGCGTCGTGGTCAAGGTGGACGAGATCCCGCTCCAGGGACGGCTCGGCTCCACCTCGCGGGCGCCGCGCTGGGCGATCGCCTGGAAGTACCCGCCCGAGGAGGTCAACACCAAGCTGGTGGACATCCGCGTCGGCGTCGGCCGCACCGGGCGCGTGACGCCGTACGCGGTCGTCGAGCCGGTGACGGTGGCGGGCTCCGAGGTCGAGTTCGCGACGCTGCACAACCAGGACGTGGTGAAGAAGAAGGGCGTCCTGATCGGCGACACCGTCGTGCTGCGCAAGGCGGGCGACGTCATCCCGGAGATCCTCGGGCCGGTCGCGGACCTGCGGGACGGCAGCGAGCGGGAGTTCGTGATGCCCGCCGAGTGCCCGGACTGCGGCACCGCCCTCCAGCCCATGAAGGAAGGGGACATCGACCTGCGGTGCCCCAACGCCCGCTACTGCCCTGCCCAGTTGCGCGAGCGGATCTACTACCTCGCGGGCCGCAAGTGCCTCGACATCGAGAACTTCGGATACGTCGCCGCGACCGCTCTGACGCAGCCGCTGGAGCCTTCCGAGCCGCCGCTGAAGGACGAGGGCGACCTGTTCGGCCTGGAGATCGAGGAGCTGCTGCCGATCCGCTCCTACGTACTCGACCAGGACACCGGCCTGCCCAAGCGGGACGCGGACAGCGGCGACGAGAAGATCGTCACCTTCTTCGCCAACCAGAAGGGCGAGCCGAAGAAGAACGCGCTGGCGATGCTGGAGCACATCGCCGCGGCCAAGGAGCGCCCGCTGGCCCGCATCCTCACCGGTCTGTCGATCCGTCATGTCGGCCCGGTGGCCGCCGAGGCGCTGGCCCGCGAATTCCGCGACCTGGACCGGATCAAGGACGCCGCAGAGGAGGAACTGGCCGCGGTCGACGGCGTCGGCCCGACCATCGCCGCGTCGGTGAAGCAGTGGTTCGCCGAGGACTGGCACCTGGAGATCATCGAGAAGTGGCGGGCCGCGGGCGTCAAGTTCACCGAGGAGGGCTCGGACGAGGGACCGCGTCCCCTCGAAGGACTCACCGTCGTCGTGACCGGAACACTGGCCGGACACACCCGGGACGGCGCCAAGGAGGCCCTGGTCAGCCGCGGTGCGAAGGTCACCGGCTCGGTCTCCAAGAAGACGAGTTTCGTCGTCGTCGGCGACAACCCCGGTTCCAAGTACGACAAGGCGCTCCAGGTGAAGGTGCCGGTGCTGGACGAGCCGGGCTTCGCCGTCCTGCTCGAACAGGGGGCCGAAGCCGCCAGAGCCGTGGCGGTGAATCCGCCGGAGGCGGCGGAAACGGAGGAAGGTGCCGCGGACAAGCCGGTGGCCGAAGACGCGGAAGCGGCGGACGCCGACGGCACAGAAACGGCCGCCGAATCCGGCTGAATGGCCCTGGGATGTCACCCGTTCGGCCTATATCAGAATACGGCGATCGCCCAGGTCGCATTCCGGGAACCCCTGCCGATCGGTGCCCGAGGTGGCGTGTCGCGGCCTACTGTTGAGAAGCGCGCCCGCCGGGCATGAACCTTCCAGCGGCCTCAGCGGGTCCCACCGCGGGCACCGGCGCGGTGGACCTGCTTGCCACACCAGGCTGCGAGAGGGACGGGCATGGAAACGACGGAGGGCGTCGTAGCGGCGCCGCTGCCCAGCAGCCAGGCCGCGACACCGCTCCCGTGCGCGACCCGGCCGTCGATCCGGATAGGGGTGCCGGCGGTGGCCGGTGCCGCGCTCGTCGCGGGCGTCGTCCGCATGGTCGTCAGCGGCCACGCGCTGTTCCCCGGCGGCACCATCGGCTGGGCCCTGGCCGTACTCACCGGCATCGTTGTCGGCCACCTGGTCGCGATGGGCCGCGACCGCTGGTGGGGCGGCACCGGATCCGGCGCCGCCCTCACCCTCGCCATGCTCCTGCTCTACGGCTGGGTGCCCGCCGTCCTCGTCAGCCTCGCCGTGGTCGTCCTGGTCGGGGCCGCCCGCAGGCACCGCTGGCGGGAGGCCGCCCTGCACGGCGCCATCGACATCCTCGGCATCGGCGCGGGCGTGCTCGCCCTCTACTGCTTCGGCGACCACCCCTCCGTCGAGGGCCCCTGGCGGCCCGCCGCCTGGACGCTGTCCGCCGCCCCGGCCATCCTCGTCACCGCGTTGGCCTATCTGACCGCGACCCGGCTGCTGCTGTGGCTCGCGTTCGCCCCGCGCGGCGGCGGCCTGCCCACGGTCGCGCGCACCGCGCTCATCCGGCAGGGCATGGTCGGCGTCGCCCTGCTCGGCATCTCCCCGCTGATCCTGGTCGTCGCCTGCGACATGCCCGTCCTGCTGCCGCTGTTCTCCGTCCCGCTGATCGCGCTGGACTCCACCTTGTGGATCGCGCACGCCCGCGCCGAGGAACAGCTCCGCGACCCGCTCACCGGCCTGCCGAACCGTCAATGGCTCCTGGAACGCGTCCGGTCGGCGCTCGACATCGCCCAGGGACGCGGCGAGCGCAGCGCCCTGATCCTCATCGACCTCGACAAATTCCGCTCGGTCAACGACACGCTCGGGCACCTCGCGGGCGACCGGCTGCTCCTCCAGGTCGCCGACCGGCTGCGGCTCGCGCTGCCGCGCGGCGCCGAGGCCGCCCGGCTCGGCGGCGACGAATTCGCCGTCCTGCTGCCCATCTGCGACTCGCCGACCCGCGCCCAGCGCGTCGCCCGCGCGCTGGCCCTGGCGCTCGGCTCCCCGATCAGCCTGGACGGCCTGACCCTGGTGCTGGAGGCCAGCGCCGGGGTCGCCGTCTTCCCCGACCACGCGGTGGACGCCGAAGGGCTGCTGCGCCGCGCCGACGTCGCGATGTACCAGGCCAAGCTGGACCGCAGCGGCGTCGAGGTCTACGAGGCCAAGCGCGACGGCAACACCCCCGACCGGCTCGGCCTGCTCGGCGACCTGCGCCGCGCCCTGGACGCCGGGGACGTCCAGCTCCACTACCAGCCCAAGGTCCGCTTCGACGGCCAGGTCGCCGGACTCGAAGCGCTGGTGCGGTGGGAGCACCCGGAGCGCGGCCGGGTGAACCCCGAAGAGTTCATCACGATGGCCGAGACGTCCGGGCTCATGCCGCAGCTCACCGAGTACGTCCTCGACACCGCCCTCGCGCAGGTCGCCCGCTGGCGCCGGATGGGCCTCGAAGTCCCCGTCGCCGTCAACGTCTCGCCCCGCGACGTCCACAGCCCCGGCTTCGCGGGCGCCGTCGCCGCCCGCCTCGCCCGGCACCAGGTCCCGCCGGGCTCGCTCCAGTTGGAGATCACCGAGCACGTCCTGCTCGAAGACCCGCAGCGCGCCGCCGACACCCTCAACGGGCTCACCGGACACGGCGTCAAGATGTCCCTCGACGACTTCGGCACCGGCTACTCCTCCCTGGTCCACCTGCGACGGCTCCCCGTCAGCGAACTCAAGATCGACCGCTCCTTCGTCGCCCGCCTGGTCATCGACAACGAGGACGCCGAGATCGTGCGCTGCACCATCGACCTCGCCCACTCCCTCGGCCTCCTCGTCGTCGCCGAGGGCGTCGAGGACGACGAGACCTGGGAACGCCTTCGTGACCTGCGGTGCGACGCCGTCCAGGGGTGGCTCGTCGCCGCCGCCATGCCTCCCGACGAAGCCACGGCGTGGCTGCGCGCCCGCGGTGAACGAGGGTGGCAGCGGCCTGTCGCCGCGCTGGCGGCGACGCCCGAACCCGAGCCCGAGCATTCGGCTCTGCCGGAGATCCGCCGACCCTGACGCGCCCACGGGCACGGCCCTTGTGCGTCCGCTTGCGCAGGTGGGTACGCCCCTGAAAAGCAGGGCCCCGCGTCAGCGCACCGTACCGGGGCCGCGCCCCTGAAGATCGGGTTGCCGCGCGCGGGAGGGAAATGGGGTCTGGGGGCGTGCCCCCGGGCCCGTAGGATGAGGGGTCCACCGACATCTCACCCCGCAGAGGATCGCAATCGCATGCCTGGCATCACGCGCGAGGAGGTCGCCCACCTCGGCAAGCTGGCACGGCTGGAACTGTCCGCCGACGAGCTGGACCACTTCGCCGGACAGCTCGACGACATCATCGGCGCGGTAGCCCGCGTGTCCGAGGTGGCCGGCGAGGACGTACCGCCGACCTCGCACCCGCTGCCCCTGACCAACGTCATGCGCCCGGACGACGTCCGGCCGTCGCTGACCCCGGAGCAGGCCCTGTCGGGCGCCCCGGCGCAGGAGCAGCAGCGCTTCAAGGTGCCGCAGATCCTGGGGGAGGACTAAGACCATGACGGACATCATCAGGCTGACCGCCGCTCAGACGGCGGAGAAGATCGCGTCCGGCGAACTGACCGCGGTCGAGGTCACCGAGGCGCACCTGGCCAGGATCGAGGCCGTCGACGAGAAGGTGCACGCCTTCCTGCACGTCGACCGTGAGGGCGCGCTCAAGCAGGCCCGCGCCGTGGACGCCAAGCGCGCGGCGGGCGAGCCGCTCGGCCCGCTGGCGGGTGTGCCGCTGGCGATGAAGGACATCTTCACCACCGAGGGCGTGCCCACCACCGTGGGCTCGAAGATCCTCGAAGGGTGGATCCCGCCGTACGACGCGACCGTCACGAAGCGGCTGAAGGCCGCCGACGTGGTGATCCTCGGCAAGACCAACATGGACGAGTTCGCGATGGGCTCCTCGACGGAGAACAGCGCGTACGGCCCGACCGGCAACCCGTGGGACCTGACCCGTATCCCCGGCGGCTCCGGCGGCGGTTCGGCCGCGGCGCTCGCCTCGTACCAGGCCCCCCTGGCCATCGGCACCGACACCGGCGGCTCCATCAGGCAGCCCGCCGCGGTGACCGCGACGGTCGGCGTGAAGCCCACCTACGGCGGCGTCTCGCGGTACGGCATGGTCGCCTTCTCGTCCTCGCTCGACCAGGGCGGCCCCTGCGCCCGTACGGTGCTGGACGCCGCGCTGCTGCACGAGGTGATGGCCGGGCACGACCCGCTCGACTCCACCTCCGTCGACGCGCCGGTGCCGCCGGTCGTCGAGGCCGCGCGCAACGGCGGCGTGGCGGGCCTGCGGGTCGGCGTCGTCAAGGAGTTCGGCGGCGAGGGCTACCAGGCCGGTGTCGTCCAGCGGTTCAACGAGTCGGTGGAGCTGCTGCGCGACCTGGGCGCCGAGATCGTGGAGATCTCCTGCCCGTCGTTCACGTACGCGCTCGCCGCGTACTACCTGATCGCGCCGTCGGAGTGCTCCAGCAACCTGGCCCGCTTCGACGCCATGCGCTACGGCCTGCGGGTCGGCGACGACGGCACGAAGTCGGCCGAGGAGGTCACCGCGCTGACCCGTGACGCGGGCTTCGGCCCCGAGGTCAAGCGCCGCATCATGCTCGGCACGTACGCGCTCAGCTCCGGCTACTACGACGCGTACTACGGCTCGGCGCAGAAGGTCCGCACGCTGATCACCCGGGACTTCGAGAAGGCATTCGAGAGCGTCGACGTGATCGTCTCGCCGACGACGCCGACCACCGCCTTCCCGATCGGCGAGCGCGCCGACGACCCGATGGCGATGTACCTCGCGGACCTGTGCACCATCCCCGCGAACCTCGCGGGCAACGCGGCGATGTCGCTGCCCTGCGGACTGGCCCCCGAGGACGGGCTGCCGGTGGGACTCCAGATCATCGCACCCGCACTCAAGGACGACCGGCTCTACCGGGTCGGCGCCGCCGTCGAGGCCGCCTTCGTGAAGAAGTGGGGCCACCCCTTGCTAGAGGAGGCACCCCAGCTATGAGCACCGTGAAGAAGAAGGGCAAGCCGGGCACGTACCTGGCCATCGGCAGCACGCTCTTCGCGGCCTTCAGCAACATCAAGAAGGTCCGCACCGCCCGCGGCGAGCAGGACACCCTCCAGTTGGTCGACGGCCTGATCCGGGTGGCCGCGGTGGCCACCGGCGTCGCCCTGCTCATCCGCGAGCTGCGCCAGGCGAACGACGACGACATCCTGACCGGCTGACCGGACGGACTGAGAAGGTAGAGGGAACTGTGACCGTCACGGAGCTGCTGTCCTACGAGGACGCGCTGGCGTCCTACGACCCGGTGATGGGCCTCGAGGTCCATGTCGAGCTGGGCACCAGGACCAAGATGTTCTGCGGCTGCTCGACCGAACTGGGCGCCGACCCCAACTCGCAGACCTGCCCGACCTGTCTTGGCCTGCCCGGCGCGCTGCCGGTGGTCAACGCGGTCGGCGTGGAGTCCGCGATCAAGATCGGCCTCGCGCTCAACTGCGACATCGCGCAGTGGTGCCGCTTCGCCCGGAAGAACTACTTCTACCCGGACATGCCGAAGAACTTCCAGACCTCGCAGTACGACGAGCCGATCGCGTACAACGGCTATCTGGACGTCCAGTTGGAGGACGGCGAGGTCTTCCGGGTGCAGATCGAACGCGCCCACATGGAGGAGGACACCGGCAAGTCGCTGCACGTCGGCGGCGCCACCGGGCGGATCCACGGCGCCTCGCACTCGCTGCTGGACTACAACCGCGCGGGCATCCCGCTGATCGAGATCGTCACCAAGCCGATCGAGGGAGCGGGCGCGCGCGCCCCCGAGGTCGCCAAGGCGTACGTCGCCGAGCTGCGCGAGCTGATCAAGGCGCTGGGCGTGTCCGAGGCCCGGATGGAGCAGGGCCAGATGCGCTGCGACGTCAACTTGTCGCTGCGCCCGCACGGGCGGGAGAAGTTCGGCACCCGCAGCGAGACCAAGAACGTCAACTCGCTGCGCAGTGTGGAGCGGGCGGCCCGCTTCGAGATCCAGCGGCACGCGGCGGTGCTGTCCTCCGGCGGCACGATCCTCCAGGAGACCCGGCACTTCCACGAGGAGGACGGGTCGACGACCTCCGGCCGGATCAAGGAGGAGGCCGAGGACTACCGGTACTTCCCGGAGCCCGACCTGGTGCCGGTCGCCCCGGCCCGTGACTGGGTCGAGGAGCTGCGCGCCGGGCTGCCCGAGCTGCCGCGGCTGCGCCGCAAGCGGCTCCAGGAGAGCTGGGGCATCGCCGACCACGAGATGCAGTCGGTGCTCAACGCGGGCGCGCTCGACCTGATCCTCGCCACCATCGACGAGGGCGCGGACGCGGCGGCGGCCCGTAAGTGGTGGATGGGCGAGCTGGCCCGGCACGCCAACGAGTCCGGCACCGAGCTGGCCGATGTGCCGATCACCCCGGCGCAGGTGGCCAGGGTCGCGGCGCTGGTCTCGGCGGGCGACCTCAACGACAAGCTGGCCCGCCAGGTCATCGAGGGCGTTCTCGCGGGCGAGGGCGACCCCGACCAGGTGGTCGACAAGCGCGGCCTGAAGGTCGTGTCCGACGACGGCGCCCTGGGCGCGGCCGTGGACGAGGCCATCGCGGCCAACGCGGCGATCGCGGACAAGATCCGTGGCGGCAACCTGGCCGCGGCGGGCGCGCTGATCGGCGCCGTCATGAAGCTCACGCGCGGGCAGGCGGACGCGAAGCGGGTCCGTGAGCTGGTGCTGGAGAAGCTGGGCGTGCAGGGCTGAGGCCAGGCCGCCCGCGCGTGCCCGGACGGTTATACGAGGGCGGTTCCCGGTGGCGGGGGCCGCCCTCGGCCGTGGGCGGTCCCTTCGCGCCGTGGGCGGCTCACGTCGCCGGGGGCGGCCTCGGCCGGGATGTGGACAGTGGATCTCACAGGTTGAGGCGGGCACTCTCAGACGACTCTCAGTCCGCTCTCAGAAAGCATCCCTACGGTGCGGACCATGGAGACCACCAAGCCCCCCACAGTGACCGACGCCGAGACCGAGAGCGGGATTGAGAGCGGGACCGCGAGCGGGACCGAGACCGAGAGCGGGACCGCGTCCGCGCAGGAGAAGCCCGGCACCCCCGCCGCGGAGACCGCGGCCGACCTCGAAGTCGTGGACGAGACCGACTACGAGGTGATCGGCGACGGAGCCGACGCCGAGGAGGAGGACGACGCCCTCGCCGCGGAGCCCGCGGCGCCGTCCGCCGCCTCCGCCATCGTGACCGGCGCCGCCGCCGTCGCGGGCGCCGCGCTCGCGCTGTCCTCGCTCACCGGCACCTGGCTCAGCAACGTCGTCTCCCAGCGGCAGGGCCTGATCGGCCAGATCAAGACGTCCAGCGGCACCGCCAAGCAGCAGATCGCCGCCGGATACGGCACGCCCTGGCACGCGATCGCCCTGGTCAACGGCATCTTCGCGGTCGTCGCGCTGATCGTCTGCGGCGGAGTGCTGCTGCACCCGGCCTCCCGGGCCCGCGCCGCCCGCGGCCACTGGAGCCAGGCGCTGGCCTGGGGCGGTGTCGTCCTGGCCTTCATCGGCCTGCTCATCGCGGGCGCCATGTGGTTCGACGTGTTCGCCGACCTCCCTACGGTCCCCGCGTCCTGACCCCCGCGCGGTGAGCGTCTAAGGCACCCGCACCCCGTACGGGGCGGCCGTCTAAGGCCCCCTGGGGCCGAGAGTTGCGGCAACTGCCCGATGTGGCGGGACCCCCTTGGAGACGAAGCTTGTGGCAGCGGAACAAGCACATCATCCAAGGGGAGAGACCGATGTTCGCTTACGAACTCCAGCAGGCCCGCCGTGACGACCTCCAGCACCGCGCCGACGCCTGGCGGCTGGCCCGGGACGCCAAGGCCGCCCGCGACGCCGCCCGCAGGAACCGCAGGACCACCAGGACCGCCGCCCGCACCGGCACCGAGGCGGACTCGGCCGCGGAGGCCCCCGCCTCCCCGCGCCCGTCCCGCGGCCGAGCCCGCCACCAAGCCGCATGACTGCGCCGCACCCGGCGCCGGCCCGTACCACCGCGACCGCGCTGCCGGGTGCGCGGGCGCAGGGGCCGCCCCCGGCGGGCGGCCCCTCTCCCGCGCCCGGCGGGAGGGACGGGCAAGGCGCCGCCCGGGTAATCGGTGTCGGGGGAAGGCGTGGGCGTGCGATGCTCGGCAGCGTGCAGACGCAGTCGCTGAGTCCCGAGTTCATTGGCCGTGACGCCGAGCTGGCGAAGCTCGGCGCCGCGCTGGCCGCCGCGGCGGCGGGGGAGCCGCAGGCGGTGCTGATCGGCGGGGAGGCGGGGGTCGGCAAGACCCGGCTGACCGAGGAATTCGTGGCCGCCGCGCGGGCGGCCGGCGCGGTCACCGCGGTCGGCGGCTGCGTGGAGATCGGCGCGGACGGACTGCCGTTCGCCCCGATCTCGACGGCGCTGCGCGCCCTGTACCGGGCGCTCGGCGCCGAGCTGACGGCCGCCGCGGCCGGGCAGGAGGCCGAGCTGGCCCGGCTGCTGCCCGAGCTGGCCGAATCCGGCGGCGGCCTGCCGCGCGACCCGCACGACGAGGACGGCCGGGTCCGCCTCTTCGAGCTCACCGCTCGCCTGCTGGAACGGCTCGGCGCCGACCGTACGCTCGTCGTCGTCCTGGAGGACCTGCACTGGGCCGACCGCTCCACCCGCGAGCTGCTGGCGTATCTCTTCCGCTCCCTCCAGCGCGCCCGCGTGCTGATCGCGGGCACCTACCGCGCCGACGACATCCACCGCAGGCACCCGCTGCGGCCCTTCCTCGCCGAGACCGACCGGCTGCGGACCGTCAAGCGCATCGAGCTGCCCCGCTTCAGCCGCGCCGAAGTGCGCCGTCAGCTCGCGTCGATCCTCGGCGCGGAGCCCGCGGACGCCGTCGTGGACGAGGTCTTCACCCGCTCGGACGGCAACCCCTTCTTCGTCGAGGAGCTGGCGTGCAGCATCACCCGCGGCTGCGCCACCGGCATCAGCGAATCCCTCCGCGACCTGCTGCTGGTCCGCGTCGAGGCGCTGTCCGACGACGCCCAGCGGGTGGCGAAATTCGTCGCGGAAGGCGGCAGCACGGTCGAGTACCGGCTGCTCGAAGCCATCACGGGACTGGACGAGGACGCCCTGCTGGACGCGCTGCGCACCGCCGTGGGCGCCAACATCCTGCTGCCCTCCGACAGCGGTGAGGGCTACCGCTTCCGGCACTCCCTGGTCCGCGAGGCCGTCGGCGACGACCTGCTGCCCGGCGAGCGCAGCCGGATCAACCGGCGGTACGCGCGGGCCGTCGAGGCCGACCCGACGCTCGTCCGCGCCGACGAGCGGGCCGCGCGGCTCGCCAGTTACTGGTACGCCGCCCACGACCCGGCCAAGGCGCTGCCCGCCGTCCTGCGCGCCTCCGTCGAGGCCAGGCGGCGGCACGCGTACGCCGAGCAGTACCGGCTGCTGGAACGCGCGCTCGAACTGTGGGACGACGCCCCCGAGGAGACCCGCGCCGAGCTGCGGCCCGCCGACTACGCGGAGGCGTACCCGGCGTGCGGCTGCCACCCCGACACCCCGCTGAGCCTGCTGGACCTGCTCGCCGAGGTCACCGTCGCCGCCCGGCTCGGCGGCGAGCGGGAACGCGCGCACGCGATGGCCAAGCGGGCACTGCGGCTGATGGACCGCGACGACAGCGGCGACGACCCGCTGCGCGCCGCCTGGTTCTGGGCGCAGCGCTCCCGTGTCACCGAGGCGCTCGGCCGCGGCGACGGCTGGGACGAGCTGTCGCGCGCCCGCGAACTGGTCCGCGGCCAGCCGCCGTCCGCCGCGCACGCCGAGGTCCTCACGATGATCGCGAGCTGGATCATGGTGCACAAATCCGGCGCCGAGGGCGTCGACATCGGGCGCCGCGCCGTCGAGTACGCCCGGCAGGCCGGCGCCCGCGACACCGAACTGCACGCCCGCGTCACCCTCGGCCTGCTCCAGGCCGACGGCGGTGACATCGACGGCGGCATCGCGGAGGTCGAGGAGGTACGGCGGCTGCTCAGCGGCGACCACGCGGTGCCCGGCGCCATCGCCCGCACCTACGGCAATCTGTCC
This sequence comes from Streptomyces sp. NPDC093221, assembly GCF_044753885.1. Classification (NCBI taxonomy): domain Bacteria; kingdom Bacillati; phylum Actinomycetota; class Actinomycetes; order Kitasatosporales; family Streptomycetaceae; genus Streptomyces; species Streptomyces sp. NPDC093221. The sequence continues at coordinate 215,961 of NZ_JBIVOA010000002.1, read as the reverse complement.
TCCGTCCTGGAGGGCGCGGGCCGCTCCCGCGAGGCCGTCGCCGTCGCCCGCGAGGGCCAGCGGCTGATCGGCGCGCGCGTCTCGCTCGGCATCCGCTCGTGGCTGCTCACCAACGAGGGCGAGTCGCTGATCTCGCTCGGCCGGTACGCGGAGGCCGCCGTCGCCCTCGCCGAGGCGCTGCGGTACGCCGACGGCTCGTATCCGCGCGCGGGCATCGAGATGCACCACGGATTCCTCGCCCTGCTGCTCGGCGACACCGAGGCCGCCGTCCGCTACCAGTCCGCCGCCCGGTCCGGTCTCCTCCACGACACGCAGCCGCAGCACCTCATCCCGAGCCGCACCCTCGCGCTCCAACTGGCCTCGGCCCAGGGCCGGTACGACGACGCGCGCCGCGAACTCCTCGGCGCGATCGACAGCGGCTTCGCCACCGGGACCACCCGCTTCGCCTGGCCCCTGCTCGCCGCGGGAGCCGCCGCCGAGGCCGACGGCGCCGCCGAACCGCGCGTCCTGGAACGTATCCGCGCCGCCGCCCGCGAACTGTCCCGGCCGACGCCGCTCGCCGAGGCGTACGCCCTAGTGGTCGACGCCGAACTGGCCCGCGCCGAAGGCCGTACGGAGCCCGACCTGTGGGCCGCCGCCGCGCTCGCCTTCGCCCGCCAGGAACGGCCGTACGAACTGGCCGCCGTACGCCACCGGCACGCCGAGGCGCTGCTGGCCGCGGGGCCCGAGGGCCGTGAGGAGGCCGGGTGCCTGCTCGCGCAGGCGTACGCGACGGCGGACGCCTTCGCCGCGCGCCCCCTGCGCGACCGGATCACCCGACTGGCCCAGCGCGGTCGCCTGCCCCTGGACAGCCCCGCGCCCCCCGCCGCGGACCCCGGCGAATCCCTCGGGCTCACCGCCCGTGAACGCGACGTGCTCCGCCTGGTCGCCGACGGCCTCACCAACCGTCAGGTCGCCGAAGTCCTGTTCATCTCACCCAAGACGGCGAGCGTCCACGTCTCCAACATCCTCGCCAAGCTCTCGCTGTCCACCCGCGGTGAGGCCGCCGCGCTGGCCCACCGGCTGAACCTCTTCGCCCCGGCGGCGTCCTGACGCCGCCCGCGCGGGTCAGCTCACCGTGAGGTGCAGAATGCGGTCGTCGCCCTTGGCGGGGGTGCCGCGGCCGTCGGTGTTGCTGGTCGTCAGGTACAGGGTGCCGTCGTCGGCGGCGACGACGGTGCGCAGGCGGCCGTAGACGCCGGTGAAGAAGGACTGCGGCGCGGCGGCGGCGTGGACGCCGTCGAGGGGGATGCGCCACAGGCGGGCGCCGTGGAGGGCGGCCATCCAGATGGACCCGGCGGCGTAGGCGATCCCGCTGGGCGACGCCTGGTCGGTGTGCCACTGGACGACGGGGTCGACGTACCCCGCGCGGTGCGCGATGCCCTCGACGACCGGCCAGCCGTAGTTCTTGCCGGGCTCGATGAGATTCAGCTCGTCCCAGGTGTCCTGGCCGAACTCCGAGGCCCACAGGCGGCCCTTGTCGTCCCAGGCCAGGCCCTGCACATTGCGGTGGCCGTCGGAGTAGTCGAGGGAGCCGGGCGTGGGGTTGTCCTTCGGCGGCTGCCCGTCGGGCGTCATCCGCAGGATCTTCCCGGCGAGCGAGGACTTGTCCTGCGCGAGCCCGCGCTGGTTGGTCTCGCCGGTCCCGGCGTACAGCATCTTGTCGGGGCCGAAGGCGATCCGCCCGCCGTTGTGGATGGTGCCGCTGGGGATGCCCCGCAGGATCGTGTCGGGGGCGCCGAGCTGCTGGCCCTCGGCGTGCGAGGTGTCGTAGAGCATGCGGACGATGCGGTTGTCCGACGCGGTCGTGAAGTACGCGTAGACCAGCCGGTCGGAGCCGAAGTCGGGGGAGACCGCGAGGCCGAGCAGACCGCCCTCGCCGCCCGCCTGGACGCCGGGCACGGTGCCGACCGCGCTGGTGGTCTTCTTGACCGGGTCCACGCGGACGATCCGGCCGGTGTCGCGGGAGCCGACCAGCATGGTGCCGTCCGGCAGCGTCGCGACGCCCCACGGGGTGTCGAGCCCGGAGGCGACGGTGCCGGTCACCTTCGCGGTGCCCTTGGCGGGCGCGGCGGACTCCGACGGGCTGGCGGGCGGCGCGGTGGTTCCGGCCGTGCCGCCGCTCGGGGAGGGCGCGGACGGCGAGGCGCCACTGCCCGACGGCCGGGGAGTGACGAGATTCGGGCCGTCCGACGAGCAGCCGCCGAGGACGAGTACGGCCACGGCGGCCACAGTCCCGGCCGCCGTCCGGCGGACCGGCCCGCGGCGCACTGCGCTCCAAGACCTCACGGCGCTCACTCCCTCGTTTCGCCCCAGCACATCACACGCGAGCGGCGTCCCGCCCGCCGATCACCCGTACCCGCCGGGGCCGCACGGCAGACCCGCGTCAGTCCCACGAGCCGCGCGCGGCGGGCAGCTCCGCGATCTCCGACAGGTCCTCCGAGGTCAGCCGCAGCCGCGCGGCCCCGGCGTTCTCGGCCGTCCAGCGGGCCGACTTGGCGCCGGGGACCGGCACGACGTGCGGCCCCTGGGCGAGGACCCAGGCCAGGGCGACCTGGGCGGCGGTCGCGTCGTGCCGCTGGGCCACCCGGCGCAGTCCCGCCACCACGGGCTGGTTGGCGGCCATCATCTCGGCGGTGAAGCGCGGATGCCGGGCGCGCAGGTCGTCCGGCTCGAAACCGCCGCCGGGCGTCAGCGTGCCGGTGAGGAAGCCGTTGCCCAGCGGCATCGCGGCCATGAAGCCGATCCCGCGCGCCGCGCACCACGGCAGCAGCGACTCCAGGGCCTCGGCCGCCCACACCGACAGCTCGGCCTGCACACAGCTGACCGGGAAGACCTGCTGGGCGCGTACGAGGTGCCGGATCGTCTCGTCGTGCAGGTGCGCGCCGGTACGGCGGTTGCCGCGCGCGCCGACCGCGCACAGGCCGAGCGCCCGCACCTTGCCCGCCGCGACCAGTTCCGCCATCGCGCCCCAGGTCTCCTCGATGGGCACCTCGGCGTCCACCCGGTGGAGCTGGTAGAGGTCGATGACGTCGGTCTGGAGGCGGCGCAGCGACGCGTCGCAGGCGCGTTTGACGTACCCGGGGCGCCCGTTGGCGACGATGTGCTGCTCGCCGACGAGCAGCCCGCACTTGGTGGAGACGAAGGCGTCGCGCCGCCGCTCCCTCAACACCCGCCCCAGCAGCAGCTCGTTGGTGAACGGGCCGTACATGTCGGCGGTGTCCAGCAGCGTCGAACCCGTGTCGAGCGCGGTGTGCACGGCCCGCAGCGACGTCTCGCCGTCCTGGCGCGAGGTGCTGTACGCCCAGCTCATCGGCATGCATCCCAGGCCCACGGCGCCCACTTCGAGAGCTGCTGCACCGATTGTCCTGCGCTCCACCCGACCGTCCTCCCTCAAAGGGCCGTTCGTGATCCGCCGGACCGATCCCAGCCGCCGCCCCACTGTGTCATAGCCTCCTGACCATGAACGACATGACCCGAGACCGCCGTCCCCAGGTGTGGCTCTCCGTGCCGCCCGAGGGCGTGGACGGACTGCCGGACGCCTTCGAGTACGTCTTCTGGGACGGTGACGGCGACTTCCCCGCCGACCCGGCGGACGCCGCCTTCTACGTCGTCCCCTACATGAAGGGCGCGACCGCGGGAGCGCTGCCGCTGCCGCGGATGACCGGGGTGCGCGCCGTGCAGACGCTCAGCGCCGGAGTGGACCACATCCTGCCGCACCTGGAGCGACTGCCGCCCGGCGTGAGCCTGTGCAACGCGCGCGGGGTGCACGAGGCGAGCACCGCGGAACTCGCCCTCGCGCTCGTCCTCGCCTCGCTGCGCGGCATCCCGCGCTTCGTGCGCGGCCAGGACGCCGAGGAGTGGCACGGCGGTTTCTACCCGGCGCTCGCCGACCGCGAGGTGCTGATCGTCGGGTACGGCTCGATCGGAGCGGCCGTCGAGGAGCGGCTGATCCCGTTCGAGTGCGAGGTGGTGCGGGTGGCGCGCGGCGCCAGGAACGCGCCGCGCGGACCGGTGCACGCCCTCTCCGAGCTGCCGCGCCTCCTTCCGTCCGCCGACGTGGTGGTGCTCACCACTCCGCTGACCGAGCAGACCCGCGGCCTGGCCGGCGCGGAGTTCCTGGCCCGGATGAAGGACGGCGCGCTGCTGGTGAACATGGCGCGCGGCCCGGTCGTCGACACCGAGGCGCTGCTCGCCGAGACCGGGGCGGGGCGGCTGACCGCGGCGCTCGACGTCACCGACCCCGAACCGCTGCCCGCGGGGCACCCGTTGTGGCACGCGCCGGGCGTGCTGATCAGCCCGCACGTGGGCGGCAGCACCTCGGCCTTCCTGCCGCGCGCCCAGCGGCTGATCCGCGAGCAGCTCGTACGCTTCGCGGCCGGTGAACCGCTGGAGAACGTCGTCGCGACGAGCTGACCCGGCTGGCCGAGCGACCGGCCGACCGGCCGATGGGCCGACCGAGACGTCCCGCGCACGGCCGTCGGGGCGCGGCCGACGCGTATGCGTGAGGCGGGACGGGCACGCCTACAGCACGGGGAGGACGGCCCTTCGGCACGCGGCGACCGCACGCGCGTCCGCCATCTTCCCTGTGGTTACGCTGAGTAGAGGAACTATGTCCCTGAGTGACGGATCTGGTGTATCGTCCCGATCGGGGGACTCACCGGGGCCGGGAGGGACGGCCACGGTGATGTGAACGACGAGCAAGTGAAGGGGGGCGACGGGCGATGCACGGCCGATGGATTCACTCCGGTCACTCCAGCGCGCGGGCCCAGAGCGCCGTACTGAGCAGCACACCGCGGCCGTTCGGCCCGCGCCGACGACACCGGACCGCACGGTGAGCTCCACCGGGGCGGTGCTCGCCCGCCCTTCGGCGCGCGGCGGCCGGGCGGGCCTGCTGCCCCAACTCCTGGTCGCGGTCCTGTGCGGCGGCTACACCACCGGCGCCGTGCTCGGCTGGGGCTCCAGCGAAGTCGCCCTGGTCATGGGCGACTTCGGACTCTCCGCCGCCGCGGCCACCGCCACCGTCTCCTCGCTGGTCTACGCGCGCAAGGTCTGCGGCCAACACCGCCCCGCCTGGCTGCTGTTCGCGGTCTCCTCCGCGATGGTCGCGCTCGGCAACGGCATCTGGGGCTGGTACGAGGTGGTGCTGCGCCGCCCGGTGCCGCAGACCTCCGCCGCCGACTTCTGCTTCCTGATGTTCGCGCCGCCCGCCATCATCGGCCTGCTCGTCCTGGCCAAACGCCCGGTCACCAGAGCCGGTTGGGTCTGCCTGGCGCTGGACGCGTCGCTGATCGGCGGCTCGCTGCTCACCTTGTCGTGGAGCCTGGCGCTCGCCCACACCGCGGCCTGGGACGGCCCGAGCACCGCCCGCATGGCGCTCTCGCTGGCCTACCCGCTGCTGGACATCGTCCTGGTCAGCATGGTGCTCGCCCTGCACTTCCGGCGCTCGGCCGCCAACCGCGCCGCGGTCAACACCGCCATCGCCGCGCTCGCCATGACCGTGCTGTGCGACGCCCTGTTCACCTCGCCGATCCTGCGCGAGCACTACCGCTCGGGCCAGATCCTCGACGCGGGCTGGTTCGCGGGCAGCATGCTGCTGGCGTACGCGCCGTGGACCGGCACCCGCACCGACCCGGTGCGGCGCACCGCTACCGCGACCCGCAAGGTCACCGGCTCGCTCGCCGCCCTCACGCCGTATCTGGCCGCCGCCGTCTGCACCCTCGGCATCCTCTACAACGTGATCACCGGCCAGAAGTGCGACCGCGTCGTCCTCTTCACCGGCTGCACCGTCGTCCTCGCCCTCGTCGTACGCCAGGGCATCATGCTGCTCGACAACATCTCGCTCACCCAGGAACTGGCCCAGAAGGAGAACCACTTCCGCTCCCTGGTCCAGGGGTCGAGCGACGTCATCATGATCGCCGCGCCCACCGGAGTGCTGCGCTACGTCAGCCCCGCCGCGCAGGGCGTCTACGGCCGCGACCCGGAGGAACTGGTCGGCACCGAACTGGCCGCGCACATCCACCCCGACGACCTGGGACGCGTCGTCCACGAGGTCCGCAGATTCCTCGCCGCGCCGCCCGGTGACGAACCCGCGACCCGGATCGAGTGCCGCATCCGCTCCGGCCACACCCGCAACCAGGACGGCTCGATGGCCGACGACTGCTGGCTCAGCGTCGAGTCCAGCGTCAACCGCTACCAGGGCGGCCTGATCTTCAACAGCCGGGACGTCACCGAACGCGTCAGGCTCCAGGCCCAGTTGCAGCACAACGCCTCGCACGACCCGCTCACCGACCTGCCCAACCGCGCGCTGTTCACCGAGCGCGTCACCCGCGCCCTGAGCGGCCGGAGGGCCGGTGACGCCCACGCCGCCCTGCTCTACGTCGACCTCGACGGCTTCAAGGCCGTCAACGACACGGTCGGCCACCAGGCGGGCGACGAACTGCTGGTCCAGGCCGCCCGGCGGATACGGGACGCGCTGCGCTCCGGCGACACCGCGGCCCGGCTCGGCGGCGACGAGTTCGCCGCCCTGGTCTGCGGCGCCAGCGCCGACCCGCGTGAGCGCGAGTTCCAGATCCTCGACATCGCGGAGCGCCTGCGGTCGGTGCTCTGCGAGCCGTACCGCGTGGAGGGCGGCGAGGTACGGGTCGCCGCCAGCATCGGCATCGCCTTCGCCGAACCCGGCGCCACCCCCGGCGAGCTGATGCGCAACGCGGACCTGGCGATGTACCGCGCCAAGCAGGCGGGCAAGGGCCGCGTCGAGGTCTACGCGCCGCAGATGCAGGCCGACGTCGTCCGCCGCACCGAACTGGCCGGCAGGCTCCGCAAGGCGCTGCACGACGGCGAGTTCACCCTGCTCCACCAGCCCGTGGTGGAACTGGACAGCGGCCGGGTCACCTCCGTCGAGGCGCAGGCCCGCTGGCGGTCCGCGCAGGGCATCCTCTTCACCCCCGCCGAATTCCTGCGCGCCACCGAGGACACCGACCGTTCCTTAGAGCTGGGGCGGTGGCTGCTGGAACAGGCGGTGGAGCAGGCGGCGCTGCGGTACGGGGCCGGTCACACCGTCCCCGTCGCCGTCCGGCTCCCCGCCCACCGCCTGCTCCACCGCGACCTCCCCGTGTCCGGCATCGAGACCATGCTCACCCGGCACGGACTGCCCCCCGGCGGCCTCGTCCTGGAGCTGGCGGGCGGCGACCCCCGGATCGCCCTGGACGACCTAGAGCGGCGGCTGTCGGCGCTGCGCAGGATGGGCGTACGGATCGCGCTCGGCGGCTTCGGCGGCGGCTACGCCTCGCTCATCGCGCTGCGCAGACTCCCCGTCGACCTCGTCAAGCTCGACCGCTGCTTCGTGGAGGGCGTCGTGGAGTCGGCCCGGCTGCACAAGATCACCCGCGGTCTGCTGCGGATCGCCCACGACCTGGGCGTGGGCAGCGTCGCCGACGGCGTGGACCGCCCCGAGCAGCTGCACGTCCTGCGCGACATGGGCTGTACGCACGGCCAGGGCATGGCCTTCTCGGGGCCGCTGGACGAGCACCGGCTGCGCGGCTCGCTGACCCGCGGCGGCTATCCCGTACCGCGGGAAACACCCCGTGAACAGGTCACATCGAACGGACTTCCGCTGCCCTCGCGTCGCTCAAATACTGAGACGCGTGTCCCACCGGCTTGACACCCGCCGGGGTCCGGGAGGAAGGTCAAGGCCATGCGCACCCGAATTCTCGTACTTGGAAAGCGCGTCGGCTGACCGAGGCCGTACAGCCTCGCACACGCACCGACGCGCTCCCCTCGCTTGCCTCACGGCACGAGGGGTTTTTTGTTGTCCGGCCCCCGTCGGACACCCCCACAAAACCCTCATCACCCCCATCTTCGAGAGAAGAGAACGCAGATGACCGAGCAGGCCAACGGGTCCCACCATCCGCAGCCGCGGACCCGCAGCGCGGCTCCCGCCGCAGCAGCCACCCCCGAGCGCATGACGGGCGCGCAGTCGCTCATCCGCTCCCTCGAGGCCGTTGGCGCCGACACGGTATTCGGCATTCCCGGGGGCGCGATCCTGCCCGCGTACGACCCGCTCATGGACTCCGCGAAGGTCCGGCACATCCTGGTCAGGCACGAGCAGGGCGCCGGTCACGCCGCCACCGGCTACGCGCAGGCCACCGGCAAGGTCGGCGTGTGCATGGCCACCTCGGGCCCCGGCGCGACCAACCTCGTGACGCCGATCGCCGACGCCCACATGGACTCGGTGCCGATCGTCGCCATCACCGGGCAGGTCGCCGCCAAGGCCATCGGGACCGACGCCTTCCAGGAGGCGGACATCTGCGGCATCACCATGCCGATCACCAAGCACAACTTCCTGGTCACCGACGCGGCCGACATCCCGCGCACCATCGCCGAGGCGTTCCACATCGCCTCCACCGGCCGCCCCGGCCCGGTCCTGGTCGACATCGCCAAGGACGCGATGCAGAACGAGACGACGTTCTCCTGGCCGCCGCAGCAGGACCTGCCCGGCTACCGCCCGGTGACCAAGCCGCACGCCAAGCAGATCCGCGAGGCCGCCCGGCTGATCAACGAGGCCAAGCGCCCCGTGCTCTACGTCGGCGGCGGCGTCATGAAGGCCCGCGCCACCGGCGAACTGCGCATCCTCGCGGAACTGACCGGCGCGCCCGTCACCACCACCTTGATGGCGCTCGGCTCCTTCCCCGACAGCCACCCGCAGCACGTCGGCATGCCCGGCATGCACGGCGACGTCGCCGCGGTCACCGCGCTCCAGAAGGCCGACCTGATCGTCGCCCTCGGCGCCCGCTTCGACGACCGCGTCACCGGCCGCCTCGACACCTTCGCGCCGTACGCCAAGGTCGTGCACGCCGACATCGACCCGGCCGAGATCTCCAAGAACCGCGTCGCGGACGTCCCGATCGTCGGTGACGCCCGCGAGGTGCTCGCCGATCTGATCGTCGCCGTCCAGGCCGACCACGAGGCCGGTCACAAGGGCGACTACACCGGCTGGTGGGAGCACCTGAACTTCTGGCGCAACACCTACCCGCTCGGCTACGACCTGCCCTCCGACGGCAGCCTGTCCCCGCAGCAGGTCATCGAGCGGATCGGCCAACTCGCCCCGGAGGGCACCCTGTTCGCCGCGGGCGTCGGCCAGCACCAGATGTGGGCCGCCCAGTTCATCAAGTACGAGAAGCCCTCCACCTGGTTCAACTCCGGCGGCGCGGGCACCATGGGCTACGCGGTCCCGGCCGCCATGGGCGCCAAGGCCGGCCGCCCCGACGCCACGGTCTGGGCGATCGACGGCGACGGCTGCTTCCAGATGACCAACCAGGAACTGGTCACCTGCGCGCTCAACAACATCCCGATCAAGATCGCGATCATCAACAACGGCGCGCTGGGCATGGTCCGCCAGTGGCAGAACCTCTTCTACGGCGAGCGGTTCTCCAACACCGTGCTGCACTCAGGCGCCGAGAACGTCCCCGGCTCCACGCAGGGCGTCGGCTCCATCCAGAACCGCGGCACCCGCGTCCCGGACTTCGTGAAGCTGTCCGAGGCGATGGGCTGCGTGGGCTTGCGCTGCGAGACCCCCGAGGAGCTGGACGCGGTCATCGCCAAGGCCAACTCCATCAACGACCGCCCCGTCGTCGTGGACTTCATCGTCCACGAGGACGCGATGGTGTGGCCGATGGTCGCCGCAGGCACCTCCAACGACGAGATCATGGCCGCCCGCGACGTCCGCCCGGACTTCAGCGACGAGCTGGACGACTGAAGCGACCGCGGACACGTGAGAGAAGGAATCCCGACCATGTCCAAGCACACCCTCTCCGTCCTGGTGGAGAACAAGCCCGGTGTCCTCGCCCGGATCACGGCGCTGTTCTCCCGGCGCGGCTTCAACATCGACTCCCTCGCGGTCGGCACCACCGAGCACCCCGAGATCTCCCGCATCACCATCGTGGTCAACGTGCTGGACGAACTGCCGTTGGAGCAGGTCACCAAGCAGCTCAACAAGCTCGTCAACGTGCTGAAGATCGTCGAACTCGACCCCGCGTCGGCGGTTCAGCGCGAACTCGTTCTGGTGAAGGTGCGGGCCGACAACGACTCGCGCTCCCAGATCGTGGAGATCGTCCAGCTCTTCCGCGCCAAGACCGTGGACGTCTCCCCGGAGGCCGTCACCATCGAGGCCACCGGCGGCGCCGACAAGCTGGAGGCCATGCTCAAGATGCTGGAGCCCTTCGGCATCAAGGAACTCGTCCAGTCCGGCACCATCGCCGTCGGCCGGGGCGCCCGTTCCATCACCGACCGCAGCCTGCGCGCGCTGGACCGCTCCGCGTAGCACCGCGGCGTCACGTAACGCCTCCTCGCCCGAATCCGTATGGCGAGACCCCGCAACCCCCGTGTCCCCACCCGTCGTACGGTGGGCCGTACAACCCGATCCAAGGAGAGACCCGAAGTGGCCGAGCTGTTCTACGACGACGACGCCGACCTGTCCATCATCCAGGGCCGCAAGGTCGCGGTCATCGGATACGGCAGCCAGGGCCACGCCCACGCGCTGTCGCTGCGTGACTCGGGCGTCGACGTGCGCGTCGGTCTGCACGAGGGCTCCAAGTCCAAGACCGTGGCCGAGGAGCAGGGCCTGCGCGTGGTGTCGGTGGCCGAGGCCGCCGCCGAGGCCGACGTGATCATGATCCTGGTCCCGGACCCGATCCAGGCCAAGGTCTACGAGGAGTCCATCAAGGACAACCTGAAGGACGGCGACGCCCTCTTCTTCGGCCACGGCCTCAACATCCGGTTCGGCTTCATCAAGCCGCCGGCCGGTGTCGACGTGTGCATGGTCGCCCCCAAGGGCCCCGGCCACCTGGTCCGCCGTCAGTACGAGGAAGGCCGCGGCGTGCCCTGCATCGCCGCCGTCGAGCAGGACGCCACCGGCAAGGGCTTCCCGCTGGCCCTGTCGTACGCCAAGGGCATCGGCGGCACCCGCGCCGGCGTCATCAAGACCACCTTCACCGAGGAGACCGAGACCGACCTCTTCGGTGAGCAGGCGGTCCTGTGCGGCGGCACCTCCGCACTGGTCAAGGCCGGCTTCGAGACCCTGGTCGAGGCGGGCTACCAGCCGGAGATCGCGTACTTCGAGTGCCTCCACGAGCTGAAGCTGATCGTGGACCTCATGTACGAGGGCGGCCTGGAGAAGATGCGCTGGTCGGTCTCCGAGACCGCCGAGTGGGGCGACTACGTCTCCGGCCCGCGGATCATCAACGAGAACACCAAGGCCGAGATGAAGAAGATCCTCGGCGAGATCCAGGACGGCACCTTCGCCAACAACTGGATCGCCGAGTACAACGCCGGTCTGCCGAAGTACAACGAGTACAAGAAGGCCGACGAGGACCACCTGCTGGAGACGACCGGCCGCAAGCTGCGCAAGCTGATGAGCTGGGTCGACGAAGAGGCGTAACACCCCTCACGCGGTCTCGGGGGCTCTCGGCCGCCGGGCGGGCCAAGGGGTCTGTCCGGCGGGTGAGAAGCCCCTTGGCCGTGGCGTACAACCACCTTCGGGTGATCCTTACACCAAGGCGTAGGGTGCCCGTCAACGCGCCGATACACTGCCTTAACAAGCGCGTCAGGCTCACAGCGTCGTGCGTCTTCCACGCGGCATGCCATCCCCTCCCTCCCTGGAGCGACCGCGGGACCGGCCGCCCACGAAGGACAAGTGAGGACCACGTGAGCCAGAAGCCTGTCGTACTCATCGCAGAAGAGCTGTCGCCCGCCACGGTGGACGCGCTCGGCCCGGACTTCGAGATCCGGCACTGCAACGGGGCGGACCGAGCCGACCTGCTGTCCGCGATCACCGATGTCGACGCCATCTTGATCCGCAGCGCCACCAAGGTCGACGCGGAAGCCGTAGCCGCCGCGAGCAAACTCCGGGTCGTCGCCCGCGCGGGCGTCGGCCTCGACAACGTCGACGTCTCCGCCGCCACCAAGGCCGGCGTCATGGTCGTCAACGCGCCGACCTCCAACATCGTGACCGCCGCCGAGCTGGCCTGCGGTCTGATCATCGCCACCGCGCGCAACATCGCCCCGGCCAACGCCGCGCTCAAGAACGGCGAGTGGAAGCGGAACAAGTACACCGGCGTCGAGCTGAGCGAGAAGACCCTCGGCGTCGTCGGCCTCGGCCGGATCGGCGTGCTGGTCGCCCAGCGGATGTCCGCCTTCGGGATGAACATCGTCGCGTACGACCCCTATGTGCAGCCCGCGCGCGCCGCGCAGATGGGCGTCAAGCTGCTCACGCTGGACGAGCTGCTCGAAGCCGCGGACTTCATCACCGTGCACCTGCCCAAGACGCCCGAGACGCTCGGCCTGATCGGTGACGAGGCGCTGCACAAGGTCAAGCCGTCGGTCCGGATCGTGAACGCCGCGCGCGGCGGGATCGTGGACGAGGAGGCGCTGGCCTCGGCGCTCAAGGAGGGCCGGGTCGCGGGCGCGGGTCTGGACGTATACAGCAAGGAGCCGTGCACCGACTCCCCGCTGTTCCAGTTCGACAACGTGGTGGCCACCCCGCACCTGGGCGCCTCCACCGACGAGGCGCAGGAGAAGGCGGGCATCGCCGTCGCCCGCTCGGTGCGCCTCGCGCTCGCCGGTGAGCTGGTCCCGGACGCGGTCAACGTCCAGGGCGGCGTCATCGCCGAGGACGTCAAGCCCGCTCTGCCGCTCGCCGAGAAGCTCGGCCGGATCTTCACCGCGCTGGCCGGGGAGGTCGCGGCCCGCCTCGACGTCGAGGTCTCCGGCGAGATCACCCAGCACGACGTGAAGGTGCTGGAACTCAGCGCGCTCAAGGGCGTGTTCGAGGACGTCGTCGCCGAGACGGTCTCCTACGTCAACGCGCCGCTGTTCGCGCAGGAGCGCGGGGTCGAGGTCCGCCTCACCACCAGCTCCGAGTCGCCCAACCACCGCAATCTGGTGACGGTGCGCGGCACGCTCGCCGACGGCACCGAGGTCTCGGTCTCCGGCACGCTGGCCGGGCCGAAGAACATCCAGAAGATCGTCGCGGTCGGCGACGTCGACACCGACCTGGTGCTCGCCGACCACATGGCCTTCCTGCGCTACACCGACCGCCCCGGCGTGGTCGGCACCCTCGGCCGCATCCTCGGCGAGGTCGGCGTCAACATCGCCGGTATGCAGGTCGCCCGCGCCGCCGCCGGCGGCGACGCGCTGGTCGCCCTCACCGTCGACTCCACGATCCCGGCCGGTGTCCTCAGCGACATCGCGGCGGAGATCGGCGCGACGTCCGCCCGCGCGGTGAACCTGACGGACTGACGGTCCGCACGCGTACGACGGCGCCGCCTCCCACCGGGTGTGGGGGGCGGCGCCGTCGGTATGTCCGGCCGCCCTACAGGCGTGCCGCCTTCAGGGCCATGTGGAGCAGCAGCCGCGACTCGCCGTCGGCCAGGTCGAGGCCGGTCAACTGCTCGATGCGCGAGAGCCGGTAGTAGAGGGTCTGGCGGTGGATGGCCAGTGCGGTGGCGGTGCGGCCGGCCTGCCCGGCGTTGTCGAGGAACGCCTCGGCGGTGTGGGCCAGTTCGCGGTGCGCGGGGGAGAGCAAGGGGGCGATCACCGGGTCCGGCGGGACGTCCGCCGGGAGCGCGGTCAGTAAACGGTAGGGGCCGATACCCGACCACTTCGCGATCGGCCCGTGCAGCGGCTGCGCGAGCGCGGCGCGCGCCGCGTCCCCCGCCTCCCGCCACGCCTCCGGCAGCTCCGCGAGCGACTTGCGCCCGTCGCTGACCCCGGCCACCGCGCCCTCCGAGGCCACCTCCCCGAGCACCCGCGCCGCCGCCGACCTGGCCGTGGCCAGCAGTTGTACGGTGCGCAGCCGCACCAGCAGCGCGACGCAGTCGCCGCGCGGGCCCGGCACGAAACAGAGCGCGGCGGCCGACGGGATCGTCCGCGGCCCCGGCAGGTCGTCCTCGCCGCCGGACGGCGGCCGGATGCAGACCAGCGCGTGCGGCTCGTCGGCGTCCGGGCCGAGCGCCGTCCGCAGCGCGTCCTCCGCGTTGTCGCGGGCGGCGCGGGTGCGGGCGGTCAGCAGGTCGCGCAGCGCCCGGCCGGTGCCCGCGCCCTCGCGGGCCGTCACCGCGAGCCGGTCGCCGATCCTGGCGGCCACCGCCATCGCCGCGTCCAGTTGGGTGGCGGTGTGCTCGGCCTCGTCCAGCAGCCAGACGTAGCCGTGCACCACGCCGCCGTGCCGCACGGGCAGGCAGAGTCTGCCGCGGAAGACGCCCGCCGAGGGCGCGGCCGGAATCCGTACCGGCCCGGTGGCGCGGGTGATGCCGAACTGCTCGAACCAGGCGCGGACCTCGGTGGTGGAGCCGCGCGTGAGGATCGACCGGGTACGCACCGGGTCCGTCGCGCCGTCGTCACCGTCGTGCACGCCGAAGGCGATCAGCCGGAAGTCCCGGTCCTCCAAGGTCGCGGGCGCCCCCAGCAGCGCCGACACCTCGTCGACCAGCTCCTGGAGATCGCCGCCGAAGCCACTGAAACCGCCGCTGCCGCCGTAGTCACTACGCACTCGTCCATTCTCCCTCATACATCTGTATGAGGGACCACACCCTGATGCGTGACAGGTGTCGCTGGTCCAACGGGTAGGCGAATCCTAGATTCGGGGCGACGGCCGGGGACGGCCGTTCCCCCGTACCGCCCTCGTCCCGGAGGAGCCACCGTGCTCGGTCCCGTGTTGCTCGCCGCCTCGCGCAGCGACCGTATGCGCCGCGTCGTCGCCGCCGCACCCGTCACCCGTCCCGTGGTGAACCGCTTCATCGCGGGCGACGAACTGCGCCCCGCGATGGACACCGTGCGTTCGCTGACCGCCTCCGGCCTCGACGTCACCCTCGACCACCTCGGTGAGGACGTCACCGACCGGGCCACCGCGCAGGCCACCAGGGACGCGTATCTGCGGCTGCTGGAAGCGCTGCGGAACGACGGCCTCGGCAGCCGCGCCGAGGTGTCGGTGAAGCTGTCCGCCTTCGGCCAGACGCTGCCCGACGGCGGCCACGACATCGCGCTGGCCAACGTACGGCGGGTCGCCGAACTGGCCGCCGAGGTCGGCACCACCGTCACCCTCGACATGGAGGACCACACCACCGTCGACTCGACGCTGGCGATACTCCACGAGCTGCGCCGCGAGCACCCCGGCACCGGCGCCGTCCTCCAGTCGTATCTCTTCCGCACCGAGGACGACGCCCGCGCGCTGGCGGTCGCGGGCTCGCGCGTACGGCTGGTCAAGGGCGCGTACAAGGAGCCCGCCGAGGTCGCCTTCCAGGCCAAGGCCGACGTGGACAAGGCGTACGTCAGGGCGCTGCGCATCCTCTTCGCGGGCGACGGCTACCCGATGGTCGGCTCGCACGACCCGCGCATGATCGCCATCGCTCAGGACCTGGCGGCGCGCAACCACCGGCTGGCCGGGTCGTACGAGTTCCAGATGCTGTACGGCATCCGGGCCGCGGAGCAGCGGCGGCTCGCGGACGAAGGCGAACGTATGCGCATCTATGTGCCGTACGGCGCAGACTGGTACGGATACTTCATGCGCCGCCTCGCGGAGCGCCCGGCGAACCTCGCCTTCTTCCTCCGCTCCTTCCTCCCCGCCCGCTGATCCGGCCCGCCGGTCCCGGGCCCCTGATCCGCCCGTCGACTCCCGCCCGCTGATCCCCCTTTCTTCACCGAAGGAGAAACGCTTCATGGACGCCGTGACCCAGGTTCCCGCGCCGGTCAACGAGCCGGTGCACTCGTACGCGCCGGGCAGTCCGGAGCGCGCCCGTCTGGAGGCGAAGCTCAAGGAACTGGCGGGCAACCCCGTCGACCTGCCGATGTTCATCGGCGGCGAGCAGCGCATGGGCGGCGGCGAGCGCTCCGACGTCGTGCAGCCGCACAACCACGGCGCCGTGCTCGGCAGCTACGCCGAGGCCACCGCGCAGGACGCGCAGGACGCGGTCGACGCCGCGCTGGCCGCCGCCCCCGCCTGGCGCGCGATGGCCTTCGACGACCGCGCCGCGATCATCCTGCGCGCCGCGGAACTGCTCGCCGGACCCTGGCGCGAGACGATCGTGGCCTCCACGATGCTCGGCCAGGGCAAGACCGCCCAGCAGGCCGAGATCGACAGCCCCTGCGAACTGGTCGACTTCTGGCGGTTCAACGTCCACTTCGCGCGGCAGATCCTCGCCGAGCAGCCGGTCGCCAACGCCCCCGGCGTCTGGAACCGCCTCGACCACCGCCCGCTCGAAGGCTTCGTCTACGCGATCACGCCGTTCAACTTCACGGCCATCGCGGGCAATCTGCCCACCGCGCCCGCCCTGATGGGCAACGTCGTGGTGTGGAAGCCGTCGCCGACGCAGACCCACTCGGCCGTCCTGCTGATGAAGGTGCTGCGCGAGGCCGGGCTGCCCGACGGCGTCATCAACCTGGTGACCGGCAACGGCATCGCCGTCTCCGAGGTCGCCCTGACCCACCCGGACCTCGCCGGTATCCACTTCACCGGCTCCACCAAGACCTTCCAGCACCTGTGGCGCACGGTCGGCGAGCACATCGAGGGCTACAAGTCCTACCCCCGGATCGTCGGCGAGACCGGCGGCAAGGACTTCGTGGTCGCGCACCCGTCCGCCGACCCCGCGATCCTGAAGACCGCGCTGACCCGCGGCTCCTTCGAGTACCAGGGCCAGAAGTGCTCGGCCTCCTCCCGCGCCTACATCCCGCGCTCGATCTGGGACGGCGGCTTCAAGGAGGAGTTCGCGGCCGAGGTCGACGGCATCACCATGGGCGACGTCACCGACCTGTCCAACTTCCTCGGCGCCGTCATCGACGAGCGGTCCTTCGCCAAGAACAAGGCCGCCATCGACCGCGCCAAGGCCGACCCGACGATCGAGGTCGTCGCGGGCGGCACGTACGACGACTCGGTCGGGTACTTCATCCGCCCGACCGTCCTGGTCTCCACCGACCCGGACAACGAGATCTTCCGCGAGGAGTACTTCGGCCCGGTGCTCGGTGTGTACGTCTACGAGGACGCCGACTTCGAGACGATGCTCGCGCAGATGGAGTCGGTCTCGGCGTACGGCCTGACCGGCTCGGTCATCGCGCAGGACCGGGCCGCGGTGGCCGACGTGATGGAGAAGCTGCGGTTCGCCGCGGGCAACTTCTACATCAACGACAAGTCGACCGGCGCCGTCGTCGGCCAGCAGCCGTTCGGCGGCGGCCGGGCGTCGGGCACCAACGACAAGGCGGGCGCCGCGCAGAATCTGCTGCGCTGGACGTCCACGCGCTCCATCAAGGAGACGCTGGTCCCGCCGACGGACTACCGCTACCCGCACCAGGGCTGACCACGCCCTGCCCTCAGCGGCCCCCGTCACCGGTCCCCATCCGGTGGCGGGGGCCTCCTCATGGGTGACGGTCGTCTCAGATAGTAGGAAGTCCGAGTAATTGTGGCGACAGGACGGCCACGCTGACCTAACTTTGTAAGAAGCCGAACGTCTCGCTCCATCGAGCGAGCGGCGGATGCGAGCAGCGCCCTTCGCGCGGGTCACCCCCGCGGCGCCCGCTCCCCGCCCCGTTCCGTGGCGACCGCCATCCATCTCCTCAAGTTTTCCCTGGAGTTGATCACCATGGACGAGACCGCCCGCCAGAACGCCCTCCGCGCCCTCCAGCGCAGCATGGACCGCCGCGACAACGGCGGCAGCACGGGCCACGAGGCCCGCTGACCGCACCCCGCACGAGCGGCGCGCGGCCCGCGGCCGGCCCCGTGGCCCGGCCTCATGAGACCGGCTCCACACCACCGGTCTCACGGTTCCGGCCCTACCGCGCGCGCCGCGCCACCGTGAAGTGGTCGATCCGCGCACCCGTCTCCGCCAGCGCGGACACGGTCAGGGTCGACTCCCGCCCCGGCCGCGCGGGCTCGACGTCCACGGAGATGAACGAGTAGCCGGTGTAGCGGACCCGCGACCACTCGACGGTGTCGGCGACCTTGCCGCCGCCCTTCGCGGAGTGCCACGTCGTGACCGAGTCCACGTGGTGCTCCGCGCCCTCCACCGAGTCCGGCGCCGGGAAGTCGTACAGGCTGCGGCCCGCGCCGCCCGCGGTCACATAGACGACGCCGTCCGTCTCCGGCCGGGTCGTCGCACCGATCGCCACCTGCCGGGACACCTGCCCGCCGCGGATCGCGTCGGTCCGCTCGTACACGTGGTTGTGGCCGTTGATCACCAGGTCCACCCGGTGCTTCTCGAACAGCGGCACCCACTGCGCCTGCACACCGCCGTCCGAGGCGTGCGCGTTGGTGGTCGAGTACGCGCAGTGGTGGAAGAAGACCACCAGGAAGTCGATGCCGTGCTGCTTGCGGTACTGGCCGAGCGTCCGGTCCAGCCACGCGGTCTGCTTGCCGCCGGTGATCCCGTAGTTGGCCGGGATCTCGTACGAGACGTCGTTGGCGTCCAGCGCGATCACCGCGGTGTTGCCGTAGACGAAGGAGTACGAGCCCGGCTGGTTCTTCGGGTCGTGGCCGTTGCCGGGCAGCGCCCAGCGGGCCTCCTGGCCGCCGTAGCCGTTGGGCGAGTACCAGGCCTCCATGTCGTGGTTGCCGGTGGTCACCATCCACGGCACCCGCGCGGCCACCGACTCGGTCTGCGCGAGGAAGGAGTCCCAGGTGCGCGCGTCGTAGTCCGCGCCGTCCGCGGGCAGGCCCGCGCCGTCCGGGTCGGCGTAGCAGATGTCACCCGCGTGCAGGTGGAAGGCCGGGTTGCGGGCCAGGATCAGCGAGTCGTTGGCCAGCGCGTGGTAGCTGACGCCCTGGTCGCCGAAGGCGGTGAAGGTGAAGCGCTTCCGCTTGCTCTGCGAGGGAGCGGTGGTGAAGGAACCCACGGTCGCGAAGGCGGCGGCGTCCGCCGGGTCGAAGCCCTCGTGGCCGACGCCGTAGTAGTAGGTGGTGTCGGGACGCAGCTTGTCCAGCGCCACGTGCAGGTAGAACTGGTCGACCGGCGGCAGCTTGCTGTTGAGGAGCTGCGGGGTGTGCAGCGCCCGCACCTCCGCCTCGATCTTGTGGCTGAGCGACCAGGGCTGGAGACCGACCCGCAGGAACGGCCTGCGGACCGCGAGCGGCACCTGCCAGGAGACCCGGAACTGGGTCTTCGGGTCGGGGCCGAAGGCGAGGTGGCGGCCGAACGGGGCGACCAGCGCGCCGTCGACGTGGTGCCCGGTGGCGGGCCGGCCGAGCAGCGTCGGGCCCGCGCCGGGGCTCGGGGTGCTCGCGGCGGCGACGCCGCTGAGGAGGCCGGAGGCGGCGATCGTGCCCGCGGCCGCGACACTGCCGCCGATGACCCGGCGGCGGGTCAGCTTGGCGCGCAGGTATTCGTGCTGCTCCGCCATGCTCATCCGACCGGCGAGCCTGGCGTCGATACCCATCTGTGGTGTGTCCATGACGCGCAATCTCCCAGCGCCGTCCTACCGTGGCCCGACTGGCGTCCGTCCGCGCGGTGAACGCGGCGTGGCGACCGGCTGACGCCCAGGATGCCGGATACCTCCGGTCGTCCGGCATGCGGACACGCCGTGTCAGGGGCTGGGACGCGGAGTAGGGTGCACGGCATGTCTCGCAGCATCAGCCTCGCAGTGATCCCCGGTGACGGAATCGGCCAGGAAGTCGTGACGGAGGGCCTCAAGGTCCTCGCCGCCGTGCTTCCGCAGGACGTCAAGCTGGAGACGGAGGAGTTCGACTTCGGCGCGAAGCGCTACCACGCCACCGGTCAGACGCTGACCGACGACGACCTCGGCCGGCTCAAGGCGCACGACGCGATCCTGCTGGGCGCGATCGGCGACCCGTCGGTGCCGTCGGGCGTGCTGGAGCGCGGCTTCCTGCTCAAGCTCCGCTTCGCCTTCGACCACCATGTGAACCTGCGGCCGAGCAAGCTGTTCCCCGGTGTCGCCTCGCCGCTCGCGGGCACCCCGGAGATCGACTTCGTCGTGGTCCGCGAGGGCACCGAGGGCCCGTACACCGGCAACGGCGGCTCGATCAGGACCGGCACCGAGCACGAGGTGGCCACCGAGGTCAGCCTGAACACCGCCTTCGGCATCGAGCGCGTGGTGCGCGACGCGTACGCCCGCGCCCAGGCCCGCCCCCGCAAGAAGCTCACGCTCGTGCACAAGAACAACGTGCTCGTGCACGCGGGCCACCTGTGGACCCGGATCTTCGAGCAGGTCGGCGCCGAGTTCCCCGAGGTCAGCACCGACTACCTGCACGTGGACGCGGCGACGATCTTCCTCGTCACGCAGCCCGAGCGGTTCGACGTGATCGTCACCGACAACCTCTTCGGCGACATCATCACCGACCTGGCCGCGGCCGTCTCCGGCGGCATCGGCGTGGCCGCCAGCGGCAACATCAACCCCAGCCGCGACTTCCCCTCGATGTTCGAGCCGGTGCACGGCTCCGCGCCCGACATCGCGGGCCAGTCCAAGGCCGACCCGACCGCCACCGTGCTCTCGGTCGCCCTGCTCCTGCGGCACCTCGGTTACGAGGCCGAGGCCGAGCGGATCGACGCCGCCGTCCAGGCCGACCTGTCCGAGCGCACCGGACAGCCCGCCCGCAGCACGGTCGCGATCGGCGACGCGCTGGCCGCCCGGGTATCCGCCTGACGCGGCGGTCCGACCTCGAGGCCAGGGGCTGCCCCGGCCCCACCTGTAGGTACCCGGCCCCACCGCTGCGATAATCGGCGGTGGGGCCGCGGTGCGACCGGATGCTCGGACGTCCTAGGACCTGTCCCGGTGTCCCCGCCGCCACGACGGCGAACGACAACGGCTGACCTGCGCTGACATCACCCGCCAGCGCACGACGGCGAACGACGGCGAACGACAGCGAACACGGCGAAGGACACGGACATGACGACACCCACGATCGAGCTGAAGCCCTCCGCCCACCCGCTGGCCGCCGCCGAGCGCGAGGCGATCCTGGCCGACCCCGGCTTCGGGCGGTACTTCACCGACCACATGGTCACCATCAAGTGGACCGAGGGCCGCGGCTGGCACGACGCCCAGCTCGTGCCGTACGCCCCGCTCTCGATCGACCCGGCGAACATGACGCTGCACTACGCGCAGACGATCTTCGAGGGCCTGAAGGCGTACCGCCAGCCCGACGGCACCGTGGCCACCTTCAGGCCCGAGGCCAACGCGCGGCGCTTCCAGTCCTCCGCGCGCCGCCTGTCGATGCCCGAGCTGCCGGTCGAGACCTTCATCGAGGCGTGCGACGTGCTGGTCAGGCAGGAGAAGGCGTGGGTGCCGGACGCGGGCGAGGCGTCCCTGTACCTGCGGCCCTTCATGATCGCCACCGAGGTCGGCCTCGGGGTGCGCCCGGCCAACGAGTACCTCTTCCTGGTGATCGCCTCCCCGGCCGGTTCCTACTTCTCCGGCGGCGTCAAGCCGGTCTCGGTGTGGCTGTCCGAGGAGTACGTGCGCGCCGCGCCCGGCGGCACCGGCGCCGCGAAGGCGGGCGGCAACTACGCCGCCTCCCTCGTCGCCCAGGCCCAGGCCATCGAGCACGGCTGCGACCAGGTGGTCTGGCTCGACGCGATCGAGCGCCGCTGGATCGAGGAGATGGGCGGCATGAACCTGTACTTCGTGTACGGCAACCGCATCGTCACCCCCGAGCTGTCCGGCTCCCTCCTGCCGGGCATCACGCGCGACTCCCTCCTCACCATCGCCGCGGACCTCGGCTACGAGGTCGGCGAGGGCCGGATCTCCGTGGACGACTGGAAGCGGGACGCCGCCGACGGCACCCTCACCGAGGTCTTCGCGTGCGGCACCGCCGCCGTGATCACTCCGGTCGGGTCCGTCAAGTCCACCCGCGCGAGCTGGCCGGTGGCCGACGGCGCACCCGGCGCGGTCACCATGCGCCTACGGGAGGCGCTTCTCGACATCCAGGGCGGCCGGGCCGCCGACCCGTACGGCTGGATGCACCCGCTGGGCGGCTGAGCGCGGGCAGGGGCGGCGCGTCGGACCGCGAGGCGCCGCCCACCAGGGAAGCGACCGAATGGTGAGACCGGCGTCCCGAGCGGGCCGGTTTGTGGCACACTGCCAACGTGCACCCGTACGCCAACGTGATTATTGGCCGCAGGCACGCCGGTCCGCAGTGACTGATCCCCTGACCACAGGGGAGCGTCACCCGCCCAGACCCGCGTGCAGACCTCTCGCATCCGCGAGAGGTTTTTTCGTTTTCCGGCCCACCACCGCCGGGAGGCGGGGCGCGAGGGACGATGGGGGCAAGTGGAGCTGGATCCTCCCGATATCCGCATGTCCGGACGGGAACCCACTCACCCGACAGGAGTTACGACAGCCATGACCGCCGAACTGGACGACAGCTTCCACGTCTTCGACACCACGCTGCGCGACGGCGCCCAGCGCGAGGGAATCAACCTCACCGTCGCCGACAAGCTGACGATCGCCCGGCACCTGGACGACTTCGGAGTGGGGTTCATCGAGGGCGGCTGGCCCGGCGCCAATCCCCGCGACACCGAGTTCTTCGCCCGAGCCGCCACCGAACTGGACCTGAAACACGCGACGCTGGTGGCCTTCGGCGCCACCCGCCGCCCCAACGCGGTCGCCGCGCAGGACCCGCAGGTCAAGGCCCTGCTGGACTCCGGCGCCCCGGTGATCACCCTGGTCGCCAAGTCCCACGACCGGCATGTGGAACTGGCCCTGCGCACCACTCTCGAAGAGAACCTGGCGATGGTGACGGACACCGTCTCCCACCTCGTCGCCCAGGGGCGCCGCGTCTTCGTCGACTGCGAGCACTTCTTCGACGGCTACAAGGCGAACGCCGCCTACGCCACCGCCGTCGTACGGGCCGCGCACGAGGCGGGCGCGTCCGTCGTCGTCCTGTGCGACACCAACGGCGGGATGCTGCCCGCCCAGGTCCAGGCCGTCACCGGGCTGGTCCTGGCCGACACCGGCGCGCGCCTGGGCATCCACGCGCAGGACGACACCGGCTGCGCGGTCGCCAACACCCTGGCCGCCGTGGACGCGGGCGCCACCCACGTCCAGTGCACCGCCAACGGCTACGGCGAGCGCGTCGGCAACTCCAACCTCTTCCCGGTGGTCGCCGCGCTGGAGCTCAAGCACGGCCGCCGCGTCCTGCCGCCCGGCACGCTCGGCGAGATGACCCGCATCTCGCACGCCATCGCCGAGGTCGTCAACCTGCCGCCCTCCACCCACCAGCCCTACGTCGGCGTCTCCGCCTTCGCGCACAAGGCCGGTCTGCACGCCTCCGCGATCAAGGTCGACCCCGACCTCTACCAGCACATCGACCCCGAGCAGGTCGGCAACACGATGCGGATGCTGGTCTCCGACATGGCGGGCCGCGCCTCCATCGAGCTCAAGGGCAAGGAACTCGGCATCGACCTCGGCGGCGACCGCGAGCTGGTCGGCCGGGTCGTCGCGCGCGTCAAGGAACGCGAGCTGAAGGGCTACACCTACGAGGCCGCCGACGCGTCGTTCGCGCTGCTGCTGCGCGAGGAGCTGGAACGCGCTGAGAACGGCGGCCCGCGCCGCTTCTTCCGCACCGAGTCCTGGCGCGTCATCACCGAGGACCGCCCCGACGGCACCCACGCCAACGAGGCGACGGTGAAGATGTGGGCCAAGGGCGAGCGCATCGTCGCCACCGCCGAGGGCAACGGCCCGGTCAACGCCCTGGACCGCGCCCTGCTCGCGGCCCTCGGCCGGATCTACCCGCAGCTCGCCGCCTTCGCGCTGGTCGACTACAAGGTCCGTATCCTCGAAGGCCGTTCGGGCACCGACTCCACCACCCGCGTCCTGATCACCACCACGGACGGCGCCGCCGAGTGGTCCACGGTCGGCGTCGCGGACAACGTGATCGCCGCGTCCTGGGCGGCACTTGACGACGCGTACACGTACGGGCTGCTGCGCGCGGGCCTCGAACCCCAGGAGCAGTAGCGGGATTTCGCCCCCTGGGCGTCACCCCTCGCGGGCCGTATACCGGCCTTTACCGGTCTTTGCCGTGCTCCGGGTCCCGGTCGTGTTCCCCGCGACCGGGACCGTTCATGTGCGGACACTGGCGGACGCGCGTAGAGCTCGGGCACACTCCTCCTGCGCCACCTGCACACCGGTCACCCGCACACCACCCACCCCAGCGGAAACAGCAGGAGGAATCGCATGACGCTACGTCTGCGCGCCCGATCCGTGCTCAGTGTCCTGACTCTCGTCCTCACCGCGGTGTTCGCCCCCGGCATCGGACTGGCCAGCTCCACCGACGCGTTCGCCGTCACCAAGCTCACCCACGCCCAGGCGACGAGCATGTTCAGCGGCGCGGGCATCACCTGGTCGTCCTCCGGCGGCTGCTCCAACCGCAACGTCTCGACGTGTACGTCCTTCGACCAGCTCAACCTCACCACCGCCCAGGGCGCCGTCACCCTCAAGCACGCCAGCGGCTGCGCCCTCAACATCACCGGCGGCACCGAGACCGGCCACGCCAGCGGCACGTACTCCCACTGGAACGGCTACAAGCTCGACTTCGGCAAGAACACCTGCATCACCAACTACATCCACAGCGCCTTCACCTACATCGGTCTCCGCGGTGACGGCTACCCCCAGTACCAGGCTGCCTCCGGCAACATCTACGCCGACGAGGGCAGCCACTGGGACGCCCTCTTCTACACCTGCGGCGGCTGCTGACCCCCTCCGGGGCGCGGGGAACGTGCGCTGCCGCAGCGCAGGGCCTTGTTCTCGGGGGCGCGGGGAACCGCGCGACCAGCCCCCACCGGGCTGTCAGCCCGAAGACAGCGGCATCTGCCCCGCTGGCGCCGGTCTTCAAAAGGCCGCGCCACCGTCGGCGGCTGAGCGCGCGGTTCCCCGCGCCCCTCAAAAGATCGGCGAACCGCCCCACAGCAGAGGAACCGCACGGGGCCGCGCCCCGGGAAGGATGAGTACGGATGCTCAGGCCCGCGCCGGAGGCGGACGGCTAGCGTCGGGGTAGGCGAAAGGAGCCCCCCGTGCTGTGGTTGGTGATGCTGCTCGGAGCGGCGACAGGTCTGCTCGGCACGCGGCGGCACCGCCGCACGGCGGCCCGCATGGGCGACCGCCTCTTCCCCGGCCGACTGGCCGTCTACGGCGCGCGTTCCCGCTTCCCCGCGGCCGGCGGCGCCGAGGTGATGTTCCGGGTGACGGACGACCCGGACGCCGTCGTGCGGCTGAGGGTGGACCGGGCGGAGCCGGAAGAGGACGAGCTGCGGAAGGCGGTGGCGGACGCCCTGGACCGGGCGCGGACCTGGCGCGGCCTCGACGCGGCGTTCCGCGCAGGCGGTTACGAGGTGTACGCCCTCGGCAACGTCGTCGCCGAGCCGTGGATCGCGGCCGACCCCCGGAACGGAACGGTCGACGACCTCCTCACCCGTATCGCCGCGTGCCTGACCCGCTGGTCCGGCGCCACGCCCACGACCGTACTGATCGCCCACCCCGACCTGGTGGCGGGCCTGAAGGAGCGGGACCCGAGCGCCCCGACGCTGCTGCGGGTGACCGCGAGGCGGCGGCTCGCCGCTCTGTCCGGCCAACGCCCGTACTACCGCGCCTGGTTCGAATGGCGCGACGGCGTCCCCGTCCCCGGCTCGGGGCGCCTCGACCTCGTCCGCCCCTTCGACGACAGCCAGCGCTTCGCCGCCGCCGTGGAGGCGAGCGCCGCCGCGTGGCTGGCCGAGGCGGTCCCGGAGGCGACGGTGTGTTCCGCGACCGGCGTGTGGCGGCTGCTCCCGAACCGCGTCGACCGCGTCACCGGCTTCGTCCTCTACCGCGACGAGCCCGAGCCGGGCCCCGTCTACCTCGGCAAACACGCCCTGCGCGTGACGACGGACCTGGACGGTGCGCTGGTCGGCGACCCGACCGTCCTGCCCCACGTGCGGGAGGGCCGGGGCCGCCTGCACCTGCCCGCCCTGTGAGGAGCGCGGCCCCCTGCTCCGTCACGCGTTCCGTCCCCGCAGCAGCACCCCGCCCCCGAGCAGGGCCGCCGCCGCCCACGCGGCCAGCACCCCGAGCCCCGCCCACGGCGGCAGCGGCAGCGCGCCCACGTCGACCGTGGCCTGGACGCCCAGCCCGGCCGTCATCGGCTCGACCCGCTGGAGCCGCCGCTGCCAGTCCTGGTCGGTGACGAGTTGGGCGACCAGCGGCAGCGCGTAGAGCAGGCCGAGCACGACCGCCACGGCGGCGGCCGAGTCCCGTACCGCCGTCGCCGCGCCCAGGCTGAGCAGCGCGATCAGGGCGAGGTACAGCACGGAACCGGCCGCCGCCCGCAGCACGGACCCGTCAGTCAGCGAGATCGGCACCAGCAGCCGGGCCGTCACCAGGCAGCCCGCGACGGTGACGGCCCCGGTCACCAGCACCAGCCCGGTGAGGACGAGCGCCTTCGCGGTCAGTACGACGTGCCGCCGGGGCACCGCCGTGAGCGTCGTCCGGATCATTCCGCTGCTGTACTCGCCGCTGATCGTCAGCACGGCCAGCACCGCCACGACCGCCTGGCCGACGTAGATCCCGGTCAGCGCCGTCCTCGCCACGTCCTGGCGGCACCCGGCCGCCGTGCAGTCCGCCGTACCGGCCGCGAGCGCGCTGACCAGCACCGTCAGCGTCAGCACCGCGAGCAGCAGCCACCCGGTGCCGGGCACCGTCCTCGCCTTCGTCCACTCGGCGTGCAGCGCGCGCTTCATACGTCCCTCCGCCGCAGCAGGACCGAGGCCACGCAGAGCGCCGCCGCCGTCCACGCGGCCAGGACGGCGAGTCCGCCCCACGGCGGGAGCGGGAAGTAGCCGAACGCGGGGGTGTACGTGCTGTCCACCCAGCCGTAGCGCGGCATGTTCTGCTGGATCGCGAAGCCCGCGGCCGGGGTGGTCCTGAGCAGCCAGCGGGCCGGTCCTTCGGGGAGGACGGAGCCGGTGGCGAGCAGGTAGGGGACGACGGTGGCGGCGAAGACCGCCGTCACGGCGGCCACGCTGCGGCGCAGGGCCGCGCCCACGGCAAGGGCGAGCACGGCGCAGAGCGCGAGAAGCGCGGCGGTGCCCGCGATGACCCGCACCTGGGTGAGCGCGGTCACCGGGAAGGTGAAACCGTTCGGCCGGACCAGCCACTTGCCCAGGAGCACGGCCGCGGCGGCGGCGGGCAGCGCGGCGGCGAAGGTGACGGCGCCGATGACGACGGCCTTCGCGGCCAGCGCACGGCCGCGCCGGGGGCTCGCGGTGAGAGTGGTACGGATCAGCCCGCGCCGGTACTCGGCGGTGATGAACGTCGTACCGATCACGATCACCACGATCAGCCCGGTGAAGGTGCCGAGGAGGCTGCGCTCGATGGTCTCGCCGCCGCCGGCGGACGGTCCGCCGACGTTCGGCGCGATGTCGCCGGTACCGGAGACGGTGAAGCTGCCGTCGGACTGTTCGCGGTAGCCGGAGGGCCCTGCCGTCTCGCCCGCGATGTCGCCGCCGATCTGCTCGCCGCGCCAAGCGCCCTCGGTGGCACCGCCGTTGAGGGTGACGTGGTCGAAGGTGCCGGTGGCGCGGGTGGCCTGGTCGGTGCTGTTCACGCCGCCGTAGCGCTGGCGGGACGCCTCGGTCAGCGGGGGAGAGGTGGTGAACAGGCCCGCCTGGACCGGGGCCGAGGCGGACGGCAGCCCGGTCAGCCGCGCCGTTCCGACCGCCGTCCAGTGCGTACCGTCCGTCGACTCCTCACCGGTCAGCGTGGCGCCCGACCTGGTCAGCCGCAGCCAGCGCGGGGACGCGGCCGATACGGCGCCGGGCGCGCCGGCCGTGTCGTGCGTGAAGTCGTGCTGGAGGCGGACGCCGTGGGCGGCCGTCACCATCAACGCGGCGTAGGAAGAGCCCTGTTGGGTGCCCGCCTTCACGAGAATCCCGGTTTTGGCCCAGGGGGCGGGAGAGCCGGTCAGTGAGGTGACGCGGACGGTGAGGCCGCCGTGGTCCGCGAGCGTCCGGTGCACGAAGTAGAAGGAGTCCGTCACGGCCTGGCCGCCGGGCGCCCTCGGGCCCGTGCAGGGCTGGTCGGGACGCTGGCCCGGGCAGGTGGCGTGCGAGGTCTGCGCGCTGAGCACGCCCACGACGACGGTCACGAGCGCGGCGGCGGCGAGGCCGATCACCCAGCCCCGTACCGTGCGGAATTTGGTCCATTCGGCGCGGAGTTGACGCAGGACGGGGGCGCTCACCGGGCCGTCTCCCCACCGGGGAGGTCGTGGCGTACGGGCTCGGCGGCCCGGAACTCCACGGCGTCACGGGTGAGTTCCATGTACGCCTCCTCCAACGTCGCCCGGTGCGACGACACTTCGGAGAACGGCACGCCGCTCCCGCCGAGCAGCCGTACGACGTCCTCGGGCGCGAGCCCCTCGACGGTCAGCGTCTCGCGGTCGATGGCCGCCACGGTCGCCCCGGCCCGTGCCAGGACCGTCATCGCGTCGGAGCGCGCCGTCGTCCGCAGCGTCACCCGGTCGCCGGACGCGGCCCCGATCAGTTCGCTCACGCTCGTGTCCGCGATGACCTTGCCCCGGCCCACCACCACGAGGTGGTCCGCCGTGTCCTGCAACTCGCTCATGAGATGACTCGACAGCAGGACGGAACGGCCTTGTGCGGCGAGCGACTTGAGGAAGCCGCGCATCCAGGCGATGCCTTCGGGGTCGAGCCCGTTGAACGGCTCGTCCAGCATCAGCACCTGCGGGTCGCCGAGCAGGGCCGCCGCGATCCCCAGGCGTTGCCGCATCCCCAGCGAGAACCCCGACGCCTTCCGCCGCCCCGCCGGTCCCAGACCCGCCTGCTCGATCACCTCGTCCACCCGGCGCGCCCCCAGGCCCTGCGCGTGCGCCAGCCACAGCAGATGGTTCCGCGCGCTCCTGCTCGGCTGGAGGGCCGCCGCGTCCAGCAGCGCCCCCACCTTCCGCAGCGGATCCCGCAGCTTCCCGTACGGCGTCCCCCCGATCAACGCCGTCCCCTCGTCCGCCTCGTCAAGGCCCAGCACCACCCGCATCGTCGTCGACTTCCCGGCCCCGTTCGGCCCGACAAACCCCGTCACTTCCCCCTCCCTCACCCCGAACGTCATCCCGTCCAACGCCGCCGTCCCCCCGTACCGCTTCCGCAGCCCCCGCACCTCAATCTCCATGCCGCCCAAGCTATGCACCCCCCGCCCCCCGGTCGTCCCCCACCGGAGCGACCCCCTGCGGGCGACCTCGCTCCCGCGGCGAGCCGCTCTCTCCAGGGCCGCGGCGAACCGCGCGCGGAAACCCAGGTGCGTACGCCTCGGTGACGGGGTCAGCATGGGCAGGTGTCCGAGCTGCAGTGGGATGACGTGAAGCCCTTCTTCGACCTCGAGTGGGAGGGACGCCTTCCTGACGTGTGGATCGAACAGACCACGGTCGAGGACTGGCAGAAGGTCTTTGACCTGGTCGGGGAGACCGGCTGGCGGAGCGAGTACGCCGAGGGTGGCGCGGTCATGCCGCTGCCGCGCGCCGAAGCGGTCCTGTCCCGGCCTGACGACGCCGACTGCGCGGACCTGCGCGTCCGGCCGACGCGGGACGTGCTGGCGATCTTCCGGATGGAGTCGGCCGACGAGATCGGCTTCGACGTGGACCTGCGAGAACTCCAGGGCCAGGAGCGGCTGGACGTGCTCTGCGGATTCCTTCGTGCCCTCGGACGTCGGCTGGGCAAGCCGGTGGTGATGACACCCGAGGGCGACGTGGACCGACGCCACCCGGTCCTCGGGTTCGACGTCGAAGCCGACCGAGTCGTGCTGCTGGCGGCCCCGTCGGCCGGCTGACGGCCGCCGTCCGTGCCCTGCCCGCCCCCACCGGACGGGTCCCTCGCGTGGGGGATGGCGGGGGAGGGAGGGGTGGGGAGAATGAGGGGGTGAGGGAAGCGGACCGCTGGGTGGGGGTGGGGGCAGCGGTGGCCGCGGCGGGCGCGGTGGGGGAGTGCGTCGCGCGGACGAGTGCCAGCGGGGTGAGCGGGAGGTTCGCCGCCGCGATGGTGCTGCTCGCGCTGGCGACGACGGTGCCGCTCGCGTTCGTACGGCAGAATCCCGCCGTGGCGGCGGCGACCGTGACGGCGGCGACGACGGTGGCCGTGACACCGTTCCACGCCCTGACGGTGGGCGGCGCCTGCGCCCAGGCGGCGGTGCTCCACGAGCTGGGCCGCAGAGGCCCACCGGTGGCGGCGGCGCTGCTGGCCCTGCCGTACGTGGCGCTGGCCCTGGCCCACGAGACGGCGGTCCTGACGCTGCTGCTCGCGGCGGCGGCCCCGGCGGCGGCCTGGTCGGGGATCGCGCGCCGGGCGCGCGACGAGGCGAAGGCGCACAGCGCGGTGCGGGAGCGGCTGACCGGATCGCTGGTCGAGCACACCGCGCGGGGCGAACGGGCCCGGATCGCACGGGAGTTGCACGACGTCGTGGCGCACCACATCTCGATGGTCGCGGTCCAGGCGGAGACGGCGCGGCTCACGACGCCGGGAATGCCGGAGGCGGGAGCCGCGAAGCTGTCGGCGATCGGCGACACGGCACGGTCGGCCCTGACCGAGATGCGGCGGCTGCTCGGCGTCCTGCGCGAGGACGCCGAAGCCGAGCCGCCGCGCGAGCCGCAACCCGGCCTGCTCCAGCTCAACGAGCTGCTGGACGACGCGCGCGACACCTCGGGCACGGGCGCTCGCCTCATCGTTCGCGGCGCGGCCCTGGAACTGGACCCGGGCGTCGAACTGGCCGCGTACCGCATCGTCCAGGAAGCCCTGACCAACGCCAGACGGCACGCCCCCGGCGCCGCCGTGGACGTCGAACTGCACTACGACGAAGGGACGTTGGCGCTGCGCATCCGGGACAACGGGCCGGGTCCGCCTCCCGCGTCACCGCCCGGCGGCGGCCTCGGCCTGCTCGGCATGCGTGAACGCGCGGCGGCCGTCGGCGGCGAGCTGCGCACCGGCCCCGCGTACGGCGGCGGCTTCCTCGTCGAGACGATCCTGCCCGCCAACTCCGCCCCGGAGCAGCCCCGATGACCCCGGACCGGGCCACACCCACACCCGCACCCGATGCCGCACCCTCACCCGCACCCGATGCCGCGCCCGCGCCGGACGCTATCCGTCTCGTCGTGGCCGACGACCACCACGTCGTCCGCACCGGCTTCGCCGCCCTGCTCGACTCGCAACCCGACTTCACCGTCGTCGGCACGGCGCGCGACGGCGCCGAGGCCGTACGCGTCTGCGCCGAACTGCGCCCGGACGTCGTCCTGATGGACGTACGGATGCCGACCATGGACGGCATCGAGGCGACGCGGCGGCTGGCCGCCCAGCCCGGCTCCGCGCAGGGCCCGCGCGTCCTCATCCTGACCACCTTCGACCTGGACGAGTACGTGTACGACGCCCTGCGCGCGGGCGCGAGCGGCTTTCTGCTCAAGGACGTCACCGCGGAGCGCCTCTTCGACGCGGTGCGGGTCGTCGCGGAGGGCCAGGCCCTGCTGGCCCCCACGGTGACCCGTCGGCTGATCAGCGAATTCGCCAACCGCCGCCCGGAGCAAGGCGATTCAGGGCAAGCGGACCCGGAGCCACCGAAGGCCCCGAGCGTGCATACGGCCCTCGCCACCCTCACTCCCCGCGAGACGCAGGTGCTGCGCCTGGTCGCGGAGGGCCTGTCCAACCCGGAGGTCGGCAAGCGGCTGCTGATCACGGAGGAGACGGTGAAGACGCATGTCAGCCGGGTGCTGATGAAGTTGGGGCTGCGCGACCGCACGCAGGCGGTCGTGGCCGCGTACGAGTCCGGGCTCGTGGTGCCCGGCGCGCGCGACCGAGCCTGACGCCCAGGGCCGAGCCCAGGCCCAAGCCCAGCCTCAGTGCCAGCCCCAGCCCAAGGGCCGGGCCCACGCCAACGCCCACGCCACGCCCTCGCGCCCGAAGGCCGCCCGCCCGCACCTCCCCGCCCCCACCTCCCCGCACCCACGTTGTCCAGACCATTGCTGTCCTGTGCGCCGCCGTGTTAGAAACCGTTTGCACTTGAGCGGAAACACTCCCGATGCGCCCGGAGGTTCCCCCGACATGCCCCCGACCTGGTCTCGCCGCACCCTCATCCAGTCGCTGAGCGCCGCGGCCCTCGCCGTACCCCTCACGAATCTGCCGTCCACGGTAACCGCTTACGCGGCAACGACGGCCGACGCGACGACAGTGGCCCCCGACGCCTACGACACCCTGCGCGCCCGGTGGCGCACCCTCCTTCTCGGCACCGGCTTCGACCCGGCCGCCGCCCCCTACGCCGCCAAGCTCACCGCCCTCGGCGCCAACGCCCGTACGTA
Source organism: Streptomyces sp. NPDC093221 (assembly GCF_044753885.1). Taxonomy (NCBI): domain Bacteria; kingdom Bacillati; phylum Actinomycetota; class Actinomycetes; order Kitasatosporales; family Streptomycetaceae; genus Streptomyces; species Streptomyces sp. NPDC093221. The sequence goes on along the minus strand of NZ_JBIVOA010000002.1, from coordinate 183,611 downwards.
CGCGGCGAGCATGGCCCCGGCCACCGGCTCGCTCTGGCCCGACTACCCCTTCCTGACCGCCTCGGCCGGCGTCACCAACAGCTACGCCCGGCTCAGCACGATGGCCCAGGCGTGGGCCCAGCCCGGCACCGGCTCCACCGCCGACCCCGCCCTGCTCGCCAAGGTCGTGACCGGCCTCGACCACCTCCACACCCAGGCGTACAACGCGACCCGGACCACGTACGACAACTGGTGGGACTGGCAGATCGGCAGCCCGCGCCTGCTCCTGGACATCTGCGCCCTCGCCTACGACAGCGGCAGCCTCTCGGCGGACCGGATATCCGCCTGGACAGCGGCGGTTGACCACTTCGTGCCGGACTCGGCGGTCGCGTCGTACGCGGGTACGAGCACGGGCGCCAACCGCGTCGACCTGTGCCGGGTGCTGGCGCTGCGCGGGGTGATCGGCAAGAGCGACGCGAAGCTCGCGCTGGCCAGGGACGCGCTGTCGCCGGTGTTCCCGTACGTGACGACGGGCGACGGCTTCTACGCGGACGGGTCGTTCATCCAGCACACATGGGTGCCGTACACGGGGTCGTACGGGCAGGTGCTCATCGACGGGCTCGGACGGCTCTTCGCCCTGCTGGGCGGCTCCGGTTGGGCGGTGACCGACCCGAACCGGCAGCTCTTCCTGGACATGGTCGAGAAGGCGTACGCGCCGTGGATCTACAACGGTCTGCTGATGGACCCGGTGGTCGGCCGCGCCCAGAGCCGGGGGGTCTCGGCGGCCGACGCGCAGCACGTCAAGCAGGACGACCACCTGCGCGGCCACACCCTGCTGGCCAACATCGCCGTCCTCGCGCAGGGCGCGTCCACCGCGGAACAAGCCCGCTGGAAGGGCCTGTTGAAGGGCTGGATCGGCCGCGACGCCTTCAGCCCGGTGCTGTCCGATCCCCAACTCGGCGTCGCCGACCTGTCCCGGCTGAAGGCCGTCGCCGACGCCACGGGCACGGCGGCCGTCGCCGAACCCGTCGCGCACCGGCTGTTCGGCTCCATGGACCGTGCCGTGCACCGCCGTTCGGGCTGGGCGGCATCGATCAGCATGTGCTCGGCCCGCACGACGTTCTACGAGACCGGCAACGGCGAGAATCTGCGGGGCTGGCACACCAACAACGGCATGCTGAGCTGGTGGGGCGCCGACTTCGGCAACGGCCAGTACAGCGACGACTTCTGGCCCACCGTCAACCCGTATCGGCTGCCCGGCACCACCGTCTCGACGAAGCCGCTCGCCGACGCGTACGGCGGCGCGTGGGGTGCGGCGCGGCCGGACACGGTGTGGGCGGGCGGCGCCACGGACGGCGAATTCGCGGCGGTCGGGCAGTACGTGAAGGGCCTCGGCTCCACGATGCTCGGCAAGAAGTCGTGGTTCTGCCTGGACGACGCGATCGTCTGCCTCGGCGCCGGGATCAAGGCCACCGACGGCGTACGGATCGAGAGCGTCATCGACAACCGCAACCTCGGCGCGAGCGGCACCCACGCCTTCACCGTCGACGGCACCGCCCAACCCGCCACCCTCGGCTGGACGAAGACCTTCACCGGCGCCAAGTGGGCCCAGCTCGCGGGCTTCGGCGGCTACGTCTTCCCCGGCGGCGCCACCTTCAGCGCCCTGCGCGAGGCCCGCACCGGCTCCTGGCACGACATCAACACCGGCGGCACGACGGACGCCGTCACCCGCCGCTACCTCACCACGTGGTACGACCACGGTGTCGATCCGACCGCCGGTACGTACGCCTATCTGCTCATGCCCGGCGCCACGACCGCCGCGACCGCGGCCCGCGCCGCCGCCTCCTCCTGGCTCACCGTCCTCGCCAACAACGCGGCCCAGCAGGCCATTTCGGTCCCCTCGCTCGGCGTGACCGCCGCCAACTTCTGGAACGCGGGGACCGTCGGCGCCCTCACCGTCACGGCACCGGCCGCCATTCTCATCCGGGTGACCGGCTCCACCGCCACCGTGTCCGTCAGCGACCCCACGCACACCGGCACCGCCTTCGACCTGACCTGGTCCCGGGCGGTCACCGCCGTCACCGCCCACGACCCGACGGTGACGGTCGCCGCGACCGGGGCCGCTCTCCGGCTCACCGTCGCGCCGGGGAAGGCGGGGGCGTCCCACCACGCGACGGTCACGCTGGCGTAGCCGATCGCGTGAGGACAGATCGCGCGAGGGCCCATCGCGTGCGGGCAGATCGTGCGAGGGCCGATCCTGCGAAGGACCGTCCCGGGCGGGGCCGTCCTGGCAGGGGTGACGGAAAATGGGTCGAGCCCACGGCCCCCGATACGTAAGGTCACGCGGGTGACAGACACCCCCGAGACCATCGTCAGGGACGCGGTGGCGGCCGACGCCGCCGCCATCGCGCACGTCCACGTCACCTCGCGCGAGGTGACCATGCCGTACCTGCCGCCGCGCAAGCGGACGGACGCCCAAGTGGAGGCGTGGGTGCGGGACATCGTGCTGCCCGGCTCGGCGGTGTGGGTGGCCGAGCAGGGCGGCGCCGTCGTCGGCTACGCGTCCGTCGAGGACGGGGTCCTCGACGCCCTCTACCTCCTGGCGGAGGTGCGCCGCCAGGGCATCGGCAGCCGCCTCCTCGCCCGCGCCAAGGCGCACAGCCCCGCCGGCCTCACCCTCTTCGCCTTCCAGCGCAACACCGACGCCCGCGCCTTCTACGAGCACCACGGCTTCACGCTGGTCGACACCAACGACGGCTCCCGCAACATGGAGAAGGAGCCCGACCTCTCCATGCGCTGGCCGTAACCCCCTGTCCGGGGGCGGCGGGTGTCAGACCCCGGCCCTAGCATGCGACGCATGGGCATGATTGAGAACTACGCACGTCTGACACCCGCCGAACTCGACCGCGCCGTCCGGGAACCGGACTGGACGCAGGAGTTCGTCTTCGACCTGATGTACGCCGAATCGGAGGAGACCACGGGCGCGGGTCAGCCGCGCTGTCTCGACATCGACAAGGCGTGGGACGCCCTGGACTTCCTGTTCCGGCGGATCGAGTTCCCGCTCGACATCGTCCACGGCGGCCAGCCGATACCCGGCGCCGGCGACTGGGGCTACGGCCCGCCCCGTTACCTCACCCCCGACCAGGTCCGCACGGCCGCCGCCGCCCTGACCGCACTCCCCGCCGCCGCCCTCACCAAGGACCTCGCCGAAGCCGAGGTCGAAGAGGGCGTCCTCTACCCGAGCGTCGAGGGCGAGGCCCTCGAAACGCTCGAATACGCGACCCAGCACTACGAGGCCCTCGTCCCCTTCTTCCAAGCGGCAGCCGCCGAAGGCGACGCGATAGCCCTCTGGCTCAGCTAGCCCCTCCCAGCGCCTCCCACCCCTCACGCACCGCCCTCCCCACAGCCTCCGGTGTAGCCGTGTCCTCGACGGACTCCATTCCCAACAGCCCGAGCGGAAACAGCAGTACGTCCACTCGCGGCACCTCCCCGCCCGCGTTCCACTCCCGCACCGCCTCGAGCGCCCGCGACACCCCGAAATACGCGGGGCTGACGTCGGCGTACTCCGGCCGCACCACCGGTCGCCCCTCGCCGTCCAGCATCGCCGGGCGCGTGGCGGGCACCACGACAAGACCCGGATAACCGTCCCCCCGCACGTTCCGCAAAATCTGCGCCCGCCCCGGCGTCGGCCTCCCCCCGTACCGCCCGTGCGCGAACACCCCGGCCACCATCACGGCGTCAGCGCCCACATCCCGGGCCTCGGCCTCCCACAACTCCACCGGCAGGCCATCCCCCAAATGCCGCCGCCACACCTCAAGAAGCCGTGCGTTGTCCGAAACGATGATGATGTCCACGTCGCGTTCCACTCAGAAGGGGTGCATCAGGGCAGGGGCATGAAGGGAAGGACGCGAACTCGTCCCGCGTGGGCCATCTCTTCCACGGACAGGGCCAGAGCGTCGATTCCGCCGCCCGCGTCCGCCAGGTGGTCGATCAGGCTCTCGGGGTTGATCGCGTCCTTGTGGATCACCGATCTGACCAGGGTATAAGGACCTTCTTCCTTGTACGCCTTGAACGCGGCCCGGGCATAAGCCGCCGCGCCCTCCATCGTCGTCGAGAAGTACTTGGTCTCGATGCCGAGGACGTTCTCGAACCGCCGCGTCTTGAGCAGCTGTGCCAGCTCCTTGGCCTGGACGGCACGGTAGATGAAGATCTCGCCCGGCTTGAGGGCGCGACCCAGTTCCGTACAGGGACTCAGGCCGAACGGGTCGATCTCGTCGTATGGATTCTCCACATACGTGTGGTGGTTGGGAGCCGGGACCAGGCCGAGGGGATCGGGGCTCTGATAGCGGGCGGTGACCGGGTCGTAATACCGCAGATGGTTGTAGTGGAGTCCGGTCTCGGCGTCGGCGTACTGGCCGGGGAAGCGCAGCGGGCAGTCGGTCTGCCCGCCGACGGCTGGTTGCCGGTCCCATACCGTGCGCGTGCTCCGCCACGCCACATCGCCGTCGGAGCCGATGAGTTCGCTGGGGGCACCAATGAGATCGGTGACGATGGCGTAGAAGCGTTCGTCGATCAGGGCCAGCGGACGGTGTGTGCCAGGCGCGTACTCCCAGGTCGTGGCGGCCTGCCCCGTCACCTCTTCCGTCATGCGCGCGCCGTCCCAGACGAACACGGTCTCCGCGATGAGGCCGCTGTCGTCCCACTGCTGCTTGGCGATCCGGCGGCCCAGCGCGTCGTACAGATAGCGCCAGACGCTGCCGTCCGGCGTGGTGACGCCCGTCCCCCCGTGGTCCCCGTCAGCTCCGGGGCATTGTTTCACCTCGGTCATGAGTGACGTGTGGGAACTGCGGCGGGGTTCCCGATGACCGGAACAGGTGGTCGCGGCCTGCGGATCACTACTCCAGCAGGGGAGGGGGTGGGGTGAGGTGGGCTTCGGTGCGGGCCAGGCGGTGGGTGGTGCGGCGGGTGGAGGGGAGGGCGGTGAGGAGAAGGAGGGCGGCGAGGGCCAGGTAGATGGCGGCGAGGTCCTTGGCGGTGGGGCCCCACAGGAGCACGGCGGCGCCCAGGGCGCCGAAGAGGGTGGCGAGGGCGAGCGCCAGACGGCGGGTGGTACGGGCTGCCCGGCGTTGGCGGTGCAGGAGGAGGGTCATGGCGTGGCGGGCCGCGGGGTCGGAGGGGATGACCTCCTTGCGCATGAGGCGGGCGGCCACGGCGACCTGCCGGGGGGTGAGCCCGGTCTCTGAGGCGATGTGCCGCCGGCTTCTCAGGTCTCGCCACGCGAACACCAAGCCGCCGGCCATGCCGCCGACGAGCGGGACGGTGGGGGCGGGCAGCCAGAACAGGCACACGGCGACGTAGAGCACGGCGGGCGCGAGGCGGACCCATATGTTGTCGCGCCAGGGACGTTCGCGGTCCCAGTCCATGGAGGCGGGCCTATCCGTGTCCGGGCGCCCCGGCGGCAGGGCCGGGGCACACGGACAACAGGGTGCGGGTCAGGGCTTGATGACGACGGAGTGGACGATCTTGTCCGCGAAGGTCTGCTTCTTGGCATCCCAGGCGGGCCACAGGAAGCCGAGGTAGCAGGGCAGAGCGTCCAGGATGTGCAGCAGGCGCCGGCCGAAGGCCAGACCGAAGCCGAGGACCTGGCCGTCCGCCTCGCGCAGCGTGCGGGTGCCCACGACCTTCTTGCCCGGCGTCTGCCCGGTCGTACCCTCCATGTAGGAGAAGTAGATCGAACCGGCCAGGGCGACGACCGCGCCCAGCAGGGCCCCGGCCGTGCCGCCGATGCCGAAGCGCAGGATCGCGTACGGGACACCGAGGATGAGCGCGTCGATGAGATACGAACCCGCCCGCGCCCCCCAGTTGGCCAACGGGGGCATTCCGGTCGGCTGTTGACCGTAGTTCGCGACGTCAGGCTGGCCGCCGCCGGGGTAGGACGGTATGGGTCCCTGCCCGTAAGGGCCGGGCTGGCCATAGGGGTTGGGCTGTTGCTGCCCCTGCGGGTTGTGCTCCCAGGGGCCGGACTGTCCGCCGTTGTCGCCGTCGTATGGAGGTGGCTGTCTGTCACTCATGCCGCCGAGTACACAGGGCCTACCGGCAGGAGACAACCCTCTACCTGCAACGATTGCGTACCACTCGCCCAGCCGGGGCCGGTCAGCCGATCGGTTCGACGTACGTGGCGAGGTTGGCGAGCGAGGAGGCGATGCCGGTTTCGTGGTCGGCCTGGTCGATACCGGGCGGTACGTCGGTGGCGGTGACGGCGACCTCGGTGGCGTCGCCGGCGTCGTCGGTGGGCGTGAGAGACCAGGTCATCGTCATGGTGCCCGCGTACAGAGGGTCGTCCGCCTCGAAGACGGCCTGCTGGACGACGCGGCGGTGCGGGACCAATTGCGTGAAGGCGACCGTGACGACGTCCGTCGCGTCCGAGGACTTGCCCGGGCTGTCGGCCGCGTCGAGATACGTGAGCACCATACGGAAGCCGCCGCCGGGGCGGGGGTCCCAGTGCTCGATCCGGCCGCGCATACCGTCCGGCGGCAGCCAGGCTTCGAGGGAGTCGCGGTCGATGAGGGCGCCGTAGATGGTCGCCGGTGGTGCCGCGATCACCCGGCTGGCGCGGTCGGTCCTACCCATGAGCCGAGTCTAGGACCGCAACGGCGGCGCCCGCACTCACGCCGTGCGGGCGATCCGTCGGACATGTCGCCCGATACGTCAGAGCGCGGGCTGCTGCGCGGCGGCGAACGTCACGAACGCCGACCACGCGGCGGGCGTGACGGTGAGCGCCGGGCCCTCGGGGTCCTTCGAGTCGCGGATGTGAATCGCCTGCGGATGCGCGGCGACCTCGACGCAGTTGCCGCCGTCGCCGGTGCTGTGTGAGGACTTGTGCCAGTCGCACGCGACCTCGACGCAGTTCCCGCCCGCATCACTGCTGTACGAGGACTTGCGCCAGTCGTAGGCGAATTCGATGCAGTTCCCGCCCTCGCCGCTGCTGAAGCTGGACTTGACCCAGACGAGGTCGGGGGAGGGGCTTGGCCGTGCTGCGCGGTTCATTGGTCTCCTAGCAGATCGTCCATCAGGCGCATGCTCTCCTCGGGCGTGAGGGCCTGTGAACGCAGCATCCCATACCTCTGCTGGAGCACGCTCACATCATCCGGATCATCGATGAGTGAGCTGACGTCGTGCACTTCGAAGTACGCCAGGTGCTCGTGGGCGGGCGTCTCCAAGAGGACGATCGGCCCGGCGAGAGACGCGTGCTCGACGCGGTCGAGCGGCATGATCTGGAGGATGACGTGGGGAAGTTGGGCCACTTCCCGCAGCCGCCTGATTTGGCGGCGCATAGCTTCCGGCCCGCCCATGGGCCGCCGCAGGATGGACTCCTCGATGATGTAGGTCATGAGCGGTGGCGATGGCTCACGCTGGAAGATCGCTTGGCGCGTCAGCCGGTCCGCGAGCCGTTGGTCGACGTCATCTGGGCTCAGGGGTTGGTACTGCTCTTTGAACACCGCCTTCGCGTACTCCTCGATCTGGAGGAGGCCCGGTACCACCTGGGTCTCGTACGACATCAGGCTCAGCGCCAGCGGCTCCTCCTCCATGTAGTCCTGCGCGAACAGCGGATACCGCTCCGCCTGCGGGACTTCGGCGACGGCCACCTCCAGCGTCTGGCTCGTGCGGAGCAACTGGTCGAGCTGGCGGGCCAGCCGCAGGCCGAGCGGTCTGCGGCCCTGCTCGATCGATGCGATCTGGTCCAGGCTGAGGTTCACCTCGTCGGCGAGCCGCTGCTGCGACATACCGCTCGCACGCCTGAACTGGCCGACCGTGGCGCCGATGACGCGCCACGCTGAGTTTTTTCGTGGTCGCTTTCCGTAGGGCATGCGATCTCTATTTCCGTCCCAAACCCGCGCCACCCTCGTCCGGCTCGTACAGTCCGGTTGTACGGGTTCACGCGGGGTACGGTCCCGCGCCTCTTCTTCTGTAGCGGGCCGAAATCCACGGCCCCTCGGGGAGGGACACCATGGACCGGGCCACGCTTGCCGTCACCGTTCTCTCGGTTCTCACGGCCAAGGGGTGCGCGCTGCTGGGGTATTGGCTGCGGCTGCGCTGGCGGGCGCGTTACGAGCACGCGCGCGCCGCGTATCTCGCCGAGGCCGTCAACGGCCTCGGGGCGGGGGACCGGCTGGAACTGGACGACGCACGCGGTGGCGGCCACCGGCTCCACCTGACGATCAGCCGCGCGGCGGGCCGAAGGGACGATGAGAGCACGTGACCGACCATGAACCGCCGACCACCGCGTCGGCACAGCGCTTACCGGGGGAGACCGGCGCCCCCGAGCGCGTACGCGGCACCGTGGACGAGGAGTTCTCGGACTTCTACCGCGCCGAGATACGCGGCCTTGTCGTCTTTCTGCTGCACCACGGGGCCGCGCTGGCCGTCGCGGCCGACATGGCGCAGGAGGCGATGATCCAGGTCCACCGCTACTGGACCACGGTCCGCACTCCGCGCGCGTACGTCCGCACCGTCGCCGCCCGCGCGCTCGCCCGCAAGACGGCGGCGGTCCGCGAGGACCCGGTGGACGAGGTGCCGGAACCCACCTCGCTGCTGCCGCGTCCGGACGCGTACGCCGACTGGGAGGAGCGGCATGTGACGCTCGCCCTGCTCAGGAGTCTTCCGCCGCGCCAACGGCAGATCCTGGCCTGGACGTTGGACGGGTACGCTCCCGCCGAGATCGCCGAGCAACTGACGATGACTCCCGAGGCCGTACGCGCCAGTCTGAAGAAGGCGCGGCGCGCCGCCGTGCGTCTCCTCGCCGAGGAGGACGACCGGTGACCGCGGAACACCACCACGACGAGCGGCTGCTCGCCGAGCACGCCCGCTCCCTCGCCGGGGACCTCGACGGCGTCCTCGACATCGAGGCGGGTCTGTCCGAGGTGCTGCTCCAGTCCCGCCACGCGGCTCTCACACAGGACGTGCCCCTCGACGTCGACGCGGGCCTCGCGTCCGTACTCCCCGCGCCGGACCCGGACCGGATTCCCGGCGCGCCGCCGCCACCCGCCCCGACCACGAAGTACGCCCCGCCCAGGAGTCCGAACCTCGTGGAGGCGATGCTGCACGTCAACTTCCCTGCTGGCATGGCCAAGTTTGAATCCACGCTGACCCCGGCCGTCGGGCGCATGGAAGTGCGGAGCCAGCCGCAGATCGCCGCCGGTACGCGGGCCGTCTTCCTGGCACAGCGCCTCGCGGACGACGACGGCGGAGACTGGGGGCGCGCCCTCGACCGCGTCGATCTGCTCGCGGCGGTCCTCGATTTCGCCCGGCATATGGTCAGGGAACCCGAGTTCGTCAGCGCTTTCCGCCGTGCGGCGACCTTCCTCGGGCGTGCTGAACCGGCGCCCGGCCGGCCCCTGACCGCGGACGGCTATCTCAGGGAGGCTCTGCGACTCGCCCGCGAGGCGACGCACGGGATGGCCGCCGGAGGAGACTCCTACCTGTCGCGGACGGCTGATCTGGCCTACGAAATCGCCGCCGCCCCCGGCCTCGACCGGGCCCTGGCCGAACGCGCCGCCCGCATCCTCGGCGCGGTCCGGATCGCCCTGGTGCGGCGCCAGTTCGCCACTCACCTGGTCACCCACGACGACCAGCGGATGGCGCTGCTCCTGGACGACTTCACCGTCACCGACCTCACCTCGGTCGACCTGCGCGGCGCCGACCTCACCGCCGTCCGCTGGACCGAGACCGGCACCCGCTGGCCCCCCGGCTTCGACCTCGCCGACCTCCGTTCCCGCTCGGACGAGTCCCCGCCGGGCAGCGCCATCTACGTCGTCCGAGGCGACTCGGCCACCGTCTCCGACTCCGTGGACCCGTAGGAGGCCCCCAGAGCCCGGCTTGCCCTGGGGCCGACTACTTCCCGGCCGGAGGCCCGTACCACTGGAGTGCCTGGCCGGTAACGGCCGCGACGCGCTCGAAGTCGCGGTCGCGGTGCAGGAGGGTGAGGCCCTGCAGTTCCGCTGTGGCGGCGACCACCAAGTCCACGGCGCCGGTGCTGCGGTGCTCTCCGCGTTCCGTGAGGAGGCCCTGCACTTGCCAGGCGCGGTCGTACGCGCGGTCGTCCACGGGCACCCGGCCGAACAGCATGCGCATGTCCGCGGTGGCTTGCGCACGGTCGGCGGCCGACCCTGCGCTGTAGAAGAACTCCAACTCGGTGATCGGGCAGGTGGCGATCAGACCGGCCGCTGCCGCTTGGTCCCAGCCGAACTGCTCCGCGTCGCCGCGCATGATCCGTGCGAGGGCGCTGGTGTCGATCAGAAACTGCGCCGCGCTCACCGGCGGTAGTTCGTCTTGTCCTCGAAGATCTCCAAGTCGAAGGCCCCGTTGGCGGCTTGGGCACGCAAACGCGTGAGGGCGAGCGCTCGTCTCCGGTTCTCCAAAACCTCACGCAGGGCTGTGTTGACGGTCTCTCTCTTCGTGCCCGTGCCAAGGGCCTGGGCCACATCGGCGAGCAGTTCGTCGTCCAGGTCGATCACGGTCCGGCTCATATGATGCACCTCTGGTGATATCAACTTAGGTGTCGAGTATATCTCGCTCGATATCGAAAACGGGCCGGTGACGAACGGCACACGTACTGTCGGGTAACCCGGAGAGGGGCGCGGTCATAAGGTGAGCGGCGTACGGATGGGCGCGGGCGGGCTCATACGTGCGGGCACAGACGTAGGCTCCCCACCCTCGATCGATGAAACGGGAGATGGCATGCGCTCGGCGAAGGACTTCTTTCGGCCGTTGGCCGTGGGGGCACCGGCCCCCGTGCGGGAGGTGCCGTTCCGGCCCTCGCGGATGATCCACTTCTTTGATCCCGGCAACGAGAAGATGGCGGCGAAGGTGCCGACGCTGGCGCCGCAGGTCGACGTGCTGCTGGGGAATCTGGAGGACGCCGTACAGGCGGACCGCAAGGTGGTGGCGCGCGAGGGCCTGGTGGCGGTCGCGAAGGCGAACGACTTCGGCGACACGCAGTTGTGGACGCGGATCAACAGCCTGGACTCGCCGTGGGCGCTGGACGACCTGCTGACGCTGGTGACGGAGATCGGCGACCGCCTCGACGTCATCATGGTGCCGAAGGTGGAGGGCGCGGCGGACATCCACTACGTGGACCGGCTGCTGGCGCAGCTCGAGGCCAAGGCACACGTCGAACGGCCGATCCTGGTGCACGCGATCCTGGAGACAGCGACCGGCGTGGCCAATGTGGAGGAGATCGCGGGCGCGAGCCCCCGGATGCAGGGGCTGTCGCTCGGCCCGGCCGACCTCGCCGCGAGCCGCCGGATGAAGACCACCAGGGTCGGCGGGGGACACCCCGGCTACCTGGTGCGGGAGGACCCGAAGGGCGACGGCGCGCCCCGGGCGACGTACCAGCAGGACCTGTGGCACTACACGATCGCCCGAATGGTCGATGCCTGCGCCGCGCACGGGATTCTGCCGTACTACGGGCCCTTCGGGGACATCCAGGACGTGACGGCCTGCGAGGACCAGTTCCGCAACGCCTTCCTGCTCGGGTGCGTCGGCGCGTGGTCGCTGCACCCGGTGCAGATCGCCGTCGCCAAGCGGGTCTTCTCGCCCGCCCCCGAGGACGTGGCCTGGGCGCGCCGGGTGATCGACGCCATGGGCGACGGTACGGGCGCGGTGATGATCGACGGCAAGATGCAGGACGACGCCACGTACAAGCAGTGCCTGGTGGTGTCGGAACTGGCGGACGCCCTCGCCGCCCGCGACCCGGAGCTGGCCGACGCCTACGCGGCGGCGGAGAAGGCGGAGAAGGCGGAGAACGCCGAGCAGGCGGAGCAGGCCGAGCAATCGGAGAAGGCCGAGCAAGTGGAGAAGGCCGGGCAGGCCGAGAAGGAGGACACCCGATGAACGACCGGATCACCCCCCGCCGCTCCGTCCTCTACATGCCCGGCGCCAACGACCGCGCCCTGGAGAAGGCCAAGACCCTCCCCACCGACGCCCTCATCCTCGACCTGGAGGACTCCGTCGCCCCCGACGCCAAGGCCGACGCCCGCAAGCGCGTCGCCGAGGCCGCGGCGAGCGGCGAGTACGGCTACCGCGAGGTGACCGTCCGGGTCAACGCGCCCGGCACCCCCTGGCACGCCGACGACGTGAAGGCCGCGGCGGAAGCGGCCCCGGACGCCGTCGTCGTACCGAAGGTCGACTCCCCGGAGACCGTACGGGAGGTCGAGGAGGCCCTGGTGAGGGCCGGGGCCCCGGACCGCACCGCGATCTGGGCGATGATCGAGACCCCGCGGGCCGTCTTCGCCGCAGCGGCCATCGCGGCGGCCTCCCCGCGGCTCACCGTCCTCGTCATGGGCACCAACGACCTCGCCAAGGAACTGCGCGCCGAGCACGTACCGGGCAGGGCCCCGCTGCTCACCGGTCTGTCGCTCGCCCTGCTCGCGGCCCGCGCCAGCGGCAAGGCCGTCTTGGACGGTGTCTACAACGACGTACGTGATCTGCCCGGCTTCGAAGCCGAGACCCGACAAGCCAGGCAGCTCGGCTTCGACGGCAAAACGCTGATCCACCCCACGCAGCTCGAACCGTGCAACCGGATCTTCGCCCCCGCGCAGGAGGAGATCGACAGGTCCCGCCGGATCGTCGAAGCCTTCGAAGAGGCCACGTCACAGGGGCGAGGCGTGGTCACCGTGGACGGCAGGATGATCGAGAATCTGCACGTGGAAGAGGCCCGCAGGGTCCTCGCCCTGGCCGAGGCCGTCGCCGGACGCTGACCCGAATGCCCGTCAAGGACGGGCAAAAAGCGACAAGAAGCGGGGCCCGGCCGACCGGCGGCGGGGCCCCGCCCGCATGCGCTTCTGTTGGGATCCACCATGAAGTGCGGACGGACACTGTACGAAGTAGATGGCCCGTTATTCGGTTCCCGCTCGTACTGTCGAGGCATGACCACATCGCAAGAGGTGCCTGCGGACGTGAACGACGCCCGCGGTCGCGTAGCCGATCTGCTCGCCATCCGCGAGCAGGTCCGTCGCGGGCCGAGCGAGCGGGCGACCGAGGCCCAGAAGGCCAAGGGCAAGCTCACCGCCCGCGAGCGGATCGATCTGCTGCTCGACGAGGACAGCTTCCGCGAGGTGGAACCGCTGCGGCGGCACCGTGCGGTCGGCTTCGGTCTCGAAGCCAAGCGGCCCTACACCGACGGCGTCATCACCGGCTGGGGCACCGTCCACGGCCGTACGGTCTTCGTCTACGCCCACGACTTCCGGATCTTCGGCGGCGCGCTCGGCGAAGCGCACGCCACCAAGATCCACAAGATCATGGACATGGCCATCTCGGCCGGCGCGCCCCTGATCTCCCTCAACGACGGTGCCGGAGCCCGCATCCAGGAGGGCGTCTCGGCGCTCGCCGGATACGGCGGCATCTTCCAGCGCAACACCAAGGCGTCGGGCGTGATCCCGCAGATCTCGGTGATGCTCGGCCCGTGCGCGGGCGGCGCGGCGTACAGCCCGGCGCTCACGGACTTCGTGTTCATGGTCCGCGAGACCTCGCAGATGTTCATCACCGGTCCCGACGTCGTCCAGGCCGTGACCGGCGAGAAGATCACGCAGAACGGACTCGGCGGCGCCGACGTCCACTCCGAGGTCTCCGGCGTCTCGCACTTCGCGTACGACGACGAGCAGACCTGCCTCGAAGAGGTGCGCTACCTGCTCTCGCTGCTCCCGCAGAACAACCGCGAGAACCCGCCCGCCGTCGAGAGCCACGACCCGGCCGACCGGCGCGGCGACGTCCTGCTCGACCTGGTGCTGGCCGACGGCAGCCGCGGTTACGACATGCGCAAGGTCATCGAGGAGATCGTCGACGAGGGCGAGTTCCTGGAGATCCACGAGCGCTGGGCGACCAACATCATCTGCGCGCTGTCCCGGCTCGACGGACAGGTGGTCGGCATCATCGCCAACCAGCCGATGTCGCTGGCCGGTGTGCTGGACATCGAGGCGTCCGAGAAGGCCGCCCGCTTCGTCCAGATGTGCGACGCCTTCAACATCCCGCTGGTCACGCTGCTGGACGTGCCGGGCTTCCTGCCCGGCGTCTCCCAGGAGCACGGCGGCATCATCCGGCACGGCGCGAAGCTGCTGTACGCGTACTGCAACGCCACCGTGCCGCGCATCTCGATCATCCTGCGCAAGGCGTACGGCGGCGCGTACATCGTCATGGACTCACAGTCCATCGGCGCCGACCTGACCTACGCCTGGCCCACCAACGAGATCGCGGTGATGGGAGCGGAAGGCGCCGCCAACGTCATCTTCCGCCGCCAGATCGCGGAGGCCGACGACCCCGAGGCGATGCGGACGCGCATGGTCAAGGAGTACAAGTCCGAGCTGATGCACCCGTACTACGCGGCCGAGCGCGGCCTCGTCGACGACGTGATCGACCCCGCGGACACCCGCGCGGTGCTGATCAGCTCGCTGGCGATGCTCCGCACCAAGCACGCGGACCTGCCGTCGCGCAAGCACGGCAACCCGCCCCAGTAGTCATGGAGACCACCTTGAGCACTCCCGCCGATTCCCTCGTGCGCGTCGAGAAGGGGCACGCCGCTCCTGAGGAGCTGGCCGCGCTCACCGCCATCCTGCTGGCGCGTGCCGCCGCCGGTGACGCCCCCGAGGCCGCCGACACCCCCAAGCGCCGCTCCACGGCCGGCTGGCGCCGCCTGGAGCGCACCCCCGGCTTCCGCGCCCCGCACTCCTGGCAGGGCTGAGCCGCACCTTCCACGGGCCGCCCGGCGCGACCCACGACGGCTTCGGGCCCCACCGCTTTCGCGGTGGGGCCCGAAGCCGTTACGGGAGAGCGGACCCGGCGCCTACCGCAGCCGCGCCATCAGGGCGTGCTCGACCAGCGTGATGAGCGCGCTCTTGGCGTCGCCGCGGTTGCGCGCGTCCGTCGTGATGATGGGGGCCTCGGGCCCGATCTGGAGGGCCTCACGGACCTCCTCGGGACCGTACGGCTGGTGTCCGTCGAAGCCGTTGAGGGCGATGACGAACGGCAGGCCGCTGTTCTCGAAGTAGTCGACGGCCGGGAAGCAGTCCGCCAGGCGCCGCGTGTCGACCAGCACGATCGCACCGATCGCGCCGCGCACGAGGTCGTCCCACATGAACCAGAAACGGTCCTGCCCCGGCGTCCCGAACAGATAGAGGATCAGATCCTCGTCGAGCGTGATGCGGCCGAAGTCCATCGCCACGGTCGTCGTGGTCTTGTCCGGCGCGTGCGTCAGATCGTCGATCCCGGCCGACGCGGACGTCATCACTGCTTCGGTGCGCAACGGATTGATCTCCGACACGGCCCCGACGAACGTGGTCTTGCCCACGCCGAACCCGCCGGCCACCACGATCTTCGCAGACGTGGTCGACCGGCGGACCGTATCGCCCCCGCTGGAGCCCCCGCTAGAGCTTCCGAAGTCCACTGAGCACCCTTTCAAGCAATGTCACGGCTGGCTGTCCGCCCGAGGACTCGTCGCCGCCGGGCTGGTGGATCTGGACCAGTCCGGCCTCAGCCAGGTCGGCCACGAGAATCCGGACCACACCGAGCGGAATCGTCAGCAGAGCGGAGATCTCCGCGATCGACTTGATCTCCCGGCAGAGCAGGCAGATCCGCTGGTGTTCCGGCAACTGCCCACGCAGTCGCTCGGGGTCGGCGGTGGTACTGACCAGCGCCTCTATGGCGAGCTGGTAACGCGGCCTGGTACGGCCGCCGGTCATCGCGTAAGGGCGGACGAGCCCGGAAGGGGCGGGGGGCCGCTTGCTCGCGCCGCCGCTCCCACCGCCGTTCCCGTAACTGCCGCCGCCCCCGTGACCGCCGCTGCCGCCGCCGTGGCGGGGGCCCTGCGGCGGCGCGTAGGGCTGGATACGCGGTTGCCGGTACTGCGGCTCGGGCTCCGGAGAGGGCGCCGAGGGGAAGGTGTAGGGGTTGAGGGGCGGCTGATGCTGGCTGCCGTACGGGTCTCCACCGGGGGACGTGCTCACGAGTCCTCCTCCTGATACGGCTGCGATCCCCCGTCCGAGTACCCGGCTGGTACTCGGACGACCGCTGCCCTTCGCTTTGTTGACGCTGTTCGAGCTAGTTGAGCAGGCTGCCCTGAAGCTCGGCCCGCAGGTCCGGGGTGAGGACGGTGCCCGCTCGGTCGACGAGCAGGGCCATTTCGTAGCCGACCAGGCCGATGTCGCACTCGGGGTGCGCCAGTACGGCCAGCGAGGATCCGTCGGAGACGGACATGATGAAGAGGAAGCCGCGCTCCATCTCCACCACGGTCTGGTTGACGGAGCCGCCCTCGAAGATGCGGGAGGCTCCGGCGGTGAGCGACGTCAGCCCGGAGGCGACGGCGGCGAGCTGGTCGGCGCGGTCGCGGGGGAATCCGTCGGACATCGCGAGCAGCAGGCCGTCGGCGGAGACCACCACCGTGTGGGACACCCCGGGGGTGTTGTCCACGAAGTTGGTGATCAACCAGTTCAGGTTCTGTGCCGCCTGGCTCATCGGACTCAACTAGCGCTCCTGGTTCTGGGGGCCGCCGAATGGGTGCTCGGTGGCCTGTCCGTTCGTATCAGTTCCAGCAGTGCGTCCCTTCTGGACGCCACGCCGCAGGTTACTCAACCTGCCGCGTACGTCCTCGGGGGCGCGGGAGACCTGTGGGCCGCCCTGCGGGGTCTGCGCCGCGGTACCCGGGACCAGATTGGCCTTGGGCACCCGTCGGGGCAGGCCCGAGGGGGTGACCCCGCCCGCCTTGGGCTCGCGGACCTGCTCGGCCCGGTGCCAGTTCTCGTCATTCGTCGACCGCCATTCGGTCGTCGGCTCCGGTTCCCGGTGCTGCCGGGGCTCTGGAGCCTCCTGGGCAGGCTGTTCCTGAGGTGGTTCCGGCCGCTGGCGGTCACGGCGCGGCAAACCCGCGTCCGTCAGCGAAGGGGAGCCTACGCTCTCGGACGGCCGCTGGGGGAGCGGCGGAGCGGATTCCGTTACGTCCGCCCGCGGCTCGGGCTCCTGCGGGGGCTCCGGAACCGGCCACTCCTGCGACGGGGCCTGGTAACCGGTGAACTCCGGCTGGAAGCTCTGGCCGTACGCGGGGTCGTAGGGCTGGTCGAAGCCCTGGTCGAAGCCCTGCGGGACGCCCTGGTCATAGCCCTGCTGAGCGCCCTGGCCGTACCCCGGCACCGCGCCGTCGTCGAAGGCCCGCGCGCTCTCGGGGAAACCGTTCCGCTGGTAGCCCTGCTGCTCGTAACCGGACTGGAAGCCCTGCTCGTAGGTCTGCTGCTGATAGCCGGGGTCGAAGCTCGGGTCGTACGCGGGCTGCGCCTGCCGGCCCTGCTCCGGGTAGCCGTTCTGCTCCGCCTGCTCCGGGTAGCCGCCCTGTCCGGGGAAACCGTTCTGCTCCGGGAAGCCGGGCTCGTCGCCCTGGCGGTCCGACGTGGCCGCTTCGAGCTGGGCGCGGCGCTCCTCGCGGACCAGCGACCGGCCCACCGGGTCGAGCGTCGGCGCCGCCGTACCGTCGGCGGTCTCGTAACGCGAGTCGTCGAAGCCCAGCTCGGCCGCGGTCGGCATGTGGCCGACGTCCTGCACCGACTGCTCGGGCACGATCCGCGAGACGGTGAAGTCGCGCTCGTCGTCCTCCGGCAGCAGGGCCTCGCCGCCACCGCCGTGGGTGATCGGCTCGGGCAGCATCACCAGCGAGGTCGTACCCGCCTGCTCGCCCGACGGCCTGAGCTGCACCCGGATGCCGTGCCGGTCGGACAGCCGCCCGACCACGAACAGGCCCATCCGCTTGGCGATCTCGACATCGACCGTCGGCGGGTCGGCCAGCTTGTGGTTGATGTCGGCGAAGTCCTCGGCGGTCAGGCCGATGCCCTTGTCGTGGATCTCCACCATCACCCGGCCGTCCGGCAGCCGGGTCGCGGTCACCCGCACCTTGGTCTGCGGCGAGGAGAACGTCGTCGCGTTCTCCAGCAGCTCGGCCAGCAGGTGCACCAGGTCGGTCACGGCGCTGCCGTGGATGTCCGTCTCCGGGATGCCGACCAGCTCTATACGGTCGTACGCCTCCACCTCGGACGCGGCGGCGCGGAGCACGTCGACCAGCGGAATCGGCTGATTCCACTGCCGGCCCGGCTCCTCACCCGCGAGGACCAGCAGATTCTCGCCGTTGCGGCGCATGCGGGTGGCGAGGTGGTCCATCTGGAAGAGGTGCTCGAGCTGGTCGGGGTCGGCCTCGTTGTTCTCCAGCTCGGTGATCAGGGTGAGCTGGCGCTGGATGAGGCCCTGGTTGCGCTGCGAGAGGTTGGTGAAGATCGCGTTGACGTTGCCCCGCAGCAGCGCCTGCTCCGCGGCGAGCCGCACGGCCTCGCGGTGCACCTGGTCGAAGGCGCGCGCGACCTCGCCGATCTCGTCCTGGCTGTTGATCGGGATCGGCGCCACGGTGGTGTCCACCCGGCCCGGGTCGGTCCGCGAGAGCTGGTCGACCATCGACGGCAGCCGCGTCTCGGCGATCTCGAAGGCCGCGCCGCGCAGCCGCCGCATCGCCCGGCTCATCGAGCGGGCCATCATGCCCGCCACGATGAAGGCCAGGATCAGCGCCACGATCACGATCGCGGAGTTCACGATCGCGTCCCGCTTGGCGTTCGACGCGATCGTCGAGGCGTCGGCGGCGGCCTGGTCGGCCAGCGAGTTCTCGACCGTGTGATACGCGTCGAAGGAGAGCGTGGAGGCGGCGAAGTACGACTCGGGCGTGATGCCCTCGGCGCGCAGCTGCGCGACGGTCTTCCCCGGTGTGGCGATCTCGGTGACCATCTTCGGCAGGTCCGGCGGTACGACGAACGCCGTGTGCGCGGCCTCCGCCTTGCGCTGCGCCTCGCCGATCAGGTCGGTGCCCTTCTTCTCCGCCGCGGCCTGCGCGTCCTTCAGCCGCTGCACGTCCGCGGCCGTACCGCTGCCGTTGTACTCCGCGACCGAGATGCCCTGGAGGTACTGGTACGAGCCCAATGCGGTCTTCTGGAGGGCCAGCTCCTTGTCGGAGACCGGCTTCTGCACCAGGATGTGTGTGCCGATCGACCTGGTCAGGGACTCGGCGGCCTTGGCCAGCGACACCGCGTAGAGGGTGCGGCCGTAGGCGGTGACATTGCTGGTGCCGTAACCCAGCTCATTGTCCAGTTCCAACAGCGGGTGCTGGATCTTGACGTAGAACTCCTCGGTCTGCACCCCGGAGAGCTGACGGGTGTACGCGACCTTGCGGAGCGTGGCGAGCTGCGGCTCGACGGTCCTGAAGTTGGCCATCCGGCGCTTGAGCCCGGCCTCGTTCGGCATCTTGGCCGCGGCGGCGTCGAATTCGCGGGCCGCCTCGTCGGTGGCGGCGCGGGCGGTGGAGACCGCCGGATCGTCACGTTTTCCCGCCAGCAGCGGAACCGCGGTGACATCACGTTCGTTGATCAGTGCGTGACTGTAGGTCGTGGCGGCGCGTACCAGATTCGCGGTACGTACGGCGTCGTCGGCCTGGCTCCAGGTGTCGACCGAGCTCTTGACCCGGAAGCCGCCGAAGACGAGGGCGACCAGGACCGGGATCAGCAGGATGACGTTGAGGCGGGTCGCGACCCGCCAGTTGCGCATGCTCAGCCGGGTGCCCGGGTCGTCCGGCGGCTCGGGAGCCGAGATGGCGGGTGCGCCCCCGGGACGTTGGGGCGGCGTGAAGTTCCCCCGCGGACCCTGAGCAGGGCCCGCTTCTGCTCGCCTCGTGTTCCTCACTGGACCAACAACCTCTCGGCGACGGCACGAACGAAGGCCGTTACTACTCTCGGGTTCTGCGAATTCCAGCACGTCATGTAGGCCCCAGCCAAACGTCCGGCATATGGGACGCGGCACAGTAACGGCGAAGATAAAACGGGCATAAGTAAAATCCCCCGTCAAACCATATGACAGATGTACGCGCTGCGACACCGGCTGAGCGCGAGCCGTGTTCGACGCCCGCCGAAACTCTCTCGAAATGTTATGAAGACGGGGACCGGCCGTGTCTCCTGACACAGCCGGTCCCCGTGGCTTGTTTTCACCAGCAACTCGCCGCTGGCGCCTGTCTGTTGAGCCTTCTTCCGAGCCTGCCCGCTACTTCAGCCGGGCAAGCAGCGCGTGCTCGACCAGCGTGATCAGCGCGCTCTTCGCCTCGCCGCGATGGCGGGCGTCGGTCGTGATGATCGGTGCCTCGGGCCCGATCTGGAGGGCCTCGCGCACCTCCTCCGGACGGTACGGCTGGTGTCCGTCGAAGCCGTTGAGGGCGATGACGAACGGCAGGCCGCTGTTCTCGAAGTAGTCGACGGCCGGGAAACAGTCCGCGAGCCTGCGGGTGTCCACCAGCACCACGGCGCCGATCGCACCGCGCACCAGGTCGTCCCACATGAACCAGAAACGGTCCTGGCCGGGCGTCCCGAACAGGTACAGGATCAGGTCGTCGTCCAGGGTGATACGGCCGAAGTCCATGGCCACCGTGGTGGTGGTCTTGTCCTGGACGTGGCTCAGGTCGTCGATCCCGGCCGAGGCCGAGGTCATCACGGCCTCGGTGCGCAGCGGGTTGATCTCCGACACGGCACCCACGAACGTGGTCTTGCCGACACCGAAGCCACCCGCCACCACGATCTTCGCAGACGTGGTGGACCGCACCGATTGCTGCGCGCCGTACGCCGGCTGCGGCTGCGGCCTAGAGCTTCCGAAGTCCACTGAGCACCCTCTCAAGCAGTGTCACATCAGGCTGGCCGCCCGCCTCGCCGCTGCCCGGCTGATGGATGGCGACCATGCCGGCCTCGGCGAGGTCGGCCACAAGAATCCTGGCCACACCGAGCGGGATGGCGAGCAGAGCGGAGATCTCCGCGACCGACTTGATCTCGCGCGTGAGATGGCAGATCCGCTGGTGTTCCGGCAGCAGCCCCGCGTACTGCCCCGGGTCGGCGGTCGTGCTGACCAGCGCCTCGATGGCGAGCTGGTAGCGGGGCCGAGTGCGGCCACCTGTCATGGCGTACGGCCGAACCAGCGGCTGATCGCCTTCCACCCCGTACGGCGCGTGGTGGGACGCGCCGTACGGGCCCGGCGAAGCGGGTGGCGGGGTCATGAGGGTCCTCCGTGTCCGGGCAGTGCTGTCGCGGTGCGGGAAGTACGGAAAAACATGGGGGGAGACGGATGGTTCAGTGCATGAGGCTGCCCTGGAGCTCTGCACGGAGATCCGGGGTGAGGACGGTGCCCGCTCGGTCGACGAGCAGGGCCATTTCGTAGCCGACCAGGCCGATGTCGCACTCGGGGTGCGCCAGCACGGCGATGGAGGAACCCTCGGAGACCGACATGATGAAGAGGAAGCCGCGCTCCATCTCCACCACGGTCTGGTTGACCGCGCCGCCCTCGAAGATCCGGGACGCCCCGGCCGTGAGGGAGGTCAGCCCGGAGGCGACGGCGGCGAGCTGGTCGGCGCGGTCGCGGGGGAATCCGTCGGACATCGCGAGCAGCAGGCCGTCGGCGGAGACCACCACCGTGTGGGACACCCCGGGGGTGTTGTCCACGAAGTTGGTGATCAACCAGTTCAGGTTCTGTGCCGCCTGGCTCATCGCACTCAACTAACGCTCCTGATTCGTACCGAAACCACGGCCGTCGGTGTTGCCCCCGGCCTCGCGGCCCTGCTGGATACCACGGCGGAGGTTGGTCAGACGTCCGCGTACGTCGTCGGGCGCCCGCGAGATCTGCGGGCCGCCCTGCGGCGCTTGCTGCGGCGCCGCGCCACCGGCGACGAGGTTGGCCCTCGGCACCCGGCGCGGCAGCCCCGACGGAGTGACCCCGCCGGCCGAAGGTTCGCGGATCTGCTCGGCCCGCTGACGCAGCGCGTCGTTGGGCGAGGTCCGCCAGTTCGGGGTCTCCCTGGGCAGCGGCTGCGCCACCGGAGCGGCGGGCGCCTGGCCCTGGTACTGCGCCGAAGCGGGCACGGAGGCGGGCGGCGCCTGTACGGGCTGCTGCTGACCGCCGCCGGGGCGCTGGACGCCGTTCCCGTTGCCGTTCCCGCCGTTGCCGCCGTTTCCATTGCCGTTGCCGTTGGCGACACCGGGCGCCGTCGTGCCGGGGCGCTGCGGGCGGAACCGCTGCGGGGCCGCGGGCGGAGCTGTACGGCCCACCGGGCGGACCGGCGGGGCCTCCTGGCCGCGCGCGCTCTGCTCCACGTGGATCTGCTGCATCCGCTCGGCCTGGCCGGTGCGGAACCAGTCCGACTCGATCGACGAGAAGATCGGCGTCGGCTCGTCCCCGCGGGTCGGGGCCGGGGGCAGCGCCATCGGCTCGGCGGGCTGCTGGGGCTGCTGGGGCTGCTGCTGAGGCTGCGGCGCCTGGGGCTGCTGCGGGCTCTGCATCGGCTGCTGGACCGGGTACTGACCGGTGTTGCCCTGCTGCGGCTGCTGCGGCTGCACGGGGAACTGCCCGGTCCCGTACGGGTCCTGGTACTGCTGCTGGTTCTGGTCGTAGCCCTGGCCGCCGTTGCCCTGCTGGGGGCCGCCGCGCTGCGGCAGACCCTGGCCGGGGAAGGCGTCGGGGCGCGGGCCGCTGGGGGGCGGGCCCTGGTACTGGTTGCTGCCGGGGAAGCCCTGCTGCTGACCGGGCTGACCGCCCTGTCCCTGCTGACCGCCCTGGCCCGGACGGCCCTGCGGCTGCTGGCCGGGCATCCGGAACTCGCCGGTGCCGTCGGCCTGCACGGCCGGGAACTGCGCCGTGTCGCCGGGACCGCCCTGGCCCTGGCCGCCCTGCGGCTGGCCGGGCATCGCGAACTGACCCGTGCTGTACGTCTCTTCGGGGCTGCGGGCGCCGCGCTGCGGCAGGCCCGGGTTGGGGCCGCCCTGCACCGGGAACTGCCCGGTGTCGCTGGTGCCGCGACCGCCGCCCTGGTTGCCCTGGTTGCCGTGACCCTGGCCGCCCTGGCTCTGGTTGCCCTGGCCGGTCGGTGCGAAGTCGTCGTCGCGGACCGGCGGGAACTGCGTGGTGTCAGCGGGGCCGTTCTGCCGCGGCGCGGGGCCCGAGCGACCGCCGAACACGTCGGAACGGAAGCCGGAGGGGCCGGTGCTCTGCGGCTGCGGCGGCGGGAACTGGCCCGGCTGCTGCTGGCCGCCTTGCTGACCGCCCTGCCGGCCGCCGAAGTTCTGGCCGCCCTGACCGCCCTGACCGCCCTGGCCGAAGTCCTGACCGCCGCCGGGGGGACGGCCGAAGGCGCCACCGGGCTGCTGGAAGTCGCCGCGCGGGCCCTGTCCGGGAGCGTCGAAGGCGGAGGCCGCCTCGACGTCCTCGTGGCCGCGCGGGGTGTCCTGGAGACCGCGGTCGTCGGGGAAGCCCTGCTGGCCGCCGTTCTGGTCCTGCGCCCAGCGCGGTGTGCCGCCCTGCTGCGGGGGACCGCCGGGACGGCCCGCTCCGGGGCTCAGCGCCGGACGCTGCTGGCCGCCCGCGACCGGGGTGCGCTGCGGCGGCCGGTTGACCGGCGCGGAGTTGGGCGAGTTGCCGAACGCGCCGGCGATGCCGGAGCCCGCGGCGGCCGGGGGAGCGCCCGCGGGGCGCCCGCCGCCCATCTGGCCGATGTTCTTGGGGTTACGGCCGCCCTGCGTGACGTCCACGGGCAGCATGACCAGCGCGGTCGTACCGCCGGAGTCGGACGGGCGGAGCTGGATCCGGATGCCGTGCCGCAGGGACAGGCGGCCGACCACGAACAGACCCATGCGGCGGGAGACGGAGACGTCCACCGTCGGCGGGTTCGCCAGCCGCTCGTTGATGTCCGCGAGGTCCTCGGGCGACAGGCCGATACCGGTGTCGTGGATCTCGATCAGCACCCGGCCGTCCGGCAGCGAGTGACCGGTGACCTTCACCTTGGTCTGCGGCGAGGAGAACGACGTCGCGTTCTCCAGCAGCTCGGCGAGCAGGTGGACGAGGTCGTTGACGATACGGCCGGTGACCTCGGCCGACGGTACCGACGTCAGTTCGATCCGCTCGTACTGCTCCACCTCGGACGCGGCGGCGCGCAGCACGTCGACCAGCGGGACCGGGCGGGTCCACCGGCGGCCCGGCTCCTCACCGGCGAGGACCAGCAGATTCTCACCGTTACGGCGCATGCGGGTCGCGAGGTGGTCGAGCTTGAAGAGCGAGGAGAGCTGGTCCGGGTCGGCCTCGCGGGACTCCAGTTCGGAGATGAGCGAGAGCTGACGCTGGATGAGGCCCTGGCTGCGGCGCGAGAGGTTGGTGAACATCGCGTTGACGTTCCCTCGCAGGAGGGCCTGCTCGGCGGCGAGTCGTACGGCCTCGCTGTGGACCTCGTCGAAGGCCCGCGCCACCTGGCCGATCTCGTCGCGGCTGTTGATGCCGATCGACTCGACCGAGGTGTCGACGTCCTGCGGGTCGGTCTCGGAGAGCTGCTTGACCAGCTCGGGCAGCCGCTTCTGGGCCACGTCGTTGGCGGTCTGCTGGAGCCTGCGCAGCGACCGGATCATCGAGCGGGCCACGATGAAGGCGCCGACCACGGCGACGCCGAGGACCAGCAGGATGATCGCGCCGGAGATCAGCGCGGACTGCTTGGCCTCGCTCTGCAGCTTGAGGGCCTTCTGCTGCATCTCGTTGAGCAGCGACCGCTCGATCTGGCTCATCGCCTGGATCTTGGTCTTGGCCGCGTCGTCCCAGTCGAGGTACGAGCTGTCGATCTTGGTGATCGCGTTCTGCGAGGCGGCGATGCGCTGGCGCGTGGTGTCGTGCGCGCTGATCGTGAGGTTGCCGCCCTCGATCGGGGTCAGCAGCGCCGCGCTCTTGGGTCCGTAGATCTTCTGGAACCGGGTGAGCGCGGTGTCCTCGTTCGCGGCGCCGTACTTCACCGACTGGTAGTCGTTGGCGTTCAGCTTGCCGCCGGTGGCCAGCGCGGCGCTGATCACCGCGCGCTGGATCGACTCGTACTCCTTGGCGGAGGAGAAGGCAGCCAGCGCGCGGGTGCTCTGGATCATCTCGGGGTTGTTGGTCGCCTGCGCCATGTCCTGGGACAGCGAGAGCAGGGACTGCACCAGGTCGTCGTACTGCGAGACCGTCTGCGAGATGGTGGAGGTCGAGGTGTACGCCTCGTCGCGGATCTCCGCCAGGTTGGCGAGCTGCGTGCCGATCGCCAGCAGGGTGGCGCGGACGCCGGAGAAGACCGGGTCGCGCTCGGAGACGTTGTCGCTGGCGTTCAGATACTGCTTGTACTCGCGGTCGGTGGCCTGCCGGGAGGCCTCCACCGCGTCGTTGGTCTTGTCGCCGGACGACAGCGGTCCGGCCGAGCTGTCCCGTTCCTCCTGGAGCGCGGCGGCGAGCTGCGTCGCGTGCTCGGTGATGTCGGTCAGCGTCTTCATGTGCTCGAGCTGGTTGATGTTGTCCAGCGAGCTGTTGATGCGCATGCCGCCCAGGACGGTGGCCGTGACCACCGGGAGGGCGAGCAGGGAGACGAGTCTGGTGCTGATGCGCCAGTTGCGCATGGCTATTCGGGGCCCCGGCTTGCCCGCGAGACCGGTGATCTTGCCCGCCTCGATGCCGCTGGGCGTGCTCGGTCGTCCGGTGGCAGCCGTCGTGCCCGGCGCAGTGCTCGCCGAGTCACCCGCCTGCTGCGGTGTCGGGCCGTTGCCGGTCCCGCCGGGCTGCTGCTCCGGGTCGCCCGCAGCGCCGCTGTCCCTCTTGAAACGTCCCTGCACTAGCGTCGCAACCTCTGGACCAGGCGTCCCCCGCGATGAAGCGGACAGGACGGTGTCGAGTCATGGGGGCTCAGGCCGCCCCGGGTTGCGAGGAGGCCGATTGATGCCCTTCACCACCGCTCGGTGCTCGAACGCGCCCCCTGCGCGCCGGCTCGATGTGATGCGGCGGTCCGGGGAATTCCAGCACAGTGCTGGATCTCCCAACAAGGGCCGTAGCCGACCTGTTGGAATCCGTTACTCGTCGCGTCGAGCCAAGCACTGAGTGTTGACATCTGATGTGGTGAAAGCGGGGGATTCCGGACCTAGCACCCCCCTGTTCGCACGAGTCACTCGCTGTCCCAGCCGGGTCGATGACAGCTGAATCGTACGACTGTGTGGGACTTGACCGGTTTGAGTCTGCCGGTCGGATGCGCGCAATGCCTGCTTTGCGACTCACTTAGTGAGCAAAATCACAGCCTGGTGCATGTCTGGGCCACGTTGTTCCGGGAAAGGGCCGCACTAGCCTGGTGCTTTACACATCGCGGTTTTCTGTCAACCCGCGCCCTGCGGGCGCCCCGAGTCACCGAGGTCCACACGGCCGATGAAGACCACCATGCTGTTCCGTCCGATCGCGAACCCGCGCCGCACCACCCTCGCGCACCTCAAGGACGCCGCTGAACTCGGGGTCCCCGCCGCGTCGGACACCGAAGCCGCCACGACCGCCGAGCAGGCCGTCGCCGAGCCCCTGCCGCAGGTCACCGCGAACCCGCGCCGCACCGTCCTGCACGAGCTGCCCACCGCCTGATCGGCGCGTATGGGCCCGGCCACTAAGCTGGGCCCATGCGTATCGCGAGGTTCTCGATCGACGGCAATGTCGCCTTTGGGGCTGTCGAAGCGGCCGAAGGCACCGACGGCGGCGAAGGCGACGGCGTAACAGCCGGCCACGACGGCCTCGTCATCAACATCATGAAGGGCATCCCCTTCGCGGACTTCGAGCTGTCCGGTACGCGGGTCCCGCTCGACAAGGTGCGGCTGCTGCCGCCCGTGCTGCCGAACAAGGTCGTCGCCATCGGCCGCAACTACGCGGACCACGCGAAGGAGTTGGGCCACGAGGTGCCGACGGCGCCCTGGGCCTTCTTCAAGCCCTCCACCTCCGTGATCGGCCACGGCGACCCGATCGTGTACCCCTCCTTCTCGCAGGAGGTGCACCACGAGGCCGAACTGGCCGTCGTCATCAGCCGGTTGTGCCGCGAGGTGCCGCGCGAGCGGGTCCGCGACGTCATCCTCGGCTACACCTGCGCCAACGACGTGACGGCCCGCGACACCCAGCGGACCGAGAAGCAGTGGGCGCGCGCCAAGGGCTTCGACTCCTCCTGCCCGCTCGGCCCCTGGATCGAGACCGACCTCGACCCCTCCGACCTCGCCATCACCGCGACGGTCAACGGCGAGCTGCGCCAGGCGGGCCGCACCGCGCAGATGATCAACTCGATCGAGGACCTGATCGTCAACATCACCGAGGCGATGACGCTGCTCCCCGGTGACGTGCTGCTCACCGGCACCCCCGCGGGCGTCGGCCCGATCCGGCCGGGTGACGAGGTCTCCGTGACGGTCGAGGGCATCGGCACCCTGACCAACAAGGTCGTCGCGCGGAGCTGACCCGCTTCGTACCCTGGGCGTTATGCCGATACGAGCGGTTCTCTGGGACATCGACGACACGATCTTCGACTACGCGAGCGCCGACCGGGTCGGCCTGCGGGCCCATCTGGCCGTCGAGGGACTGCCGGACGGTTGCGGGAGCGTGGACGCCGCCGTGCTGCGCTGGGCCGAGCTGACCGAGCTCCACTGGGCGCGGTTCTCGGCGGGGGAGTGCGACTTCGAGGCGCAGCGCAGGGACCGCGTGCGCGACTTCCTGGGGCTGCCGCTGACGGACGCGGAGGCCGAGGAGTGGTTCGACCGCCACCGCACGCACTACGAGGCCGCCTGGTCCCTCTTCCCCGACGCCGTACCCGCCCTGGACGGCCTCACCCCCCACTACCGGCACGCGGTGCTGTCCAACTCCGCCTTCGTCGTACAGGACCGCAAGCTGCGCGCGCTGGGCGTACGGGACCGCTTCGAGGTGCTGCTGTGCGCCGCGGAGCTGGGGGTCTCCAAGCCCGCCGCCGCGGCCTTCCACGCGGCCTGCGAGGCGCTGTCCCTGGAGCCGCACGAGGTCGCGTACGTGGGCAACGAGCCGGACATCGACGCCCGCGGCGCGGCCGACGCGGGCCTGGTCGGCATCTGGCTGGACCGCCACGACCTCGGCTCCCGTCCCGACCTCACCCGCATCACCGGTCTCGCCGAGCTTGCTGACCTGCTGCGCGGCGATACTCGTTTTGGAGCGGTGTCCCGCATCGGGTAATGTTCTTCCTGCGCCGCCCGAGAGGGCCGAAAGGTCCGGCAGGGGGGCGTGATCCAAGCACAATCCCGCAAGGGGTTGCGTTTTGATGGGGTATGGTGTAATTGGCAACACGGCTGATTCTGGTTCAGTTGTTCTAGGTTCGAGTCCTGGTACCCCAGCGCATAGTTCAGTGCATTGCAGTGCGAGCCCCCGTTGTGTAGCGGCCTAGCACGCCGCCCTCTCAAGGCGGTAGCGCCGGTTCGAATCCGGTCGGGGGTACAGATCCTTCCCGCGTGATCACCTGGGTCGCACCCGTTGGTCATGATGCAGGATCGCTAGGGCCCCCGTTGTGTAGCGGCCTAGCACGCCGCCCTCTCAAGGCGGTAGCGCCGGTTCGAATCCGGTCGGGGGTACGCAAGCAGAGAAGTAACGGTACGGCCGAGGTCCTCACTCAGGTGGGGGCCTTTTTCGTTTCCGGCCGCCGTTCCCGGCCTTCGCCCTCTCCCGCGGTCCAACCGCCGTACCGGGCAGGGGCGTTCGCGCACCGGCGGCCCCTGCCGAGGACGGTTCAGCCGCTGCGGCGCAGCGCCTCGCTCAGCCGGGCCGCGGCGTCGATGACGGCCTGCGCGTGCATCCGCCCCGGGTGCCGGGTCAGCCGCTCGATCGGTCCCGAGACGGAGACGGCGGCGACCACGCGGTTGGAGGGGCCGCGGACGGGCGCGGACACCGAGGCGACACCGGGCTCCCGCTCGCCGATCGACTGCGACCAGCCGCGGCGGCGTACGCCCGACAGCGCGGTGGCGGTGAAGCGCGCGCCCTGGAGGCCGCGGTGCAGCCGCTCGGGCTCCTCCCAGGCCATCAGGACCTGCGCGGCGGACCCGGCCTTCATCGGGAGCGTGGAGCCGACCGGCACGGTGTCCCGCAGGCCGGAAAGGCGCTCCGCCGCGGCCACGCAGATGCGCATGTCGCCCTGACGGCGGTAGAGCTGGGCACTTTCTCCCGTGACGTCCCGCAGGTGGGTCAGGACCGGGCCCGCCGTCGCCAGCAGCCGGTCCTCGCCCGCGGCGGCGGCCAGCTCCGACAGCCGCGGTCCCAGGATGAAACGGCCCTGCATGTCGCGGGCCACCATGCGGTGGTGTTCGAGCGCGACCGCCAGGCGGTGCGCGGTGGGGCGGGCCAGGCCCGTGGCGCCGACGAGGCCGGCCAGGGTGGCCGGTCCCGACTCCAGTGCGCTGAGCACCAGAGCCGCCTTGTCGAGAACGCCGACGCCGCTAGAATTGTCCATGCAACGATATTCGCGTCTCACACTGTGAAACGCAAGCTCAATTTTCCGGGGAAGCCGTCAGGCTGGGGGCACAGGGCAGGACCGCCGTGCTCCCGCGGAGACACCAGGGGAACCGACGGCGTCCGGCATACACGTGCACCACACACGAGTTGGCCCGCGAGGGTGCGGGCCGGAGGGACAGCGATGGGTAGGACACTCGCGGAAAAAGTCTGGGACGACCATGTCGTCCGCCGCGTCGAGGGCGAGCCCGATCTGCTCTTCATCGATCTTCACCTGCTCCACGAGGTGACCAGCCCCCAGGCGTTCGACGGGCTGCGGATGAACGGCCGACCGGTGCGGCGTACCGACCTCACCATCGCCACCGAGGACCACAACACCCCCACCCTCGACATCGACAAGCCCATCGCGGACCCGGTCTCCCGCACCCAGCTCGAAACGCTGCGCAAGAACTGCGCGGAGTTCGGCGTACGGCTGCACCCGCTGGGCGACGTCGAGCAGGGCGTCGTCCACGTGGTGGGCCCGCAGCTCGGGCTGACCCAGCCGGGCACCACCGTGGTCTGCGGCGACTCGCACACCTCCACGCACGGCGCCTTCGGCGCGCTGGCGTTCGGCATCGGCACCTCCCAGGTCGAACACGTGCTGGCCACCCAGACGCTGCCGCTCGCGCCGTTCAAGACGATGGCGATCACCGTGGACGGCGAACTGCCCCCCGGCGTCACCGCCAAGGACCTGATCCTCGCCGTGATCACGCAGATCGGCACCGGCGGCGGCCAGGGCTATGTCATCGAATACCGCGGCTCCGCCATCGAGAAGCTGTCGATGGAATCGCGGATGACCGTCTGCAACATGTCGATCGAGGCGGGCGCGCGGGCCGGCATGATCGCCCCCGACCAGACCACGTTCGACTACCTGGAAGGGCGCGTGCACGCCCCCAAGGGCGCGGACTGGGACGCGGCGGTGGCGTACTGGAAGACGCTGCGCACCGACGACGACGCGGTCTTCGACCACGAGGTGCGGATCGACGCCGCCACCCTGGCGCCGTTCGTCACCTGGGGCACCAACCCCGGCCAGGGCGCGCCGCTGAGCGCGGCCGTGCCGGACCCGGCGTCCTTCGCCGACCCCGGCGACCGGCTCTCCGCCGAGAAGGCGCTGGAGTACATGGGCCTGTCCGCGGGCCAGCCGCTGCGCGAGGTCGCCGTGGACACCGTCTTCGTCGGCTCCTGCACCAACGGCCGGATCGAGGACCTGCGGGCCGCCGCGTCGGTCGTCGAGGGCCGCAAGGTGGCCGACGGCGTCCGCATGCTGGTCGTGCCGGGCTCCGTACGGGTCGCGTTGCAGGCCGTCGAGGAGGGCCTGGACAAGGTGTTCACCGCCGCCGGCGCCGAATGGCGGCACGCGGGTTGCTCGATGTGCCTGGGTATGAACCCGGACCAACTCGCCCCCGGCGAGCGCTCCGCGTCCACCTCGAACCGCAACTTCGAGGGACGGCAGGGCAAGGGCGGCCGTACGCACCTGGTCTCGCCGCAGGTGGCCGCCGCCACCGCGGTGCTCGGCCACCTCGCCTCGCCCGCCGACCTGTCCGACGCCCCTGTCCTGACGGAGGTCTGAGCCCCCATGGAAGCCTTCACCACGCACACCGGCCGGGCCGTACCGCTGCGCCGCGGCAATGTGGACACCGACCAGATCATCCCCGCGCACTGGCTGAAGAAGGTCACGCGCAACGGATTCGAGGACGGCCTGTTCGAAGCCTGGCGCAAGGACGAGAACTTCGTCCTCAACGCCCCCGAGCGGCAGGGCGCCACCGTGCTCGTCGCCGGACCCGACTTCGGCACCGGTTCGTCGCGCGAACATGCGGTCTGGGCCTTGCAGAACTACGGCTTCAAGACCGTGATCTCGTCCCGCTTCGCGGACATCTTCCGCGGCAATTCGCTGAAGAACGGCCTGCTCACGGTCGTATTGCCGCAGGAGACGGTGGAATCGCTCTGGAAGCTGGTCGAGGCCGACCCGCAGGCCGAGATCACCGTCGACCTGGTGGCCCGCGAGGTGCGCGCCGAGGGCCCCGGTGTGTCGCTGACCGAGGCGTTCGAGCTGGACGACAACGCCCGCTGGCGGCTGCTGGAAGGGCTGGACGACATCAGCCTGACCCTCGCCAACGAGGCCGACATCTCGGCGTTCGAAGCCGGCCGCCCGTCCTTCAAGCCGAGCACCGTGCAGGTCTGACCGACCCGTTCGGCCCTGTTCGGCCCCAAGAAGCGCCCTCTGCCCGTCCGCAGAGGGCGCTTCTGCGTGTCCGGGCGATGTCTGGGCCGGTCCCGAAGTGCCCGTGGGGGCGGCCCAGGAGGGTCCGTCCGGGCGGTCCAGGAGTGTCCGGAAAACGGCCCGGAACACCCGGTTGGCCCTGTCGCTCCCGACAACTCGCCGCAGATGGCACAATCGACGCATGGAACGCGACGGCCAACTCCAGCTCTACGGGGTTCTCGCCGCGCGTCTGAAGCAGGCGCATCTGCGCGTCGCGAATCCCGAAGTCCCTGATGGGACACGGCGGGAGTTGAGTCGCCGGCTGCTCGCGGTGACCGCTGTGGCGAAGCACGATCTCGCCGACGCGGCACGGCGCCTGGACGTGTTAACGGCTGAGTTGGACGACCTCGGAATCCCGGATCGCTGATCCCGTAGAGCACCGAGTTCGTTGCGGCACAAGGGTGATTCGCCGGTTTCGTATTTGATTTGCGGTATATATCCGCCTAGCGTGCGAAAAAGCCCGCACTCATTCGCCGGGCAAGTTTCCGAAGGGGAAGACGTGAACAAGGCGCAGCTCGTAGAAGCGATTGCCGACAAGGTAGGTGGCCGCCAGGCCGCCGCGGACGCGGTTGACGCGGTTCTCGACGCGATCGTCCGTGCGACGGTCTCGGGCGACCGGGTCTCGGTCACCGGTTTCGGTTCGTTCGAGAAGGTGGAGCGTCCGGCCCGTTACGCCCGCAATCCCCAGACCGGGGAGCGGGTCCGGGTCAAGAAGACCTCGGTGCCGCGGTTCCGCGCGGGTCAGGGCTTCAAGGACCTGGTCAGCGGCACCAAGAAGCTCCCGAAGAACGACGTCGCGGTGAAGAAGGCGCCCAAGGGCAGCCTCAGCGGCGGCGCTTCCACCACCACGAGGACCACCACCAAGAAGGCGGCGGCCAAGAAGGTCACCGCGGCCAAGAAGACGGTCGCGAAGAAGGCCTCCGCCGCCAAGAAGACCGCCGCGGCCAAGACCACGGCGGCCAAGAAGACCACCGCCAAGAAGGCCACGGCGAAGAAGACCACCGCCAAGAAGGCGGCGGCCAAGAAGGCCCCGGCCAAGAAGGTCGCCGCGAAGAAGGCCCCGGCCAAGCGCGCGACCGCCCGCAAGACCGCCGCCAAGCGGAGCGCCACCAGGTAGTAGTCCGTCCCACGGACCGCGACGGGCCGGGTTCCCCCAGGGGAGCCCGGCCCGCGCTCGTTTTTTTCGCCGCCTTCTCTCCTCCGGCGGCTTAGACCCGGTGTCGACGCTCCTCTTCGACGGTCGCTCGTTCCTCGCTCCCTGCTCATCGTCGCTTTCGACACCGGCGCCGCCTTCGGCTCGCCGGCTACCGGCGAACCGCCCTGCGTCAGGGAGCCCCTTCGCTACACCTTCGGTTCCGTCGAGTCCGGGAAGGTCTGGAGGGTGATGAAGACCACCCGGCGGGTGTCGGCGGAGCCGTCGGTGCGGATGCGGACGCGCTGGCCGGGGCGCAGGAGGCGCAGGCCGCCCGCGTCGAAGGCGGCGGCGTCGAAGGGCAGCGGCGTCCCGTCGTCGAGGAGCACGCTGCCGCCGCGGGTCTCGGGGTCGTAGGTGAACGCGGTTGCCTGCATGGGCCGCAGCCTAGTGCCCGGCCCGGGGGAGACCGCCGGTCACGGCACGGGTGCCCGGCCCGGCCGGTGGTTCAGTCCGCGATCAGCAGCCCGGCGGCGGCCAGCGCCGTACGCTCGCCGACGCCCAGGGCCAGGGCCGCGCGCAGGTCGTCGCCGGTGTCCACGTCCTGCCGCACCGACGGCACCCGCCGCAGGGCGATCTCGCGGGCCCCGGTGGCCAGGTGGCGGGCGCGGGAGGCGCCGCCGAAGGCGGGGGAGAGGGCCGAACCGCGCGGAGCGGCGAGCAAGGTTGTCCCCACACCGGCCGCGTCGGCCAGAAAAGCCCGCTCCTGGCCGCCCGCGGCCTCCCGGAGCACCCACGCCAGCTCAGCGGGCCGCAAGGCCGGGAGATCGCCGTTCAGCGCCGCGACCGCCGCGTACGGATCGCGGGCCCGCACCCGGTCCGCCCCGTACCGCAGCGCGGCGTTCAGCCCCGCCGCCGGGGCGTCGGGCACCACGAAGGCACCCAGGGCGGCCAGCTCCGCCCCGGCCCGCTCGTCGTCCGTGACCACGGTCACGTCGGCCACCTCGGCGCAGGCCAGCGCCGCCGCGACCGTGTCCAGCGCGAACGCCAGGGCCAGCGCGGGCCGTACCGCACCGGCCGCCGTGGCCAACCGGCTCTTGGCCACGGCCAGCGGCTTCAGCGGCACGACAAGGGACCACTTCCAGGTCACATCTATCGCCACCGCACCATTGTGCGGCCTTCCCCAGGCGCCCCACGGGCCGCCGGGCCCTGGCGTTAACGTGTCCATAGCCGCAGACTTGTGCGGCTGCCGCACGGGTGGTGCTGCGCGAGCCTCTACGAGCGCGGCGTCACAGCAACGAAGAGGAGTCCTGGTGTCCCGCCGCAGAATCGGTTTCTGGTACCGCCTGGCGGCCGTCATCGCGAAACCGCCGCTCATTGTGCTGTTCAAGCGGGACTGGCACGGAATGGAGCACATTCCGGCCGACGGCGGTTTCATCACGGCGGTGAACCACAACTCGTACCTGGACCCGCTGTCGTACGCGCATTTCCAGTACAACACCGGCCGCGTCCCCCGCTTCCTGGCCAAGGCGGGGCTCTTCAAGCCCTTCTTCGTCGGCACGATGCTGCGCGGCACCGGCCAGATCCCCGTCTTCCGCGAGACCACCGACGCCGCGAACGCCTTCCGCGCCGCCGTCGACGCCATCAACTCCGGCGAGTGCGTCGCCTTCTACCCCGAAGGCACCCTCACCCGTGACCCCGACATGTGGCCGATGGTCTCCAAGACCGGCGTCGCCCGCGTCGCGCTGCTCACCAAGGCGCCCGTGATCCCCGTCGCCCAGTGGGGCGCCAACGAGGCCGTGCCGCCGTACGCCAAGAGCAAGCGCGTACGCCTGCTGCCGCGCAAGACGCTGCGGGTCCTCGCGGGCGAACCCGTCGACCTGACCGCGTTCTACGGCCAGGACCCCACCCCCGACGTGCTGCGCGCCGTCACCGAGACCATCATGCTCGCGGTCACCGCGCTCCTCGCCGAGGTACGCCAGGAACCCGCGCCCGCCGGTCTCTACGACCCGCGCAAGGCACGGGAGGGCGCATGACGGTCCGCTGCGCCGTCTACGGCACCGGCTCCTGGGGCACCGCCTTCTCGATGGTCCTCGCCGACGCCGGGTGCGAGGTGGCGCTCTGGGGCCGCCGCCCCGAGCTGACCGCGGCGATCAACGCCGACCGCAGGAACCCCGAATACCTCCCCGACCTCGAACTGCCCGCCGCCGTCACCGCCACCGCGGACCCCGCGGAAGCCGCCGCCGACGCCGAATTCGTCATCCTGTGCGTCCCGTCCCAGACGCTGCGCGCCAACCTCGCCGACTGGGCACCGCTGCTGCGCCCCGACGCGGTCCTGGTCAGCCTGATGAAGGGCGTCGAACTGGGCACCGCCAAGCTGATGAGCGAGGTGATCGAGGAGGTCGCCAAGGCAGGACCCGACCGCGTCGCCGTCCTGTCGGGCCCCAACCTCGCCCCGGAGATCGCCGCCAGGCAGCCCGCCGCCGCCGTCGTCGCCAGCCGCGACGAAGCCGTCGCCCGCCGCTTCCAGGCCGCCTGCCACACCGGCTACTTCCGCCCGTACACCAACACCGACGTCGTCGGCGTCGAACTGGGCGGCGCCGTCAAGAACGTCATCGGCCTCGCGGTCGGCATCGCCGACGGCATGGGCCTGGGCGACAACACCAAGGCGTCCCTGATCACCCGCGGCCTGGCCGAGACCACCAGGCTCGGCATGGCGATGGGCGCCGACGCGCACACCTTCGCCGGCCTCGCGGGCATGGGCGACCTGGTCGCCACCTGCTCCTCACCGCTGTCGCGCAACCACACCTTCGGCATGAACCTCGGCCGCGGCATGACCCTGGCCGAGACCATCGCCGTCACCAGCCAGACGGCCGAGGGCGTCAAGTCCTGCGAGTCCGTGGCCGATCTGGCCCGCAGGCACGGCGTCGACATGCCGCTGACGGACACCGTGGTCGACATCGTGCACAACGGGAAACCGCCCGTCGTGGCCGTACAGGAGTTGATGTCACGCTCCGCCAAGCCGGAACGGTAGGGTCATCGCGACATGAGCAACCTTGCATCCCACGACAGCTCCCAGAGCCCTGACCGGCGCGAATCCGGCCCGGACCGGCCCGCGGACCCGTACGCGGACCGGCGCGTGGTAGGCCACGCGAGCGAGAACTACCCGCGCAAGCCGCGGGTCGCGGTCGTCTTCGGCGGACGCAGCTCCGAGCACGGCGTCTCGGTGGTCACCGCGGCCAGCGTGCTCAGCGCCATCGACCGCGACAAGTACGACGTCCTGCCCATCGGCATCACCACCGAGGGCCGCTGGGCACTGACCGCGGACGCCCCCGAGCGGATGGCCATCGCCGACCGCCGGATGCCGACCGTCGAACAGGTCACCGACCACGAGGGCGCCGTCATGCTCCCGGTCGACCCGGCCAACCGCGAGGTCGTCTACACCGAAGCGGGCGCCGTCCCCAAGGCGCTCGGCGAGGTCGACGTCGTCTTCCCCATGCTGCACGGCCCGTACGGCGAGGACGGCACCCTCCAGGGCCTGCTCGAACTCTCCGGCGTCCCGTACGTCGGCGCGGGCGTGCTCGCCTCCGCCGTCGGCATGGACAAGGAGTACATGAAGCGCGTCTTCACCTCCTTCGGCCTGGCCGTCGGCCCCTACACCGTCATCCGCCCCCGCGAATGGGAACGCGACAGCGACGCCGTACGCCGCAAGGTCACCGACTTCGCCGCCGAGCACGGCTGGCCGCTGTTCGTGAAGCCCGCCCGCGCCGGATCGTCCTTCGGCATCACCAAGGTCGAAGGCCCGGAAGGGCTCGACGCGGCCATCACCGAGGCCAGGCGGCACGACCCCAAGGTCATCGTCGAGGCGCTGCTGCGCGGACGCGAGATCGAATGCGGCGTCCTGGAGTTCGAGGACGGCCCGCGCGCCTCCGTACCGGCCGAGATCCCGCCGGTCACCAGCCACGCGTTCTACGACTTCGAGGCGAAGTACATCGACTCCGCCGAGGGAATCGTTCCTGCGCCGCTCACCGAGGAGCAGACCGCCGAGGTACGGCGGCTCGCCGTCGAGGCGTTCGAGGCCGCGTCCTGCGAGGGCCTGGTCCGCGCCGACTTCTTCCTGCTGGACAGCGGGGAGTTCGTCATCAACGAGATCAACACGATGCCGGGCTTCACCCCGATCTCGATGTACCCGCGGATGTGGCAGGAGACGGGCGTCGACTACCGGCAACTGGTCGACCTGCTCATCCAGGCGGCGCTGCGCCGCTCGACCGGCCTGCGCTAGCCCGCCGGGGCCGCGCCTGCGCGCGGCCTTCGGACGGACAGCCGAACCCCGAGGGGGTCAGACCCCCTCGGGGATCGTGCGCTTGATCGCGTCCGCGAGATCCGTCAGCGGACTGATGTCATGGGCGAAACGCTTCGGCAGAGCCACCTCGACATACGCCTTGCGCAGCGTCGTCGTCATCAGCACCCCACCGTCGGCTCCCTGCTCCACCGACCAGGAGACGCCGTCCACCTCGGCGCCGTAAGTGGAGGGGTCCGCGTCGGCGGCGGGCCGCGGGACACCGCAGCGCAACACGATCGGCGGATTGCCCCACCCGGCTGTCAGCTCCGATTCCGGCTTGAGATCATGCCGGGAGAGACCGTCGACCTTCGCGGGCAGATCGCCGTACAGCGCGTGACAGTATCCGGCGACACGTGCGTCAGGAACCGGTACGGCGATCGCTTCGTCCGTACCGGACGTGAACGCGTAGACCGCCGCCGCAGAAAGGCACGCGACGGCGGACACGGCGGTCAGTACAACTCGGCGATACAGCATCACCGGTGAGCATAGTGGGGGCTAGATATGGACGACGGGGCAGGTCAACGTTCGAGTGATGCCGTCCGCCTGCTGGACTTTGGCGACCACCATGCGGCCGAGATCATCGACCGTGTCTGCTTGGGCCCTGACGATGACGTCATAAGGACCGGTGACGTCCTCGGCCTGAATGACTCCTTCGATCTTGGAGATCACCTCCGCTACTGCCGAGGCTTTGCCGACCTCGGTCTGGATCAGGATGTACGCCTGTACCACGGAACCTCCAGGGCGGCTTCGAGGATCATGTGGGAAGGGGGACGCCACGTTATCGCGTCGTCGCGCACAGCGGGGAGACCCGCGCGGTACCTGACCCCCGTATTGACGGGTCTCACGCCC
Source organism: Streptomyces sp. NPDC093221 (assembly GCF_044753885.1). NCBI lineage: Bacteria > Bacillati > Actinomycetota > Actinomycetes > Kitasatosporales > Streptomycetaceae > Streptomyces > Streptomyces sp. NPDC093221. Next base: position 145,664 of record NZ_JBIVOA010000002.1, on the reverse strand, counting down.
GTATTGACGGGAAACACGCAGCAGAACCGGCTCAGGCCGCGACTCGAGGGGACGTTGGGATGAAGGGGACTGTGGGCGAGTTGGGCGAGTTCGGGCTCATCAGGGAGTTGACCTCCCGGCTCACCACCACACCCGCGGTGAAAATCGGACCGGGTGACGACGCGGCCGTGGTCGCCGCGCCCGACCGCCGGGTGGTCGCCACCACGGACGTCCTCATCGAGGGCCGCCACTTCCGCCGCGACTGGTCCACCGCCTACGACGTGGGCCGCAAGGCCGCCGCGCAGAACCTCGCCGACATCGCCGCCATGGGCGCCTTCCCCACCGCCGTGCTGCTCGGCCTCGTCGTCCCCGCCGAACTCCCCGCCACCTGGGCCGTCGAACTGATGGACGGCATCCGCGACGAGTGCCAGGTCGCGGGAGCGGCCGTGGTCGGCGGCGACGTCGTACGCGGCGACACCATCACGGTGGCCGTCACCGCGCTCGGCGACCTCCGCAGCCGCGAGGCCATCACCCGATCGGGTGCCCGCGCGGGCGACATCATCGCCGTCACCGGCTGGCTCGGCTGGTCGGCCGCCGGACTCGCCGTGCTCTCCCGCGGCTTCCGCTCCCCGCGCGCCTTCGTGGAGGCCCACCGCCGCCCGGAACCGCCGTACCACGCGGGCCCCGCGGCGGCCGAACTCGGCGCCACCGCCATGACCGACGTCAGCGACGGCCTGGTCGCCGACCTCGGCCACATCGCCGCCGCCAGCGGCGTCGACATCGATTTGCGCTCCGCCGACATCGACGTACCCGCCCAGATGTCCGACATCGGGCAGGCCGTGGGCGTCGACCCGCTGCACTGGGTGCTCACCGGCGGCGAGGACCACGCGATCGTCGCCGCCTTCCCCCGCGATGTGAAGCTGCCCGCCCGCTGGCGGGTCATCGGCGCCGTCAGCGCCCCCGGGGGCCGCACCCCGCAGGTCACCGTGGACGGCGCGCCCTGGGACAAGGCGGGCGGCTGGGACCACTTCGGGGACGAGGAGTGACCCTCCCGAACCCCGGCCTCCCGAACCCCGGCCTCCCGAACCCCGGCCTCCCGCGCCCCGCCGTCCCAGACCCCGGCCTCCCGAACCCCGGCCTCCCGAACCCCGCGCCTGTGCGGGCCGCCCCCGTCCGGGTGCTCACCGTCGCCGGATCCGACTCCGGCGGCGGCGCGGGCATCCAGGCCGACCTCAAGACGATGCTCGCCCTCGGCGTGCACGGCATGAGCGTGCTCACCGCCGTCACCGCGCAGAATTCGCTGGGCGTGCACGGCGTCTGGGACCTGCCGGAGGCGGCCGTACGCGCCCAGTTCCACGCCGTCGTCGGCGACATCGGGGTGGCGGCGGTCAAGACCGGCATGCTCTCCTCGGCGGCCCTCACCGAGACCGTCGCCGGTCTCCTCGCCGCTCTGGACGGCGGTGTCCCCGTCGTCGTCGACCCGGTCGGGATCTCCAAGCACGGCGACGCGCTGCTCGCCGAGGAAGCCGTCGAGACCGTACGCACCCGGCTGCTGCCGCTCGCCACCGTCGCCACCCCCAACCTGGACGAGGTCACCCAGCTCACCGGTCGTACCGTGCACGACGAGGCCGGCATGCGGGCCGCCGCCGACGCCGTACTCGCCCACGGGCCGCGCTGGGTCCTGGTCAAGGGCGGCCACCTCGCCGACAGCCGCTCGGCCGAGGCCGTCGACCTGCTCACCGACGGCGCCGCCGAGCACTGGTACCGCGCCCCGCGGCTCGACAACCGGCACACCCACGGGACCGGCTGCACTCTGGCCAGCGCGATCGCCTGCCACCTCGCCCTCGGCCGCGACGTGCCGGACGCCGTCGGACGGGCGAAGACGTACGTGACCGGCGCCATCGCGGCGGGCTTCCCGCTCGGCGCCGGGACCGGCCCCGTCGACCACGGCTGGCGCACGCGCTGAGCCGTCACCCGAGCCGCACGGGCACCCGTACAACGCAAGAAAACCGGCCCACCCTGAGGTGGACCGGCATTCGAGTAGCCGCTAAGGCTGCGCTGCTACGACGTGATGTACGACGACGCGTCAGCGCGAGACCTTACCGGCCTTGATGCACGAGGTGCAGACATTGAGGCGCTTCGGCGTCCGCCCGACCACTGCACGCACGCGCTGGATGTTGGGGTTCCAACGACGCGGGGTACGGCGGTGCGAGTGGGAGATGCTGTTGCCGAAGCCCGGCCCCTTGCCGCAGACGTCGCAGTTGGCAGCCACGGGTCACTCCAAAGACTTCAGATGCACTTACGATGAAAAGCCTGAGAGAGCCCCAGGCAACCGGAGCAGCATACAACGACCGCTCCCGTACAACGAAACTACCATGGTCCGCGGGTGCCCAGATCCGGACGCCCGCCCCCGTGACCGGGGTCACCACCAGGCCGTTTCCGCGCGGTCACGGGCGGCCCCGTCGCCGCCCGGCCCGCTCCCGACCGCCCCGAAAGGGCCTAGGCTCACCTGGCAGTTCCCGATATCCCGGTGTTCCGCAGGAGGACCTGTTGCCGCCCTCGCTCGACGCTTCCGCGGTGCTCGCCTGGTGCCGCCTCTCGCTCCAGGCACTGGGCAGGGCCCGCGAGGAGATCGACGCGATCAACGTCTATCCCGTCGCGGACGGGGACACCGGCACCAATCTGTACCTGACGTTCGAGTCCGCCGCCCAGGCCGTGGAAGCGGTCTTCGACGCGCACGCGACGGCCGCCGCCCCCGCGACCCGGCCGACCCTCCCCGACGTGCTCCGCGCCATGTCGCACGGCGCCCTCATCGGCGCCCGCGGCAATTCCGGCACGATCCTCGCCCAGCTCCTGCGCGGTATGAACGAGGCGGTCGCCTCGCCCGCCGACGCCCCTGAACGGATCGGGGCCGCCGAACTGCGGCGGGCCCTGCGGATCGCCGCGGAATCGGCGTACGACGCGGTCGCCCGGCCGGTCGAGGGCACGATGCTCACGGTGGCCGTCGGCGCGGCCGACGCCGCGGAGGCCGCGACGGGCGGCGTCGACGAGGTCGTACGGGCCGCGTACGCCGGAGCGCGCGCCGCGCTGGCCGCCACCCCGGGACAGCTCGGCGTGCTGCGCCGCGCGGGAGTGGTCGACGCGGGCGGCCTCGGCCTGGTCGCCGTGCTCGGCGCGCTGGCCGACGCCGTGACCGGCGACGCCCCGGAACAGCCCCTGGCCGGAACGGACTTCCGCGCCGGGCACACCGTCCCGGTCGAGGACGAGGACCTGTGCCCCGACGACGCGGTCCCCGACGGCCCCGCCTTCGAGGTGATCTTCCTGCTGGAGGCCGCCGACTCCGCCGTCACCCTGCTGCGGGCCCGGCTCGACGCGCTCGGCGACTCCCTCGTCGTCGTCGGCGGCGACGGGCTCTTCCACGTGCACGTCCACGTGGACGACGTCGGCGCCGCCATCGAGGCGGGCATCGAGGCCGGCCGCCCGTACCGCATCCGCGTCACCCACTTCGCCGACCAGACCAGGCCGCGCACCGAACCCGCGCACCGCGCCGTCGTCGCCGTCGTCCGCGGCGACGGCCTGTCGGAACTGTGCGCCCGCGCCGGGGCCACCGTCGTCGCCGTCCGCCCCGGCGAACAGCCCGCCAGCGGCGAGATCGCCGCCGCCATCCGCCGCGCCCACGCCCTTGAGGTCGTCCTGCTGCCCAACGACCGCGACCTGCGGCACGCGGCGGGCGCCGCCGCGGAACAGGCCCGCGCCGACGGCGTCCGGGTCGCCCTCATCCCCACCCGCTCCGCCGTCCAGGGCCTGGCCGCCCTCGCCGTCCACGAGCCCTCCCGGCGCTTCGACGAGGACGTCGTCGCCATGACCTCCGCCGCCGGAGCCACCCGCTACGCCGAACTCGCCGTCGCCGAGCACCGCTCCTGGACCTCGGCCGGCATCTGCCAGGCCGGCGACATCCTCGGCCTCATCGACGGCGACGTCTCCGTCATCGGCACCACGCTCGCCGGTACCGCCACCGCCGTCCTGGACCGCATGCTCGCCGCCGGCGGCGAACTCGTCACCCTCATCCCGGGACCCGACGCCCCCGCCGACCTCACCGCCCACATCGAGTCCCACGTCCGCGAGGCCCACCTGGCGGTGGACACCGTGACCTACGAGGGCGGCCAGGGCACCTGCCCCCTGCTGGTGGGGGTCGAGTAACCCGCCCCTCCCGCGGACCGCCGCGCGGACCTGCCCGAGGGGGATTTGTCGGTGGGGTGCGCCAAGATAGATCCCGATGTCGAACCCCATGGACGATCCGCTGCGGAAAATCGTCGGTGACCGTACCGCGAAGGTGCTCGCCGACCACCTCGGGCTGCACACCGCCGGTGACCTGCTGCATCACTATCCGCGCCGGTACGCCGAGCGCGGGGAGCTGACGCGGCTGGCGGATCTGCCGGTGGACGAGTACGTCACGGTGGTGGCGCAGATCGCGAAGGCGGACAAGCGGACGTACGGCCGCGGGTCCGGGGTGCGGCTCGAAGTCGTGGTGACCGACGGCAGCGGTTCGCTGACCCTGGTGTTCTTCAGCAAGGCGGCGCACGCGCACGCCCACCGGCTGATCCCGGGGCGGCGGGGGATGTTCTCGGGGAAGGTCTCGGTCTTCAACCGGACGCGCCAACTGGCCCACCCGGATTACCAGTTGCTGGACGCGGACGAGGGGGCGGAGAAGGACGCGCTGGACGCGTTCGCGAACCGGCTGATCCCGCTGTATCCGGCGTGCAAGCAGATCACCTCGTGGCGGATCGGGCAGGCGGTGGACACCGCGCTCAACTCGCTGACGGCGATCGGCTGGGAGGGCGTGGGGGAGCCGCTGCCCGCGGCGCTGCGCGAGGCGCGCGGGCTCGCGCCGCTGCCGGAGGCGCTGGAGCGTATCCACCGGCCGCGGACGAAGGCGGACATCGCGGCGGCCAGGGACCGGCTGAAGTGGGACGAGGCGTTCGTGCTCCAGGTGGCGCTGGCCCGCCGCAGGGCGGCGGACTCCGCGCTGCCCGCGGTGCCGCGCCGGCCGGGCCGGGACGGGCTGCTGACGGCGTTCGACGTGAAGCTGCCGTTCACGCTGACCGACGGCCAGCGGAGGGTGTCGGGCGAGATCTTCGAGGACCTTGCGGCCGAGCACCCGATGCACCGGCTGCTCCAGGGCGAGGTCGGCTCGGGCAAGACGATGGTGGCGCTGCGGGCGATGCTCGGGGTGGTGGACGCGGGCGGCCAGGCGGCGATGCTCGCGCCGACCGAGGTGCTGGCCCAGCAGCACCACCGCTCCGTCACCGAGATGATGGGCGAACTGGCCGAGTCCTCGGGCATGCTGGGCGGCTCGGACCTCGGGACGAAGGTCGTGCTGCTGACCGGTTCCATGGGGACGCCCGCGCGGCGGCAGGCGCTGCTCGACCTGGTGACGGGCGAGGCCGGGATCGTGATCGGCACGCACGCGCTGATCGAGGACAAGGTGAAGTTCCACGACCTGGGCCTGGTCGTGGTCGACGAACAGCACCGCTTCGGCGTGGAGCAGCGGGACGCGCTGCGCGCCAAGGCCGCCCAGCCGCCGCACCTGCTGGTGATGACGGCCACCCCGATCCCGCGGACCGTCGCCATGACGGTCTTCGGCGACCTGGAGACGTCCGTACTGGACCAACTGCCCGCCGGGCGCTCGCCGATCGCCACCCATGTCGTACCGGCGGCCGAGAAGCCGCACTTCCTCAGCCGGGCCTGGGAGCGGGTACGGGAGGAGGTCGAGGGCGGCCACCAGGCGTACGTGGTGTGCCCGCGGATCGGCGACGAGGAGGAGGGCAAGGGGAGCGGCAAGGCCAAGGCGGCCAAGAAGGACAAGGAGCCGGGGCCCGACGACGACGAGCGCAGGCCGCCGCTGGCGGTGCTGGACGTCGCCGAGCAGATCGCCCAGGGGGCCCTGCGCGGGCTGCGCGTCGAGGTGCTGCACGGCCGGATGCAGCCGGACGCCAAGGACGACGTGATGCGCCGCTTCACCGCGGGCGAGGTGGACGTCCTGGTCGCCACCACGGTCATCGAGGTCGGGGTGAACGTGCCGAACGCCACCGCCATGGTGATCATGGACGCCGACCGCTTCGGCGTCTCGCAACTCCACCAGCTGCGCGGCCGGGTCGGCCGCGGCTCCGCGCCCGGCCTGTGCCTGCTGGTCTCCGAGGCGCCCGAGGCGACCCCGGCCCGAATGCGCCTGGACGCGGTGGCCGGGACGCTGGACGGCTTCGAACTCTCCGAGATCGACCTCCAGCAGCGCCGCGAGGGCGACGTCCTCGGCCAGGCCCAGTCCGGCAGCCGCTCCTCGCTGCGGGTGCTCACCGTCATGGACGACCGCGACGTCATCGAGGCCGCCCGCGAGGAGGCCACCGCGGTCGTGACCGCCGATCCCGAACTCACCGCGCACCCCGATCTCCGCAGCGCCCTGGACAGCCTGCTGGACGCGGACCGCGAGGAGTATCTGGAAAAGGGGTAGCCGGGCCGGGGCCCGTATCGTGGGGCGCGTCGGACCAGGTCCCCGCACCGGAAGTGAGTTCCATGACCCGCGTGATCGCCGGCGCCGCCGGGGGGCGGCGCCTCGCCGTACCGCCGGGCGACGGCACCAGGCCGACGTCCGACCGCGCCAAGGAGGGGCTGTTCTCCACCCTTCAGTCGCTGCGCGGCACGCTGGAGGGGGCCAGGGTGCTCGACCTCTACGCGGGCTCCGGCGCGGTCGGCCTCGAAGCGCTCTCGCGCGGCGCCGAACACGTCCTGCTGGCCGAGGCCGAGCCGCGGGCGGCTCGGGTGATCAGGGAGAACGTGGCGGCGCTGAAACTGCCCGGCGCCGAGGTGCGCTCGGGACGCGCGGAGAAGATCGTCGCGGGACCGGCGCCGCGGCCGTACGACGTGGTCTTCCTCGACCCGCCGTACGACGTCGAGGACGGCGAACTGCGGGAGATCCTGCTCACACTCCTGGCCAATGACTGGCTGACGGAGGAAGCGCTGGCCACCGTGGAGCGCAGGACCCGGGGCGGCGAATTCGGCTGGCCCCCGGGTTTCACGGGCCTGCGGTCCCGGCGGTACGGCGAAGCGACGCTTTGGTACGGTCGCGCCGCCCGGGTCACCGCCGGGTCATGAGCCCGCGGAGTCGACATGAACCCGCACCATGAGCCGTAGCACCCGCCGTACGGAGAGCGAGGAACCACTCTTGCGCCGCGCCGTCTGTCCGGGGTCCTTCGACCCCATCACCAACGGACACCTCGACATCATCGCCCGCGCCTCACGGCTGTACGACACCGTGTACGTCGCCGTGATGATCAACCAGTCCAAGCAGGGCCTGTTCACCATCGAGGAGCGCATCGCGCTGATCGAGGAGGTCACGGGCGACCTGGGCAACGTCAAGGTCGAGTCGTTCCACGGCCTGCTGGTGGACTTCTGCAAGCAGCGCGAGATCCCGGCCATCGTGAAGGGCCTGCGCGCGGTCAGCGACTTCGACTACGAGTTGCAGATGGCCCAGATGAACATCGGCCTCACCGGTGTCGAGACCCTCTTCGTCCCCACCAACCCCGCCTACAGCTTCCTGTCCTCGAGTCTGGTCAAGGAAGTCGCCCAATGGGGCGGCGACATCTCCCACTTGGTGCCGTCCGTCGTCCTCGACGCGCTCAAGCCCAAACTCCGACAGCGCTAGGCTCTCCCCCGTGGACGTCCAGAAGAAGCTCGATGAGATCGCGGCCACCGTGGCTAACGCCCGGTCGATGCCGATGTCGGCCTCCTGCGTGGTGAACCGTGCCGAGCTGCTCGCCATGCTCGACGAGGTCGCCGCCGCGCTTCCCGACTCCCTCTCCCAGGCGCAGGCACTGCTCGGCGACCGGGAGACGATGGTCGGGGAGGCCCGAGCCGAAGCCCAGCGGATCATCGAATCGGCCCACGCCGAACGCGGATCGCTGGTCTCCGACACCCAGGTGGCCCGCCAGTCGCAGGACGAGGCGGAGCGGATCGTCGCCGAGGCGCGCCGCGAGGCCGCCGAGATCCGCGCCGAGGCCGACGACTACGTCGACAGCAAGCTCGCCAACTTCGAAGTGGTCCTCACCAAGACCATCGGCTCGGTCGACCGCGGCCGGGAGAAGCTGCTCGGCCACGACCCCAACGGCTACGACCAGGGTTACGACCAGGCCGAGGAGGACGCGGACGCCCCCGAGCGCAGCGCCGACCCGGAGACCCTGCGCCGCCGCGCCGACGAGTACGTGGACGCCAAGCTGGGCGCCTTCGAGGCCGTCCTGAGCAAGACCCTGGAGGCCGTCGGCCGCGGGCGCCTGAAGCTCACCGGCCACAATCCGATCGACGACCTCGCCGCGCAGATGGCCGCGCAGGACGCCGCGGACGGCGACGGCGAGCACGGCGGGCAGCGGCAGAGCGACGCCGACTACATGGCGGGCCTGGCCGCGCCCACCGCCCCCGAGCAGGCCGACCTGGCGCAGTACGGCTACGACCCGGCCCCGCAGCAGGCCGCCGCCGCGGCGGCTCCCGGCTACGGCTATTCGCAGCAGGACACCGCGTACCAGCAGGGCGGCTACCAGGGCGACAGCGGCTACCGGCCCGAGTACCAGCAGGCCGCCGCCGACTCCGGCGCCTACGTCGACTACGGCACCCAGGCCCAGGACCCGTACGGCCAGCAGCAGCCCGCGTACCAGCAGGACCCGGCGGCCGGCTACGGCTACGAGCAGCAGCAGTACGACCAGCAGATCCCGTACCAGCAGCAGGGCTATCCGCAGCAGCAGCCGCAGGGGCAGCAGCCCGCGGCGCTGGACGAGACCAGCTTCTTCGACACCGGACTGATCGACCTCAACCGGCTGAGAGAGCTGGAGCAGGGCCGCTGAGGACGCCCGCGGGAGCCTGCCGGCGGCCCCGGACAGGCTCCGTTTGGGTGCGGGCGGGGTGGTCCAGTATCCTGTCACTTCCAGCCGTGTGAATTCCCGGCGCTTTGGCCTGCCCGCCCGCAAGGGTCGCCCGCGAGGGCCGCGGGGCAGGCCGTACCGATGAAAGCAGGAAGCCCTGAACACCCGCCTCGACCACCGCAACCCACTCGTGTTCGACACACACGAGCTGGGTCGGCGTCCTGGTGCGATGAGGAAGGTCTCCCGCTCGGTGCCGGCCCCCAAGGACCTCGGCCTCGTCGATGTCATCGGGGTGCCGGAGGGCGCCACGGTCGAGCTGGAGCTCCGCCTGGAGTCGGTCATGGAGGGTGTGCTGGTCACCGGCACCGCCCATGCGCCGGTCACGGGGGAGTGCGTAAGGTGTCTGGAGCCCGTCGAGCGTGAGCTGGACGCGGAATTCCAGGAGATGTTCTCCTACCCCGACGCCGACACCAGGACCGCCCGCAAGGACGAAGCCGGTGACGACGCCGAGGACGAGGACGCGCTGGAACTCGAGGACGATCTCTTCGACCTCGAACCCGTACTGCGCGACGCGGTGGTGCTCGCACTGCCGTTGCAGCCGGTGTGCCGGGAGGACTGCGAAGGGCTGTGCTCCGAATGCGGAGTTCGCCTCGCGGACGACCCGGACCACCACCACGAGGTCACCGACATCCGGTGGGCGGCCTTGAAGGATCTCAACCAGAGTTTCGGTACCGACCATGGTGCCGACGAGAACCAGGAGAAGTAGCCGTGGCTGTTCCGAAGCGGAAGATGTCGCGCAGCAACACGCGCCACCGCCGTTCGCAGTGGAAGGCTGCGCCCGTGAGCCTGGTGGCGTGCGAGCGCTGCCACGAGCCGAAGCTCCAGCACATCGCGTGCCCGAGCTGCGGCACGTACAACCGCCGTCAGGTCATCGACGTCTGATCGGCAGGTGACAGGCTCCATGTCAGACGCCTCAGCGCCACAGTCGGCCACGGCGGACAAAGCCTCGTCCCCCACGCTTCTGGAAGGGCGGCTCGGGTACACCCTCGAGCCCGCCCTTCTGGTGCGTGCGCTGACCCACCGCTCGTACGCGTACGAGAACGGCGGGCTGCCCACCAACGAGCGGCTGGAGTTCCTCGGGGACTCCGTGCTCGGCCTGGTGGTCACCGACACCCTCTACCGCACCCACCCCGACCTGCCCGAGGGCCAACTGGCCAAGCTGCGGGCCGCGGTGGTCAACTCGCGTGCCCTGGCGGGCGTGAGCCGCGGGCTCGACCTCGGCGCGTTCATCCGCCTGGGCCGGGGCGAAGAGGGCACCGGCGGCCGGGACAAGGCATCCATCCTCGCGGACACCCTGGAAGCCGTCATCGGCGCGGTCTATCTCGACCAGGGGCTCGAAGCGGCCTCCGAGCTGGTGCACCGGCTCTTCGACCCGCTCATCGAGCAGTCCTCCAACCTCGGTGCGGGACTGGACTGGAAGACCAGCCTCCAGGAACTCACCGCAGCCGAAGGGCTCGGCGTTCCCGAGTACGTGGTCACCGAATCAGGACCCGACCACGAGAAGACCTTCACGGCTGCCGCCCGCGTCAGTGGCGTCGAGTACGGCACCGGCACCGGCCGCAGCAAGAAGGAAGCCGAGCAGCAGGCGGCGGAGTCCGCCTGGCGCTCCATCCGCGAAGCCGCCGCCTCAGCGGCGAGCTGAGCCCCGAAGGGGCGCGGGAACCGCGCGATCGGCCGCGACGCGGCCGCAGGTCACCACCGGCCCCGGCGGGGCGGGCCGGTCGTCTCCCGACCACCGGCCGTGGGGGGCCTGTCGCGCGGTTCCCCGCGCCCATGGCTGGGGCACACGCACCCGCGTGGACCATGAGGGGATGTCATGCCGGAGCTGCCGGAGGTGGAGGTCGTCCGGCGCGGACTCTCGCGCTGGGTCTCGGGCCGCACCGTCGAGACGGCCACCGTTTTCCATCCGCGGGCCGTACGGCGGCACGTGGCCGGGCCCGAGGACTTCGCGGCGCGGCTCAAGGGCGCGGCGATGGGCGAGGCGCACCGCAGGGGCAAGTATCTGTGGCTGCCGGTCACCGAGGACCTGTCGCTCATGGCCCACCTGGGGATGAGCGGTCAGCTCCTGGTGCAGCCGGAAACCGCGGCGGCCGAGACCCACCTGCGGATCCGTATCCGATTCCAGGACACCCTCGGCACCGAACTGCGCTTCGTCGACCAGCGCACCTTCGGCGGGCTGTCCCTGCACGAGGCGGTGCCGGGCGCGGCGGACGGCCTCCCGGCGGTCCTGGCGCACATCGCGCGCGACCCGCTGGACGACGCCTTCGACGAGGACGCCTTCCACACGGCGCTGCGCCGCAAGCGCACCACGATCAAGCGGGCGCTGCTCGACCAGTCGCTGATCAGCGGGGTCGGCAACATCTACGCCGACGAGGCGCTGTGGCGCACGCGGCTGCACTACGAGCGGCCGACGGCGTCGATGACCAGGCCGCGTACGGCGGAGCTGGTCACGCACATCCGCGAGGTGATGGGCGACGCGCTCGCCGCGGGCGGCACCAGCTTCGACAGCCTGTACGTCAATGTGAACGGTGAATCGGGCTACTTCGACCGGTCGCTGGACGCGTACGGCCGTGAGGACGAGCCGTGCCGCCGCTGCGGCACACCGATCAGGCGCCGGCCGTGGATGAACAGGTCGAGCTACTTCTGCCCGCGCTGTCAGCCGGTGCCGCGCTCCGCGTCGTAGCGTTCGCGCGCGGCCAGTACCTCCGGCATCCGGCCCTCGACCAGCGCGATCAGTGACAGCAGGCGCGCGGCGGTGTCCCGGCCGAGCGGGGTGAGCCGGTATTCGACGTGCGGCGGATTCGTCGGCCGAGCGTCCCTGACGACCAGGCCGTCGCGCTCCAGCGCGTGCAGCGTCTGCGACAGCATCTTCTCGCTGACCCCGTCCACGCGGCGGCGCAGCGCGTTGAACCGCAGCGTGTCCTCGTAGAGCGCGCCCAGCGTCAGGCCGCCCCACCGCCCGGTGACGTGCTCCAGCGTCCCGCGCGACGGGCAGGAGCGCGCGAAGACGTCGAAGGCGAGCCTGCCGTCGTCCTTCACGGTGGCCCCGGCGCACTCCGCCGTCCGGTCGCTGTCTGCCATACGCCCAGCGTACCCCCGCACAGCGCTCACCTCAGGGGTGCGCGATCCCCCGGTTAGCGCCCTGGCCAGGGCGGCTCCGGCTCCCACGGCTCCCACGGCTCCACAGGCCGCGACGGCTCCAGCGGCTCTCACGGCTCCACAGGCCGCGACGGCTCCAGCGGCTCTCACGGCTCCACAGGCCGCGACGGCTCCAGCGGCCTCAGAAGCCGAAGTCCTGGGTCCACCAGGGGCCGCCGCTGCCGTAGTGGATGCCGACGCCGAGGGTTTTGTAGTCGCAGTTGAGGATGTTGGCGCGGTGGCCGGGGCTGTTCATCCAGGCGTCCATGACGGCCTGGGCGGTGGCCTGGCCGCGGGCGATGTTCTCGCCACCGAGGTTGGTGATGCCCAGGGCCTTGGCGCGGTCCCACGGGGTCTTGCCGTCGGGGTCGGTGTGGTCGAAGAAGCCGCGGGCGGCCATGTCCTCGCTGAACGCCTGCGCGAGGCCGTCGAGGGAGGAACTGGCGGTGAGCGGCGAGCAGCCCGCGCTCGCCCGCTGGGTGTTGACCAGGGAGAGGATCGCCGCGCGGGCCGCCGTGATGGCGTCGGCGGAGGCCGGGGCGGCGGTCGTGGGCGGCTGGGTGCGGGCCGCGGTGGTGGTCGGCACCGGGGTGGTGGGCGCGGCCGTCGTACGGGTCGGCGTGGGGGCGGCGGCCGGGCTGGTGGCCGTACGGGACGGCGTCGCCGTGTTCGACCGCATCGTGCCCGGCTTCGACGGCGTACCGGAGGACGGGGTGCCGGGGGAGCCGGTGGTCTGCCCGGGGGTCGGCACCGTGCTGTCGCCCAGCGGCGAGGGCATGTCGCTGCCGTCGCGCGACGGGTCCGCCGGGCCGTCGGCCTGCGTGTGGCCCGCGTCGCCCTGGCGGTAGTCGAGACCGGCGGTGAGGCCGCTGAGCATCCCGGAGGACGCGGCGACCGCGCCCACGGCCATCGCGGCCGACGTGGCGAGCAGTCCGGTACGGACCGGGTGGTGCTTACGGCGCCCGCGGTGCGAGCGGGGTCCCGTCTCCGGCGCTGCCGGTTGCGCATGACGGCTGTGACGGCCCATCCTTCGCGCTCCTCTGGTCGGCTCGGTTCTGGCGGCCCGATTCGGCGGATTAACCCGAACGGGTGACCCCGTTGTCGGGTGACTGTAGCGAATGACGCCGCCCGCCGATGTGCTGCTGATCCAACTGGCGGGATAGCGTGCGGACATGAACGAAGATGTCCGGCTCACCGCGTGGGTGCGCGGCCGCGTCCAGGGCGTCGGCTTCCGGTGGTGGACCCGGGCCACCGCCCTGGAACTGGGCGGCCTCGTCGGCTACGCGGGCAATCTGGGCGACGGCCGGGTCCAGGTCGTGGCCGAGGGCACGCGCGAACAGTGCGAGCGGCTGCTGGAGTGGCTGCGCCGCGGGGACACGCCCGGACGGGTCGACGGAGTGACCGAGATCTGGGGCCGGCCGCGGGGCGGATACGAAGGTTTCGAGATCCGCTGAGCAATTTGGTTGCCATACGACGATCGCCGTGTCAGGCTGCCCCCATCGAGCATGATCCCTATGCCACGCGGGCAGCCCGCGGCGCCGTCAGCGCCGTGTTTTCTGAGGCGGACCCGACGACTGGGCTGTGATCGTGTTGACCGTCCCGTTATTTGGTGAGACTCTGGAAGCCCCGCGCATCGTGGCTCCAGGATTGTTCAGCGGCGGTCACGGCACTCACCCTGCGCGGGCGAGCAACCCTCACCCACGACCCAAACCGCATTCGGTCGGTCACTCAGCGTGGAGGACCATCCATCATGGCAAAGGCGCTTCTCGGTTACGTCGGCGGTCCCGACCCGCGACTTCTCGCCGAGATGCGAAGGCTCCAGCAGCGCGTTCAGGATCTGGAATCCGAGCTTGTCCGGATGCAGGCCGAGAACGACGCTCTGACTGTCGCATCGCACGAAGAGTCGCTGCTCAGCAGCATCGACGTATCTCGCGCGGAGCCCGTGCTCGCCTGAACCGGTCCCCGGCCCGGACAGGTGTCCCCGGACACCGCCTGAGAATTTGCAGAATCCGCGAGGGACGCTTCGGCGTCCCTTTCGTCATTCCGCGCGCTGTCCCCTCGCCCTGCTCCCCACCCGCTCCCCGCCTGGACGTCGCTTCTTAACGCATGATGTGCCCTGCGCCTTCCTCGGTGAAACCGAGGACGGCTAGTAGAGTCGACCGGCGTGCATCTCAAGAGCCTCACGCTGCGCGGTTTCAAGTCGTTCGCCTCGGCGACGACCCTGCGCTTCGAACCCGGAATCACCTGCGTCGTCGGCCCCAACGGGTCCGGCAAGTCCAATGTGGTCGACGCGCTGTCCTGGGTCATGGGCGAGCAGGGGGCCAAGTCGCTGCGCGGCGGCAAGATGGAGGACGTCATCTTCGCCGGCACCACGGGCCGCCCCCCGCTGGGCCGCGCCGAGGTGTCCCTGACCATCGACAACAGCGACGGCGTCCTGCCGATCGAGTACGCCGAGGTCACCATCACGCGGATCATGTTCCGCAACGGCGGCAGCGAGTACCAGCTCAACGGCGACACCTGCCGCCTGCTGGACATCCAGGAACTTCTCTCCGACTCCGGTATCGGCCGCGAGATGCACGTCATCGTCGGCCAGGGCCAGCTCGACTCCGTACTGCACGCCGACCCGATGGGCCGCCGCGCCTTCATCGAGGAGGCCGCGGGTGTGCTCAAGCACCGCAAGCGCAAGGAGAAGGCGCTGCGGAAACTGGACGCGATGCAGGCCAATCTCGCCCGTGTGACGGACCTCACCGGTGAGCTGCGCCGCCAGCTCAAACCGCTCGGCCGCCAGGCCCAGGTCGCCCGCCGCGCCGCCGTCATCCAGGCCGACCTGCGCGACGCCCGGCTGCGGCTGCTCGCCGACGACCTGGTCACGCTGCGGGAGGCGCTGAGCGCCGAGGTCGCCGACGAGGCCGCGCTCAAGGAGCGCCGCGACGCCGTCGAGACGGAACTGGCCGCCGCCGTCCAGCGCGAGGCCCGCCTGGAGGAGCAGGTACGCGCCCTGTCGCCGCGGCTGACCGACGCGCAGGCCACCTGGTACGCGCTGTCCCAGCTCGCCGAACGCGTACGCGGCACGATCGGCCTCGCCGAGCAGCGGCACCGGCACGCCACGTCCCAGCCCGCCGAGGAGCGGCGCGGCCGGGACCCGGAGGACATGGAACGCGAGGCCGCCCGCATCCGCGAGCAGGAGGCCGAGCTGTCCGAGGCGCTGGACGCGGCCCAGCGCGCCCTGGACGACACCGTCGACCACCGCGCCGAGCTGGAGCGCCGGCTCGCCGAGGAGGAGGCCCGGCTCAGGACCGCCGCCCGCGCCATCGCCGACCGCCGTGAGGGCCTGGCCCGGCTGCACGCCCAGGTCAACGCCGCCCGCTCCAAGGCCGCCTCCGCCGAGGCCGAGATCGGCCGCCTGGCCGCCGCCCGCGACGAGGCCCGCGACCGGGCGGAGTCCGCGCAGGGCGAGTACGAGGAACTGCGCGCGCAGGTCGACGGCCTGGACGCCGACGACTCGGAGCTGGAGGAGCGGTTCCAGGCCGCGCGCCGCGAACAGGCCGCGGCGGAGGAGGCGTTCAGCGCCGCGCGCGAGGCCGCCACCGCGGCGGAGCGCCGCCGCGCCGCCGTCGCCGCCCGCCGGGACGCGCTCGCGCCGTCGCTCCGCCGCAAGGACGGCACCGGCGCGCTGCTCAGCGCGGGCGAGGGGCGCGACGCCCTGCCCGGCATCCTGGGCTCGGCCGCCGCGCTGCTCCGCGTCACCCCCGGCTACGAGATCCCGCTCGCCGCCGCGCTCGGTGCCGCCGCCGACGCCGTCGCGGTCACCGGCCCCTCCGCCGCCGCGGACGCGCTGCGCCTGCTCCGCAAAGAGGACGCGGGCCGCGCGGCCCTCCTCCTCGCGGCCCCGGCCGCCGAGCCCGTCGTCGCCCGCGACCACCGCCCGCCGACGGAGGCCGCCCGCGACGCGGCCGACGGGGACGGTCAGGGCCTCGCGAGCGGGGGCGTTTCCGGGGGCGGCGCGGGGCCCGGCGGGTCGGGCCCGGGCCCGGCAGACGCGGGCGTTTCCGGCGACCCGGGGCCGGACGCGGCCGAAGCGGGCGGGCGGCGTGCCGCGCTGCCGGGGCAGGCGGGCGGCGGCTCCGCCGTGGCCGGTGACGGGGGTCGCCTTCCGGCGGCGACGGCGGGCGCCGGTGTGCCGGGTCCGAGGCCGGAGGCCGCAGGGCTGCCCGGGCAGGCGCGGTGGGCCGTGGAACTGGTCGCCGCGGACGGGGAACTGCTGCCCGCGGTGCGGCGGCTGCTGGACGGGATCGTCGTCGTGGAGTCGCTGGAGGAGGCCGAGGCACTGGTCGGACGGCGTCCCGAGCTGACCGCGGTGACCGCGGAGGGCGATGTGCTGTCCGCGCATCTCGCGCAGGGCGGCTCGGCGAAGGCGCCCAGCCTGCTGGAAGTGCAGGCGCAGGTGGACGAGGCGACGGCCGAACTGGAACAGCTCGACGCGCGCTGTGCGGCGCTGGCGGCCGAGCAGCAGGACGCCAAGGAGCGCCGGGCGGTGGCGACGCGCGAGGTCGAGGCGCTGACCCAGCTGCGCCGCGCGGCGGAGAAGGAGAAGTCCTCGGTCGCGCAGCAGCTGGGCCGGTTCGGCGGCCAGGCCAGGGCGGCGGCGGGGGAGGCGGACCGGGCCGCCGCGGCCGTGGGCCGCTCCGAGGAGGCGCTGGCGGCGGCCCGCGAGGAGTTCGAGGAGCTGTCGTACCGGCTGAGCGAGGCCGAGGAGGAGCCCGGCGAGGAGGAGCCGGACACCTCCGTACGGGACCGGCTGTCCGCCGACGGCGCGAACGCCCGGCAGACCGAGATGGAGGCGCGGCTCCAGGTCCGTACGCACGAGGAGCGGGTCAAGGGACTGGCGGGCCGGGCCGACGGCCTGGACCGGGCGGCGCGCGCCGAGCGCGAGACCCGGGCCCGCGCCCAGCAGCGCAGGGCCCGGCTCGCCTACGAGGCGTCCGTCGCGGCAGCCGTGGTGGAGGGCGCCCGCGCGCTGCTGGACTGCGTCCAGATCTCGCTGGGCCGCGCCGAGGAGGAGCGGGCCGCCGCCGAGCACGCGAGGGCGGAGCGCGAGGCGGAGCTGGGCCAGGAGCGGCGGCGCGGCCGGGACCTGAAGAGCGAGCTGGACCGGCTGACCGGCGACGTCCACAAGGGCGAGGTGCTGGGCGCGGAGAAGCGCATGCGGATCGAGCAGCTGGAGGCCAAGGCGCTGGAGGAGCACGGCATGGAGCCCGCGGGGCTCGTCGCGGAGTACGGCCCCGACCAGCTCGTGCCGCCGTCGCCGCCCGCCGAGGGCGAGATCCTGCCCGAGGACCCGGAGGACCCGCGCAACCAGCCGCGCCCGTACCACCGCCCCGAGCAGGAGAAGCGGCTGAAGGCGGCGGAGAAGGCGTACGCCCAGCTCGGCAAGGTCAACCCGCTCGCGCTTGAGGAGTTCGCGGCGCTGGAGGAGCGGCACAAATTCCTCACCGAGCAGCTGGAGGACCTGCGCAGGACGCGGGCCGACCTGCTCCAGGTGATCAAGGACGTGGACGAGCGGGTGGAGCAGGTCTTCACCGCCGCCTTCCATGACACCGCCCGCGAGTTCGAGGGCGTCTTCTCGCGGCTTTTCCCAGGTGGGGAGGGTCGGCTGCTGCTCACCGACCCGGACAACATGCTGACCACAGGTGTGGAGGTTGAGGCGCGTCCGCCCGGGAAGAAGGTCAAGCGGTTGTCGCTCCTGTCGGGCGGTGAGCGCTCGCTGACCGCGGTGGCGATGCTGGTGTCGATCTTCAAGGCACGGCCGAGTCCGTTCTATGTGATGGACGAGGTCGAGGCCGCGCTGGACGACACCAATCTCCAGCGGCTCATCCGGATCATGGAGGAGCTTCAGGAGAGCTCGCAGCTCATCGTGATCACGCACCAGAAGCGGACGATGGAGGTCGCCGATGCCCTGTACGGCGTATCGATGCAGGGCGACGGTGTCTCCAAGGTGATCAGCCAACGGCTGCGGAACGGCAAGCAGCCGGCCGCGTAGGGCTCCGGGTCAGGCCCGGTTCCCGAGTGGTGGTGACCGACGCGTCGGCTGACACTCGAAGATCCAGACCCTCATGTGAGGGCTCACCGCCGAGCCCGAGGAGCCATCTTGACCAGCACCGCACGAGCCTCCGCCTCGGCAGATCACAACCCGCTGCCGGAGCACATCGGCCACATCATCTTCATCACGGCCGCCGCCGCCATGGGCGGCTTTCTCTTCGGCTACGACAGCTCCGTCATCAACGGCGCCGTCGAGGCCATCCGTGACAAGTACAACATCGGCTCCGGCACGCTCGCCCAGGTCATCGCCATCGCCCTGATCGGCTGTGCCATCGGCGCCGCGACCGCGGGCCGGATCGCCGACCGGATCGGCCGTATCCGCTGCATGCAGATCGCCGCGGTGATGTTCACCGTCAGCGCCGTCGGCTCGGCACTGCCCTTCGCGCTGTGGGACCTGGCCCTGTGGCGGATCATCGGCGGCTTCGCGATCGGCATGGCCTCGGTCATCGGCCCGGCCTACATCGCCGAGGTCTCGCCGCCCGCCTACCGCGGCAGGCTCGCCTCGTTCCAGCAGGCCGCCATCGTGCTCGGCATCGCGGTCTCACAGCTCGTCAACTACGCCATCCTCAAGGGCGCCCACGGCGACCAGCGCGGCCACATCGTCGGCCTGGAGGCGTGGCAGGTCATGCTCGGTGTGATGGTCATCCCCGCGGTGGTCTACGGGCTGCTGTCGTTCGCGATCCCCGAATCGCCGCGCTTCCTGATCTCCGTGGGGCGCGAGCAGGACGCCAAGGCCGTACTCGCCGATGTCGAGGGCTCGGACACCGACCTGGACGCCCGTGTCGCCGAGATCGAGACCGCCATGCGGCGCGAGCACAAGTCGACCTTCAAGGACCTGCTCGGCTCCCGCGGCGGTTTCCTGCCGATCGTCTGGATCGGTATCGGCCTGTCGGTCTTCCAGCAGCTCGTCGGCATCAACGTGGCCTTCTACTACTCGTCCACGCTCTGGCAGTCGGTCGGCATCAACCCCAGCAGCTCGTTCTTCTACTCCTTCACCACGTCGATCGTGAACATCATCGGCACGGTGATCGCGATGATCTTCGTGGACCGGATCGGCCGCAAGCCGCTGGCGCTGATCGGCTCCACCGGCATGGCCGTCGCGCTCGCCCTGGAGGCGTGGGCCTTCTCGTCCAAGTCCGGTGCCACCCTGCCGAACACCGAGGGCACGGTCGCCCTGATCGCCGCCCACTGCTTCGTGCTCTTCTTCGCCCTGTCGTGGGGCGTCATCGTCTGGGTCTTCCTCGGCGAGATGTTCCCCAACAAGATCCGGGCCGCGGCGCTCGGCGTCGCCGCCTCCGCGCAGTGGATCGCCAACTGGGCCATCACCGCGAGCTTCCCGAGCCTGGCGGACTGGAATCTGTCGGGCACGTACGTCATCTACGCGTGCTTCGCGACGCTCTCCATCCCGTTCGTGCTGGTGTTCGTGAAGGAGACGAAGGGCAAGACGCTGGAGGAGATGGGATAGCCGGGCGCCAAGCTCGCCGGGTGCCGGGTGCCGGGTGCCGGGTGCCGGGTGCCGGGTGCCGAGTGCCGAGTGCCGAGTGCCGAGTGCCGAGTGCCGGGTGCCGGGCCGCGGTCCCCGGAGGCTACGCGGCGAGCTTGGGGAGCACCTGCTCCGCGAGCAGCCGCAGGCTCCGCCAGCCCTCGTCGACGGGCATGCCCCCGCACAGCGGGTGCAGCACCAGGCTCGCCTGGTCACCGCCCGCCTCGGCGAGGGCGACGCACTGCGCCGGTGTGACGATCCGGTAGACGCCCTCCGCGCGCAGCTCCGCCACTCCCGACGCGGCCGAGCGGACCGCCGAGTGGATGTCGCCCGACTGCCAGGACGCGTAGGTACGCGCCTCGTGCAGCAGGTGCCCGCCGTACTCGGCCCAGGCCCGGTCCGGGTCCTCCGCGATGTGCAGCAGCGGCACGTCGGCAGGGGGCATCAGGCACCAGCCCTCCGTGCCGTACGCGGCCAGCCGCTCCTCGTAGTACGCCGCCAGCTCCGGCAGGTGCGCGCTGGGGAAGAACGGCAGGCCGAGCCGGGCCGCCCTGCGGGCCGCGGCCCGTGAGCTGCCGCCGATCAGCAGCGGCGGATGCGGCCGGGAGTACGGACGGGGCGTGACGCGTACGGTCCGGCCGCGGTAGTCGAAGGGCTCGCCGGTCCAGGCCGCGATCAGCGTATCGAGCACCTCGTCCTGGAGGGCGCCGCGCCGGTGCCAGTCCTGGCCGAAGGCCGCGTACTCCTCCGGGCGGTAGCCGATCCCGGCCACCGTGACCAGCCGCCCGCCGCTGACCAGGTCCAGTACGGCCAGGTCCTCCGCCAGCCGCAGCGGGTCGTGCAGCGGCCCGATCAGCGCGGACACCGTCACCGAGATCCGGCTGGTGGCGCCGAGCACCGCTCCCGCGAAGGCCAGCGGCGCCGAGAGCCAGTTGTTCTCCGCGCCGTGGTGCTCCTCGGTCTGCACGGTGGTGACACCGTGCTCGTCGGCGTACCTGGCCATCTCCAGGGCCGCCCGGTACCGTGCGCCGAGTGCCTTCGGCTCGGCCCCCGGATCGATCAGATTCATGCGCACGACGGTCACGGTCATGGCGGACGGCCCCCTTCGCCGGATGCGGGCGACCGGAGATTAGCTGACGCAGCGTCAGATTCACAGGGCCGCGACGGTCCGGGGACGGCTGGGGCGGGCCGGGAAGGCCGCGGTCCGCCGCTCGCGCGGCGCTCGCTCGCCGCTCGCTCGGCGCCCGCGCGCCGCCCGCGCGGCGCGGATACGGGCGCGGGTCCTGGGCGGGCGAGGGGTTTCCCGTACGGTTGACGTGCGCGTGTGCCTGACCGAGCCGTGACGCCTCGGTGGTCCCGAGCGTCGGTGGGCTAGCATGCACACGCCCTGACCTGGTGAAAGGCTCCGAAAGAAACCATGGAAATCGTCGTCCTTGCCGTAGTCATCGCCCTGGTCGTGATCCTCGGCGCCGGTGGACTGGTCGTCGGCAGCCGCCGCAAGAAGCGGCAGCTCCCGCCGACGCCGCCGAGCAGCCCGTCCGTCACCGCGCCTCCCGCGGAACCGCACGTCGGTGACGAGGCCGAGGCCCCGCGGGAGGAGCCCCGCAGGACCATCGAAGAGGTCGCCCTGCCCGGCGCGACCGCCGCGCCCGACGCCGTGGAGGAGGTGCAGGTCCCCCAGGCGCCGGTGCTCGAACAGCCGGAGCCCACGGCGGGACGCCTCGTCCGGCTGCGCTCACGCCTGTCGCGCTCGCAGAACTCGCTGGGCAAGGGCCTGCTCACGCTGCTCTCCCGCGAACGCCTCGACGAGGACACGTGGGAGGAGATCGAGGAGATCCTGCTCACCGCGGACGTCGGCGTCGCGCCCACCCAGGAACTGGTGGAGCGGCTGCGCACCCGCGTGCGGGTGCTCGGCACCCGGACCCCGGACGAGCTGCGCGGGCTGCTCCGTGAGGAGCTGATCACGCTCCTCGACCCGGAGCTGGACCGCACCCTGCACACCGAGAGCCACGAGACGTCCCCGGCCGTCCTGATGGTCGTCGGCGTCAACGGCACCGGCAAGACCACCACCACGGGCAAGCTCGCCCGCGTGCTGGTCGCCGACGGCCACAGCGTCGTGCTCGGCGCGGCCGACACCTTCCGCGCCGCCGCCGCCGACCAGCTCCAGACCTGGGGCGAGCGCGTCGGGGCGCGTACGGTACGCGGCCCCGAGGGCGGCGACCCCGCCTCCATCGCCTTCGACGCGGTCAAGGAAGGCATCGCCGAGGGCGCCGACGCGGTGCTCATCGACACCGCGGGCCGCCTGCACACCAAGACCGGCCTGATGGACGAACTGGGCAAGGTCAAGCGCGTCGTGGAGAAGCACGGCCCGGTCGACGAGGTGCTGCTCGTCCTCGACGCCACCACCGGCCAGAACGGCCTCGTCCAGGCCCGCGTCTTCGCCGAGGTCGTCGACATCACCGGCATCGTCCTCACCAAGCTCGACGGCACCGCCAAGGGCGGCATCGTCGTCGCCGTCCAGCGCGAGCTGGGCGTCCCGGTCAAGCTCATCGGCCTCGGCGAGGGCGCCGACGACCTTGCCCCGTTCGAGCCGGGCGCCTTCGTGGACGCGCTCATCGGGGACTAGGGCCCGTCGTACGGCTGCGGTAAGGGGCGCTCACCCAGGTGGGCGTCCCTTACTCGTACCTGGTTGTGTACGGCAGGCGGCAGGCGGCAGGCGGCAGGCGGCAGGCGGTGAGGAGCGAGCGCCGAGCGCCGAGCGGGACGGCAGGGCTCAGGCGAAGGCGCTGTCGCGGTGGCTGACGTACGCCAGAGTGCCGAGCAGGAGGCGGGCCTCGGGGGGCTGGGCGGCCGAGTCGAGGACCGGCTCGCGCAGCCAGCGGACCGGGCCGTGGCCGCCGAGGTCGGACGGGGGAGCCGTCACATGGTCGCCGGGGCCCAGGCAGCGCAGGTCGAGGCGCGCGTCGTCCCAGCCCATCCGGTAGAGCAGGTGCGGCAGCTCGGCGGCGGCGCCCGGCGCGACGAAGAACTGCGCGCGCCCCGTCGGCGTCAGCAGGACCGGACCGAGCCGCAGTCCCATCCGCTCCAGCCGTACCAGCGCCCGGCGCCCGGACGCCTCGGCCACGTCGAGCACGTCGAAGGTCCGCCCCGCGGGCAGCAGCACCGCGGCCCCCGGCACCTGTGACCAGGCATGGGCGGCCCGCTCAAGCGTGGTGCCCGCAGGGATCTCGTCGGCGAAGGGCAGCGGATGCGCGCCCGGCTCCTTGCAGTCGTCCGCGCCGCACGAGCACGAACCGCCGCCGCGCGTGGCCCGCGCACCGGGCACCACGGCCCAGCCGCACAACCCCGTGTACTCCGCGACAGTGGTGCACACGGCGGCGCGCGTTCGCCGGCGCGCGCCGGGCCGAACCCCGGACCGCCCTCCGGTCCGCTGCTGCCGGATCTCCCGCATGCTGCCGATCGTGAACACCATGACACCTCCAACGGATCGCCGCGCCCGATGGTTACGCACCCGCCTGACCTCGTCCGACCGGCATGTGTCAAGTGAATCGCCTGTCGCCATAGTCGAGTTCATTCGAAGGGGTGGCGAATGGTGGCGTTTCCGCAACAACGGTCGCGGACGGGTGATCGTAGGATTACTTTCGGTTCGTAGGCCGACGAGGGCCGTCCGCACGCCTGCTCGGTTGTGCCGCAGGCATGCCTACGGCGGTGCGTGCGGTGTCGACAGGACTCAACCAGCCCTGGTATCCAAAGGGTTGAGCTAGTTCGGATGGGGGCTTGACCGTGGGCGGCACACAAGAGAAGCAGCCCAACGCGCAGTTGACCTCCTGGTTCGTGCGCAGCGGCTGGTCCAAGGGCGAGCTGGCCCGTCAGGTGAACCGCAGGGCACGCCAGTTGGGCGCCCACCACGTCAGCACCGACACCTCACGCGTGCGCCGCTGGCTCGACGGCGAGCAGCCCCGCGAGCCCATCCCGCGCATCCTGTCCGAGCTGTTCTCCGAGCGCTTCGGCTGCGTGGTGCCCGTCGAGGACCTGGGGCTGCGCTCCGCGCACCAGCCCGCCGCGGGCGGCGACGTCGACCTGCCGTGGGCGGGCCCGCAGACCGTCCAGTTGATCAACGAGTTCTCCCGCAGCGACCTGATGCTCGGCCGCCGCGGCTTCCTCGGCGCCTCGCTCGCGCTGTCCGCGGGCCCCGCGCTCATCGAGCCCATGCAGCGCTGGCTGGTGCCCACCGGCTCCGCCGCGGGCGGCCCGCAGGGCCCATCGGGGGCCGACGGACCGCTGCTCACCGCGCCCCGCGACACCGCGGGACGCCCCTCAAGGCTGTCGGAACAGGAGTTGCAGCTCCTGGAGTCCACCACCGTGATGTTCCGCGAGTGGGACAATCAGTGCGGTGGCGGCCTGCGCCGCAAAGCCGTCGTCGGCCAGCTCCACGAGGTCACGGACCTGCTCCAGGAACCGCAGCCCGAGGCCGTGGCCCGCAGGCTGTACCGGATCACCGCCGACCTCGCCGCGCTCGCCGGATGGATGAGCTACGACGTCGGACTCCAGCCCACCGCCCAGAAGTACCTGGTCCTCGCGCTGCACGCGGCCAAGGAAGCGGGCGACCGGCCGCTCGGCGCCTTCATCCTGTCCTCGATGAGCCGTCAGATGATCCACCTGGACCGGCCGGACGACGCCCTGGAGCTCATCCACCTCGCGCAGTACGGCAGTCGGGATTCGGCCACCGCCACCACCCAGGCGATGCTGCACTCGCTGGAGGCCCGCGCGTACGCCAACATGGGCCAGGTCAACAAATGCCACCGCGCCGTCCGGATGGCCGAGGACACCTGGAGCGACTCCCGCCCGGCCGAGGACCCGTCCTGGATCAGCTTCTTCAACGAGGCCGAACTGAACGCGGAAAACGCGCACTCCTACCGCGACCTCGCCTACATCGCGGGCCGCAGCCCCACGTACGCCTCCCTCGCGCACCCCGTCATGGAGCGCGCCGTCGAGCTGTTCAGCGACGACCCGGTGCACCAACGCGCGTACGCGCTCAATCTGGTGGGCATGGCCACCGTGCACCTGCTCCAGCAGAACCCCGAGCAGGCCGCGCACTTCACCGAGCACGCCATCACCGTCGCCAAGCGGGTCCGCTCCGAGCGCGTCAACACCCGTATCCGCAAGACCACCCAGTCCGCGGTACGCGACTACGGCGATGTCGCCGAGGTCGTCGCGCTCTCCGACCGGCTCTCGGCGGAGCTCCCGGAAGTCGCCGCGTCCGCGTGAACGTCGCCGCGTCCGTACACGTCAACGCGTCCGCGTAAACGCCGCCGCGTCCGCTGTGGCCTGGCCCTCCGCGTAACGCGGCATTACTGTCACGCCTGTCCCGGCCGTCCCGTATACCGACGGGTATCCGACCGGCTTCCCCGACTCGTGGCCGGTCCGTATCCGCTTCGTATCCCATCCCACGTCACACGCGTATACAGCCTTCCGGTCACGTACGGCCGGTTCACCTTCACGTAACACGCGCGACTTCTTCGTCACGGCGCCGAAACACCGTGCGGCATCGTCGGAAACCCGCCTGAGCGAATCTCTTGGCGAAAACCGGCCCAACCCTTGCACCGCCCGCACGGGCCGTTCGGATGACGAGGAGACGCCGATGGCACCAGCCATCATCACGCTGGCCGCGGATGCGCCCAAGCTCGATACCGGAAGTACGGCGTTCATGCTGATCAGCGCCGCCCTAGTGATGGTGATGACCCCAGGTCTCGCCTTCTTCTACGGCGGCATGGTGCGCGTCAAGAGCGCCCTGAACATGTTGATGATGAGTTTTATCAGTCTGGGCATCATCACCATTCTCTGGACGCTGTACGGATTCAGTTTCGCCTTCGACAGCGGTAGCGGCTTCATGGGCGGCACCGACTGGCTGGGCATGCGCGGTATCGGTATCTCGGAGCTCTGGCCCGGATACGGCATCCCGGTCTATGTCTTCGCCGTCTTCCAGCTCATGTTCGCGATCATCACCCCGGCGCTGATCAGCGGCGCCCTCGCCGACCGCGTCAAGTTCACCGCATGGGCGCTGTTCATCACCCTGTGGGCCACGGTCGTCTACTTCCCGGTCGCGCACTGGGTGTGGGCCTCCGACGGCTGGCTGTTCAAGAAGGGTGTCATCGACTTCGCCGGTGGTACCGCGGTGCACATCAACGCCGGCGCCGCGGCCCTCGGAGTCATCCTCGTGATCGGCAAGCGCAACGGGTTCAAGAAGGACCCGATGCGCCCGCACAGCCTCCCGCTGGTCATGCTCGGCTGCGGCCTGCTGTGGTTCGGCTGGTTCGGCTTCAACGCGGGCTCCTGGCTCGGCTCCGACGGCGTCGCCGCCGTGGCCTTCACCAACACCCAGGTCGCCACCGCCGCCGCGATGCTCGGCTGGCTGATCTACGAGCGGATCAGGCACGGCTCCTTCACCACCCTGGGCGCCGCGTCCGGCGCGGTCTCCGGTCTGGTCGCCATCACCCCGGCCTGCGGCTCGGTCTCCCCGCTCGGCGCCATCGCCGTCGGTCTGATCGCCGGTGTCGCCTGCGCCGCGGCCGTCGGCCTGAAGTACCGCTTCAACTACGACGACTCGCTCGACGTCGTCGGCGTCCACATGGTCGGCGGCATCGTCGGCTCCCTGCTCATCGGCTTCTTCGCCACCGGCGGCGTCGGCCAGACCGCCAAGGGCGTCTTCTACGGGGGCGGCTGGCACCAGCTCGGCCTCCAGTTCATCGGCGTCGGCGCGGTCCTCGGCTACTCCCTGGTGTGCGCCGCGATCCTCGCCAAGCTCATCGATGTCACCATGGGCTTCCGGGTCACCGACGACGAAGAGGTCACCGGCGTCGACCAGGTCCTGCACGCCGAGACCGCGTACGACTTCGCGGGTGTCGGCGGCCGGTCCTCCGTCCCCGTGCCCGGTGCGAACAGCGAGGCGGACGCCTCCAGCAAGAAGGTGGACGCGTGAAGCTCATCACCGCCGTCGTGAAGCCCCACCGGCTCGACGAGATCAAGGAAGCACTCCAGGCGTTCGGCGTCCACGGCCTCACGGTCACCGAGGCCAGCGGCTACGGTCGGCAGCGTGGACACACCGAGGTCTACCGGGGCGCGGAGTACACCGTCGACCTGGTGCCGAAGATCCGCATAGAGGTACTGGCGGAGGACGCGGACGCCGAACAGCTCATCGAAGTGATCGTGAAAGCGGCCAGAACCGGCAAGATCGGTGACGGCAAGGTGTGGAGTCTGCCGGTCGACACGGCCGTCAGGGTCCGCACCGGCGAGCGCGGCCCCGACGCGCTCTAGGGCGTGTCCGTAAAGTCGCGTCGTCCGCCCGGAGGGCGGGGCTGGCGGTGTCTGGTGCGTGCGATCGCAAGGCGGAGGGTCGTCCTCATAGTGGGCCTATTCGGATGAGCCCGACAACGCAGCGAGCGTGCGTGCCAGGCGCCGCCAGCCAGGCGAGACTTTACGGATACGCCCTAGTGCCGTGACCGGCGGTGTTCGCCGGGAGGGGCACCAGGACCACACCATTGGCCCCCAGCGTGGAGAACGAGTGACCGACAGCGTCGAAGCGCAGGACAGCAGTTACGCGGCGGCCCGGCTGCGTCTCCTCAACGAGGAGGCGCGGTCCGGGCCGCCGCGCCGTGCGGCCCTGGCCGCCCTCACCGACCAGTGGCTCGCGCAGCTCGCCACCGAGGCCGCGGCGGCCACCGGCACCACGGGCTTCGCCCTGCTGGCCGTCGGCGGCTACGGGCGCGGCGAGCTGTCACCGCGCAGCGACCTCGACCTGGTGCTGCTGCACGACTCGCAGAAGACCGTCGCGGCCCTCGCGGACCGCATCTGGTACCCGGTCTGGGACCTCGGCCTGGCCCTGGACCACTCGGTACGCACCCCGGCGGAGGCCCGGCAGACCGCGGGGGAGGACCTCAAGGTCCAGCTCGGCCTGCTCGACGCCCGGCACATCGCGGGCGACTCCGCGCTCACCGCGGCCCTGCGCAGCAGCGTCCTGGCCGACTGGCGCAATCAGGCACCCAAGCGGCTGCCCGCGCTGCACGAGATGTGCCAGGAGCGCGCCGAACGCCAGGGCGAGCTGTCGTACCTGCTGGAACCCGACCTCAAGGAGGCCCGCGGCGGCCTGCGCGACGCCACCGCCCTGCGGGCCGTCGCCGCCTCCTGGCTCGCCGACGCGCCCCGCGAGGGCCTCGAAGAGGCCCGCACCACCCTGCTGGACGCCCGCGACGCCCTGCACCTGGCCACCGGCCGCGCCACCGACCGGCTCGCCCTCCAGGAGCAGGACCAGGTAGCCGACGCGCTCGGCCTGCTCGACGCCGACGCGCTGCTGCGCCAGGTCTACGAGGCCGCCCGGCGGATCGCGTACGCCTCCGACGTCACCTGGCGCGAGGTCGGCCGTGTCCTGCGCTCACGCCAGCAGCGGCCCCGCCGCCGCGGACTGCTCGGCCGCGGCCGTACGACCCCCGCCGCCGTCCACACCCCCGAGCGCGTACCGCTGGCCGACGGCGTCGTGGAGCAGGAGGGCGAGGCCGTGCTGGCGCTGGCCGCCAGACCCGACCGCGACCCCGTACTGGCGCTGCGCGCCGCGGCGGCCGCGGCCCAGGCCGGGCTGCCGCTGTCGCTGCACGCCGTCCGCAGGCTCGCCGCGTCGGCCAAGCCGCTGCCCGTGCCGTGGCCGGGGGAGGCCCGCGAACAGCTCGTGACGCTGCTGGGCGCCGGTGAGTCCACCGTCCAGGTCTGGGAGGCGCTGGAGGCCGAAGGGCTGATCACCCGGCTCCTGCCCGACTGGGAGCGGGTCCGCTGCCGCCCGCAGCGCAACGCCGTACACCGCTTCACCGTCGAC
Organism: Streptomyces sp. NPDC093221; assembly: GCF_044753885.1. NCBI lineage: Bacteria > Bacillati > Actinomycetota > Actinomycetes > Kitasatosporales > Streptomycetaceae > Streptomyces > Streptomyces sp. NPDC093221. The sequence continues at coordinate 117,136 of NZ_JBIVOA010000002.1, read as the reverse complement.
CGGCACCTGGTCGAGACCGCTGTGCAGGCCGCCGAGCTGACCCGCCGCGTCGGCCGCCCCGACCTGCTGCTGACCGCCGCGCTGCTGCACGACATCGGCAAGGGCTGGCCCGGCGACCACAGCGAGGCGGGCGAGGTCATCGCCCGCGACGTCGCCACCCGGATCGGCTTCCACGAGGCCGACGTCGACACCCTCGCCCTGCTGGTCCGCCACCACCTGCTGCTCATCGACACCGCGACCCGCCGCGACCTCGACGACCCCGAGACCATCCGGTCGGTCGCCGAGACCGTACGGGACACCTCCACGCTGGAACTGCTCGCCGCCCTCACCGAGGCCGACGCGCTGGCCACCGGGCCCGCCGCCTGGAGCACCTGGCGGGCCTCGCTCCTGGCCGACCTGGTCGACCGGGTCGCCGGGGCGCTCGACAGCGGCGCGCTGCCGCAGGTCGCCGACCGCGAGCCCACCGCCGAGGAGGAACGCCTGGTCATCGAGGCCGCCCGCACCGGCGGCCCGGTGCTGGCGCTGCACGCCCACACCGAGCCCGAGGCCGAGGGCGACGCCCAGGACGAGGCGCTGGGCGTGGAACTCGTCCTCGCCGTCCCCGACCGGCCCGGCCTGGTCGCCCAGGCCGCGGGCGTCCTCGCCCTGCACCGGCTCACCGTCAGAGCCGCCGACCTGCGCGCCGTCGACCCCCTCGGCGAGGGCCCGATCGCGCTGCTGACCTGGCGGGTCTCCGCCGAGTACGGCGCGCTGCCCGAGGCCGCCAGGCTCCGCGCCGACCTCGCCCGCGCCGTCGAGGGCACCCTGGACATCGAGGCCAGGCTCGCCGAGCGGGAGGCCGCCTATCCGCGGCGGCGCGGCATCACCCCGCCGCCGCCCCGCGTCAGCGTCGCCCCCGGCGGCACCTCGCAGACCGCCACCGTCCTCGAAGTCCGCGCCCACGACGCCCCCGGCCTGCTGCACCGCATCGGCCTCGCCCTGACCGCCACCGCCGTCACCGTCCGCTCCGCGCGCATCTCCACCCTGGGCGCGAACGCGGTCGACGCCTTCTACGTCGTCGGCAAGGACGGCGAGCCGCTGCCGCCCGCCCGCGCGGCCGAGGTGGCCCGCCAGGTCGAGAAGGCGCTGCGGTGACGGGGCGGTCGCGGCGGCAATGAATCGCGGTCACGGCGGCGACAATGAATCCGGGGCGAACCGAACGGGGGTCGGCCAAGTACCCTTGAGGACGACCACCGCCCACCCCCGACGCGAGGATCCACGACCGACGTGTTCGATACCCTCTCCGACCGCCTTGCAGCAACCTTCAAAAACCTCCGGGGCAAAGGCCGTCTGTCCGAGGCGGATATCGATGCCACCGCGCGCGAGATCCGGATCGCGCTGCTCGAAGCCGACGTCGCCCTCCCCGCGGTGCGCTCCTTCATCGCGAACGTCAAGGAGCGCGCCCTGGGCGCGGAGGTCTCCAAGGCGCTCAATCCCGCGCAGCAGATCGTCAAGATCGTCAACGAGGAACTGGTCGGCATCCTCGGCGGCGAGACCCGCCGCCTGAGGTTCGCCAAGCAGCCGCCGACCGTGATCATGCTCGCGGGCCTCCAGGGCGCCGGTAAGACGACGCTCGCAGGAAAGCTCGGCAAGTGGCTCCAGGGCCAGGGACACACCCCGCTGCTGGTCGCCTGCGACCTCCAGCGCCCCAACGCCGTCAACCAGCTCAGCGTCGTCGCCGAGCGCGCGGGCGTCGCCGTCTACGCGCCCGAGCCGGGCAACGGGGTGGGCGACCCCGTCAAGGTCGCCGGGGACTCCATCGAGTTCGCGAAGACCCAGCAGTACGACATCGTCGTGATCGACACCGCGGGCCGCCTCGGTGTCGACGAGGAGCTGATGCGGCAGGCCGCGGACATCCGCGACGCCGTACGCCCCGACGAGATCCTCTTCGTCGTCGACGCGATGATCGGCCAGGACGCGGTCAACACCGCGGAGGCGTTCCGCGACGGCGTCGGCTTCGACGGCGTGGTGCTGTCCAAGCTGGACGGCGACGCCCGAGGCGGCGCCGCGCTGTCGATCGCGCACGTCACCGGCAAGCAGATCATGTTCGCGTCGAACGGCGAGAAGCTGGACGACTTCGACGCGTTCCACCCGGACCGGATGGCCTCCCGGATCCTGGGCATGGGCGACATGCTGTCGCTGATCGAGAAGGCCGAGCAGACCTTCAGCCAGGCCGAGGCCGAGAAGATGGCCGCCAAGCTGCAGAGCAGCAAGGGCGGCAAGGACTTCACGCTCGACGACTTCCTGGCCCAGATGGAGCAGGTCCGCAAGATGGGCTCCATCTCCAAGCTGCTCGGCATGCTGCCGGGCATGGGCCAGATCAAGGACCAGATCAACAATCTGGACGAGAAGGACGTCGACCGCACCGCCGCGATCATCAAGTCGATGACGCCCGGCGAGCGGCAGGACCCGCACATCATCAACGGCTCGCGCCGCGCCCGTATCGCCAAGGGCTCCGGCGTCGAGGTCAGCGCGGTCAAGGGCCTGGTGGAGCGGTTCTTCGAGGCGCGCAAGATGATGTCGCGGATGGCCCAGGGCGGCGGTATGCCCGGAATGCCGGGGATGCCCGGCATGGGCGGCGGTCCGGGGCGGCAGAAGAAGCAGCAGAAGCAGGCCAAGGGCAAGCGGCAGTCGGGCAACCCGATGAAGCGCAAGGCGGAGGCCGCGGCTGCCGCCGCCCGCCGCGAGCAGCAGGGCCAGGGGCAGGAGGGCGACAGCCCGTTCGGTCTGCCCCCGGGCGGCGAGAACTTCGAACTGCCCGACGAGTTCAAGAAGTTCATGGGCTGAGCCCGGTGACGGGACCCGGCGGCGTGCGCATCCCGCAGGCGCGCACGCCGTCCGGGAGGCGATGATGGGCGCATGCGCGTTTCCATTCGAGAGCCCAGGCCCGCAGACGCCGAAGCCCACCGCGCGGCCGTGCTGCGCTCGGCGGAACACCTCAGACCGTGGAATCCGGTGGACCCGGACGGCTTCCACGAGCTGCTGCGGCAGCAGGGCGGCGAGCTGCGGACCTTCCTCATCGTCAACGACGAGGACGGCGGCCTGGTCGGCAAGTGCAATGTCGCCAACATCGTGCGGGCCCGCTTCCGCAACGCCGCGCTGGGCTACGACAGTTACCTGCCGTACAACGGCACCGGCCGGATGAGCGAGGGGCTGCGGCTGGTGGTGGACCGCTGCTTCACCAGCTATCCGAACGGGCTCGGGCTGCACCGCCTGGAGATCAACGTCCAGCCGGACAACAGCCGTTCGGTCGCGATGGCCAAGCGGCTCGGTTTCCGCCACGAGGGCTTCTCGCCGCGCATGCTCTTCATCAACGACGCGTGGCGCGACCACGAGCGGTTCGCGCTCACCGCCGAGGAGTGGCCGGGCCTGCCGTCCGACTGACGACCGGCCGCCGTACGCGTACCCGTATCCGTATCCGTAGGGGTGCGGTCGCAGGGCCCGGCGCTCAGGCCAGCAGCCCGCGCAGCCCTCCGGCCCGTGCCAGCGCCTCCAGTTCGTCCAGCGCGCGGACGGCCCGCCCCGCGGCCTCGGGGTCGGTGCCCGGCAGGCCGCTCGCCGCGAACTCGTCCTCGTCCAGGCGCAGTACGGCCGTGCCGTCGGCGGACACCCACAGGTCGAGGTCCAGATCCTCGACGGTGAGGCCGTCGGCGGCCACGAGCGCGGGCCTGGCGATGTCGCAGTACCAGCCCTTGAGGCAGCCGCGCCCGTCGCGCACCTCCTTCACGGCGTACCAGCGGTCGCGCCAGTAGGTCTCGGTGAACACGTCGCCGGGCTCGAAGCGGACGAAGCCGAAGTCCCTGGCCTCGGGCGCCGCCCAGTCGGCGCGTACGGTCACGCGTACGCCGTCGTCGTGCAGCACGGTCGCGGGATAGCGGCGCTTCTCGCGGCCGGCCTTCGTCAGGCGGACGGTGGTCGGGGCGGCGGCCGGGAGCGGCGGGGGAGTGTCGGGCATGCCGCCGACCCTGTCCGACGCGCGGCGGGGCGAGCCACCGAATTTCCGCGGACCGCCTGGTTCTGCGCGAGCCACCGGATGCCCGCGGACCGCCAGGTTCCCCGCGAGCCACCGGATGCCCGCGGACCACCGGATTCCTACGGCCCCGCGCGGTTTCGGCGGGTGGGCCGGCCGGACCGCGTGCGCCGCTTCGTATACGACGCCGGCGCGGGTTCGGACGCGGACCCGTTATCGGAGCGGGGCAAGATTTTACCTACGCCCGCCTCCGCGCGGCCTGCCCGCCGGGCCGGTCTCCGCCGGGATCACCCGCGTCCGGCGTGCGGACGATCAGATACCGGAAGACGTTCTCCATCCGCACCGAGCCGTCCGGCCGCCGGTACGGGTGCAGCGCCTCGGCGATCTCCTTGTCGACCTGCTGCCGGTCGGTGGCCTCGACCGCCGCGTCGAAGAGCCCGGTGGAGAGCAGACCGCGCACCGCGCTCGGCAGATCCGGGTAGCCGAAGGGGCAGGACACCCGCCCCGAGCCGTCAGGGCGCAGCCCCGCGGCGAGCGCCAGATTCTCCAGGTCGTCCCGGCCGCTGAGCCGTACCTCCCGGGCGGCGGGCCCGCGCGGCTCCGCCAGCCGGGTCGCCACCCGCAGGACCCGCGAGGTCGCGCACCGCTCGGGCGGACCCCAGCCCGCCAGGACGATCGCGGTGTCCGGGTCCGCCGTGGCCGCGGCGGCGCACAGCGACGGCAGCAACTCGGCCGCGGGAGCCGCCGGGTCGAAGGCCGTGACCAGGTCGAAGCCGCCGGTGAGCCGGTGCGGAACACCCGCCGTCAGCCGCGTCCTGCCCCGGGCGCGCGCCGGTCCGCCCCAGGGATGCGCGGGAAGCAGCCGCTCGCGGGCCAGCGCCAGCCGCTGCTCGTCCGTCTCGAAGCCGGTGACGGCCGCGCCCCGGTCCGCCGCCAGCAGCAGCGCGAGCCCCGCGCCGCAGCCGAGGCCCAGTAACCGGGTGTCCGCGCCGACCTCCAGCCGGTCGTACACGCTCTCGTACAGCGGGACGAGCATCCTTTCCTGGATCTCCGCCCAGTCCCGCGCCCTGCTCTCCGCGTCGGACCTGGTTCCGCGATAGAGCGTAGAAGCCATCGACCGCCCCAATCAGATGTGCGCCGTCGTTTTGCCCCCGTGGTGCCGTACCTGCCGCTTGCGTCCCCGAAAGCCAGACAACTGCTGAATCCCGACGCCGTCCAGGGTCCGGAGTGCCCATTTTTGGAACTACCCGCCCAGGCGCCGCACCGGTCCCGGGGCCGACCGGACCGATTCACGCTCGGGGCGGGCGGGGCCGTAACATCTGCGTCATGGCAAAGGCTCCCGTTCTCACCCCCCAGGCGGACGATTTCCCGCGCTGGTACCAGGACCTGATCAGCAAGGCCGAGTTGGCCGACAACGGCCCGGTGCGCGGCACCATGGTCATCCGGCCTTACGGCTACGGGCTGTGGGAGCGGATGCAGCAGGACATGGACGCGCGGATCAAGGAAGCGGGCGCGCAGAACGCGTACTTCCCGCTCTTCATCCCGCAGTCGTACCTGACGCGCGAGGCCGAGCACGTCGAGGGCTTCGCGCCCGAGCTCGCGGTCGTCACGCACGCCGGCGGCAAGGAGCTGGAAGAGCCGATCGTCGTCCGGCCCACGTCCGAGACGATCATCAACGAGTACTTCTCCAAGTGGGTGCAGAGCTACCGCGACCTGCCGCTGCTGATCAACCAGTGGGCGAACGTGGTCCGTTGGGAGCTGCGCCCGCGGCTGTTCCTGCGCACCACCGAATTCCTCTGGCAGGAGGGCCACACCGCCCACGCCACGTACGAGGACGCGCGCGCCTACGCCGCCCGGATCCAGAAGGACGTCTACGCGGACTTCATGGAGAACGTGCTGGCGATGGACGTCGTCCTCGGCCGCAAGACCGCCAAGGAGCGGTTCGCGGGCGCGATCAACACCCTCACCCTGGAAGGGATGATGGGTGACGGCAAGGCGCTCCAGCTCGGCACCAGCCACGAACTGGGGCAGAACTTCGCCAAGGCGTTCCACACGCAGTACCTGTCGAAGGACGGCACGCAGGAGCACGTCTGGCAGACGTCCTGGGGCAGCACGACGCGGATGATCGGCGCCCTGGTGATGACGCACGGCGACGACAACGGGCTGCGGGTGCCGCCGAGGCTCGCGCAGACCCAGGTCGTGGTGCTGGCGATCAAGGGCGACGAGGCGGTCGTCGCCAAGGTGCGGGAGATCGGCGAGACGCTGCGCGCGGCCGGGCTGCGCGTGCACGTGGACGACCGCACCGACACCCCCTTCGGCCGCCGCGCGGTCGACTGGGAGCTGAAGGGCGTGCCCGTCCGCGTCGAGATCGGGCCGCGCGACCTAGAGGCGGGCACCGCGATGCTGGCCCGCCGGATTCCCGGCGGCAAGGAGCCGGTCGCGATCGACACCCTGGCCGACCTGCTGCCCAAGGTGCTCGAAGAGGACCAGGCGACGCTGCTGCGCGAGTCCCGCGAGCGCCGGACGTCCCGCACCGTGGACGTCACGACGATCGAGGAGGCCGCCGAGGCCGCCGCCACCGGCTGGGCCCGCATCCCCTGGGCCGACCTCGGTCCCGAGGGCGAGGCCAAGCTGGCTGAGCAGGGCGTTTCCGTACGCTGCCTGGTCGCGCCCGACGGTTCGGTGCCGGACGCCGACGACACTCCGGGCACGCTGGCGATCGTCGCGCGCGCCTACTGAGGCCGCTCGCGTCCGCTGACCGAAAAGCGGCGTGCGTTATATGTGAATCGTCCGTCGATGGGGCGGGTGCGCGGGTTCTCCACAGACCTGCACACCCGCCCTTCGTCATGCGCATCATCCGGAACTGACCGATCAGTGCAAATTATTTACGGTAGCCCGGTATCGGAACACCGGGAGCGCCCGGCTCGTTGTCACGGCGTGAGCACGACACCACCTGTTCTCGCCGCCGAGCTGGCAGTCGCCTGGGCCGATATTCAACGGCACCATCCCGAGCTGCCCGACCTGGCCGCGCCCGAGTCCCTGATCGGAGAGTCGTCGTCCGCCTGCGGCAACGCGCTCTCCTTCGAAAGGCTGCTGCACGAGGCCGTGCACGGGATCGCCGCTGCCCGCGGAATCCGTGACACCTCGCGTGCCGGCCGCTACCACAACCGCCGATTCCTGGCCATCGCCGACGAAATGGGCCTCGATCACGCGGAGGAGCCGCACCCGAGCAGCGGCTTCTCCCTCGTGGTGATGCGCCCGGACACCCGGAAGCGTTACCGGGTCACCATCGACCGGCTACAGCGCGCCCTCAAGGCGCACACCGTGGCCACCACCGCCGACACCGCACGCTCCTTCCGCGGGCCGGCCGCCAGGCACGGCTCGTCGGGCGGCGGGGTACGGGTCAAGGCCGTGTGCGACTGCGGGCGCAATGTCCGGGTCGTCCCGTCGGTGCTGGCCCAGGCGCCCATCATGTGCGGGGCCTGCGGGCAGCCGTTCCGGATCCCGGAGGTCGTCGGGGTCGGCTGAGTGTGGCAGAATGTCCAGTCGAGAACTCGACAGCCGTGCAGGAACCCTCTCTCCTTCGGCTGACGCGTCCACCGGGCGCGACGACTCCCACAACCCCACGTGGAAGTCCGCCGTGCCCAAACACGTCAATTCCAGGAGAACCCACTCCCGTGGCAGTCAAGATCAAGCTGAAGCGTCTGGGCAAGATCCGTTCGCCTCACTACCGCATCGTCGTCGCCGACTCCCGTACCCGCCGTGACGGCCGGGCCATCGAGGAGATCGGCCTGTACCACCCGGTGCAGAACCCCTCGCGCATCGAGGTCGACTCGGACCGCGCGCAGTACTGGCTCTCCGTCGGCGCCCAGCCGACCGAGCCCGTGCTCGCCATCCTGAAGCTCACCGGCGACTGGCAGAAGTACAAGGGCCTCGACGCCCCGGCACCGCTGCTCGTCGCCGAGCCGAAGGCCGACAAGCGCGCCCTCTTCGAGGCCGCCGCCAAGGACAGCGCGGACGAGCCCAAGGGTGAGGCGATCACCCCGAAGGCGAAGAAGTCCGAGAAGTCCGAGAAGAAGGCCGATGACACCGCCGAGGCTCCGGCCGCGGCCGAGTCGACCGAGGCCTGAGCATGCTCGAGGAGGCCCTTGAGCACCTCGTGAAGGGCATCGTCGACAATCCTGACGATGTGCACGTGGGTATGCGCACCCTGCGTCGCGGCAGCGTGCTCGAGGTCCGGGTGCACCCCGACGACCTCGGCAAGGTGATCGGCCGCAACGGCCGTACCGCCCGCGCGCTGCGTACCGTCGTGGGCGCCCTCGGCGGCCGTGGTGTCCGTGTCGACCTCGTCGACGTGGACCAGGTTCGCTGAGCGGGCCGACACAGAGAACACCGGCGCGGGCCGGGGGTGGCAGTCGCCGCTCCCGGCCCGCGCCGCGTTCGTACCCTTTTCATCCCTGTTCCGGAGTCGGAGAGTGAGCCGTACATGCAGTTGGTAGTCGGCAGGATCGGCCGCGCCCACGGCATCAAGGGCGAGGTCAGCGTCGAGGTGCGGACCGACGAGCCGGAGTTGCGGCTCGCGCCCGGAGCCGTCCTCGCCACCGACCCGGCCGCCACGGGCCCGCTGACCATCGCCACCGGACGCGTGCACAGCGGCCGGCTGATGCTGCGCTTCGAGGGCGTCGCCGACCGCACCGCCGCCGAAGCGCTGCGCAATACGCTGCTGATCGCCGAGGTCGACCCGGAGCAGACGCCGGAGGACCCCGAGGAGTTCTACGACCATCAGCTCATCGACCTCGACGTCGTGACGGTCGACGGGCGCGAGGTCGGCCGGATCGCCGAGATCAGCCATCTCCCGTACCAGGACCTGCTGATCGTCCGGCGGCCTGACGGCACCGAGGTGCTCATCCCGTTCGTCGGCGAGATCGTGCCGGAGATCGACCTGGAGGAGCAGCGCGCGGTGATCGACCCGCCGCCAGGGCTGCTGGACGAGGCCGACGCGGAAGTGGCGACGTCCGGCGAGGGCGCGGGCGGCGCCACGTCCGGCGGCGCCACGGATGACGGCGCCACTGATGCCGACGCCACGTCCGGCGACGACGCGGGCGGCGTGTGACATGCGGATCGACGTCGTCACGATCTTCCCCGAGTACCTGGAGCCGCTGAACGTCTCGCTGGTCGGCAAGGCGCGGGCGAGCGGGCGGCTCGACGTGCGGGTGCACGACCTGCGCGGGTGGGCGTACGACCGGCACAACACGGTGGACGACACCCCGTACGGCGGCGGACCCGGCATGGTCATGAAGACCGGCCCCTGGGGCGAGGCGCTCGACCAGACCCTCGCCGACGGCTACGAGGCGGGCGCCCACTGTCCCGCGCTCGTCGTCCCCACCCCCAGCGGCCGGCCCTTCAGCCAGGCGCTCGCCGTCGAACTCTCCGCCAGCCCCTGGCTGATCTTCACACCCGCCCGCTACGAGGGCATCGACACCCGCGTCACCGACGAGTACGCGGCCCGGCTGCCGGTCCACGAGGTCTCCATCGGCGACTACGTGCTGGCCGGCGGCGAGGCGGCGGTCCTGGTGATCACCGAGGCGGTGGCCCGGCTGCTGCCCGGCGTCCTCGGCAACGCCGAGTCGCACCGCGACGACTCCTTCGCGCCGGGACCGATGGCCAATCTGCTGGAGGGCCCGGTCTACACCAAGCCGCCGCAGTGGCGCGGGCGCGGCATCCCCGACGTGCTGCTCAGCGGCCACCACGGCAAGGTCGCGCGCTGGCGGCGGGACGAGGCGCTGCGCCGTACCGTCGCCAACCGGCCCGACCTGGTGGAGCGTTGCGACCCCGCGGCCTTCGACAAGAAGGACCGCGAGATGCTCTCCATCCTCGGCTGGGGCCCCGGCCCCGACGGCCGATTTGGGCCCAGCCCGGAGGCCGTGGAAGAATGAGCCGCTGCTGTCCGTCCGGCGCGCGCCCCTGCCACAGGGGGAACGACGTCCGTCCGACGCGGCGGCACCCCATTTTTTGGCAAATCCGCATCGCGACATTCCGTCGATGACCTGTGGCATCGGCGAGGAAGCAGAATCTCATGCCCAACCTGATCGACAGCGTCAACAGCGCCTCGCTGCGCACCGACGTCCCGGCCTTCCGCCCCGGCGACACCGTCAACGTCCACGTGCGCGTCATCGAGGGCAACCGCTCCCGTGTGCAGCAGTTCAAGGGTGTTGTCATCCGCCGCCAGGGCGCGGGCATCAGCGAGACCTTCACGGTCCGCAAGGTCAGCTTCTCCGTCGGCGTCGAGCGCACGTTCCCCGTGCACACCCCGATCGTCGAGAAGATCGAGGTCGTCACCCGCGGTGACGTCCGTCGCGCGAAGCTGTACTACCTCCGTGAGCTGCGCGGCAAGGCCGCGAAGATCAAGGAGAAGCGCGACAACTGATCCATGGGAAGGCCGGATAAGCTCTGGCCTCGATGGACAGCGAAGCGACACTTCCGGAACGCGACCGTTCCTCTCCCGCCGACGAGGCGGATACGGAGGAGCGGTCGCGTTTCGTCGTGTCAGGACGCGACGCGGCGGGTCCCGGATCCCGGTTCCCGATGCGGGTCCTCGTGCGCGAGGCCGTGCCGCGCTGGTGGGCGGAGTGGCGGCGTACGGTGCTGCTCGCGGTCGGCTGCGTCGTCGCGCTGCTGCTGGTGAGCACGTATGTCGTGCAGCCCTTCCAAGTGCCCAGCGGCTCCATGGAGAACACGCTGCGGGTCGGCGACCGGGTGCTGGTCAACAAGCTTGCGTACCGTTTCGGCGGCCATCCGCGGCGCGGGGACGTGATCGTCTTCGACGGCGACGGATCGTTCACTCAGCAGGGTGGGACGGACTACGTGAAGCGCGTCATCGGCATCGGCGGCGACCGCGTCACCTGCTGCGACAAGCAGGGCAGGCTGCTGGTCAACGGCCGCCCGCTGGACGAGGGCTACCTCTTCCCCGGCGACGCCCCCTCGCGGGTACCTTTCGACATCGTGGTGCCGGACGGAAGGCTGTGGGTGATGGGCGACCACCGCGACGACTCCCGCGACTCACGGGACCACCTCGGGGAACCGGGCGGCGGCACCGTACCGCTCGGCAAGGTGATCGGCCGGGCCGAGTGGATCGGCTGGCCGTTCGGCCACTGGACCCGGCTCAACCGCCCCGCGACCTTCGCCGCCGTCCCCGCACCCGCCGCGGGTCACCATGGGTAACCGCGGGCGGCCCCGCTACGGCCACCACCGCGCCGCCCCGGTGACGGGCGCGGCGGGCTCCGGCACGGGCGGCGCCCCGGGAAGCGGCACGGGCGACGGCGCGTACGGCGGACCGCCCGGCGGCGGCAGCACTCGTATCGAGCGCCGCAAACTGGCCCGCAAGGTCAAGCGCAAGCGCCGCCGCTCGCTCGCCAGGGAGGTGCCGCTGCTGGTCATGGTGGCCCTGCTGATCGCGCTGGTGCTCAAGACGTTCCTGCTCCAGGCGTTCGTCATCCCGTCCGGGTCGATGGAGCAGACCATCAAGATCGGCGACCGGGTGCTGGTCGACAAGCTCACCCCGTGGTTCGGCGCCGAGCCGCACCGCGGTGACGTCGTGGTCTTCAAGGACCCCGGCGGCTGGCTGCCGCCCGAGGAGCAGAAGAAGCCCGACCCCGTGGTGATCAAGCAGGTGAAGCAGTTCTTCACCTACATCGGCCTGCTGCCGTCCGCCGACGAGCAGGACCTGATCAAGCGGGTCATCGGCGTCGGCGGCGACACCGTGAAGTGCTGCGACGCCGACGGGCGCATCACCGTCAACGGTGTGCCCCTCAGTGAGCCGTATCTTTACGCCGGTAATCCACCCTCAATGATGAAATTCACCGTGCACGTACCGCAGGGCAGGCTGTGGGTGATGGGCGACCACCGGTCGGATTCGGCCGACTCGCGGTACCACACGGACAAGCCCGGAGGCGGCACGATTCCGCTGAATCTGGTGGTGGGAAGGGCCTTCGTCATCGCCTGGCCGTTCGGTCACTGGGAGCGACTGAAGGAACCCGGCACGTTCGCGTCCGTCCCCGACGCGCAGGTGGCGGCGACCGCGGCCACAGCCGGGACGGCTAGGGTGGCCCAGGCCAACAACGGCCAAGGAACGAGCCAGACACCGACTCCTGCGGAACTCCCGCTCGTTATGGGAGTGGCGGGCCTGCGCCGGAAACGGGGCAGGCGGCGGACTGGAGTGAGGAGTGGATGTGGGGGACCTGGTGGTCGGCGCACGGTCTGGATCCGGCGAGCCCGAAAAAGGGGATGTCACGGTGCCGTCTGTCGACAAGTCGGAGGCCGATGGCCGAGTCCCCGAGCCCGCGGACAGTACGGAGTACGGCGGCGGGCAGTACCCGGGCGGCGGGTCGTACCCCGGCAGCCACGCCGATGCGGGTCAGGTTCCCGGCCAGGCTCCGGAGGCCCCCGCGGGGCCGGCGGACGGCACGGACCCGCGGGACCCCGCGGCGGGCGGTCCCGCTGACCGCCCCCAGGGTCCCGGCGGTCCCGGGGACCCCGGCTCGGGTGACGGGCCGCCGTCCCACTCCTCGGGCGGCTCCGCGAGCAAGAACCGGTCGTTCTGGAAGGAACTGCCGCTCCTGATCGGCATCGCGCTGGTCCTGGCGCTGCTGATCAAGACCTTCCTGGTGCAGGCGTTCTCCATCCCGTCCGACTCCATGCAGCACACGCTGGAGCGCGGCGACCGCGTCCTGGTCGACAAGCTCACCCCCTGGTTCGGCTCCAAGCCGAGCCGCGGCGAGGTCGTCGTCTTCCACGACCCGGGCGGCTGGCTCGGCGAGAATCCGCCCGCCAGCGGCAACGCGGTGACCAGGGGCGTGCAAAAGGGCCTCAGCTTCATCGGCCTGATGCCGTCCGCCGAGGAGAAGGACCTGATCAAGCGGGTCATCGGCGTCGGCGGCGACACGGTCGAGTGCAACGGCACGGGACCGGTGAAGGTCAACGGCAAGGCGCTGGACGAGCCGTACGTCTTCGCGGGCAACACCCCCTGCACCCCCGACCGGCCGTTCAAGGTCACCGTGCCCAAGGGCCGGATCTGGGTCATGGGCGACCACCGCCAGGACTCCCTCGACTCCCGGTACCACATGACGCTGCCCGGCGGCGGCACCGTGTCCGACAACGAGGTCGTCGGCCGCGCCGTGACGGTGGCCTGGCCGGTCAACCGCTGGGACTGGCTCTCCATCCCCAGCACCTTCAGCCAGCCGGGCATCAACGCGGCGGGCACCGCGGGCCCGGCCGCGGTGGGCCTCCTCGGTGCCGCGCCGCTGGTGCTGATGCGCCGCCGCAAGCTGCTGCGCGCACAGCCGCCGGTCACTCCGGAGACGGAAGAGGACTGACGGACGTACCCGGCCCGCGGCGGCGGGCGCCCGATCGAGCACCGACGGGCGTCCGGGCCTACGGTCCGGGGCGTACCGCCGGGTAGGGTTCCGGTCCATGAGCAGCAGCAGTGCGATACGCAAGGGTGAGGGCCGGTTCGGACGTACGGTGTCCGGGCTGGCCATCGCTCTTGGCTGTGCCCTGTTCCTCGGCGGCTTCGCCTGGGGAGCGGTCGAGTACCGGCCGTACACAGTGCCCACCAATTCCATGCAGCCGACCGTGCAGCCGGGCGACCGGGTGCTGGCCCAGAAGGTCTCCGGCTCCGATGTGCGCCGCGGCGACGTGGTGGTCTTCCAGGACAAGCTCTGGGGCGACCTGCCCGAGGTCAAGCGGGTCGTCGGCGTCGGCGGCGACGTCGTCAAGTGCTGCGACACCCAGAGCCGCCTCACGGTGAACGGCACGGCGGTCGACGAAGAGGGCTATCTCGACGGCTCCGACGCCTCCGCCGCACCCGGTGGCTCCGGCCTTCCCGGCGTTCCCGCCTCCGTGACGAAGTTCAGCACCACGGTGCCGCGCGGCTCGCTCTTCCTGCTCGGTGACAACCGCGCGGTCTCCCAGGACTCCCGTATCCGCCTCAGCGACGCCCAGCACGGCGCGGTCCCCGTGAGCGCCGTCAAGGGCCGCGTGGACGGCACGGTGTGGCCCATGGGGCGGATGGGGACGCTGTCGCCCACGACCGCCTTCAAGGCCGTGCCGGGCGGCGGTACGTCCGCCGAGGGGCCGCTGCGCTGGATCGTCGTCATGGTGGTCGTGGGCGCCGTGCTGATTCTCGGCGGCGCGGCGTACGGACCGGTGGCCGGGCTGCTGAGGCGGCGCAGGTGACCGTGGTGCGTCGGCGCGTCGCCCGTGTGGTGCTGCTCGACCCGGCGGACCGGATCCTGCTGCTGAACGGCGTCGATCCGGCCGATCCGGCGGTGGGCTCGTGGTTCACGCCGGGCGGCGGGGTCGAGGGCGGTGAGAGCCTGGAGGAGACGGCGCTGCGCGAGCTCGCCGAGGAGACCGGCATCACCGATGTACGGCTCGGCCCGGTGCTGTGGGAGCGGACCAGCTCCTTCAGCTTCGACGGGCGGCGCTGGGAGCAGGACGAGTGGTACCACCTGGGCCGTACCGACACCGTCGACGTCGACACCAGCGGCCAGACGGACCTGGAACGCAGAAGTGTCTCGTCGTTGCGCTGGTGGACCTGCGAGGAACTTTTGCGCACTCGTGAGACTGTGTACCCCATCAGACTCGCTGAGCTGCTGCGTACGCTGCTCGGCGAAGGCCCCCCGCAATCCCCGATCCCCCTGGGGACGGAGCGCGACTGACGCACAATGGGGGGCACGTACGGCTGAAGGGGAACATGCCATGAGCGCCGAGGACCTCGAAAAGTACGAGACCGAGATGGAGCTGAAGCTCTACCGGGAGTACCGCGATGTCGTTGGCCTGTTCAAGTACGTGATCGAGACCGAGCGGCGCTTCTACCTCACCAACGACTACGAGATGCAGGTGCACTCGGTCCAGGGTGAGGTCTTCTTCGAGGTCTCGATGGCCGACGCCTGGGTCTGGGACATGTACAGGCCCGCCCGCTTCGTCAAGCAGGTCCGTGTCCTCACGTTCAAGGACGTGAACATCGAGGAGCTGAACAAGGCGGATCTGGATCTGCCGTCGGACGAGTCGGGCTTCAATAGTTGAAGCTGAGGCCCTTTTGAGGGGCCTTCGGGGGTGCCGGTGCGCTCTTGGTGGGGCGCGGGCCGGGTGCTGGCGCGGGCCCAGGCGCGGGGCGCGGTGCGGGGTCGCGGGGAGTTATCCACAGGCTGGGACCAAGATCATCTTCGGCGGTCGAACTCTGTCACAGTGAGTGACGGAGGTGGTACGCATGAACGCACGAGGTGCGCTGGGGCGGTACGGCGAGGGGCTGGCGGCCCGCAGGCTGGAGGACGCGGGACTGACCGTGCTCGACCGGAATTGGCGGTGCGGGCGCGACGGGGAGATCGACATTCTGGCGTCCGAGGGGGACGCCCTGGTGGTGTGCGAGGTGAAGACCCGCCGTGACGGCGGCTTCCAGCACCCCATGGCGGCGCTCGGGCCGCGGCAGATCCACCGGCTGCGGTCGCTCGCCGACCGCTGGGCGGCGGAACACGGCGGCGCGCCACCGGGCGGCGTGAGAATCGACCTGGTCGGCGTCCTGCTGCCCGCCCGCGGCGCGGCCCGCGTCGAGCATGTGCGGGGGGTGGCGTGATGGGCTTCGCCCGTACGTGCTCGGTCGCGCTGATCGGCGTCGAAGGCGTCGTGGTCGAGGTCCAGGCCGACCTCGAACCCGGCGTGGCGGCCTTCGCCCTGGTCGGACTGCCCGACAAGAGCCTCACCGAGAGCCGCGACCGGGTGCGCGCCGCGATCGTGAACAGCGGCGAGGTCTGGCCGCAGAAGAAGCTCACCGTCGGCCTCAGCCCGGCCTCGGTGCCCAAGGGCGGTTCGGGGTTCGATCTCGCCGTGGCGTGTGCGATCCTCGCCGCCAACGACCGCATCGCCCCCGGATCCATCGCCGATCTCATGATGATCGGTGAGCTGGGACTCGACGGACGGGTCCGCCCGGTCCGGGGGGTGCTGCCCGCCGTCCTGGCGGCGGCCGACGCCGGATACCGGCACGTCGTGGTGCCGGAGCGCACCACGGCCGAGGCATCCCTGGTCCCCGGCGTCTCCGTCCTCGGCATCCGCACCCTGCGGCAGCTCGTCGCCCTCCTCAACGACGAGCTGGCCCCCGAGGAGGACCAAGACCCGGCGCGGGCGGACGGCCGCCCCGACCCGATACTGGCCGGGCTGACCGTGCCGGGCGGCGGCGTCGGGACCGGACTGGCCGGCAGCCTCGGTGACGCCTCGCTCACCGGCCACGGCCCCGACCTGGCCGACGTCGCCGGACAGCGGACCGCCCGCACCGCGCTGGAGGTCGCCGCCGCCGGCGGACACCATCTGTATCTGAAGGGCCCGCCGGGCGCGGGCAAGACGATGCTCGCCGAGCGACTGCCCGGCATCCTGCCGCCGCTCACCCGCCAGGAGTCCCTGGAGGTCACCGCCGTCCACTCGGTGGCGGGCATCCTCCCGCCAGGACGGCCCATGGTCGACGCCCCGCCGTACTGCGCGCCGCACCACTCGGCCACCATGCCCTCGCTGGTCGGCGGCGGCAGCGGACTGCCCCGACCGGGCGCGGTCTCGCTCGCCCATCGCGGGGTGCTGTTCCTTGACGAGGCTCCGGAATTCAGCGTGCGGGCGCTGGAGGCGCTGCGGCAACCGCTCGAATCGGGCCATGTCGTGGTCGCCCGCGCGGCGGGCGTGATGCGGCTCCCGGCCCGCTTCATGCTGGTGCTCGCCGCCAACCCCTGTCCCTGCGGGCGCTACTCGATGCTGGGCGAGGGCTGCGACTGCTCGCCCACCGCCGTCCGCCGCTACCAGGGCAGGCTTTCGGGGCCGCTGCTGGACCGCGTCGACCTGCGCGTCGAAGTGGAATCCGTCAGCAGATCCGACCTCCTCGGCCAGGGCCCCGGCGAATCCACCGCCACCGTCGCCGCCCGGGTCGTCGCCGCCCGCGAGCGTGCCGCGACCCGCTACCGGGACACCCCCTGGAAGCTGAACAGCGAGATCCCCGGCCACGAGATGCGCACCCGCTGGCACGTCGCCCCCGGCGCCCTGCACCCCGCCGAGCGCGACATGGAACGCGGCCTGCTCACCGCCCGCGGCCTCGACCGCGTCCTGCGCGTCGCCTGGTCCCTCGCCGACCTCGCGGGCCACGACCGCCCCGACGTCGACGACGTCTTCCAGGCGCTCCACCTCAGGACCGGTGTCAGCCGCGGGGTGCCCGTAGCGGGAGGTGTGTGATGCGGCGGCGGAAGGGGGCGCCGGGCCCCGATGGGGCCGGGCCGCCGGGGGAGGAGACGGCCACCGGATCGGCCGCCGAGGTTGGCGCAGGGAGGGTCCGGGGTTCGCAGGCCGCCGATGGCTCTCAGGTCGGCGCCGCGGCCGGTGGGGCCGGTCCACCGACGCCGGCGGTGCCCCCGCCGACGGTGCCCGCTTTGGCGGTACCTGCCTTGGCGGCTGCCGTGCCGGAGGCGGAGCGGTTGGCGCGGGTGGCGATCACGCGGATCGCCGATCCCGGGGACGAGGTGGTGGGGCGGGCGCTGCGGGAGAGGGGAGCCGAAGAGGTGCTGCGCGCGCTACGGGAGGGGGAGGCGCTGCCCGGAGCCGGTCCGCGCCGGACCGACGGATACCGGACGCGGTCGGTTCGGGCCGACCCCGAGCGGGATCTGGAGGCCGCACGCCGGGCCGGAGGACGGTTCGTGTGCCCCGAGGACGCCGACTGGCCGGGGCAGTTGGACGACCTCGGGCCGCAGCGCCCGTACGGCCTGTGGGTGCGCGGGCAGCCGTCGCTACGGCTGTGGGCACTGCGCTCGGTGGCCGTGGTCGGCGCACGGGCCTGCACCGACTACGGCGCCCACATGGCGGCGCGGCTCGGCGGGGGACTGGCACGGGCGGGCTGGGTGGTGGTCTCGGGAGCCGCCTACGGGGTGGACGGTGTGGTGCACCGGGGTGCGCTGCGGGCGGGCGGCGCCACCATCGGCGTGGTGGCCAGCGGCGTCGATGTGCCGTACCCGCCGGGCAACGCCCAGTTGATCGGCGAGATCGCCGAACGCGGCCTGCTCGTCGGTGAACTGCCGCCGGGCGACCACCCCACCCGCAGCAGATTCGTGCTGCGGAACCGGGTGATCGCCGCCCTGACCCGCGGCACGGTGGTGGTCGAGGCGCGCTACCGCAGCGGTTCCCTGGTCACCGCGCGGCGGGCCGCCCAGTTGGGGCGGGTGACGATGGGGGTGCCGGGGCCCTGCACGAGCGGTCTGTCGGAAGGGGTGCACGAACTGCTGCGCGGGGACGCCGTGGTGGTGACCGACGCGGCCGAAGTCATCGAGATGGTGGGGGAGATCGGCGCCGACCTCGCACCCGCCCGCCGCGGACCCGTACTGCCGCGCGATCTGCTCGACCCGGCGGCGGCCCGCGTGCTGGAAGCGCTCCCCGGTCAAGGGGACGCCCGCGAAGAGGAGATCGCCCTCGCCGTGGGGTCCACCAGCGACGACACGCTGAGACGGCTCTACGAATTGCAGGCCCTCGGCTTCGTCGAACGCGACGACGGGCGGTGGAAGTTGGTCCGTACCGCGCACGACGGCGCGCCGCGTCGGGAGGGTTGACGCCATCGACACACCATCAGGTGACAGGAAACCGCCGTGACCTGGGACGATCGTAGGACCGGCCGCGGGCGGCCCGGCGGCCCACCATGATGACCCGAGGGGCTCCCGCGCGGGCCCCGTACCGGGCGGTATAGCCGGTCCGGTGAGCGCGCACCGGTAGAGGAACGTATCTGCGCATGTCCCATATGGATGATGTAGCAATAAGCGACACTATGGTCACGCTACGCTCGCGGAGGCTCGATTTCCCGCCCACGTCTCGGCAGAACGGCTCAAAACGGCACATGCCCCAGTACACCCCCGGGTCCGAGCGGGCGACGGCGGCGACCGCCCCCCGCACCTCCCCTCGGCCAGCCGCCCCCACGTCGCTCGACGAACTGTGGCGGACCTATAAGTCCACGGGGGACGCCCGGCTGCGGGAGCAGTTGATCCTGCACTACTCGCCGCTGGTGAAGTACGTGGCGGGCCGGGTCAGCGTCGGACTCCCGGCCAACGTCGAGCAGGCCGACTTCGTCTCCTCCGGGGTGTTCGGACTCATTGACGCGATCGAGAAGTTCGACCCGGAACGCGCGATCAAATTCGAGACCTACGCGATCACCCGTATCCGCGGCGCCATGATCGACGAACTGCGCGCGCTCGACTGGATCCCGCGCTCCGTCCGGCAGAAGGCGCGCGCCGTCGAACGCGCCTACGCCACCCTTGAGGCCAAGCTGCGCCGCACTCCGAGCGAGCCCGAGGTGGCGGCGGAGATGGGCGTCGGGATCGAAGACCTGCACGCGGTGTTCAGCGCGCTGTCCCTGGCCAACGTCGTCGCGCTGGAGGACCTCCTGCACGCGGGCGGCGAGGGCGGCGACCGGCTCAGCCTCGTCGACACCCTGGAGGACACCGGCGCCGACAACCCCGTCGAGGTCGCCGAGGACCGTGAGCTGCGCCGACTGCTCGCCCGCGCGGTCAACACCCTTCCCGAACGCGAGAAGACCGTCGTCACCCTCTACTACTACGAGGGCCTGACACTCGCCGAGATCGGCCAGGTACTCGGCGTCACCGAAAGCAGGGTCAGCCAGATCCACACCAAGTCCGTCCTCCAACTACGGGCAAAGCTGGCCGACGTCGGGCGGTGACAGGCGCGGCACAGTGTCTACAGTGGTGGGATGCCCAGGATTCGAGCGGCCTCGGTGGCCGAACACCGGACGATGCAGCGCCAGGCCCTGCTGGACGCCGCGCGTTCGCTGCTGTCCGAGGGCGGCACGGAGGCGCTGACCTTCCCCGCCCTGGCCGAGCGCACCGGACTGGCGCGCTCCTCGGTCTACGAGTACTTCCGCTCCCGCGCCGCGGTGGTCGAAGAGCTGTGCGCCGTGGACTTCCCCGTCTGGGCCGCCGAGGTCGAGGCCGCCATGCAGGCCGCCGACACCGCAGAGGGCCAGATCGAGGCCTACGTACGCAGCCAGCTCGCGCTGGTCGGCGACCGCCGCCACCGCGCCGTCGTCGCGATCTCCGCCGGTGAACTGGACGCGGGCGCCCGCGAGAAGATCCGCGCCGCCCACGGCGGCCTGGTCACGATGGTCGGCGCCGCCCTCGCGGCCCTCGGCCACGCCGAGCCCCGCCTGACCGCCATGCTCCTGCAAGGCGTGGTCGACGCCGCGGTCCGCCGGATCGAACTCGGCGCCGCAGAAGACCCCGTCCACATCACCGAGTCGGCCGTCACGATGGCGCTGCACGGGGTGACCGGCCGCCCCTGACCCGGGCTGCCGCCTCCGCCTTCCGTACCGTCCCGTCCGCCGCCGCGCCGAACACCGGCAGCAGCCGGGAGGGCCCCGCGCGCAGCAGCCACGGCGGCAGCAGGGTCAACGGGTCGAGGTAGACGTCACCCCGCAGGAGGCCCCAGTGGAGGCAACCGGGTGAGCGGTGGACGGCGGAGTCGGTCACCACTCCCAACGGCCCGCCCGCCGCGAGCCGGGTGCCGACCGCGACCGTCCCCCGTACCGGCTCATAGGTGACGCGCAGGCTCGCGTCCGGCCGGTCGAGCCGCAGCACGACGACATCGGTGCCCGCCACCTTCCCCGCGAAGGTCACCTCGCCGGGAGCCGCCGCCCGCACCACGCTCCCCGGCCCCGCGCGTAAGTCGACCCCGCGGTGTCCCGCGGCATAGGGCGTCGCGGGCGGCTCGAAGGCGCGCAGCACCGCCGGCCGCCCCCGTACTCCCGGCCCTGTCACGGGCCAGCAGCGCGCGTCCGAGCCGGCGCCCGCGCACCCCCCGCCGCTCGCCGTCCCCGTGCCGCCAGCCGTCCCCGTGCCGCCGGGGAGGGCCGTCAGCAGAGCCGTCATCACCACCGTCAACCACATGTGAAGTGCCATGGCACGAGCATCCCGGATCCGGGCGGCGAAAGATGATCATGGTCCTGGCCTGTGGATAACTCGGGTGTCGCCCGGCACTCCACCGGTCCCGTACACTTTCTCTGGCGATCCGGGTCACCGGGTCGACTTCGCACGCCCCGCCACCCACTCCCCTCATCGGGACGGTGGCCGCGCCCCTCGGTCCCTCGTGGCACGGCGCGTCGGGACGTCAGGCGCGACCGCCGTCCGGCGGTCGCGATAACCGAGTACCTCAAGGAGTACGGCCATGGCCGTCGTCACGATGCGGGAGCTGCTGGAGAGCGGCGTCCACTTCGGGCACCAGACCCGTCGCTGGAACCCGAAGATGAAGCGCTTCATCTTCACCGAGCGCAATGGCATCTACATCATCGACCTGCTCCAGTCGCTGTCGTACATCGACCGCGCCTACGAGTTCGTCAAGGAGACCGTCGCGCACGGCGGCTCCATCATGTTCGTCGGCACCAAGAAGCAGGCGCAGGAAGCCATCGCGGAGCAGGCCTCCCGCGTCGGCATGCCCTACGTCAACCAGCGCTGGCTGGGCGGCATGCTCACCAACTTCTCGACCGTCTACAAGCGCCTCCAGCGCCTGAAGGAGCTCGAGGAGATCGACTTCGACGACGTGGCCGCGTCCGGCCTCACGAAGAAGGAGCTGCTGGTCCTCTCCCGCGAGAAGGACAAGCTGGAGAAGACCCTCGGCGGCATCCGCGAGATGCAGAAGGTGCCGAGCGCCGTCTGGATCGTCGACACCAAGAAGGAGCACATCGCCGTCGGTGAGGCGCGCAAGCTCCGCATCCCGGTCGTCGCGATCCTCGACACCAACTGCGACCCCGACGAGGTCGACTACAAGATCCCGGGCAACGACGACGCGATCCGTTCCGTCACGCTGCTCACCCGTGTGATCGCCGACGCCGTCGCCGAGGGCCTCATCGCCCGCTCCGGTGCCGCCACCGGTGACAAGAAGGCCGAAGGCGTCGCCGAGCCGCTCGCCGAGTGGGAGCGTGACCTGCTCGAGGGCGAGAAGAAGGCCGACGAGGCGCCCGCCGCCGACGCGACCGCCGCCGCTGCCGAGGCTCCGGCCGACGCCGCCCCGGCCGACGCCGAGACCGCCGAGGCTCCGGCCGACGCCGCCCCGGCCGCCACGGAGGGCGAGTCCGAGCAGGCCTGAGCCTGTTCCGACCCGTACCGACGGCACACCGGCACCACCGGTCAACCGCACAGCAGCAGGACGCGTATCGCGTACGACGCGTACGACGTGAACCACGCGTGACGACGGCGGGGGCCCATGCCCCCGCCGTCCACCCGTAGATCCACCGACCATTCGGGAAGAGACTTAAACCCATGGCGAACTTCACCGCCGCTGACGTCAAGAAGCTCCGCGAGCTGACCGCCGCGGGCATGATGGACTGCAAGAACGCCCTTGTGGAGGCCGAAGGCGACCTGGACAAGGCCGTCGAGATCCTTCGGGTCAAGGGCCAGAAGGGCGTCACCAAGCGCGAGGGCCGCTCGGCCTCCAACGGTGCGGTCGTCTCCCTGATCGCCGCCGACAACTCCGAGGGCGTCCTCGTCGAGCTGAAGTGCGAGACGGACTTCGTCGCCAAGGGCGACAAGTTCGTCGCCGTGGCCGACGCCATCGCCGCCCACGTCGCCGCCAGCAAGCCGGCCGACATCACGGCGCTGCTCGGCTCCGAGATCAAGGACGGCCAGACCGTCCAGGCGTACGTGGACGAGGCGAACGCCACCCTCGGCGAGAAGATCGTGCTCGACCGCTTCGCCCAGTTCTCCGGCACCTACGTGACCTCCTACCTGCACCGCACCAGCCCCGACCTGCCCCCGCAGGTCGGCGTCCTGGTCGAGCTGGACAAGGCCGACGCGCAGGTCGCCAAGGACGTCGCCCAGCACATCGCCGCCTTCGCGCCGACCGCCCTGTCCCGCGACGAGATCCCGGCCGAGACGGTCGAGAACGAGCGTCGCGTCGCCGAGGCCACCGCCCGCGAGGAGGGCAAGCCCGAGGCCGCCCTGGCGCGCATCGTCGAGGGCCGGGTGAACGGCTTCTTCAAGGAGAACGTCGTCCTGGAGCAGGCCTTCGCGAAGGACTCCAAGAAGACCGTCCAGAAGGTGCTGGACGAGGCCGGCGTCACGCTGAAGCGTTTCGCGCGTTTCCGCGTCGGCGTCTGATCGCGCTGGACACGAAAGCAGCGAATGACCGACGGCCCGGCTAGGGTCGTACGCGGTCGGCCGCCCGCCGACCGGCCGCAGATGTGACGAGGAGGCCATTGCCGTACAGGGAACCCACGAGGACCCGCGGCAATGGCCTCCTTCGTACGTGCACGAGGAGATCTCCATGGACAAAGGCGCCGATACGGCCCACCACACCACCGCCCACCGCCGCTATCTGCTGAAGCTGTCCGGCGAGGCGTTCGCCGGGGGAGGCGGTCTCGGAGTCGATCCCGACGTCGTGCACGCCATCGCCCGCGAGATCGCCGCGGTCGTCGCGGACGGCTACGAGATCGCCCTCGTCGTCGGCGGCGGCAACTTCTTCCGCGGCGCAGAACTCCAGCAGCGCGGCATGGACCGGGCCCGCTCGGACTACATGGGCATGCTCGGCACGGTCATGAACTGCCTGGCCCTCCAGGACTTCCTGGAGAAGGAGGGCGTCGAGACCCGCGTGCAGACCGCGATCACCATGGGCCAGGTCGCCGAGCCGTACATCCCGCTGCGGGCCGTACGGCATCTGGAGAAGGGCCGCGTCGTCATCTTCGGCGCCGGTATGGGCATGCCGTACTTCTCCACCGACACCACCGCCGCCCAGCGGGCCCTGGAGATCGACGCGGCGGCCATGCTGATGGGCAAGAACGGGGTCGACGGGGTCTACGACTCCGACCCCAAGCTGAACCCGGACGCGGTGAAGTTCGACGCCCTGGAGTACGGCGAGGTCATCACCCGCGACCTGCGGGTCGCCGACCTCACCGCGATCACCCTCTGCCAGGACAACAAGCTGCCGATCCTCGTCTTCGAGCTGCTCGCCGAAGGGAACATCGCGCGGGCCGTGAAGGGTGAGAAGATCGGCACGCTGGTCAACGACCGGGGCTCCAGGGCTTAATGACCGCCCGAGCGCCGGGTGGTGACACGTCCCGGTTCGCCCGGTCCGGGGATGGACAACAGGCTGCCGGTCGGACACCGTGCAGGAAAGACGCGCGCAGGGGCCCGACCGTCAGGCTCCGCCTTCTGAATACCAGGAGCACATGGTGATTGAAGAGACCCTCCTCGAGGCCGAGGAGAAGATGGAGAAGGCCGTCGTCGTCGCCAAGGAGGACTTCGCGGCGATCCGTACCGGCCGGGCGCACCCCGCGATGTTCAACAAGATCGTGGCCGAGTACTACGGCGCGCCCACCCCGATCAACCAGCTCGCCTCGTTCGCGGTGCCCGAGCCGCGGATGGCGGTGATCACCCCCTTCGACAGCAGCAGTCTGCGCAACATCGAGGAGGCGATCCGCAACTCCGACCTCGGCGTCAACCCGAGCAACGACGGCCGGATCATCAGGGTGGCGTTCCCGCAGCTCACCGAGGAGCGGCGCCGGGAGTACATCAAGGTCGCCAAGACCAAGGGCGAGGACGCCAAGATCTCGATCCGCAGCGTCCGCCGCAAGGCCAAGGAGACCCTCGACAAGCTCGTCAAGGACGGCGAGTCGGGCGAGGACGAGGTGCGCCGCGCGGAGAAGGAGCTGGACGACACGACGTCGAAGTACGTCGCCCAGGTCGACGAGCTGCTCAAGCACAAGGAAGCCGAGCTGCTGGAGGTCTGACCGGGCCGGGCCCCCGGGCCCGCCCCGGAAACACCGCCCCGGACATCTCAGTCCGTCCGGACACGCCTGTCCGGGCACCGTTCCTGACGCCCGTCCGGACACCGGCAGTACGACCGTATGCACGATCCCGCCCTCAGCCCTTCCCGGCCGACACACGACGACGCGAGGCGAAGCTCAGTGAACGACTCTTCCTGGGGCGCTTCGCCACGCGCCGGTCACTGGGGAGCGCCCGAGGACACGGTCACCAACGGCGCGGCCGACGGCTCGATTGCGGATGACACGATCATCTATCCGGCGGGTTCCGCACCCGATTCCGGGCGCGGCAGGAAGACTCCTCCTATGCCAACCGCCCCGGAGCCGACACCGCCGCCGCAGCCCCCCGCGAAGAAGTCCGCAGGGCGGAATCTGCGCGCGGCGATAGGGGTCGGCCTCGGCCTCGGCGCGGTCATCGTCGCCTCGCTCTTCATCGTGAAGGCGGTGTTCGTCGGCGTCGTGGTCGTCGCCGCCGCCGTCGGCGTCTGGGAGCTGACCTCGCGGCTGGCGGAGCGCAAGGGCATCCGCGCCCCGCTGATCCCGATCGCGGCCGGCGGTACGGCGATGATCATCGCCGGGTATCTGCGCGGCGCGGACGGCGCCTGGGTGGCGATGGCCCTCACCGCGCTCGCCATCCTCGTGTGGCGCATGACGGAGCCGCCCGAGAACTACCTGCGCGATGTCACCGCAGGCGTCTTCGCCGCCTTCTACGTGCCCTTCCTGGCCACCTTCGTGGTCATGATGCTCGCCGCCGACGACGGCCCGCGCCGCGTCCTGGTCTTCCTGCTGCTCACCGTGATCAGCGACACCGGCGCCTACGCCGTCGGCTGGCGCTTCGGCAAGCACAGGCTCGCGCCCCGCATCAGCCCCGGCAAGACCCGCGAGGGCCTGCTCGGCGCGATCTCCTTCGCCATGGTCGCGGGCGCCCTGCTCATGCAGTACGTCATCGACGACGGCCGCTGGTGGCAGGGCCTCCTCCTCGGCCTCGCCGCCGCCGTCAGCGCCACCCTCGGCGACCTCGGCGAATCCATGATCAAGCGCGACCTCGGCATCAAGGACATGGGCACCCTCCTGCCGGGCCACGGCGGCATCATGGACCGCCTCGACTCCCTGCTCCCCACCGCCCCCGTGGTCTGGCTCCTCCTGGCCGTCTTCGTCGGCACCGGCTGACCCCGACGGCCCGCCGCCCGAGCGACAGCCCCCGGACCAGCGGGCGACCGGCCGACCCATTTCGATCTGCGACACTTGTCAGATCATGCCTGTACCCGGAGAACTCACTTTTGCCGCGCCGCGTGGGGCCAAGAAGCCGCCGCGGCACCTTGCCGACCTCACTCCCGTCGAGCGGCGGGAGGCGGTGGCCGCGCTCGGGGAGAAGCCGTTCCGGGCGAAGCAACTGTCGCAGCACTACTTCGCGCGGTACGCCGACGATCCGGCGGCGTGGACGGACATTCCGGCCGCGGCGCGGGGGAAGCTGGCGGAGGACCTGCTGCCGGAGCTGATGACGGTGGTGCGGCACGCGTCGTGCGACGACGGGGACACCCGTAAGACGCTGTGGAAGCTGTTCGACGGGACGCTCGTCGAGTCGGTGCTGATGCGGTACCCGGACCGGGTCACGATGTGCATCTCCTCGCAGGCGGGCTGCGGCATGAACTGCCCGTTCTGCGCGACCGGGCAGGCCGGTCTCGACCGGAATCTGTCCACCGCCGAGATCGTGCACCAGATCGTCGCGGGCATGAAGAGCCTGCGCGACGGCGAGGTGCCCGGGGGGCCCGCGCGGCTGTCGAACATCGTCTTCATGGGGATGGGCGAGCCGCTGGCCAACTACAAGCGCGTGATCGGCGCGATCCGCCGCCTCACCGACCCCGAGCCGGACGGCCTCGGCCTGTCGCAGCGCGGCATCACCGTCTCCACGGTCGGCCTGGTCCCGGCGATCTACCGGTTCGCCGACGAGGGGCTGAAGTGCCGCCTCGCGGTCTCGCTGCACGCGCCCGACGACGAGCTGCGCGACACCCTGGTGCCGGTCAACACCCGCTGGAAGGTCCGCGAGGTGCTGGACGCGGCCTGGCACTACGCCGAGGTCTCCGGCCGCCGGATCTCCATCGAGTACGCGCTGATCCGGGACATCAACGACCAGGCGTGGCGCGCGGACCGGCTCGGCCGGATGCTGAAGAACCACCGGGTGCACGTCAATCTGATCCCGCTCAACCCCACGCCCGGCTCCAAGTGGACGGCCTCCCGGCCGGAGGACGAGCGGGCGTTCGTCGCCGCGCTCGAGTCCCACGGCGTGCCCGTGACCGTACGGGACACCCGCGGCCAGGAGATCGACGGCGCGTGCGGCCAGCTCGCGGCCTCGGAGCGCTGAGGCGCCGGGCGCGATAGGGGCCCGGCGCTGACCAGCCCTTTCGCACCTGCTGCTATCGTGCTCGTGCAATCACACAAGTACGTACAAGTGAACATTCCGACAGGGGAGCGCCTGAGACGGCGCTGAGAGTGCGGCCCACGAGACCGCAGACCCTCGGACCTGATCCGGGTCATACCGGCGTAGGGAGTCTGCACAGATGAACACCATCCGTCGGCGTGCCATCGGCGCGCTCGTCCTGGCCACGGTCGGCGCCACCGCGCTCGCCGCGTGCGGCAGCGACTCGGGCGGCACCAAGACCAGCGGCGGCAGCACGTCCAAGACCGTGACGCTGGTCAGCCACGACTCCTTCGCGGCGTCCGACGCCGTGCTCAAGGACTTCACCAAGGAGACCGGCTACACGGTCAAGGTACTGCGCGGCGGAGACGCGGGCGCGGCCGTCAACCAGGCGATCCTCACCAAGGACCACCCGCAGGGCGACGTCTTCTTCGGCGTCGACAACACGCTGCTGTCCCGCGCGCTCGACAACGGCCTGTTCACCCCGTACGCGGCCAAGGGCCTCGACCAGGTGCCCGCCGACCTCCAACTCGACGCGGCCAAGCACCGGGTGACGCCCATCGACTCCGGTGACGTCTGCGTCAACTACGACCGGGCGTACTTCACCGCGCACAAGCTGGCCCCGCCCGCCACCTTCGCGGACCTGGTCAAGCCGGAGTACAAGAACCTGCTGGTCACCGAGAACGCCGCGACGTCCTCGCCCGGTCTGGCCTTCCTGCTCGGCAGCGCCGCCGCCTACGGGGACTCCGACTGGCAGTCGTACTGGAAGCAGCTCAAGGCCAACGGCGTCGAGGTTGTGGACGGTTGGGAGCAGGCGTACAACGACCGCTTCTCCGGTTCCTCGGCAGGCAAGAAGGCCAAGGGCGACAAGCCGCTGGTCGTGTCGTACGCGTCCAGCCCGCCCGCCGAGGTCGTGGGCGTCACCCCCGCGCCCGCCCAGTCCCCGACCGGGGTCTCCACCGGCACCTGCTTCCGGCAGATCGAATTCGCCGGGCTGCTGCACGGCGCGAAGAACACCGCGGGCGGCCAGGCGCTGATCGACTTCCTGCTGAGCAGGACGTTCCAGGAGGACATGCCCCTCCAGATGTACGTCGACCCGGTGCGCAAGGACGCCGCCGAGCCCGAGGTGTTCACCAAATACGGCGCGAAGATCACCGACCCGAAGACGCTGGCGCCCGACAAGATCGCCGCCAAGCGCGACGAGTGGGTCAAGGCATGGTCGTCGATCGTCCTCAAGTGACGCCCGGCGCCGAAAAGACGGACGCGGCCGATACGTCGGGCCACGCCGATACGTCGGACACGACCGGCACGGCGGACGCGACCGGCACGGCGGACGCGACCGGCACGGCATCGGCGGTACGCGGCAGGGGCCGGTCGCTCGTACCCGGTCGCGGCACCGCGATCCGGCTCGCCCTGATGGCCGTGCCCGCCGCCTTCTTCGGGGTGTTCTTCGCCTACCCCGTGATCTCCATCGTCGGCCGCGGCCTGCACCAGGGCGGCCGGTGGCAGCTCGGCCGGATCGGCGACGTCCTCGGCGACGGCTCCATCCGGCACGTGCTGTGGTTCACCTGCTGGCAGGCCGCCGCGTCCACCGCGCTGACCCTGGCCGTCGCCCTGCCCGGCGCGTACGTCTTCGCGCGGCTCGACTTCCCCGGCAAGCGGCTGCTGCGGGCCGTCGTCACCGTGCCCTTCGTGCTGCCGACCGTGGTCGCCGGTTCGGCCTTCCTCGCGCTGCTCGGCCGCGGCGGCTTCACCGACTCGCTGTGGGGCGTCCGCCTGGACACCACCGTGTGGGCGATCCTCATCGCGCACGTCTTCTTCAACTACGCGGTGGTCGTCCGCACCGTCGGCGGCCTGTGGGCGCAGCTCGATCCGCGTCAGGAAGAGGCCGCGCGGATGCTCGGCGCGAGCCGGCTCGCCGCCTGGCGGCGGGTCACGCTGCCCGCGCTCGGCCCCTCGGTGGCCGCCGCCGGGCTGATGGTGTTCCTGTTCACCTTCACCTCCTTCGGCGTGATCCAGATCCTCGGCGGCCCGCTGTACTCCACCCTCGAAGTGGAGATCTACCGGCAGACCGCGGAACTCCTCGACCTGCCGACCGCCGCCGTGCTGACCCTGCTGCAATTCGCCGCCGTCGCCGCGATCCTCGCCGTGCACGCCTGGACCGTACGCCGCCGGGAGTCCACGCTGCGGCTGGTCGACGCGGCCACCACCGCGCACCGGCCGCGCGGCAGGGGGGAGCGGACGCTGCTCGCCGGAGTGCTCGCCGTCATCGCGCTGCTGATCCTGCTGCCGCTGGGCGTGCTCGTCGCCCGCTCGCTGGACGGCCCGGACGGCTACGGCTTCGCCTTCTACCGCTCGCTCGGCTCCGTCGGCTCGGGTCGGAGCGGCGGCACCTTCACCGTCGCCCCGCTGGAGACGGTCTGGAATTCGCTGCGGTACGCCGCCGTCGCCACCGTCATCGCCTTGACGGTCGGCGGGCTCGCCGCCGCGGCCCTCGTCCGCAGGGCGGGACGGCTGGTCCGCGGCTTCGACGCGCTGCTGATGCTGCCGCTCGGCACCTCCGCCGTCACCGTCGGCTTCGGCTTCCTGATCACCCTCGACAAGCCGCCGCTCGACCTGCGGTCCTCCTGGATCCTGGTGCCGCTCGCCCAGGCGCTGGTCGGTGTGCCGTTCGTCGTACGCGTCATGCTGCCGGTGCTGCGCGCCGTCGACGACCGGCTGCGGGAGGCCGCCGCGGTGCTCGGCGCGTCACCGCTACGGGTCTGGCGCGAGGTCGAACTCCCGCTCGTCGGACGGGCGCTGGCCGTCGCCGCGGGCTTCGCCTTCGCCGTGTCGCTCGGCGAGTTCGGCGCCACCGTCTTCATCGCCCGCCCCGACAGCTCCACCCTCCCGGTCGCCGTCGCCCGCCTGCTCGGCCGCGCGGGCCCGTCCACGTACGGCCAGGCCATGGCACTGAGCACCATCCTCATGCTGGTCTGCGCCGCGTCGCTGCTGGTGCTGGAGAATCTGCGCCCGCGCGGCCGGGGCGCCGACCCCTCACCCGGGGAGTTCTGATGACGCTGCTGCGAGTCGAGGACGCGACCGTACGGTTCGGCGCGCGGGCCGCGCTGGACGCCGTCACGCTGGAGGTGGCCGCGCACGAGACGGTGTGCGTGCTCGGGCCCAGCGGCAGCGGCAAGTCCACGCTGCTGCGGGCCGTCGCCGGACTCCAGCCGCTGGACGGCGGACGGGTGCTGCTCGACGGCGCCGACCAGGCGGGCGTTCCCGCGCACCGGCGCGGCGTCGGCCTGATGTTCCAGGACCACCAGCTCTTTCCGCAGCGCGACGTCGGCGGCAACGTCGCCTTCGGGCCGCGCATGCACAAGGTGCCGCGGGAGCGGCGCGAGGAGCGGGTGCGCGAACTGCTCGACCTCGTCGGGCTGCCCGGCGCGGGCGGGCGCGGCGTCGCCACGCTCTCCGGCGGGGAGCAGCAGCGGGTCGCCCTGGCCCGCGCCCTCGCCCCCGAGCCGCGCCTGCTCATGCTCGACGAGCCGCTGGGACAGCTCGACCGGGCGCTGCGCGAACGGCTTGTCGTGGAGCTGCGCGAACTCTTCCGTCGCCTGGGGACGACGGTCCTGGCCGTCACGCACGACCAGAGCGAGGCGTTCGCCCTCGCGGACCGGGTCGTGGTGATGCGCGACGGGCGCATCGCGCAGTCCGGTACGCCGCTGGAGGTCTGGCAGCGGCCGGTGTCGCCCTTCGTGGCCCGCTTCCTCGGCTTCGACAACATCGTGGACGCCAGCGTCGGGGGTGGCTTCGCCGATACGCCGTGGGGGAAGGTGCCGGTGCCCTCCGGCACCCCGCAGGGGCCCTGCCACCTGCTCATCCGGCCCGCCGGGGTGCGCCTCACCGGACTCGAGTCCGGGCTTCGCTGCACTGTCGTCGCCCGCACGTTTCGTGGCGACCACATCACGCTCGTCCTGGCGCCGGAGGCGGGGCCGCGCCTCGAAGCCGGGTGCCCTTGGCGGGCGGCACCCGAGGTCGGCGCCGAGGTCGCCGTGACCTTCGCCCCCGAAGAGGTCGTCCTCCTCGCGGACGCCCCCCACCGCCCCTAGGGCCGGTCCTTCAGGGGCGCGGGGAACCGCGCGAGCAACCCGCCACCGGCCGGTGGTCCGACGACAACCGATCCGCCCCGTTGGGGAAGAAGACCGGCTGACCGTCTCGGTCAGAGAGCCGTTCTAGGGGGCGGCCAGCTTGGACAGGGCGGCGGGGACTTCCGCGACGGAGTCGACGAGGGCGAGGAGGGGGGACATGGGGCGGCCGGAGGCGAGGGCGGTGAGGAGGGGCCAGGCGGGGAGAGTGGTGGTCCAGTGGACGCGGTCGACGAGGACGAGGGGAACGGGAACCCCTCGGGAGGAGTAGTAGTCGGGGGTGGCGGCGTCGAAGATCTCCTGGACGGTCCCGGCGGCGCCGGGGAGGAAGACGACCCCGCCGGTGCAGCGCGAGAGCAACCCGTCCTCGCGGGTCGCGTTGGCGAAGAACTTGGCGATGCCGGAGGCGAAGGCGTTCGGCGGCTCGTGGCCGTAGAACCAGGTGGGCAGCCCGTAGGAGGGTCCGCCGTCCGGCCAGCGGTCGCGT
Organism: Streptomyces sp. NPDC093221; assembly: GCF_044753885.1. Lineage (NCBI taxonomy): Bacteria > Bacillati > Actinomycetota > Actinomycetes > Kitasatosporales > Streptomycetaceae > Streptomyces > Streptomyces sp. NPDC093221. The sequence continues at coordinate 85,264 of NZ_JBIVOA010000002.1, read as the reverse complement.
ACCTCGAAGGCGGTACGGGCCCAGTCGCCGACGGAGGGCGCGAAGGACGGGACGCCGGCCAGGACGGCGAGGGCCTTGCGGAGCATCAGGTCGTCGTAGGGCGCGGCGTAGGCGCCGAAGTTGGCGGCCTCCATCGCGCCGGGGCCGCCGCCGGTGGCGACGGTGTGCCCGGCCCTGGCGAGGTCGCGGCCGAGCCGTGCGGCGCCCGCGTAGGCGTCGGAGCCGCGCTCCATGGCGTGGCCGCCCATGACGCCGACCACGCTGAGGCCGCGCAGGCGCTCGTCGAGGGCGTCGGACACGGCGTCGTCGTGGATCGAGCGCAGCATCGAGGCGAGTATGTCGCCCTCCGCCGCGGCGGAGCGCGCCCAGGCGTGCGTACGGGCGTCCGGCGTCCGCTCGTAACCGTCCTCGTCGAGGCCCGCGTACAGCTCGTCGGGGCTGTAGAGCGCGCCCCGGTACGGGTCGAAGGGCAGGTCGGGGACGGGCGGGAAGACCAGCGCGCCGCCCGCGCGCACATGGGCGAGGGCCTGCGGCTCCATCGGGCAGCCGAGGAAGACGGCCTGCGAGGTGTCGGTGACGAGGAGCGCGAACGTACGGTCGGTCAGGTCGACGGCCTGTACGCGGTATCCGGCGAAGGAACCGCTCAGGGCGACCTGGTCGAATTCGGCCAGCGACTCAACTTCCCTGTCCCGTCCGGGAGTTGGGGGAACGTCGGGCGCTGCGGGCGGGATGTCGGCGGGCACGTCTGAACGATAGTCCTCGGTGCGGCTCACCGGCCCGGCGGGACGGTGGTGAGTACGGCGACCAGCGCCGTGAGGGGGACGGCGGCGGCCAGCAGGACGCCCGCCCGCAGCGCGACCGCGCCGCGCAGGAGCGCGGGGGAGGCGCCGACCTGGCGCAGGGCGGCCATCGCGGGCTCCCGGCCGCGCCGGGCCTCCAGCAGCGCGGTGCCCGCGGTGGCCACCACGCACACCACGATCAGGACACCGGCCAGGGCGGTGAGGGGGCCGAAGGGGCGGGCGCCGCCGCGGTGCAGGTCGTACGCGGCCAGGGCCGCGGCGGCGGTGGCGCACAGGGCGCCGAGCGGGCGGCCGATCGCACCGGCCTCCTCCTGGAGGGCCCGTCCGGCCAGCAGCCGGAGCGCGCCGGGGCGGAAGGCGGCGAGCAGCCGTCCGCAGGCGTGCACGAGGCCGGGACCCGCGAGGACCATGCCCGCGGTGGCGACGACCCAGCCGCCGAGCGCGAGCGGCGCGATGGAGCCGAGACCGCCGGGCATCGGCACCTCGTGGCCGTGCGGCGCGGCCACCTCGGCGGCGAGCCCGACGGCGATCAGGGCGACGCCCCAGGGCAGGCCGCCGGGCGGATCGGCCGCGGAGACCTTGCGGGTCGCGGGGGCGGGCGCGGTGGAGACGGTGCGCGGTGGCCACAACTGGGCCGCGCCGATGACGGCGGCGCTCACCGGGACCAGCGCGAGCAGCGTCAACGCGCCCGCGAGCGGCACCTGTTCGCCGCCGCCGAGGAGGTCCGAGGCGGCGCCGTGGAAGGGCAGCGCGCCCGTCAGGTCGCCGCGCAGGTGCAGAAACGCCAGCAGGGCCACCGCGCTGCCGACCGCGCAGGTCAGGGCGGTCGCCGACGCGGCGAGCAGGGCCACGCCGACCCGGCCGAGGCCCACCGCGGCCAGTCCGGGACGCGGCCACCGCGCGGGCACCGCCCGCCCCGCGGCGACCGCGAACTGCACGGTCACCACGACCGGCAGCGCGCACCACGCCAGCCGCGCGGCGGCGTCGGCCGGCCGGTGCGGGTGCCCGAGGGCGTATCCCAGCGCGGCCAGCAGCAGCAGCCCGGTGGCCGCCGACGCGGCGGCGACCAGCACCCACCGCACCAGCGCGGTGTACCGCGCCCCGCGTACGACACGAAAACTCAGCACGCCCGGCTCCCTTCCGACACAGGCCGCCGCCCCGTACGGGCCATGGCCACGGCACCGGCCCCGCCGACGCGGGCACCCGTAAGGGCACGGGCGGTGTGGACAGTCGAGGTCATACGGACGCGGCCCGCGTCGTCGTCGTCGCGGTCGGCTCGGAATCCCGCTCCTGCGCGGGCATCGCGGCGTTGACCCGGCCGTCGAGCAGCGGGATCACGCGGTCCGCGAAGGGCGCGATGTCGTGGTCGCAGGCGCTGAGCACGACGGTGATGCCGTGCGAGCGGGCCGCGCTGGTGAGGGTCCGCATCACCAGGGCGCGGTCGGGGCGGTGCAGCGGCGCGCCCGGGTCGTCGGCGAAGACGATCTCCGGGGTGGTGACCAGGGCGCGGGCCACCGCGATCCGCTGCCGCTCGGCCTGGAGGAGTTCGGCCGGGCGCTTGCGGGCGGCGGCCCCGATGTCGAGCCGGTCAAGCCACTCCTGCGCCGCGGCCCTGGCCGCGCGGTACTTGGTGCCGCGCAGCAGCAGCGGCAGCGCCGCGTTCTCCCAGGCCGTCAGCTCGGGCAGCAGTTGCGAGGTGCTGCCGACCCAGCCGAAGCGGTCCCTGCGCAGCTCGTCCCTGGCCGTCTCGGGGAGGGTGTGGACCGGGGCGCTGTTGAACCACACCTCGCCCTCGTCCGGCACCAACTGCCCCGACAGGCAGCGCAGCAGCGTCGACTTGCCCGCGCCTCGCGGACCCACGACGGCCAGGATCTCGCCCTGCCGTACGCCCAGCGACACACCCAGCAGCGCGGGGGACCCGTCGTGCGCGTGGCGCAGCGAACGGGCCCACAACACGTCATTGTCCGGCGGGGCCACCATGCCGTTACCTCCGCGGTTCGCGAACCAATCCCCTCCGGGGAGGTTAGGCGCCGTCAGCCCCTGCGGCCCGCAGGCACGGCGTACGTCCCCCGCGAGCCGCCCGTCCGGGTGACAAGCCCCCGACGCCTGCCTGACGCAGGCGGGTGACCCAGTTCCCCGCGCCCCCAAAAGAAGCACGGCGAGGGCGTCTCACGCCGAGGGAGCGCGCTGGAAGCGTCAGAGCTTGGTCCACGCCTCGGTCAGGACGCCGCGCAGGATGGCCTCGATGTCGTTGAAGAGGGACTGGTCGGAGGTGAGCGGCGGGGCGAGCTGGACGACGGGGTCGCCGCGGTCGTCGGCGCGGCAGTAGAGGCCGGCGGCGTACAGCTCCTTGGAGAGGAAGCCGTACAGGACGCGCTCGGTCTCCTCGTCGGTGAAGGTCTCCTTGGTGGCCTTGTCCTTGACGAGTTCGATGCCGTAGAAGAAGCCGTTGCCGCGGACGTCGCCCACTATCGGCAGGTCGTTGAGCTTCTTGAGGGTGTCGAAGAACGCGCCCTCGTTGTCCAGGACGTGCTGGTTGAGGCCCTCGCGCTCGAAGATGTCGAGGTTGGCGATGCCGACGGCGGCCGAGACGGGGTGGCCGCCGAAGGTGTACCCGTGGAGGAAGGTGTTGTTGCCCTTGTAGAAGGGCTCGGCGAGCCGGTCGGAGATGATGCAGGCGCCGATGGGGGAGTACCCGGAGGTCATGCCCTTGGCGCAGGTGATCATGTCGGGCACGAAGTCGAACTTGTCGCAGGCGAACATCGTGCCGAGCCGCCCGAAGGCGCAGATGACCTCGTCGGAGACGAGCAGGACGTCGTACTGGTCGCAGATCTCGCGGACGCGCCGGAAGTAGCCGGGGGGCGGCGGGAAGCAGCCGCCCGCGTTCTGCACCGGCTCCAGGAAGACGGCGGCGACGGTGTCGGGGCCCTCGAAGAGGATCTGCTGCTCGATCTGGTCGGCGGCCCAGCGGCCGAACGCCTCGGGGTCGTCACCGTGGATCGGGGCGCGGTAGATGTTGGTGTTGGGCACCTTGCGCGCGCCGGGGACCAGCGGCTCGAAAGGGGCCTTCAGGGCGGGCAGCCCGGTGATCGACAGGGCGCCCTGCGGGGTGCCGTGGTAGGCGACGGCCCGTGAGATCACCTTGTACTTGGTGTGGTTGCCGGTCAGCTTGTGATACTGCTTCGCGAGCTTCCAGGCCGTCTCGACGGCCTCGCCGCCGCCGGTGGTGAAGAAGACCTTGTTGAGGTCGCCGGGCGCGTAGTGCGCGAGCCGCTCGGCCAGTTCGATCGCCTTGGGGTGCGCGTAGCTCCAGATCGGGAAGAAGGCCAGCTCCTGGGCCTGCTTGTACGCGGTCTCGGCCAGCTCGTGCCTGCCGTGCCCGGCGTTGACCACGAAGAGCCCCGACAGACCGTCGATGTACCGCTTGCCGTGGTCGTCGTAGATGTACGTGCCCTCGCCGCGCACGATGGTCGGCACGGGGGCGTTCTCGTACGACGACATGCGGGTGAAGTGCATCCACAGGTGGTCGTGGGCGGTCCTGGAGGAGTCCGAGGCAGTCGCGGACGGTGCGGGGTTCGTGGAGGTCATGGCTATCTGGTTCCCCAGGTGTAGGTCTGCTTCCGCAGCTTGAGGTAGACGAAGGTCTCGGTGGAGCGGACGCCGGGCAGTGCCCGGATCCGCTTGTTCACCAGGTCCAGCAGGTGGTCGTCGTCCTCGCAGACGATCTCCACCATCAGGTCGAAGGAACCGGCGGTGATGACGACGTAGTCGACCTCGTCCAGCGCGGTCAGGGTCTCGGCGACCGGGTCGATGTCGCCGTCCACGTTGATGCCGACCATCGCCTGCCGCCGGAAGCCCACGGTGAGCGGGTCGGTGACGGCGACGATCTGCATGACGCCCTGGTCGAGCAGCTTCTGTACGCGCTGCCGCACCGCCGCCTCGGACAGGCCCACGGCCTTGCCGATCGTCGCGTACGGACGGCGTCCGTCCTGCTGGAGCTGTTCGATGATCGCGTTCGACACCGCGTCTATCGACGGCGCTCCGCCGTTCTTGTCCCGAGTGGCCACGCGCCCCACTGTGCAGGAGAGGTCGACGGTCGCGCAAGCCCTTCACGATGAAAATCGTCGCCGACGGCCCTCTGTGGTACCGAATCGGTTGTTGAGGGGGGATGGGTGTGTCGAATACGGCAGTCCTGCGGCTAAGCTGGGGAACGTCTCAGCCCGTGGACACCGGACTCGTACGACCAGGGAGCAAGCGCCGTGACCGAACTCCGTACTCTGCGCAATTACATCGACGGAGAGTTCCGCGACGCCGCGGACGGCCGGACCACCGAGGTGGTCAGCCCGGTGACCGGCGACGCGTACGCCACCGCGCCGCTGTCCGGCGCGGCCGACGTGGACGCGGCGATGGCCGCCGCGGCGGCCGCCTTCCCCGCGTGGCGCGACGCCACCCCGTCGGAGCGGCAGAAGGCGCTGCTGAAGATCGCCGACGCGATCGAGGCGCGCGCCGATGAGCTTATCGCGGTGGAGAGCGAGAACACCGGCAAGCCGATCGGACTGACCGCCAGCGAGGAAATCCCGCCGATGGTGGACCAGATCCGCTTCTTCGCGGGCGCCGCGCGCATGCTCGAAGGCCGCTCGGCCGGTGAGTACATGGAGGGCATGACGTCCATCGTGCGGCGCGAGCCGGTCGGCGTCTGCGCGCAGGTCGCGCCCTGGAACTACCCGATGATGATGGCCGTGTGGAAGTTCGCCCCGGCCATCGCGGCGGGCAACACCGTCGTCCTCAAGCCGTCCGACACCACGCCCGCCTCCACCGTGCTGCTAGCCGAGATCCTCGGCGGCATCCTCCCCAAGGGCGTCTTCAACGTCGTCTGCGGCGACCGGGACACCGGCCGGGCGATGGTCGAGCACCCGGTGCCCGCGATGGCCTCCATCACCGGTTCGGTACGCGCGGGCATCGAGGTCGCCGGATCGGCCGCCAAGGACGTCAAGCGGGTCCACCTCGAACTGGGCGGCAAGGCCCCCGTCGTGGTCTTCGAGGACACCGACATCGCCAAGGCCGTCGAGGACATCGCCGTCGCCGGATTCTTCAACGCCGGGCAGGACTGCACCGCGGCCACCCGCGTCCTGGTCCAGGAGTCGATCCACGCGGAGTTCACCGCGGCCCTCGCCAAGGCCGCCGCCGAGACCAGGACCGGCCTGCCGGACGACGAGGACGTGCTGTACGGGCCGCTGAACAACGCCAACCAGCTCGCCCAGGTCAGCGGCTTCATCGAGCGGCTGCCCGCGCACGCCAAGGTCGAGACCGGCGGCCACCGGGTCGGCGAGCGCGGCTACTTCTACGCGCCGACCGTCGTGTCCGGGCTGCGGCAGGACGACGAGATCATCCAGCGCGAGGTCTTCGGCCCCGTCATCACCGTCCAGTCCTTCACCGACGAGGAGCAGGCCGTCGCCTGGGCCAACGGCGTGGACTACGCGCTGGCCTCCTCGGTGTGGACCAAGGACCACGGGCGCGCCATGCGGATGTCCAAGCGGCTGGACTTCGGCTGCGTGTGGATCAACACCCACATCCCGCTGGTCGCCGAGATGCCGCACGGCGGCTTCAAGCGGTCCGGCTACGGCAAGGACCTGTCGGGCTACGGCTTCGAGGACTACACGCGGATCAAGCACGTGATGACCTCGCTGGACGGCTGAGCCGGCCGTCCGGCCTCCCCCGCGGCTGGGCCCGCGGGGGAGGGGCGGTCAGGCGCGGCGCCGCAGCAGCCGCTGCAAGGTGTCCAGCCGGTTCGTGGTGATCGCGTCCACGCCCAGGTCGAGCAGCCGGGTCATGTTGCGCTGCCAGTCCGCCGTCCACGCGCCGACCAGCAGCCCGTTGTCCGCGGCCCACCGTACGGTCGTGGCGTCGATCAGCCCGAAGCGCAGATTGATCCACCGCGGCTTCAGCTCGTCCAGGAGCGAGCGCGGCGGCGGGGCCACCGTCGTCCAGGTCATGGCGATCTCCGCCGACGCGTCCAGGTCGCGCACCGTCAGCATCGCGCCGAGCCCGCCGCAGTAGTAGACGCGGTCGCCGACGCCCGCCTCCGCCACCGCGGCCATGGTCGCCTTCACCTGGCCGACCGAGGTCAGGTCCAGCATCATCCGGCCGCCGCCGGGGTGCCGCAGCAGCTCGGCGAAGGCGTCCGCCAGGGTGGGCACACGGCCGTCGGTGAGGTCCACGACGTCGTTCAACGACAGGTCGCCGACCGCCTCCGGCACCTTCCACAGCCGCTCCAGCGTCTCGTCGTGCAGCAGCACCGGCACGCCGTCGGCGGTCAGCTTCACGTCGACCTCCACCGCGCCCGCGCCCTTGAGCAGCGCCGACCGCACGGAGGGCAGGGTGTTCTCGCGCTCGTGGTACGGGTCGCCGCGGTGGGAGACCGCGACGGTCACCGCCACGCCGCCGTGTACGCGTCGATCTCGGCGGCCAGCGCCCGCTTGCCCGCCGGGTCGAGGAAGGAGACCTCGACGGCGTTCTTGGCGAGCGCCGCGACCCCGGTGTGGTCCAGCTCCAGCAGCCGGGCGGCGACCGCGTACTCGGTGTTGAGGTCGGTGCCGAACATCGGCGGGTCGTCGCTGTTGACCGTGACCAGCACGCCCGCGTCGATCATCTCCCTGATCGGGTGCTGGTCGATCTCGGTGACCGCGCGGGTGGCGATGTTGGAGGTGGGGCAGACCTCCAGCGGGATGCGCTGCTCCGCGAGGTGATCGAGCAGCCGCCGGTCGCGTACCGCGCTGGTGCCGTGGCCGATGCGCTCCGCGCCCAGTTCGTTGATCGCGTCCCAGATCGTCTCGGGGCCCGTCGTCTCGCCCGCGTGCGGCACGCTGTGCAGACCTGCGGCGCGCGCCCGGTCGAAGTACGGCTTGAACTGCGGCCTCGGCACGCCCAGTTCCGGGCCGCCCAGACCGAAGGAGACCAGGCCCTCGGGGCGCAGGTCGAGCGCCAGGTGCGTGGTCTGCTCGGCGGACTCAAGACCCGCCTCGCCGGGGATGTCGAAGCACCAGCGCAGGGTCACGCCCAGCTCGGCCTCCGCGGCCTTCCGCGCGTCCTCGATGGCCTCCATGAACGCCTGCTCGTGGATGCCGCGCCGGGTCGAGCTGAACGGGGTGACGGTCAGCTCCGCGTAGCGGATGTTCTGCCGCGCCATGTCCCTGGCCACCTCGAAGGTGAGCAGCCGTACGTCCTCGGCGTCCCTGATCAGGTCGACCACCGACAGGTAGACCTGGATGAAGTGCGCGAAGTCCTTGAAGGTGAAGAAGTCGGCGAGGGCCGCGGGGTCGGCGGGGACCGCGGAGTCCGGGTGCCGGGCGGCCAGTTCCGCGACGATCCGCGGTGACGCGGACCCGACGTGGTGGACATGCAACTCGGCTTTCGGAAGTCCGGCGATGAAGGTGTCGAGGCCGGAGCCGAAGCCGGGCGCGGTGTCGGGCATGCGGGGGTCCTCCCAGGGGTCCGATCGGTGCGGTTCATCGTAAACGGCACCGGGAAACGGCGCTGGGACGGCGGGCGGCGACGCCGTGACGGCGGGCGGGGACGCTGGGACGGCGGGCGGGGACGGCCGACGTCGCACCATGGCCCCCAGACGTCCCCCGGTCACGCCGCCGGGGATCGCCGCGACGGCCGGATTCACACAGAATTCGTCGCGTAACCAAAAGGCAACAACGGAATCACTTGTTGAAGGACAGCTCCTCTGCCAGGATCGGCGATCAATCCAGAGTTTGGCCACGCCGCCAGGAGTGGGCGCGGAGGCGAGGAGAACGTGATGGACCACGTGACGGACGTGGCGAAACGGTTCGCGGGCGGAGCCCAGTACATCGACGGCCGCCCGCGCACCGGCGGCAGCGGCGACACGCACTCCGTCGTGGACCCGGCGACGGGCCGCACGGTGTGGACGTACGCCACCGCGGGACCCGCCGACGTGGACGCCGCCGTCGCCGCCGCGAAGGCCGCGCTGCCCGGCTGGGCGGCCACCGCGCCCGGCGAGCGCTCCGCCGCGCTGCACCGGCTGTCCGCCGCCCTCGACGCGCGCGCCGGCGAACTCGCCCGCGCCGAAACGCTCCAGTGCGGCAAGCCGATCAAGCTCAGCACCGAATTCGACGTGCCGGGCACCGTGGACAACGCCGCGTTCTTCGCCGGGGCCGCCCGCCACCTGGAGGGCAAGGCGGCAGGCGAGTACAGCCCGGACCACACCTCGTACGTGCGCCGCGAGCCGGTCGGCGTCATCGGCTCCGTCGCCCCCTGGAACTACCCGCTCCAGATGGCCGGGTGGAAGATCCTCCCGGCGGTCGCGGCGGGCAACACCATCGTGCTCAAGCCGTCGGAGCTGACCCCGCTGACCGCCCTGATGTTCGCCGAGGCCGCCACCGAGGCCGGAATCCCGGACGGCGTGCTCAACATCGTCACCGGCACGGGGCAGGGCGCGGGCGAGCACCTGGTCACCCACCCCGACGTCGCCATGACGTCCTTCACCGGCTCCACCGCCGTCGGCACCCGGATCGCCCGGCTCACCGCGGGCACCGTCAAGCGCCTGCACCTCGAACTCGGCGGCAAGGCCCCCTTCGTGGTCTTCGCCGACGCCGACCTCGACGCGGCCGTGCACGGCGCGGTCGCCGCCGCCCTGATCAACAGCGGCCAGGACTGCACCGCCGCCACCCGCGCCTACGTCCAGCGCCCGCTGTTCGCCGCCTTCGTGTCTGCCGTCGCCGACCTGATGGCGACCGTACGGCTCGGCGACCCCGCCGACCCGGCCACCGACCTCGGCCCGCTCATCTCCTTCGCGCACCGCGACCGCGTCGCGGCCGTCGTCGAGCGGGCCCGTACGTACGCCACCGTCGTCACCGGCGGCGCGGCGCCCGGCGGCGGGCTCGCGGCGGGCGCGTACTACCGGCCCACGCTGCTCACCGGCGCGCCGCAGCACAGCGAGGCCGTCCAGCAGGAGATCTTCGGCCCGGTACTGGCGGTGCTGCCGTTCGACAGCGACGATCAGGGCCTGGCGTACGCCAACGACACCCCGTACGGCCTGGCCGCCTCCGCCTGGACCCGCGATGTCTACCGGGCCGGGCGGGCCGCGCGGGAGATCACCGCGGGCTGCGTCTGGATCAACGACCACATCCCGATCGTCAGCGAGATGCCGCACGGCGGAGCGAAGTCCTCGAGCTTCGGCAAGGACATGTCCACGTACTCCTTCGAGGAGTACACGCAGGTCAAGCACGTGATGTTCGACAACACCGCGGTGGCGCGCAAGGACTGGCACCGCACCGTCTTCGGAGACCGATAGCGGAAGGGCACCACCCATGGAGCAGTACGAGACCCTGTCCCCGCCGGTGCGCGCGGCGATACTCCGCAGCATGACCGGCGGGCGGGGCGCCCTCGGCCGCCGGACGCTGCTGCGCGCCGCGGGGCTGGGCACCGTCGCCACGGCGGGACTGACGGCGTGCGGCATCCCGGCCGCGGGCCGCAAGGGCGACACCACGGCGTCGACCGACCACTCGGCGCAGGAGAAGGTCGTGAACTTCTCCAACTGGGACCAGTACATCGACGTCACCGACGACGGCAAGCACCGCCCGAGCCTCGACCAGTTCACCAAGGCCACCGGCATCAAGGTCGACTACACCGAGGACATCAACGACAACGTCGAGTTCTTCGGCAAGATCAAGCCGCAACTGTCCGCCGGCCAGGACACCGGCCGCGACCTGATGGTGCTCACCGACTGGCTCGCGGGCCGGATGATCCGGCTCGGCTGGGTCCAGAAGCTCGACCCCTCGAACCTGCCGCACGCCTTCGCCAACCTGGAACAGCGCTTCCGCAGCCCCGACTGGGACCCCGGCCGCGCCTACTCCTACCCCTGGGCCGGCATCCCCACCTGCATCGCCTACAACAAGAAGGTCACCAAGGGCCGCAAGGTCACCTCGGTGTCGCAACTGCTGGACGACCCCGCGCTCAAGGGCAAGGCCGCCATGCTCTCCGAGATGCGCGACACCGTCGGGATGACGCTGCTCGACATGGGCAAGAAGCCGGAGACCGTCACCGACGACGAGTACGACGCCGCGCTCAACCGCATCCAGGGCGCGGTGGACAAGGGGCAGATCCGCAAGTTCACCGGCGGCGAGTACACCGACGGCCTCAGCAAGGGCGACATCGCCGCCTGTATCGCCTGGGCCGGTGACCTGGTGCAGCTCAGGCTCGACGACCCGAACATCGAGTACGCCTTCCCGGCCGCCGGTTACATGACCTCCACGGACAATCTGCTGATCCCCGCCAAGGCGCGGCACAAGACCAACGCCGAGCGGCTGATCGACTGGTACTACCAGCCGCGGATCGCGGCCGAACTGGCCGCCTACACCACCTATGTGTCACCGGTGATGGGCGTCCGCGAGGAACTGGCCAAGATCGATCCGTCGCTCGCCACCAACCCGCTGATCATCCCGAACGCCCAGATGAACGCCACGTCGCACGCCTTCCGCTCGCTCAGCGAGGACGAGGACACCCGGTACGAGGCGAAGTTCTCCAAGCTCACCGGCGCCTGACCGGCGCTCCAGCAGCCCGCACTCCCCGACGACTTCCGGGACACCTCATGACGACCCCCAAGACCCCGGCCGACGACGCCGTCAGCCTCACCGGGATCAGCAAGACCTACGGCTCCTTCACCGCCGTCCACCCGCTGGACCTCGCCGTGCCCGCCGGTTCCTTCTTCGCACTGCTCGGCGCCTCCGGATGCGGCAAGACCACCACCTTGCGCATGATCGCGGGCCTGGAGGACCCCTCCTCCGGCTCCGTACGCCTCGGCGGCCAGGACGTCACCGCCCTGCCGCCGTACAAGCGCCCGGTCAACACCGTCTTCCAGAACTACGCGCTCTTCCCGCACCTCGACGTCTACGAGAACGTCGCCTTCGGACTGCGCCGCCGCGGCATCAAATCCGTCAAGAAGCAGGTCGGCGACATGCTGGACCTCGTCCAGCTCGGCGCGCTCGCCCGCCGCAAGCCGCACCAGCTCTCCGGCGGCCAGCAGCAGCGCGTCGCCGTGGCCCGCGCGCTGATCAACCAGCCGCAGGTGCTGCTGCTCGACGAACCGCTCGGCGCGCTCGACCTCAAGCTGCGCCGCCAGATGCAGCTCGAACTCAAGCGCATCCAGACCGAGGTGGGCATCACCTTCATCCACGTCACCCACGACCAGGAGGAGGCCATGACGATGGCCGACACCGTCGCGGTGATGAACGCCGGACGCGTCGAGCAGATGGGCGCGCCCGCCGACCTCTACGAGAACCCCGCCTCCACCTTCGTCGCCAACTTCCTCGGCACCTCCAACCTCATCGAGACCGAGGTGACCGGCGTCAGCGGCGGCGAACTCCAGCTCACCGCCGCCGGACAGAAGCTGACCCTGCCCGCCGCCCGATGTCGCGTCGACGTGACGACCGGCGGCCGGGTGCTGGCCGGGGTCCGCCCCGAGAAGATCACCCTGGCGCACAGCGACGACGAGCACGAGATAGCCGAGAGCCGCAACCGGGTGCGCGGCCGGATCGTCGACTCCAGCTTCATCGGCGTCTCCACGCAGTACGTCATCGACAGCCCGGTCTGCCCGGAGCTGGAGGTCTTCGTGCCCAACGTGGAGCGCGACGGCCGCCTGGTGCCCGGCGCGCCCGTCGTCCTGCACTGGAACCCCGAGCACACCTTCGGCCTCGACGCCGACCAGGACATCGACGCCGGTACCGACACCGACGAGGGGGAGGCCGCCGCATGAGCGCAGCGACCGCGCCCGTCACCGGGCCGCCGGCCCCGGCCGAGGCGGCCCCGCTGCCCGCCGCCCTGAAGAGGGCCGCCCGCAGACGGCGGCGCATCCCATATCTGCTGCTGCTCGCGGGCGTCGCCTGGCTGCTGGTCTTCTTCGTGGCCCCGATGGTCTACCAGGCGTCGACCTCGGTGCAGACCGGCTCGCTCGACGACGGCTTCAAGGTGACCTGGCACTTCGCCACGTACTGGGACGCCTTCCACGAGTACTGGCCGCAGTTCGTGAAGTCGCTGGTCTACTCCGGCATCGCCACCGTGCTGTGCCTGGGCATCGGCTACCCGCTGGCGTACACCATCGCCTTCCGGGCCGGACGCTGGCGCAATCTGGTGCTGATCCTGGTGATCGCGCCCTTCTTCACCAGCTTCCTGATCCGCACCCTGGCGTGGGAGACGATCCTCGCCGACCAGAGCCCGCTGGTGTCGTTCCTGAACCACATCCACCTGCTGGACGTCACGTCCGCGCTCGGCATCACCGAGGGCAACCGGGTGATGGCCACCCCGCTGGCGGTGGTCTGCGGCCTGACGTACAACTTCCTGCCGTTCATGATCCTGCCGCTCTACACGTCCCTGGAGCGGGTCGACGGCAAGCTGCACGAGGCGGCGGGCGACCTGTACGCGACCCCGTTCACCACCTTCCGCAAGGTGACCTTCCCGCTGTCCATGCCGGGCGTGGTGGCCGGCACCCTGCTCACCTTCATCCCGGCCTCCGGCGACTACATCAACGCCGAGTTGCTGGGCTCCACCAACCAGAAGATGATCGGCAGCGTCATCCAGTCGCAGTTCCTGCGGGTGCTGGACTACCCGACGGCCGCCGCCCTGTCGTTCATCCTCATGGCGGTCATCCTGGCGATCGTCATGGTCTACGTCCGCCGCGCGGGAACGGAGGAACTGGTCTGATGCGTCCGATCCGCTGGCTGCGCAAGAACCTCGTGGTGATCGCCGGGGTGCTCACCCTGACGTACCTGATCGTGCCCAACCTCGTGGTGCTGCTCTTCTCCTTCAACAAGCCCAACGGCCGCTACAACTACACCTGGACGCGGTTCTCCACCGACGCCTGGCAGCACCCCTGCGACGTCGCGGGCATGTGCGACTCCCTCACGCTCAGCCTGAAGCTGGCCGTCTACTCGACCATCGGCGCCACCGTGCTCGGCACGATGACCGCCTTCGCGCTGGCCCGCTACCGCTTCAGGGGCCGCGCCACCACCAACATGCTGATCTTCCTGCCGATGGCGATGCCCGAGGTCGTGATGGGCGCCTCGCTGGGCACCCTCTTCCTCAACATGCGCATCCAGTTCGGCTTCTGGACCATCCTCATCGCGCACATCATGTTCTGCCTGAGCTTCGTCGTCGTCGCCGTCAAGGCCCGCGTGATGAGCATGGACCCCCGTCTGGAGCAGGCCGCGCAGGATCTCTACGCCACCCCGACGCAGACGTTCCTGCGGATCACGCTGCCGCTGGCCGCGCCCGGTATCGCGGCGGGCGCCCTGCTGTCCTTCGCGCTCTCCTTCGACGACTACATCATCACCAGCTTCAACGCGGGCAACACCGTCACCTTCCCGATGTTCGTCTGGGGCTCCGCGCAGCGCGGCACACCCGTGCAGGTCAATGTGATCGGTACGGCGATGTTCGTCATCGCGGTGCTGCTCGTACTGGCCGGGCAGCTTCTCGGCAGCAGCCGCAGGAGGGCGCGCACCTGACCCGTACCGCCCCCGTATTCCGGACGCAGACCCGCGCATCACGAAGGTGTGAGAACCATGGACGCAGCCCGCTCGCTCGCCGAGGCCGAGCCCCGACCGTACTGGCTGGACGACCCCGGCAGGCCGCAGGCGCACCCCGCGCTCACCGGCCACGACAGCTGCGACCTGCTGGTGGTCGGGGGCGGTTACAGCGGGCTGTGGACCGCGCTGCTGGCCAAGGAGCGCGATCCGCAGCGGGACGTGGTGCTGGTCGAGGGGGACAGGATCGGGTGGGCCGCCTCCGGGCGCAACGGCGGCTTCTGCGCCGCGAGCCTCACCCACGGCGCCGCCAACGGACTCGCCCGCTGGCCCGACGAATTCGACGCGCTCCAGCGGCTGGGCGACCGCAATCTCGACGCCATCGAGGAGGCCGTCGCCCGCTACGGCCTGGACTGCGACTTCGAGCGGACCGGCGAGATCGACGTGGCCACCGAGCCGCACCAGTACGACGAACTGCGCGAGGCCGCCCAGGAAGGCGCCGAGCACGGCCTGGACGCGGAACTGCTGGACCGCGACCAGGTCCGCGCCGAAGTCGACTCGCCCACCTTCCTCGGCGGCCTGTACAACCGGCGCGGCGTCGCCATGCTGCACCCCGCCAAGCTCGCCTGGGGCCTGGCCCGCGCCGCCGCCGACGCGGGCGTACGGATCTACGAGCGCACCCCGGCCCGCGACCTGGCCGGCTATGGCACGGCGCTGGGGGTGCGCACCCCGTACGGCAGGGTGACCGCCCGCCAGGTGGCGCTCGGCACCAACGTCTTCCCGTCACTGGTCCGCCGGGCCCGCCCGTACACCGTGCCGGTCTACGACTACGCGCTGATGACGGAGCCGCTGACCGAACAGCGGCTCGCGGCGATCGGCTGGCAGGGCCGCCAGGGACTGAGCGACAGCGCCAACCACTTCCACTACTTCCGGCTCAGCGCGGACAACCGCATCCTGTGGGGCGGCTACGACGCGGTCTATCCGCGCGGCGGCCGGATGCGCGCGGAGTACGACCAGCGGCCCGAGACCTTCCTGAAGCTGGCGGAGCACTTCCGCACCTGCTTCCCGCAGTTGGAGGACGTCCGCTTCACCCACGCCTGGGGCGGCGCGATCGACACCTGCTCGCGCTTCTCCGCCTTCTTCGGCACCGCGTACGGCGGCCGGGTCGCCTACGCGGCCGGGTACACCGGGCTGGGCGTGGGCGCCACCCGCTTCGGCGCCGACGTGATGCTGGACCTGCTGGCGGGGGAGGAGACCGAGCGGACCCGCCTGGAGATGGTCCGCAAAAAGCCGCTGCCGTTCCCGCCGGAGCCGCTGGCCACCGTCGGGATCGGCATCACCCAGTGGTCGCTGGCCCGCGCCGACCGGTCGGGAGGGCGGCGCAATCTGTGGCTGAAGGCGATGGACCGCGCCGGGCTCGGCTTCGACAGCTAGGGCCTGATCCGCCGGACAGGCCCCGGGGCCGCCCGGCGCGGACCCGCGATGATCCCCCGGCGCACAACCGGCATACGGCGTGAGCCACTTCACTACCAATGAGTAGCGAAACCCGCGTAATGATCGGCCCCTAACCCGCTCTCTTCCATGACAGCGACCGTCCACAGCGGTCGTCGGGCGGAAGAGACGGAGGAGCCGGTCATGGTCAGCACCGGTGCGAAAAGCGCGGTCGAGTGGCTGGTGTCGGTGGCGGTGGATCCGGTGAGCTGCCGGTGGGAGTGGGAGCGCAACCCCCTCGGGGTCACGCTGCTGCCCGCCGGGAAACTGTGGGACGTCCTGATCCTCACCGGGGATCTCGGCTACCCCACCCTGGACGTCCTGACCCGGCTCGTGGAGCGGCCGGGCCCGGTGCTCGCCGACTTCGGCGACTCCCGGATGGGGTTCTTCGTACCGCCGGGCACGGCGGCGCGCTGGCTGGCCACCGGCGTACGGACGGCGGGCCGCGGCACCTGGATCGTCGTGCCGTACCCGGGCCGGGCGACCGGCGGGGTGCGGTGGCTGGTGCCGCCGGACGGCAGCGGACACCTCACCGACCCGGTGCTGCTCGAACTGGCCATGCACGAGGCCGCCGCCCAGATCGCGGGCGGCGGCTGAAGGACGCACCGCGGAGCGAGCCCACCGCGCGGTGCTTGTGACCACCTCCCCGGCCTGGGGAGACTGACATGAGACAACGACGGAAGGGTCAGCCCGTGACGACCAAGCACATCACCCACTGGATCGCAGGCAAGGGCTGGACCGGCGGCGCGGAACGGCACGCAGACGTGTACGACCCGGCGACCGGCGCGATCACCGGGCAGGTGGACCTCGCGTCCGCCGACGTCGTGGACGCGGCGGTCGACGCCGCCCTCGACGCGTTCCAGCAGTGGCGGCACACCTCGATCGCCAAGCGCACCGGCGTCCTCTTCGCCTTCCGCGAACTGCTCAACGCCCGCCGCGACGAACTGGCCTCGATCATCGTCGCCGAGCACGGCAAGGTGCACTCCGACGCCCTCGGCGAGGTCGCCCGCGGCATCGAGGTCGTGGAGTACGCGTGCGGCATCCCGCAACTGATCAAGGGCGGCTTCACCGAGCAGGCGTCCACCGGCATCGACGTCTACTCGATCCGCCAGCCGCTCGGCCCGGTCGCGATCATCTCGCCGTTCAACTTCCCCGCCATGGTGCCGATGTGGTTCTTCCCGCTGGCCATCGCCGCGGGCAACACCGTCGTCGTCAAGCCGTCGGAGAAGGACCCCTCCGCCGCCAACTTCATGGCCGGGCTCTGGCAGGAGGCGGGCCTGCCCGACGGCGTCTTCAACGTCGTGCACGGCGACAAACCCGCCGTCGACCGCCTGCTGGAACACCCCGACATCAAGGCCGTCTCCTTCGTCGGCTCCACCCCCATCGCCCGCTACGTGTACGAGACCGGCACCCGGCACGGCAAGCGCGTCCAGGCCCTCGGCGGCGCCAAGAACCACATGCTGGTGCTGCCCGACGCGGACCTGGACCTGGCCGCCGACGCCGCCGTCAACGCGGGCTTCGGCGCCGCGGGCGAACGCTGCATGGCGGTCTCCGTGCTGGTCGCCGTCGACCCGGTCGGCGACGGCCTGGTCGAGCGGATCAAGCAGCGCGTCGCGGGTCTGACCGTGGGACCCGGCTGCGCCGCCAGCTCCGAGATGGGCCCGCTGGTCACCGGCGTGCACCGCGACAAGGTGACCGCGTATCTGGACTCCGGCGTCGCGGACGGCGCGGAACTGGCCGTCGACGGCCGCAAGCACCCGATCTCGGGCGCGGAGACCGCAGACGGCTTCTGGCTCGGCCCCACCCTCTTCGACCGCGTCACGCCCGGCATGTCCGTCTACGACGACGAGATCTTCGGCCCGGTGCTCTCCGTCGTCCGCGTCTCCTCGTACGAGGAGGGCCTGGCGCTGATCAACGCCAACCCGTACGGCAACGGGACCGCGTTGTTCACCAACGACGGCGGCGCCGCGCGGCGCTTCCAGCACGAGGTCGAGGTCGGCATGGTCGGCATCAACGTGCCGATCCCGGTGCCGGTCGCGTACTACTCCTTCGGCGGCTGGAAGTCCTCGCTCTTCGGCGACACCCACGCCTACGGCGAGGACGGGGTCCGCTTCTTCACCCGCGGCAAGGCCGTCACGCAGCGCTGGCTCGACCCTTCGCACGGGGGCATCAATCTGGGCTTCCCGACGAATAGCTGACCGTCGGTCCGTCGGCGTCCGGACCGTCGGCGTCCGGACCGTTGGCGTCCGGACCGTTGGCGTCCGGACCGTTGGCGTCCGGACCGTCGGCGTCCGGTCCGCCGACGCCCGGACGGTCGGCGCTCGAACCGTCGGCGTCCGGTTCGCCGGCTTCCGGCGCGTGGCTGAACAGCCCGGCCGCCGCCACCCACGCCACCAGCGTGACCGTCAGGAACCAGCTCGCCAGCACGTCCAGCGGCCAGTGGTAGTCGCACCACACCAGTGCGACGCCCACGGCCGCCTGGAGGGCGACGGTGAAAACGGTCAGCGCGGTCCTGGCCGCGGGGCGGCGCACGTACGGCAGCAGGAGCAGCAGGGCCAGGCCGTACGCGACGGCGGAGGTCGCGGCGTGACCGGAGGGGAAGTAGCCGTAGCCGTCGAGCCGGGGCAGGAGGCGGCCGGGCGCGGGCCGGTGCACCGCGGACTTGACCGTGTCGACGACGACCGGCAGCAGCGCCATGGCCACGCAGGCGGCCAGCGGCGGCAGCCACCAGCGGACGACGGCCGCCCGCCGCCCGAGCACCGCGGCGGCCACGACCGCGGCGAGCAGGACCGGCACGGCCACCTCGATGTTGCCGAAGTCGCTCACGACCTGCGCGGTGCCGTGCACGCCCGGATGCGCGGCGGACGCCCGCCGGAACCAGCCGAGTACGGTCCAGTCGCGGCCGACCAGCCGCCCGCCGGTCTCGACCTGCCAGGTGAGCAGGGAGAACAGGGCGGCGCCGACGGCGCTCAGCAGCAGGAGAAAAGTCAGCCGCCCCGGAACAGGGGGGAGAGTTCCGGGGCGGCCAGGGCGACCGCCGTGCCGCTCGTCCCGGGGGGTGTGGGACGAACGGCCGACCGATCGGCGAGGAGTGCCGGGGCCTACGGTCCCGGCGGTGTCGTGCGCGAGGGCACTGCTGAGCCGGTGTTGGGGATACACCGGCGCGGTGTCGCCCGTGATGATCTCCTTCGGAGACCGCCCCGAGCGGGGTGTTCTGCTCAGACCGTACGTCACCGGGAGGGCCACAAGGCCAGGGATCACCCCTCCGCCATCAGGCCCGCACACGTTCTTCACGTCCCCCCATTCCTTACCGCCGGTCACACCCCGGCGAAGGCCCCCTCGATGATGTCGAGGCCCTCGTTGAGCAGATCCTCCCCGATAACCAGCGGCGGGAGGAAACGCAACACGTTGCCGTAGGTGCCACAAGTGAGGACAACCAGGCCCGCACTGTGACACGCGCGGGCGATCGCGCCGGTCAGCGCCGCGTCCGGGGTCGTGGTGCCCGGCTCGACCAGTTCCACCGCGATCATCGCGCCGCGCCCGCGGACCTCGCCGATCGCCGGGAACTTCTCCTGGAGCGCGGTCAGCCGCGCCTTCATCACCTCGCCGATCCGCCGCGCCTTCGCCGCGAGGTCCAGCTCCTTCATCGTCTCGATCGCGCCCAGGGCCGCCGCGCACGCCACCGGGTTGCCGCCGTAGGTACCGCCGAGGCCGCCCGCGTGCGCCGCGTCCATGATCTCCGCGCGGCCGGTCACCGCCGCCAGCGGCAGACCGCCCGCGATGCCCTTCGCCGTCGTGATCAGATCCGGCACCACGCCCTCGTCCTCGCACGCGAACCACTGACCGGTACGGCAGAAGCCGGTCTGGATCTCGTCCGCGACGAACACGATCCCGTTGTCCTTCGCGAACTGCGCGATCCGCGGCAGGAAGCCCTTGGCGGGCTCGATGAAGCCGCCCTCGCCCGCGATCGGCTCGATCACGATCGCCGCCACGTGCTCCGCGCCGATCTGCTTGGTGATCATGTCGATCGCCTGCGCCGCCGCCTCCTCCGCCGCGTGCTCCGGCCCGGTCAGCCACCGGAAGCCGTACGCCAGCGGCACCCGGTACACCTCGGGCGCGAACGGCCCGAAGCCCTCCTTGTACGGCATGTTCTTCGCGGTCAGCGCCATCGTCAGATTCGTCCGGCCGTGATAGCCGTGGTCGAACACCACGACCGCCGGACGCTTGGTGTACGAACGCGCGATCTTCACCGCGTTCTCCACCGCCTCCGCCCCCGAGTTGAACAGCGCCGTCTTCTTCGCGTGGCTGCCGGGCGTCAGCTCGTTCAGCGCCTCGGCGACCTCCACGTACCCCTCGTACGGCGTCACCATGAAGCAGGTGTGCGTGAAGTCGGCGAGCTGCGCCGTGGCCCGCCGCACCACGGCCTCCGCGCTGTTGCCCACCGACGTGACCGCGATCCCGGAGCCGAAGTCGATCAGCCGGTTCCCGTCCACGTCCTCCACCACGCCGCCCCCGGCGCGCGTCACGTACACCGGCAGCGTCACCCCCACCCCGTTCGCGACCGCGGCGCTCTTGCGCGCCGACAGCTCCTGCGACTTCGGGCCGGGAATGCTGGTGACCAGCTTGCGTTCCTGCGGAAGTGCGGTCATGGCGGGTGCTCTCCTCAAGCCGGGCGGCGGTGTCTGTGCGGTGTCTCTTCGGATCTCTTCGGACTTTTCAGCTCTTCCCGCAGGCTAGGCCGCGTCCCGGCCCGCCCGCATACGCCGATAGGTAACACTGCCCACCGACGATTCGCCGTAACGGCCAGTGCGCGCGCCGCGGCGTGCCACCGCCCGCCACCGGCAAGATCCTTTTACGGCGGTAGCCGCTCGACTACATTGAGCGCATCGTCGGCGACGAGGGGCGAGGGGCACGCACCATGGATGCCATGGATCACGAGGGCGCGCACGGGTACGGCCACCGGCCCGAGGTGCCGCCCCGGCCCGCCGGGACACCGGCGCGCCCGGCCGCCGCGCCCCCCGTGCCCAAACAGGCACCGCCGATGTCCGAGACCGAGCGCTGGCTGCGCACCCCGCGGATCTCCGACGCGCCCGGCGTGTACGCCTACGGACACGTGCCCAACGAAGCCGACCGGGTCCCCGACGGCCGCGTCCTCGGCCGCGCCGCACTCGCCCTCCTCGCCGGAATCCTCATCTGGTCCCTGCGCAACAACGGCTTCCTGCCCTGGTGGCAGTTCCCGCTCAAGATCCTGACCCCGCACAGCTGGTCCTTCAGCGGCCACCAGTCCCGCCCCGAGGTCTTCACCCAGAACCTCTACAGCGTGCTGTCGGCCGCCGTGATCGTCTGGATCACCGGCAGGCTCGGCAACTGGGGCGAGGCGGCCCGCCGCTTCCTGAACACCCCCGCGCGCCGCGGCTGGTTCGCGCTCGCCGCGGGCGCCCTGGTGTGGCAACTGAGCTGGACGGGCTACGTGCCCCTCCTCGACACGGTGCTCGACCTCTTCCCGTACTCGTGGATAAGCGGTGGCGGCAACCCCAACCGGGCCGCCGCGGTCACCTACGCCATCTACGCCCTCGTCGCCGCGCTGATCGCCTGGCCCTGCGCCACATTCGGCGGCTGGTTCGGCATCCCCGGCTGGCAGCCCGACGACACCGCGGGAGCGCGCCCCGCCGCCCCCTCGTACACCCGCACCGGCACCGACCCCTTCGGGGAGACCCCCGCGGACTGGCCGGAACTGCGCGCGGCCGGGCGCTCCGACGCGGCCGACCGGCTGGCGCGGGACGTGGGCCTGGGCCGGATGAACGACGTGGACTGCGTCCGCGTCCGGCACGCGTGGGACGAGACCCGGCAGCGCCCCCGCGAGGTCCTGGCGTTCACCGACGAGGTCCGGCGCCTCGGCGGCGGCGCCTGCCTCCACCCGTCGGGCGAGCGCGACCTGCCCGCCCGCACCGCCCCGCACGACCTGCTCGGCGGCCAGGTCAGGATCGGCCGCGGCGTCGAGGACGACCGCAACGGCTTCCAGTACCGCGGCTCCGGCATGGCCCTCGACCCCGCACTGCTCGGTACGGGACTGCTCGTCGTCGGCCCGCCCGGCGCCGACAGGACCCGCCGCGTCATGCGCCCGGCGGCCGAGTCGCTCTGCCTCCAGGCGCTCACCGGCACCGCCGCCGTGGTCGTCGTGGCCGGCGCGGACACCGACCTCGGACCGCACGAGGCGTACGACGTCGTCATCGCGCCCGGCGACCCGGCCTCCCGCTACAGCCTCGACCTGTACGGCGGCACCACCGACCCCGACATGGCCGCCTGGCTGCTCGCCGAAGCCCTCGTCGACGGCCCCGAGGCCGAACAGCGCCGAGCCGTCGCCGCCCTCGGCCAGCTCCTCGGCCCCTACGCCGCCGCCCACGGCCGTTTCCCCCCGGTGCCGGTGCTCCGCGAACTGCTGGACGGCGCCCCCGAGGCGTACGAGGACCTGCGCCGCGCCGTGGACGCGGCGGGCGCGCCCGCGCTGCTGCGCGAACTCGACGCCAGGCAGCGGCAGTCCGCCCGCACCGGGGACATCGGCGGCGACCTCGCCAACCGGATCGCGCTGCTCGACCGGCCCGCCTTCGCCGGGTCCTTCGGCGCCCCCGACCGGGCCCGGCCGTTCTCGATGGAAGCGCTCGTCCACCCCATCCGGGTGCGGATCGAACTGCCCGAACGCGGCCACGCCGAAGCCTCCCGGATCCTCGTCCGGCTGCTGCTCGCCCAGTTCACCGCCGCCGTCCGCGCCCAGCGCACCTGGACCCGCTTCGTCTGCCTGATCGTCGACGACATCGGCCAGGCCGTCACCGCGGAGACCGTCCGCGCGCTGGCGGCCCTGCCGTCCACCACGGCGGGCATGGTCCTCGGCCTGCGCACTCTGGCCGACGTGCCCGAGCACCTGCGCGGCCCGCTCGTCGCCGCCGCGGGCTGCCGGATGTCCCTGGCCGGGGTCACGCCGTGGGACGGCAAGTTCTTCGCCGAGTCCTGGGGCACCACGCGGGTGGAGACCCGCGAGGTCACCCGCGCCGACCAGTCGGGCGGCATGGCGCAGCGCGTCAACCGCGTGGCGCGCCGGATGATCACCGGCCGGGTCGTCACCGCCGACGCCGTCACCGTCCGCGAGGTCGAGCGCGAACGCTGGTCGGCCTCCGACCTCGCCCACACCGTGCCCGCCGGGCAGGCCGTCGTCTCGCTCACGACCACCGCGGGGGAGAGCGCCCCGCCGGTCCTGGTGGACCTGCGGGGGTAGCACCGAGGGCGTGCGGGCCCGGCGCCGGGGGGCGGCTGATGGCGTGCGGGCCGGGCGCCGGTGGCACCGGCAGGGCGTGCGGGCCCGTACCGGTCGGGCGTCGGCGGGGCAGTGCGGGTCCGGTCGGGTCGGGCGGCGGCGGGGCGTGCGTGTCCGGTATTGGCGGCTGGCGTCAGGGCAGCGCTGGACGGTGCGGCACAATTGGGGGTGGCGACCGCTCCCGGTCGGCCAAAAATCGGCCTTCTCCCGTACCAGGCACCTATGCCCCTCACGCTCGCGTCCCTCGCCCACCACTCGGTCCTCAAGCTCACCGTCCTCGCCGGAGGCGACCGGCTGGGGGACACCGAAGTGCGCTGGGTCCACACCAGCGAGCTGGACGACCCGGGACCGTACCTGGAGGGCGGCGAACTGCTGCTCACCACCGGCCTGAAACTGCCCGTGGACGACGCGGAGCACATACGCGCGTACGTGACGCGGCTGGCGGCGGCCGGAGTCGTCGGCCTCGGCTTCGGCGTCGGGGTCGGCCACGACGCCGTGCCCCCCGCCCTGGTGGCCGCGGCGGAGACCGCCCGGCTGCCGCTGTTCGAGGTGCCGCGCAAGACCCCGTTCATCGCCATCAGCAAAGCGGTCTCCGCGGCCGTCGCCGCCGACCAGTACAAGGCCGTCACGGCGGGCTTCGAGGCCCAGCGCGAACTGACCCGCGCCGCCCTCGCCCCCGACGGCACCGCCGCGCTCCTCAGCCGCCTCGCCCAGCACCTCGACGGCTGGGCCGCGCTCTACGACGCCTCAGGCGCCGTCCTGGCCGCGGCCCCCGACTGGGCGGGCCGCAGGGCGGCCCGGCTCGCGGGCGAGATCGACCGGCTGCGCGACACCCCCGCCCCGGCCAGCGCCGCCGTCGCGGGACCCGCGGGCAGCGAGGACCGCGTCGAACTCCAGTCGCTGGGCACCGGCCGCCGCCCCCGCGGCTTCCTCGCCGTCGGCACCGAGGAACGCCTCGACACCGCCGCGCGCTACGTCGTGCACGCCGCCGTCGCCCTGCTCACCCTCTCCCTCGAACAGTCCCGCACCCTCCAGGACGCCGAACAGCGCCTGGCCGCGGCCCTGTTGCGGATGCTGCTCGCCGGGGAGCCCGGCCATGCCCGCAGCGTCGCGGGCAAGCTCTACGGCACCCTCCTCGACCACCCGGTCCGCGTGCTCATCGCCGAACCGGCCGAGGCCCACGCCACCGCGGGCGCCGACGCCGTCACCCTCCTCGGCGAACGCGCCGAGGCCGTCGCCTCCCGCTCCGGCGACGCACTCCTCGCCGTCCGCGAGGGCCCCCGGCTGATCGTGCTCGCCGCCGAGGAGTCCATGGCCCTGTCCACCGCCGCCGACCTCGCCGAGGCCGAGGACGCGCTGGCCGCGGGACTGTCCGCGCCCGTACTCCCCGCCGAGGTCCCCGAGGCCCACCGCCAGGCCGAACGCGCCCTCGCCGTCGCCCTGCGCCGCGGCCGCAACCTCGTCGAGCACGGCGAGGTCGGCGCGGGCTCCGTCCTGCCCCTCCTCGCCGACGACGCCGTCCGCGCCTTCTCCGAAGGTCTGCTGCGGCCGCTGCGCGACCACGACGCCACCTCCCGCGGCGACCTCGTCGCCTCCCTGCACGCCTGGCTCTCCCACCACGGCCAATGGGACGCCGCCGCCGCCGACCTGGGCGTCCACCGCCACACGCTCCGCTACCGCATGCGGCGCGTCGAGGAAATCCTGGGCCGCTCGCTGGACGACCCGGACGTGCGGATGGAGCTGTGGCTGGCGCTGAAGACCGGGCCGTGAGGCGCTGGCCCGCGGTCAGCCCTGCCGGTTGTCGGCCAGCAGCCGCGCGGCCATGCTCTGCGCCTGCCGCTCGGCGTCCCGCGCGTCCGAACGCCGCCTCGCCAGCAGGGACTTGGCCCGCAGCGCGGTCACCCGGTCCTGGTGCGGGCGGTCGGCGAAGAGGCTGTCCAGCAGCGACTCGGCGGCGGACAGGTGCCCCTCGGCCCGCGACCGGTCACCCGCCAGTTCACGGGCGCGGGCCAGCAGCAGTTCCAGGCGCGGC
This sequence comes from Streptomyces sp. NPDC093221, assembly GCF_044753885.1. NCBI lineage: Bacteria > Bacillati > Actinomycetota > Actinomycetes > Kitasatosporales > Streptomycetaceae > Streptomyces > Streptomyces sp. NPDC093221. The sequence goes on along the minus strand of NZ_JBIVOA010000002.1, from coordinate 60,094 downwards.
AGCAGCGGGCACCGGGAGCCGTAGACGTCCACGGTGGCGTCGCGCGCGCGCAGCAGTTGGACCGCCGCCGCCTGGACGTCCCCGGCCGCCAGCAGCACATGGCCCTCCGCCGTCCTGAACCGCGCGTAGAGATGCGGCCGTTCGACGTTCGCGCGCTCCACGAAGGGCCGCATCGCATCGATGTGCCGTTGGGCGCGGGTGATGGCCCGATACCACCGGTCGTCGCTGTACGGTTCCCGTTCGGCCCACTGCGAGCCGGACGCGTACTGCGCGAGGCTTGTCGCGAGCAATTCGGTGAGGGCCAGGTACAGATCGAAGTGCTCGCGTGTCGCGGCCGTGGCCAGAGACGCGAGGTCGGCCTCGGTGCCGCTGTCGGCGGCGCCGAGGCGCAACCGCAGGAGTGCCTCCTCGGCCAGCGGCACAGCGGCACCGATGGCGGACGATGACACTTCGTCCCTGGCGGCCGCGATCGAGGCGTCGAGGAACGAGTCCCGGCAGCTGTCGAGGAGTTCCGCCGTCATGTCGTCCCTGCGACCTGCCCAGGACGACGGCTCCGCCGACCGGCCGTACGACCGGGACGCCCGGCTGAGGTCGCCGGTCACGAACCCGTGCCTCAGGAGACCCTGGCCGACAAGGCGCCGACCACGCTGAGACACCGTCGGCTCCAGCCTCAGGTATTCCTCCTTCGCCGCATCCAACGAGCCACACCACAGCGCGAGTTCGGCTCTGGCCAGCGCGGCCTCCTCCTTCGCGGAAGGCGAACCGCGCCCGGCGCCGGGAGCCGCCTCGATCTCGGTGCAGCGCTCCAGCGCCTGCCGCACCAGGCCGCGCGCCATCCGTGCCCGCAGGGAGATGATCCGCCAACTCTGGCGCTCGTTGGGGATGAACAGCGACCTCGACAGGGGCCTGTCGTCGCCCAGCGCGATCAGGGCCAGCCGTTCGGCCTCCGCCGCGGAGCCGTGCAGCAGCTGATACCGGCTCCAGTTCACGAGCAGCGTGAGGATGGGGTCGGTGGTGGGGAGCACCTGGTCCTCGCGGGTATCCATGACCCGCCCGACCAACTCGCCGAACGGCGGCCCACTTTCGTACGCGGCCCAGGTCGCGGGATCGGGGGTCGGCTCCGGGTAGAAGCGGGACAGGGTCCCGACCAGCGCGCGCCGGAAGCGCGCGGCGTCCTGGCGGGTCACCCGGGCCCGCACGGCGGTACGGGCCGACTCGGTCAGTCGCAGCGCCGTCCCGTCGGCCTCGGCCAGATTGCCTTCCACCAACCGTGCGGTGTCGACGGGGAGTTCGGAGGACGGACCGCGTCCCTCCGGCCACGACGCCCACAGCGCGGACACCGTGGCTCCTGTGACGCCGTCGCCGGTGTCGAGGAAGTCCAGCAGCCACAGAGTGAGCAGCAGGTCGGGGCTGAGGGGAAGCACCGGAGAGAACGGACCGGCGTCGGCCGCCTCCCGCGCCGTGAAACCCGCCGTCACCGACGCCACGTCCCAGATCCGCGCGCGGCCGAAGGACGAGGCCGTGGCCAACAGGGGCCTGCCGTACGTGCCGTTGAAGGCGGCGACGGCCACCACACGGCTGGTGTCCCCGGTGGCGACGGTGCCGACCGGCTGAGCGGACGCGGTGTCCCAGAGCGTGACCGTGCCCTCGGCGTCGATCGCCGCGACCAGGTCGGGCCGGCCGTGGACGTGGACGGTGGTGAGCGCGTCCACCTGTCCGAGCCGTGCGGGCAGGTCGCTGTCGACCTCCTCGCCGCTGGCGGCGTCCCTGACGTGGACGGTGCGGTTCTCCGGCGGGTGGTCCCCGGTCACGTGGAGGCAGAGCGGCCGTGCGCCGGGGCCGGTGAAGAAGGTGAGGGCGCGGACGCGGCCCACCAGGGGGGTGAGGGCCGAGCCGAATTCGGTGCCGGTCCCGGGGTCCCAGCAGCGCAGGGCGACGTCAGGGCCCGCCGTGACCAGGACGAGCCGTCCGTCCGCGTCGGTGAAGGTCGTCAGGAGGTGCGCCCCGGACGACGGGCCGGCGACGAGCGTGCGCGTCCGTGTGCCCGCAAGGAGGTCCCAGAGGGAGACAGCGCCGCCGATCCCCGCGACGGCGGCCTGCGGACGGCCGTTGGCGTCGGGGAAGACGGTGAGCGTCTGCACGGCGTCGGGGCCGCCCTCCAGCGGTACGCCCGGGCCCGCGCTCCCGGCCGCGTCCCACAGGTGCGCGCCCTGGCCGTAACCGGCCGCCATCAGCCACACGCTGCCGCCCCAGACGTATCCGGCGAGGCCCCGGTCGCCCTTGGCGGTGGCCCACTCGTAGAGCGGCAGGACCGGTTCGTCGGGGCTGCCGAACAGGCGGCCGAACTCGGCCCGTACGTCGATCGCCTGGAGCGCGCCGGGGTTGGTCGGCATGCGCTGGGCCAGTTCGTAGAGCCTGCTCGGGGTGGAGCGGTCCAGCGCCAGCAGGTCCGGCTCGATGTTCGCGGTGAGGTGGTCCATGATCTCGGCGCGGGTCAGCTCGCCGAGGGTGACGACGGTGCCCAGGCTCGACGGGTCGCGAACGCCGTCGAGGGAGGCCACGGTGAACAGCACGGAGCCCCGGCCGTACGGGGGAAGGCATCCCTCCAGCGCCTCGCGCAGGCCCTCGCCGTAGGACCGGACCCGGTCGAAGATCAGCAGCCAGTCGCGGTGTTCGCCCAGGCGTGCCCACAGGTCCGTGGGGGGCGCGGAGCGCTGCTCGCGGTCCGGGGCGAGCGCGGACTCCAGCGCGGTCAGCCCTTCGCGCAGGCTCTGCCGGGTCCGTGCGTCGATCCGGTGGACGAAGCTGTGCCGTGGCCCGTACGTGCGGACGTACTCCTGCACCAGGCGGGTGCGGCCCGACCCGTTCGCGCCGACGACGACGGCCACCGAGGGCATGCTCCAGCCGCGGTCCGCCGTGCGGTCGGCGGGGGAGGGTCGCAACGTCCTTTTCAGGGTGTCCAGTTCGGGGGCGCGGCCGATCATCCGCTCGGGATCGGGCGGGGTGGTGACCGGTGGGACGGGGTGGAGGTGTTCCGGGTGCGGGACGGTGGAGGCGTGCGGCGTCGCTGCTGGCCCCTCCTGCGGCCCGGCGTCGAGCACGTCCAGGGCGCGTCCCTCGGCCGCTGCCGTCAACTGCCGTGCCAGCGCCCGGTGCTGGCCGCCCGCGCCGCTGAGGACGGCGGCGGCGACCTCGGCGAAGGGGAGGCTGCGTTCGGGCAGGAGCCGGCCGGAGGCGCCGTTCTCGGGGGCCGCCGCAGGGGCCGAGGCGGCGTCGACGGCCAGGGAGGCCAGCGCCCGGAAGTCCAGGGTGCCGCCGAAGGTCGCGGCGACGCGGCCGGAGACGCGCGCGAGGACGTCGTCCAGGACGTGCAGGGATTCGGTACGGGTCAGCTCGGCGAGCAGCGCGTCGCGGACGCCGGGGGCGAAGTCGTAGACGACCTCGTCGGGGTCGGTGGGCGGTGCGGGCGCGGGCGCGTCATCGGGGGCGGGGCCGCGGCGCTCGATCAGGCCGGAGAGGAAGAGTTCGGCGAGGTCGGTCTGGCCGGAGCCGGGGACGGTGGCCTGCTGGACGAGCCGCATGACGGGCAGGCTCAGCGGGGCCGCCGCGAGGTGGCAGGCGAGGCGGAAGGCGTCGGGGGAGCAGCCGGAACGGAAGCGGGCGACGCGCTCCGCGGGGCCCGGCGGCTCCGAGGGGGCGGCGGCGCGCGCGGGCCGGGGCGCGCCGTGTACGGGCGCCGCCAGCATCGGGGACCAGCCGGGCACGCGGCCCGCGACCAGACCGGCCCAGGGTGCCAGCCAGGCGCCGTCCACCTCCATCACCGGCAGCCAGCGCACGCCGTGCGGGCGGGCGCCGCGCGGCAGGCCCGGCACGGCGGCGGCCGTCCGTACCTCGGCGACCGGCCGCGCCGCGTCGGGCACCCGCAATTCGACGGGCGCCGTACGCAGCGCGGTGCGGTGCCACAGCCTGCGCGGCAGGACCTGGAGCGCGGCCACCGGGCGTTCCCGGCCCGCGCGGGCCAGGAATTCGGGCAGCTCGTCGCCGTACCAGGCGGGGCCGACGCCGTCGGTGAGCACGAGCAGCAGCGTCCGGCCGGTGGGGTCCTCCAGGGCGCGGCTCCAGCGCGGGCCCGCGGGACCCGCCGGGGCCGCCGGGCGGGCGGACTTGCGGCGGCGGAAGGGGGACAGGCGCGGCGCGGGGCCGTCGGTCGACAGCGACCAGCACCGTACGTCGGCGAAGGCGCCGTGCCGCTCCAGCACTGTGCACAGCTCGGTGGCCAGGCGGTGCCAGACCGCCATCGTGGCGCCGGTGTCGATCAACAGGTCGACGGAGAACCGGCGTTCGCTCGCCGGCCGCCAGACCGGCAGCAGATACTCCGCCTCGCCGGTCGCCTGGGCGGTGGCCTCCTCGTCGAGGACCGCGGGTCCCGGCGCGGACACGGACTGGCGCAGCGGGCGCAGGGCCCGGGCGAGGTCCAGGGAACCGCTGAGCGCGGGCGGCTGGGTGACCCGCACGACATGCGCGGCGGGGCCGCCGGGCGCGGGCGCGGCCTTGGTGAGCGAGTGCAGGCCGACGCGCGGGGCGGGGGTGGCGGGCGCGGCCGGTGGGCGGCGCGGTCCGGGTACGGGGTCCGGTGCGCGCTCCCGCTCCGCCGGTTCGGGGTCCGGCCGTACGGGTTCCGGTTCCGGTGCGACCGCCCGCGGCGGCTCCTCCGGGCCGCCGCCGTCCACCTCGTCGGCCCCGTCTTCCGCCGTCAGTCCGGCCAGCCGTGCCAGCCACACCACATCGGCCATTTCGACAGCCGTGGGGCCGTCCTCGTGGCCGCCGAGGAGCCCGGCCAGTACGGCCCTGAGCCCGTCGGAGTGCTCGGGTGGCCGCGGCGGTGGCGGTGGCGGTGGGGGCATGGCGGGCGCGGGTCAGGACTCGTTGAGGGGGCGGAGGAGGACGCTCTCGATGAACTCGCGGTCCTGCCGGCCCGACCACAGGCCGCGGTCGGCCATCAACAGGGCGTTCAGGAGCTGGTCGTTGGCGAGCTCCGCGCCCTCCTCGCGCTGGCGGCGCAGGAACTCCGCGATGACCGCGGCGCGTTCGGCCGCCGCGCCGGGGGCGCCGGGTCCCAGGTGCGCGGTGACCATCGCGGCGAGCCGGTCCGCGTCCGGCGGCTGGATCTCCAGCCGGACGCAGCGACGCAGGAACGCGGCCGGGAACTCCCGCTCGGCGTTGCTCGTCAAGACGGTGAAGGGGAACTGAGCACAGCGCACCGTCCCGCCAGTGACGGTGGCCGTCCGCGCACCGTCCGCGGTCATGACTTCCTGATCACCCGGCCCCAGCCGGGCGAGTTCCGGAATCCCGAATTCGCCTTCCTCGAAGACGTTCAGCAGGTCATTGGGCAGATCGAGATCACTCTTGTCGATCTCGTCGATGAGCAGCACCCGCGGGTGCCGCCAGGGCAGCAGCGCCGTGCCGAGGGGACCGAGCCGCAGATAGCGGCCGACGGGCGGCGGCTCCTCCCTGCCGGTGCCGCCCCCGGTGCCGTCTCTCCCCGCGCCGCCCGTGCTCCCCGCCGGACCGCGTCCCAAGCCCGCGTCGTGCAGACGGCCGATCGCGTCGTACGCGTACAGGCCGTCGCGCAAGGTGGCGCGGCTGGTGATCGGCCAGCGCAGCACGGGACCGAGGCGCAGTTCGTGGGCGACCGCGTAGGCGAGTGTCGACTTGCCGACTCCCGGCTTGCCCGTGATGAGCAGGGGGCGGCGCAGGTGCAGGGCCAGGTTGACGAGCTGCACCTCGCGCCGGTCGGCCTGATAGGCGACGGCCTGGCGGTCGCGGCCGAGCCGCCGGGCGGTCGCGCCGTCCGCGCCCGGTCCCGTGCCGTCGGCGGGCGGCGGGGGCAGTTCGCCGGGGTCGCCGTACTCGGTGCCGAAGGCCCGCCAGGCGGGGGCCTCCGGCAGGCCGTCGATGCCGTCGTGCGGGGTGCCGGTACCCCGGTACACCCACCAGTCGTCGCCGTTCGCCGTCACCGCACCGCTCCTTGTCCTCTGCGTCCTGTGCGTCCTGTGCGCGTCGTCCGCATGTCAGGCCATCCCCGCGTACGGCGTGTCCTGGTCGGCGTCCACGCTGTCCGGGTCGTCCCAGAGCAGCGTGATGTTGTTCCGCACGTCGTCGGCGCCCGCCGTCCTGCCGTACTTGCGGCAGCGGTGCACGGTCTCCGGCAGGTCGAGCAGCCGGGCCGGGGGGTGGGCGCGCAGCGCCGTCACCAGCTCGCGCGGGTCGCCGGGGTCGCGCCGCCACAGCATGACGGGCACGCCCTCGGTGTACAGCGCGTCCTTCACGGCCGCGAGCAGGTGCGCCGAGAGCCGGTCGTACGGCACGGTCAGGCCGAGGCAGGCCAACTCGGGCTGCCGTACGAGGGATTCGGTCAGCTCAGTCGCGGCGGACCGCCCGTGCAGCCGGGGCCAGGAGATCCTGCCGAGCGCGTCGTCCGCCGGGTCCGCCTCCCGAGCCCCGGTTCCGGCCGTGTCGCCGTTCCCGCCGCCGAGCGGGCTCGCCGCCGCTCGCTGTGGGTCCCGGCGCAGATGCTGCCAGCGCTGCCGCCACGCGCCGATGACCCAGGAGTCGGTGTACCGCTCCAGGGACCGTACGACGACGGGGTGGTGCTGGCCGAGCGGGGTACGGGTCGGCCCGGCCGACCACAGCTCGGCGCTGTACCCCAACAGGGCCTCGGGCAGCAGGAATTCGACCCGGACACCGCCGCCCGCGCCGCGGACCTCGCGGGCCAGTTCCGTCCACGCCGACATCCGCGCGCTGCCCGCGCCGGTCAGCTCGCTGCGGCGGAAGGGCTCGCTGGGCGGCAGCGCCGCCACCCGGCGCAGCGGGCCGCCGTGCACGGCCTGCCGGTAGTAGGCGCCGCGCAGTTCGTAGCTGCCGTCCTCGACATGCTCGGGGCCCGCGGCCTCGACGCGGATCTGCACGATCAGCCGGTCGGCGGCCTCCGGGCTCTCCGCTCCGCCGCCGGCCGTCCCGGTGTCCCCGGCCCGGCCGCCGCCCAGCGCGCCGAGCAGGTCGCGCAGCGCCGCCCAACGGGCGTACGCGGCAAGGTCGGTGTCGGCCGTGACGGAGCCGAGGAAGCGCAGCAGCGGTACCGCCCGGCCCGCGTCGCCGCCGGGGCCCCCGCCCCGCAGATCGGACAGGCGCACCAGGATCTCCGGCAGGGTCTCGCGGCCGGTGAGCAGCGCGGTGCCGGGCGCGCCGTGCGGGACATGGCGCGCGAGCTGGGCGGGGGAGGGGAGATGCGGGAGGTCCGCGCGCAGCGCGGTGAGGACGGTGAGCGAGGCGTCGGGCGGCAGGGGCGCCGCACCGGTCAGGCCCAGGACGGCCAACTCCAGCCACGGCAGGGCCTTGTCGTACGGCGCCTGACCGCGCAGCGCCGCCCGCAGCGCGTCCAGTGCCGCGTCGGGGTCGGGGCGGGTCTCGATCGCGCCGACGAGATTGCGCAGGTGGGCGCGGGCGACGAACTCCTCGCGGACGTCGAGCCGGAAGCGGGCCCGGCGCGCGCCCCGCACGCCGCCCGGACCGTACGGTCGCGGCTCGTGGCGCTCCGCCGCCTCGTCCATCCGCTGGAGCAGGTCGAGCCGGTCGCCGTGCCGGGACAACTGCGGGAAGTCCTCCAGCAGTTCACCCAGCAGCTCGGCCGCGCCGACCGGCCACGGACCCCCGTCGGCCGCCGGACCGGGACCGTCCCCGGCCCTGCCCACCTTGCCCAGCAGGCGCTTCGCCGTCCACTTCCCCTCCACGGAACCCATCGCGCTACGCGTCCCCCCAGCCGCCGATCGCCCGCCCGACCAGGTCGCGCAGCCGCTCCAGGGCCCGGTCGTCCGGCACGATCTCCTCCATCGCCGTGAACAGGGCGCGCCACGCGGCCCCCTCGTCCCGGAACCGGCGGCAGCTCAGCACCAGCCGGAAGAGGTGGTCCCGGCGGCCCGGCCGCTCCTCCACCTCGAAGGAGTACGGCAGGCCGAGGTGGTCGCCCATCCGGTCGAGCAGGTCGTAGCGGTTGTCCGCGCGTCCCAGAGAGGGGAACGCCAGCAGGGCGTCGACCAGTTCCATGTCGGTGGGCGGCGGGCCGGGCGCGGCGGCCGTCGCGGCGGAGCCGGCCGGGGCGTCGGCGATACCGAGGAGGCCGCGCAGGGCTGAGACCGGGGTGCACCAGCCGCCCCGGTCGTCCCGGTACGAGCGGCTGCCCTTCACCACACCGACCACGAGACCGGCCCGGTCGAGCAGCATGCTGCCGCTGAAGCCCTCGCGGACGCCGTCGCCCAGCACCCGGAAGAAGTCGCCTGACCTGGCTCCTGTGCGCAGCGCGAGCGAGTCCGGCTGGACACCGGGGGAGGGGGTGAACTCCGAGTAGCCGAGCGCCGTCACCTCGGTGCCCGGCTCGGGGTCGCTGGCCGCGAGCGACGCGACGGGGTGCCCGGACCACCCGGCCACGGTCAGCAGCGCCAGGTCCGGATACGGGTGGAAGCGCCCGCCGTCGCTGTGCGGAGGCACCGCCCGTACGCCGTCCGCCGCCACGGGACCACCGCCGGACGGGTGACGTACGACGATTCCGGCCGCTCCGGCCACCACGTGCGCGGCCGTGACGACGAGCCCGTCCCGTACGAGGAAGCCGCTGCCCCGGAAGGTCCCGCCGATCTCCAGCCACACCGCGCGTAAGTGCGCCTCGCCGCCCAGCGGCCCGGCGCCCCACCAGGCGACGGCCCCAGCGCTCACGGCTGTCCGCCGGACCCGGAGCCCGTGTCCCCGGCCGGGGAGGTCCCGTCCGCGGCGGCTCCGACCATCGCCGTGACGGCCGCCCCAGCCGCTTCAGCCGCCCCAGCCGCCACGGCCGCCTCGGCCGCTTCCGCGCGGGCTCTGCGCGCCGCCAGGTCCCAGGAGAGCCGTACGGTCAGGCTGGCCTCGCTGCCCGCCTCCGCGATGATCCCGAAGAGCTGGCCGGACTTCACGGCCAGATTGAGGCCGAATTCGACCTCGAAGGCGTCGGGGGAACCGGCGGCGCCGCCCTCCGTCACCGTTTCGGCCGCCCAGCGGCCGACACTGCGGACGGTGTCGCGCACCTGGCCGAGGCTCAGGGCGACGGCCGAGCCCAGCGCGGCGGCGCGGCGGCCGACGTCGACACCGACGTCGCCGTACGCGTCGGCGCCGCCCGCGCCGGAGGCGGCCTCACCGGGCTGCCGGAAGGTGAGGTCGCCGATGACCTCGGCCTCCACCGTCGAGCCGTCGCCCAGGTCGATCGTCACGGTCTCCGTCATGGCGTTCCCTCCCCGTCCCGCCAGCAGGATAGAGGCGCCCGAGGGCACGCCGTGCGGCTTTCCCCACCTGCCCCCCCGACCGAAGCCGCTGCCGCCGACCGGCCGTACCCCGGCCGTACCCCGGCCGTACCCCGGCCCTCCTGGGGCCGTACCCGACGCCGTCCGGCCGCGCGGCCCCGGGCCGGAGGCTCGCCAGCCGCCGCCGGAAGGCTTCCGGTCGCCCCGCCGGGCCGCTGACGAACGCGGCCGGTCCCCGTAAGCCCGGCCCCTGCCGTCCCCGGCACCGGCGGTCCACCGACCGCCGCCGGGCCCCAGGCGGTCCACGTAAGTCCGGCCCCGCCTTCCCCCGGCACCGACGCCCCACCGGACGCCGTCCGGTACACCCCGTCCGGTACGCCCCGACCGGCCGCCGGCGGGGCCCCGGCGGTCCCCGGAAGAAGGGCCCCCTCGCAGCGCCGGGCCATTCCGGCCATTACGGCGCGCGTCAGTGGGCACGTACTACGTCGTGGACAACGTGCGGTGTCCGCGGGCGCGCCTACCGTGAGAGACGGGACGGCAGCACAATCGAACTTCTGAAGGGCGGGACCCACCGTGACAACGACAGGCGCAGCCGCGTACGCGTTCTGGCTGGCGGGCCGTGAGGCCACCGGTACGGACACCTTCGATGTGACCAGCCCGTGGGACGGCGCGGCGGTCGGCCGGGTGAGCGTGCCGACGGACGCGCAGGTCGAGGAGGCGGTGGCGGCGGCAGCGGCGGCGCAGGACGCGTTCTCGGCGACGCCCGCCCATGTGCGCGCGGCGGCGCTCGACCACGTGTCGAAGCGGCTCGCGGAGCGGTCGGAGGAGGTCGCCCGGCTGATCACGGCGGAGAACGGCAAGCCGATGAAGTGGTCGCGCGGCGAGGTCGGCCGCGCCGTGTCCGTCTTCCGCTGGGCCGCGGAGGAGGCCCGCCGCTTCAACAGCGGCGAGGCGCAGCGGCTGGACACCGACGCCGGCGGCGTCGGGCGGCTCGCGCTGACCCGCCGCTTCAGCCGCGGCCCGGTGCTGGGCATCGCGCCGTTCAACTTCCCGCTCAACCTGGTGGCCCACAAGATCGCACCGGCCATCGCGGTCGGCACGCCGATCATCCTCAAGCCCGCCCCCGCGACCCCGCTGTCCGCGCTGCTGCTCGGCGAACTCCTCGCCGAGACCACCGGCCTGCCCGAGGGCGCCTGGAGCGTGCTGCCGGTGGCGAACGACCGGATGTCCTCGCTGGTCCAGGACCCGCGGCTGCCGGTGATCTCCTTCACCGGCTCCGACACCGTCGGCTACCAGATCATGGACTCCGTGCCGCGCAAGCACGTCACCCTCGAACTCGGTGGCAACGCCGCCGCCGTCGTCCTCGCCGACTGGTCGTCCGAGGCCGACCTGGACTGGGCGGCGAGCCGGATCGCCACCTTCGCCAACTACCAGGCGGGCCAGTCCTGCATCTCGGTGCAGCGCGTCATCGCCGACACCGCCGTCTACGACGCGCTCGCCGAGAAGATCGTCGCCAAGGTGCGCGCGCAGGCGGTCGGCGACCCCGGCGACGACGCGACCGACGTCGGTCCGCTGGTCAGCGAGGCCGCCGCCGAGCGCGTCGCCTCCTGGGTCGACGACGCCGTCGGCAAGGGCGCCAAGCTGTTGACCGGCGGGGTGCGGGACGGCGCGAGCTACGCCCCGACCGTCCTGGCCGACCTGCCCGCCGACGCCGTCCTCGCCTCGGCCGAGGCATTCGGCCCCGTCCTGTCGCTGCACCGGGTGAACGGCACCGACGAGGCTTTCGCCGCCGTCAACGACTCCCGCTTCGGCCTCCAGAGCGGCGTGTTCACCCACGACCTCCAGGCCGCCTTCCGCGCCCACCGCGAGCTGGAGGTCGGCGGCGTCATCATCGGCGACGCGCCCTCCTACCGCGCCGACCAGATGCCGTACGGCGGTGTGAAGGACTCCGGCACCGGGCGCGAAGGCGTCAAGTACGCGATGGACGACTACACGTACGAGCGCGTGCTGGTCCTCACCGGCCTGGACCTTTAAACACAGGACCTCCAGACACGGGACCTCCAGACACGGGACCTCCAGGCACCGGCCTCCGGGGCCCGAGGGATTCGGCCGACCTCGCGCCGCGGATGGTCGGGTCGGCCGGATTCGGGTAGTACGGACAAGTAGCACCGGTTGGTAACCGGCTACCCGGAGGTGACGCAACCGTGTCCGCACCCACCGCACGCAAGGTCTCGGAGCGCGAAGCACGTCAGGTGGCGGAGGCCGCCAGAGAACAGGACTGGCGCAAGCCCAGCTTCGCCAAGGAACTGTTCCTCGGCCGCTTCCGCCTCGACCTGATCCACCCCCACCCGCTGCCCGCGGCCGAGGCGGTGGAGAAGGGCGAGGCGTTCCTCGACCTGCTCAAGGGCTTCTGCGAGACGAAGGTCGACGGCGCCAGGATCGAGCGCGAGGCGCGGATTCCCGACGAGACGATCGCGGGCCTGAAGGAAATCGGCGCCTTCGGGATGAAGATCGACACCGCGTACGGCGGCCTCGGCCTCACCCAGGTGTACTACAACAAGGCGCTGGCCCTCGCCGGTTCCGCGAGCCCCGCGATCGGTGCGCTGCTGTCGGCCCATCAGTCGATCGGCGTACCGCAGCCGCTGAAGATGTTCGGCACGCGGGAGCAGAAGGAGAAGTTCCTGCCGCGCTGCGCCCGTACCGACATCAGCGCCTTCCTGCTCACCGAGCCCGATGTCGGCTCCGACCCGGCGCGGCTGGCCACCAGCGCGGTCCGCGACGGCGACGACTACGTACTCGACGGCGTGAAGCTGTGGACCACCAACGGCGTCATCGCGGACCTGCTCGTCGTCATGGCCCGGGTGCCGAAGCCGGACGGCGGCGCCGACACCTACGAGGACCACAGGGGCGGCATCACCGCCTTCGTCGTGGAGGCCGACTCCGCGGGCATCACTGTGGAGAACCGCAACGCCTTCATGGGCCTGCGCGGTCTGGAGAACGGCGTCACCCGCTTCCACCAGGTCCGGGTCCCGGCAGCGAACCGGATCGGCGCCGAGGGCGCGGGCCTGAAGATCGCGCTGACCACCCTGAACACCGGCCGCCTGTCGCTGCCCGCCATGTGCGCGGGCGCGGGCAAGTGGTGCCTGAAGATCGCCCGCGAGTGGTCGGCCGCCCGTGAGCAGTGGGGCAAGCCGATCGCCGAGCACGAGGCCGTCGGCGCGAAGATCGCGTACATCGCCGCCACCACGTTCGCGCTCGAAGCCGTACTGGACCTGTCGTCCCAGATGGCGGACGAGGACCGCAACGACATCCGGATCGAGGCCGCGCTGGCCAAGCTCTTCGGCTCGGAGGCCGCCTGGCTGATGGCCGACGAACTGGTGCAGATCCGCGGCGGGCGCGGCTTCGAGACCGCCGACTCGCTGGCCGCCCGCGGCGAGCGCGCCGTCCCGGCCGAGCAGATGCTCCGTGACCTGCGGATCAACCGGATCTTCGAGGGCTCCACCGAGATCATGCACCTGCTGATCGCCCGCGAGGCCGTCGACGCCCACCTGTCCGTGGCGGGCGACCTCATCGACCCCGACACCACCCTGGGCGACAAGGCCAAGGCGGGCGCCAAGGCCGGCGGCTTCTACGCCCGCTGGCTGCCCAAACTCGTCGCGGGCCCGGGCCAGCTCCCGCACGCGTACGCCGAATTCGGGCCGCTCGCCGGACACCTGCGGTACGTGGAGCGCAGCGCGCGCAAGCTGGCCCGCTGCACCTTCTACGCGATGTCGCGCTGGCAGGGCCGGATGGAGACCAAGCAGAACTTCCTCGCCCGGATCGTCGACATCGGCGCGGAACTCTTCGCGATGAGCGCCGCCTGCGTCCGCGCCCAGCACCTGGCCGCGACCGGCGACCACGGCCGGGAGGCCCGCCGTCTGGCCGACGCCTTCTGCCACCAGTCGCGCATCCGCACCGAGGAGCTGTTCGCCCGGCTGTGGACCAACACCGACAGCACCGACCGCCGCCTCACCCGCTCCGTGCTCAACGGCGACCTCACCTGGCTGGAAGCCGGAATCGTCGACGCCAGCCGCGAGGGCCCGTGGATCGCGGAGGCCGAGCCCGGCCCGTCGCGGGCGGACAACGTCCGCCGACCGGTGCACTGACAGCCGCCACGGCAGGACAGAATGGCCCCATGACGGACGCTCTCGCAGACCCGCACTACCGCCCGTACACGACCGGAGAGGCGGCGGCCGGCGGCCGACGGGACATCGTGATCCTCGGCTCGACCGGCTCTGTCGGCACCCAGGCCATCGACGTGGTGCTCCGCAACCCGGACCGCTTCCGCGTCGTGGCCATCTCCGCCGCGGGCAGCCGCGCGGAACTGCTCGCCGAACAGGCGCACCAGCTTCAGGTGCATACGGTCGCGGTCGCGGACGAGGCCGCCGTGGAGCCGCTGCGACAGGCCCTGACCAGGCACTTCGGCCCCGGCAACGGGCCGGAGCTGCTGGTCGGCCCGGAAGCCGCCACCCAGGCCGCGACCCTGGAGTGCCACGCCGTGCTCAACGGCATCACCGGCTCGATCGGCCTGCGGCCCACGCTGGCGGCGCTGGAGGCCGACCGCGTGCTGATCCTCGCCAACAAGGAGTCGCTGATCGTCGGCGGCCCCCTGGTGAAGGCCGTCGCGAAGCCCGGCCAGATCGTGCCCGTCGACTCCGAGCACTCCGCGCTCTTCCAGGCGATGCTCGGCGGCAGCCGCGCCGAGGTCCGCAAGCTCGTCGTCACCGCCTCCGGCGGCCCCTTCCGCGGCCGTACCCGCGAGGAGCTGGCCGACGTCAAGCCCGCCGACGCCCTCGCGCACCCCACCTGGGACATGGGCCCGGTGATCACCATCAACTCCGCGACCCTGGTCAACAAGGGCCTTGAGGTCATCGAGGCGCACCTGCTCTACGACATCCCGTTCGAGCGGATCGAGGTCGTCGTCCACCCCCAGTCCTACATTCACTCGATGGTGGAATTCGTGGACGGATCGACGCTCGCCCAGGCCAGCCCGCCCGACATGCGGATGCCGATCGCGCTGGGTCTCGGCTGGCCGGACCGGGTCCCGGACGCCGCGCCCGCCTTCGACTGGTCGAAAGCCTCGACATGGGAATTCTTCCCGCTCGACGACGACGCGTTCCCGTCCGTCGCATTGGCGCGACATGTGGGTAGCCTCGGAGGCACCGCACCCGCGGTGTTCAACGCGGCCAACGAGGAGTGCGTCGACGCCTTCCTCGCCGGCCGGCTGCCGTTCACCGGGATCGTGGACACCGTCGCGAAGGTCGTCGAGGAACACGGCGTGCCCGGGACGGGAACTCGACTGACCGTCGAGGACGTCCTCGAAGCGGAGGCGTGGGCCCGTGCCCGTGCCAGGGAACTCGCGAACGTGAACGGGAACAACGGGAGTGCGGACGTGAACGGGAACGTGAACACGAGCGCGTCGACATCGGAGGCAGCAGGCGTATGACCGCTCTCATGACGGTCCTCGGCATAGTGGTCTTCGCCGTGGGCCTGATGGTCTCCATCGCCTGGCACGAGCTGGGCCACCTCTCCACGGCCAAGCTCTTCAAGATCCGCGTGCCGCAGTACATGGTCGGCTTCGGCCCGACGATCTGGTCCCGGCACAAGGGCGAGACCGAGTACGGCTTCAAGGCCGTGCCGCTCGGCGGCTACATCCGCATGATCGGGATGTTCCCGCCGGGGGCGGACGGCAAGGTCTCCGCCCGGTCGACCTCGCCGTGGCGCAGCATGATCGAGGACGCCCGCTCGGCGGCGTACGAGGAGCTCCAGCCCGGCGACGAGACGCGGATGTTCTACACGCGCAAGCCGTGGAAGCGCGTCATCGTGATGTTCGCCGGACCGTTCATGAACCTGATCCTGGCCGTCGCGCTGTTCCTCGGCGTGTTCATGGGCTTCGGCATCAGCATGCGCACCACCGTGGTCAGCCAGGTCAGCGACTGTGTGATCTCGCAGGCGGACACCGCCAAGCGCGACGTGAACAACCCGTGCCTGCCCTCCGACCCGGTCGCGCCCGCCAAGACCGCGGGCTTCAAGGCCGGCGACAAGATCGTGGAGTTCAACGGCCACCCGGTCGGCGACTGGAACGCCCTGTCCAAGGACATCCGCGACGGTATCGGCCCGGCCAGCGTCGTCGTGGTCCGCGACGGACAGCGGCTCACCCTGCACCCCACGATCACCACCAACACCGTCGCCAAGACCGACAGCGACGGCAACTACGTGGACGGCACGGTCAAAGCGGGCTTCCTCGGCTTCAGCCCGGCCAGCCACATCCAGCCGCTGGGCTTCACCGATTCCGTGAACCACATGGGCGACATGGCCAAACAGGGCGTGAATTCTCTGATCAGCCTGCCCAAGCGGATTCCCGACCTGTGGAACGCGGCCTTCAACGGCGCGCAGCGCAAGCCGGACTCCCCGATGGGCGTCGTCGGCGCCGCCCGCGTCGGCGGCGAGGTCTTCGCGCTCCAGGAGCCCGCCATCAACCGCGTCATGACCATGGTCATGCTCGTCGGCGGCTTCAACCTCTCGCTGTTCCTGTTCAACATGCTCCCGCTGCTGCCGCTGGACGGCGGCCACATCGCGGGCGCGCTGTGGGAGTCCGTCCGGCGCAAGGCCGCCAAGGTCTTCCGCAAGCCGGACCCCGGCCCCTTCGACGTCGCCAAGCTCATGCCGATCGCCTATGTCGTGGCCGGAATCTTTGTGTCCTTCACCTTGCTTGTCCTGATCGCCGACGTGGTCAACCCCGTCAAACTGAGTTCGTAATGGGATGAGGGGCGTGTGGGTCGTGGGCGGGGTGCCGTAACCTCGGTTATCGGAGCCCGCCCACGCGGGACCTCGATCCACACCTTGGGGATGCCACGCAATGACCGCGATTTCGCTCGGGATGCCAGATGTTCCGATCAAGCTCGCCGAACGCCGCAAGAGCCGTCAGATCCAGGTCGGGTCGGTCCCGGTGGGCGGGGACGCGCCTGTTTCCGTCCAGTCGATGACGACGACCCGTACCTCTGACATCGGTGCCACTCTTCAGCAGATCGCGGAGCTGACGGCTTCGGGCTGTCAGATCGTGCGGGTGGCGTGTCCGACGCAGGATGACGCCGACGCGTTGGCGACGATCGCGAAGAAGTCGCAGATTCCGGTGATCGCGGACATTCATTTTCAGCCGAAGTACGTGTTCGCGGCGATCGATGCCGGGTGTGCGGCGGTTCGGGTGAATCCGGGGAACATCAAGCAGTTCGACGACAAGGTCAAGGAGATCGCGCGGGCGGCTTCGGACGCGGGGACGCCGATCCGGATCGGTGTGAACGCGGGGTCGCTGGACGCGCGGCTGCTGAAGAAGTACGGGAAGGCGACGCCTGAGGCGCTGGTGGAGTCCGCGCTGTGGGAGGCGTCGCTGTTCGAGGAGCACGGCTTCCGGGACATCAAGATCTCGGTGAAGCACAACGACCCGGTGGTGATGGTCAACGCCTACCGGCTGCTGGCCGCGCAGTCGGACTACCCCCTCCACCTGGGTGTGACGGAGGCGGGTCCGGCGTTCCAGGGGACGATCAAGTCCGCTGTGGCGTTCGGCGCTCTGCTGTCGGAGGGTATCGGGGACACGATCCGGGTGTCGTTGTCGGCTCCTCCGGCGGAGGAGGTCAAGGTCGGTATCCAGATTCTGGAGTCGTTGAATCTGCGGCAGCGGCGGCTGGAGATCGTGTCGTGTCCGTCGTGCGGGCGTGCGCAGGTGGATGTGTACAAGCTGGCGGATCAGGTGTCGGCGGGTCTTGACGGTATGGAGGTCCCGCTGCGGGTCGCGGTGATGGGCTGTGTCGTCAACGGTCCGGGTGAGGCCCGTGAGGCCGACCTCGGTGTGGCGTCGGGCAATGGCAAGGGTCAGATCTTCGTCAAGGGTGAGGTCATCAAGACCGTGCCGGAGTCGAAGATCGTCGAGACGCTGATCGAAGAGGCGATGAAACTCGCCGAGCAGATGGAGGCCGACGGCACCACGTCAGGCGAACCGCAGGTGAGCGTCTCCTGACTGCCGAGCAGCCCGCGCGACCGGCCGCCGGGCCACGCCCGAGCCCCGCGCCCGCCGCCCACCGGTGGCCGGACGCGGGGCGCGGCACGGCCCCGCGCGGTAAAGTGCGCAGATCATCCCAAGCCTGCTGCTCAAGCCAAGCCTGCTGCGGCCCGTACGGTGAGGCACCCACGTGTTGACCACATCGACTGCCAAGGTCCTCGAACCGGGCGATCTCGACGCCGCCCTCGCCGTACTCAACCGCGACCCGGTGGCCAACGCCTTCGTCACCTCCCGGGTCAATGTCGCCGGGCTCGACCCCTGGCGGCTCGGCGGCGAGATGTGGGGCTGGTACAGCGGCGGCAGACTCACCTCGCTCTGTTACGCGGGCGCCAACCTCGTACCGCTGTGCGCCACCCCCGAGGCCATCCGCGCCTTCGCCGAGCGCGCCCGCCGGGCCGGCCGCCGCTGCTCCTCGATCGTCGGCCCCGCGGAACCCACCGCCGACCTGTGGGCGCTCCTCGAACCCCACTGGGGCCCGGCCCGCGAGGTCCGCTCCCACCAGCCGCTGATGACCACCCGCGCGCTGCCCGCCGACATCACGCCCGACCCGCTGGTCCGCCGCGTCCGGCGTGACGAGATGGACGTGATCATGCCCGCGTGCGTGGCCATGTTCACCGAGGAGGTCGGCGTCTCCCCGCTCGCGGGCGACGGCGGCCTGCTCTACCAGGCCCGCGTCGCCGAACTGGTCTCCACCGGACGGGCCTTCGCCCGCATCGAGGACGGCCGGGTCGTCTTCAAGGCCGAGATCGGCGCCGTCACCCGGCACACCTGCCAGATCCAGGGCGTCTGGGTCGCCCCCGAACACCGCGGCAAGGGCCTGTCGGAGACCGGCATGGCCGCCGTCCTGCACTACGCCCTGCGCGATGTCGCCCCGGTCGCCAGCCTCTACGTCAACGACTTCAACGCCCCCGCGCGGGCCGCCTACCAGCGGGTCGGATTCTCCGAAGTCGGCGCGTTCATGAGTGTGTTGTTCTGACCGCGCTCGAAGGCCGCGGGCGCTGGGGGTAGTGTCCCGGCCCATGGAGAACGTGGTGGTCGGACCTGTCGACCTCGGCGCGCGGGTCGACGAAGCCCTCGCCGTACAGGCGCTCGCCTTCGGGCTCGGCCCCGGCGAGGTCGCCATCCGGCGGCAGATCGTGCTCCGGCACCTCAACTACCCCGGTGCGCGGGCCCTCGGCGCGCAGACCGACGACGGACGGCTGGTCGGCTTCGTCTACGGGCTGCCCAACGACCGCGGCCACTGGTGGTCGAGCGTCGTCCAGCCGTACCTGCGGCAGCGCGGCACCGACGGCTGGCTCGACGACTCCTTCGTCATCACCGAACTGCACGTGCTGCCCGACTTCCAGGGCCACCGGGTCGGCCGCCGCCTGATCACCGAGATCACCGACACCGCCACCGAGCCGCGCAGCATCCTCTCCGCGATCGACGGCGACAGCCCCGCCCGCCGCCTCTACCACGCCCTCGGGTACCAGGACCTGGCCCGCCCGGTGCACTTCCCGAGCGCCGCCCGCCCCTACGCCGTGATGGGCGCGCCGCTGCCGCTGCTGCGGTAGAGCGCGGCGCGGGGCGGGCGCGTGTGGGGGAAAAGGGTTGTGCGGGCGCCCGGCGGCCCGGTTACCCTCGCCGCACCCCCGACCTTCACGGAGAACGCCATGGTCCTGCGCATGTCCCGGCTGATGCTCAAGACGCTGCGCGACGCCCCGGCCGACGCGGAGACCGCCAGCCACAAGCTGCTGGTCCGCGCCGGATACGTGCGCCGCTCGTCCGCCGGGATGTGGACCTGGCTGCCGCTCGGCAAACGCGTCCTGGACAACGTCGCCCGCGTCGTACGCGAGGAGATGGAGGCGATCGGCGGCCAGGAGGTGCTGCTGCCCGCGCTCCTGCCCCGCGAGCAGTACGCGGCCACCGGACGCGCCGACGAGTACGGCGACCTGCTCTTCCGGCTCACCGACCGCAAGGGCGCCGACTATGTGCTCGGCCCCACCCACGAGGAGGTCTTCACGCAGATCGTGAAGGACCAGTGCACGTCCTACAAGGACCTGCCCCTGACCCTCTTCCAGATCCAGACCAAGTACCGCGACGAGGCCAGGCCCCGCTCGGGCGTGCTGCGGGGCCGCGAGTTCCAGATGAAGGACGCGTACTCCTTCGACACCGACGACGAAGGGCTCGCGGCGTCGTACCGGCTGCACCGGCAGGCGTACATCCGGATCTTCGAACGCCTCGGCTTCGACTTCCGCGTCGTCTCCGCCGTCTCCGGCGCCATGGGCGGCTCCGCCTCCGAGGAGTTCCTGGCGCCCGCCGCCGCGGGCGAGGACACCTTCGCGGACTGCCCCGCCTGCGACTACGCCGCCAATACGGAGGCGGTCACCTTCACGGCCGCGCCCGGTGACGCGGCTGCCGCTGAGCACGGCCCCGTCGAGGAGCTGGACACCCCCGACACCCCCACCATCGAATCGCTCGCCGCCCGCCTCGGCGTGCCCGCCTCCGCCACACTCAAGAACCTGCTGGTCACGGTGGACGGCGAGATCACCGCGGTCGGCGTCCCCGGCGACCGCGAGGTGGACCTCGGCAAGCTCGCGGAACACCTCGCGCCCGCAGCCGTCGCACTCGTCACCGCCGAGGACTTCGCCGACCGGCCCGATCTCGTACGCGGCTACGTCGGCCCCCAGGGCCTGGGCGTCCGCTACCTCGCCGATCCCCGGATCGCCCCCGGCACCGCGTGGGTCACCGGCGCCAACAAGCCCGGCAGGCACGCCGCCAACGTCGTCTGCGGCCGGGACTTCACCGTCGACCGCTACCTCGACGTGGTCACCGTCCGCGCCGGTGACCCCTGCCCCCGGTGCGGCACCGGGCTCCGCCTCGACCGGGCCATCGAGATCGGCCACATCTTCCAGCTCGGCCGCAAATACTCCGACATCTTCCAGCTCGACGTCCTCGGGCGCGACGGCAAGCCCGTGCGCGTCACCATGGGCTGCTACGGCATCGGCGTCTCGCGCGCCGTCGCCGCCCTCGCCGAACAGACCGCCGACGACGCGGGGCTGTGCTGGCCCGCCGAGGTCGCCCCCGCCGACGTCCACGTCATCGCCGCGGGCAAGGCCGAACAGACCGCTCTCGCGGAGGAGGCCGCCGCCGCGCTGCACGCCGCGGGACTGCGGGTCCTCCTCGACGACCGGCCCTCCCTCTCGCCCGGCGTCAAATTCACCGACGCCGAGCTCATCGGCGTCCCCACCCTCCTCATCGCCGGCCGCCGCGCCCGCGACGCCGTCGTCGAGCTCAAGGACCGCCGCACCGGCACCCGCCGAGAGCTCCCCCTCCCCGAAGCCCTCGCCCTCCTCACCACCCCCCACTGACGGCTCGCCGCCGTGGCTGATCGCCCAGTTAGGGCTCGACCCCGCCGTGCGGTCGGCGCGCCATCGCCGTGGCTGGTCGCGCAGTTCCCCGCGCCCCTTCGGGGCACGAGCCGTGCGGTCGGCGGTCGCGCCGGTCCCCGCACCCCTGGAAAGGCGGCTCCTTGCGCGATCAGCCCCACCCCCCCCCGACTCAGCCCGTCCGGCGATTGAGGACTTGCGGGGAGGGGCGGGGGGCTAGAGCCAGGAGGCGAATTCGAGGAGGAGCTCGGCGGCTTCGCGGTCGCCGACGGAGAGGTACCAGACGCCGGCCTCGACGGCACGGAAGAGGGCCCAGCCGCGAAGGCGCTCGGGCTCGACCTCAAGAGAGGCGGCGAGCTTGGCGAGCCGCCGCCGGGCCGCGGCCCGGGAACCGGGCTGGGCGGCCAGGGTCGGTAGCCGGTCACGGACCAGCCAGGCGAGATCGTAGGCCCGCTCACCGACCAGCGGCTTCGGGTCGATGGCCAGCCACGCCATCCGCTCCCCGGCCAGCACATTGCCGTGGTGATAATCCCCGTGCAGCAGCACCTCCTCGGCGCCCGAGGCGACCAGCTCCGCGTGCACCGACAGCGCCTCGTCGACGAGCCCGACCGCCTCGGCCGCCCAAGGCCGCTCCCGCCGCTCGCGCAGCAGCGCCACCAACGCACCGGTGTAGTCGGCGACCGACGTGAAGGGATGCCCCTCGGCCGGCGGCACCCAGAGCCGCTGAAGAACCCCGGCGGCCTCCAGCATCGCCTTGGGCTCGGCGAGCGACCGCAGCGACACATCCGCCTGAAGCCGCTCCAGCAGCATCGCCCCCTCGCCGGGATCGGCGTCGAGGAGGCGTACGGCGCCCCGCCCGTCCCAGTGCGCGAGCGCCGCGTGCTCGTGCTCGGTCTCCCGCGTGACCATGCCGACCTTCAGCACCGCCGGCACCCCGTCCGCGGTGCGGACCAGCACGATCATGCTGATCTGGCCCCCGGCCGCGAAGACCCGCTCGACGGTCAGCCCCCACCGCTCCAGGAACCGCGCCACCCGGTCGGGGAGTTCGGCCAGCCACACCCGGCCCGCCTCGCCCTCCCAGGCCCCGACGGTGCGGACCAGCCGCTCCGGCGGCTCCAGCCGTACGCCTTCCGGCCCCCCGTGGTGCGCTGCTGAAGCCATCCCTGTGCGTTCCCTCCGTGTCGTGTGCGGCGGGGAACGGTGATCAGCTCCGTTCCGCCAACCCCGGGAAGGCTACGCTGCCGCCGCGCCACCGCACGGCACGCACCGCCGCCTCGCGCATCGCGCCCGCCGCGTCCCGCCTGATGTCCCCGATCGCGGACCGCACCACGTCGCCGTAGGCGCCCGCCACCCGCTCCTCCAGATACGCCGCCAGCCGCAGCGCCGCCGCCGCGTCCGCCACCGGGAACGGCAGCTGGTAACCCGCCGCCGCCGTCACCGGCACTCCGCCCAGATCGCGGACGGTACGGCCCAGCACGTCCCGCCGCGCGCGGTGCGCGTCGTACGCCTGCCGCGCCTCGGGCCGGCGGCTCCCGCCGACCAGGCCGCCCACGACCCCGTAGCCGTACACCGCCGCGTGCTCGGCGGCCAGCGCCGCCTGCGCCGCGTCCAGCACCGCGCTCATCGCACCGCCCCCTTCGTCCCGAGCAGCGCCACGTGCCCGGCGCCCGCCGCCGCCACCGACGCGAACAGCCGGGCCGTCTCGCCCGGCACATTGAGCAGCGCCGTCGCCCGGCTGTCGGCGAGCCGCCGCTCCTCGTCCGCCAGGGACTTCAGGGCCGCGGACGGCGAGGAGGCCGGGGGAGCGGACGGCGAGGAGGCGGGGGTCGCGGCGGACGTCGCGCCGGGGGACGGCGAGCCGGTCGGTACGGGCGCCGCCCGGCCGCCGAACGCGCCCACGTGCAGGGCCACTTCGGCCCGCAGCGGCGCCAGCCGACCGGCGAGCGCCGGATACGCGGCGGCCACCGCGTCGTACCGCGCCAGCAACGCCGCGCTGTCGCGGACCGCCTGGCGCAGCGCCAGTTCGCCCGGTTCGGGCAGCGTGGCCTTGTGTCCGGCCCCGTCCGCGCCCGCTGTTCCACCACCTCCGGAACACCCGGCACTGACGACAACGGCCGCCACCGCCACCACACTCCGCCTGCTGAGCCGAGGCACGTCCGGGATCATTGGGCGAGTGTAAGGGTGCGCGGGAGGGCGCTCGGCGCCGCCTCCCGGCGGCCCGCGATGGCGCGGCGACGTGTGGAAACTCGGGTAATCTCTCCTTTACACGCGACCTTCCACCACAACAGCACACGCGGCCGAGGAGTCACCCGGATGAGCACCACCCAGAGCGAGAGGCTGCGCGGGCTGCTTGAGCCGCTCGTCGTGAGGACGGGACTGGATCTGGAAGAGGTCACGGTGACGGCCGCGGGCAAGCGGCGGCAGTTGCTGGTCGTCGTGGACTCGGACGAGGGCGTGCAGCTCGACGCGGTCGCGGCGCTGAGCCGGGAGATCTCGCAGGCGCTGGACGCCTCGGACGCGATGGGCGACGCGGAGTACGTCCTGGAGGTCACCTCGCCGGGCACCGACCGGCCGCTGACCGAGCCCCGGCACTTCCGGCGCAACAGCGGCCGGCTGGTGAAGCTCCAGCTCAAGGAGCGCGGCGAGCTGATCGCGCGGATCATGACGGTGGACGACGCGGGTCTCGACCTGGAGGTCCCCGGCGTCAAGGGCCGCAAGCCCAAGCCCGCCCGCGCGGACTTCGCCGAGATCGAGAAGGCCCGCGTGGAGGTCGAGTTCAACCGCAAGAACGCGGCCGGTGACGACGTACACGAAGACGACGGCGTACAGGACGACGTGCACGACGAAGACGAAGACGTACACGAAGACGACGAGAACGACGAGAACGACGAGGAGGCGTAGCCGTGGACATCGACATGAAGGCCCTGCGGGGTCTGGTGCAGGAGAGGCAGATCTCGTTCGACCTGCTGGTCGAGGCGATCGAGTCGGCGCTCCTCATCGCGTACCACCGCGAGCCCGGCAGCCACCGCAAGGCCCGCGTGGAGCTGGACCGCACCAGCGGACACGTGACCGTATGGGCGAAGGAGGACCCGGAGGAGGTCGCCGAGGACGCCGAGCCGCGCGAGTTCGACGACACCCCGACCGGCTTCGGCCGGATCGCCGCGTCGACCGCCAAACAGGTGATCCTCCAGCGGCTGCGCGACGCCGAGGACGACATCACCTTCGGGGAGTACGCGGGCCGCGAGGGCGACATCGTCTCCGGCCTGGTCCAGCAGGGCAAGGACCCGAAGAACGTGCTGGTCGACATCGGCAAGCTGGAGGCGATCCTGCCGGTCCAGGAGCAGGTGCCCGGCGAGGACTACCGGCACGGCACCCGGCTGCGGGCGTACGTGGTCCGGGTCGCCAAGGGCGTACGCGGCCCGTCGGTGACCCTGTCGCGGACCCACCCCAACCTGGTGAAGAAGCTCTTCGCGATGGAGGTCCCGGAGATCGCGGACGGCTCGGTGCTGATCGAGGCCATCGCCCGCGAGGCCGGACACCGTACGAAGATCGCGGTCCGCTCGACCCGCTCGGGGCTGAACGCCAAGGGCGCCTGCATCGGCCCGATGGGCGCGCGGGTACGGGCCGTGATGGCCGAGCTGAACAGCGAGAAGATCGACATCGTCGACTGGTCGGACGACCCGGCCGAGATGGTGGCGAACGCGCTGTCCCCGGCCCGCGTCTCCAAGGTCGAGGTGGTCGACGCCGGTGCCAGGTCGGCGCGGGTGACCGTGCCCGACTACCAGCTCTCGCTCGCCATCGGCAAGGAGGGGCAGAACGCCCGCCTGGCCGCCCGGCTGACCGGCTGGCGGATCGACATCCGCCCGGACACCGAGCAGCCGCAGAGCTGAGGGCCGGGCCCGGAACACGGACCGAAAGCGGTCGGCGGCGGGCGATGCATGCCCTCCGCCGACGGCGGGCAGGAAACGAACAACCGTGCGTCGGCACACTCGAAGGAGTGAGGTCGGTGCGGGGAGGTAGACTAAAGAGTGTCTGGTCGGACGCGAACCCCAGCATGCCCGGAGCGAAGTTGCATCGGCTGCCGGGAGCGTGCGGCCAAGAGCGAGCTGCTGCGTATGGCGGTGGACGGTGACACCTGTGTTCCCGATCATCGCGGTACGCTGCCCGGTCGGGGTGCGTATCTGCACCCCGCCCTTGCCTGTCTGGACCTGGCGGTCCGCCGCCGGGCGTTCAACCGGGCCTTCAAAGGCCCGGTGACGCCCGACACCGCGGAGTTGCGCCGGTTCGTCGAGCAGGCAGCCCCGTAAGAAGTAGGAAGAACGGCACGGGTCACCGTGCGGTCAGGTACCTCGCGAGATGGAAGTAGGTCGAGATTGCGATGAGCACTCGATGAGTACGCGATGAGTACGCCCATGAAGTAGCGACGGTCCGGCGGACGATCACCCCGGACCTAAAAGGAGCGAAGTGGCTAAGGTCCGGGTATACGAACTCGCCAAGGAGATGGGAGTCGAGAGCAAGGTCGTCATGGCCAAGCTCCAAGAACTCGGCGAATTCGTCCGTTCGGCGTCCTCGACGATCGAGGCGCCGGTAGTCCGCAAGTTGACTGACGCTTTCCAGGGGCCCGGTGGCAACACCAAGTCCGCTGCGAAGCCCGCGGCGCCGCGCAAGAGCGCGCCCGCCGCCAAGCCGGCCGCGCCCACCCCGGGTGCGCCGGCCCGTCCCGCTGCCCCGGCGCCGAAGCCGGCCGCCGGCGGCCCCGTGACCCCGGCCGCGCCCGCGGCCCCGGTCGCCCCGAGCGCCGGCCCGGCCGCCGGTGCCGGCACCGCACCGACCCCCGCGGGCTCCGGCCCGCGCCCGGGTCCGAAGCCGGCCCCCGCCGCGCCCGCCCCGAAGCCCGCTCCGGCGGCTCCGGTGCCCGCGGCGGAGTTCCAGGCACCCCCGTCGGCGCCCGCGGCCCCGGCCGCGCCGCGCAGCGGTGGCGCCACCCCCGGCCCGCGCCCGGCGCGCCCGGCCCCCGCCCAGAGCGGCGGCACCGGCCAGCGCGACACCCGTGACGGCGGGGCCCGCCCCGCGCGTCCCGCCGGTCCCGGCCAGGGCGGTGCCCGCCCCGGCGGCGCCCGTCCCGCGGGCCCGCGTCCCGGCAACAACCCCTTCACGTCCGGCGGCTCCACCGGAATGCAGCGCCCCGGCGGCGCCCCGCGTCCCGGCGGCGACCGGCGTGACGACCGTCCCGCCCGCCCCGGCGGCCAGGGAGCCCCGGGCGGCATGCCGCGTCCCGGCGGCGCCCCGCGCCCCGGTGGTCAGGCCGGCGGTCCCGGCGGACAGCGTCCGTCCCCCGGCGGCATGCCCCGCCCGCAGTCCTCGGGCCCCCGCCCGAACCCCGGCATGATGCCGCAGCGGCCCGCGCCCTCCCCGGGCGGGCGTCCCGGCGGTGGCCCCGGCGGCCGTAGCGGTGGTCCCGGCGGCCGTCCCGGTGGCGGCGGTCCCGGCGCGCGTCCCGGTGGCGGCGGCGGTTTCGCCGGCCGTCCGGCGGGTCCCGGCGGCGGCGGTCGTCCCGGTGGCGGCGGTGGCGGCTTCGGCGGTCCGCGCCCCGGTGGCGGTGCTCCCGGCGGTGGCGGCGGCTTCGGTCCCCGTCCCGGCGGCTTCGGCGGGCGTCCCGGCGGTCCGGGCGGCCGTGGCGGCACGCAGGGCGCGTTCGGTCGCGGCCCCGGTGGCCGTCCGGCGCGCGGCCGTAAGAGCAAGCGTCAGCGGCGCCAGGAGTACGAGGCCATGCAGGCCCCGTCCGTGGGCGGCGTGCTGCTGCCCCGCGGCAACGGCCAGACCGTGCGCCTGTCGCGCGGTGCCTCGCTCACCGACTTCGCCGAGAAGATCAACGCCAACCCGGCGTCGCTCGTTCAGGTGATGCTCAACCTCGGTGAGATGGTCACGGCGACCCAGTCGGTCTCCGACTCCACGCTGGAGCTGCTCGCCGGCGAGATGAACTACGTGCTGGAGATCGTCAGCCCGGAGGAGGAGGACCGCGAGCTGCTCGAGTCGTTCTCCATCGAGTTCGGTGAGGACGAGGGCGGCGAGGAGATGCTCGTCTCCCGCCCGCCGGTCGTGACCGTCATGGGTCACGTCGACCACGGTAAGACCAGGCTTCTCGACGCGATCCGCAAGACCAACGTGGTCGCGGGCGAGGCCGGTGGCATCACCCAGCACATCGGTGCCTACCAGGTCGCCACCGAGGTCAACGGCGAAGAGCGCGCCATCACCTTCATCGACACCCCGGGCCACGAGGCGTTCACCGCCATGCGTGCCCGCGGCGCCAAGTCCACCGACATCGCGATCCTGGTGGTCGCGGCCAACGACGGTGTGATGCCGCAGACGATCGAGGCGCTGAACCACGCCAAGGCGGCCGACGTGCCGATCGTGGTCGCGGTCAACAAGATCGACGTCGAGGGTGCCGACCCGACCAAGGTGCGCGGACAGCTCACCGAGTTCGGTCTGGTGGCCGAGGAGTACGGCGGCGACACGATGTTCGTCGACATCTCCGCGAAGCAGGGTCTCAACATCGACTCCCTGCTGGAGGCCGTGGTCCTGACCGCGGACGCCTCGCTCGACCTGCGGGCCAACCCGGAGCAGGACGCGCAGGGCATCGCGATCGAGGCGCACCTCGACCGCGGCCGCGGCGCCGTGGCGACCGTCCTGGTCCAGCGCGGCACGCTGCGGGTCGGCGACACCATGGTGGTCGGCGACGCGTACGGCCGAGTCCGCGCGATGCTCGACGACAAGGGCGAGAACGTGGAGGAGGCGACCCCGTCGACCCCCGTCCTCGTGCTCGGTCTCACCAACGTGCCCGGCGCGGGCGACAACTTCCTCGTCGTGGACGAGGACCGCACCGCCCGCCAGATCGCCGAGAAGCGGGCCGCGCGCGAGCGCAACGTCCGCTTCGCCCGCAAGGGTGTCCGGTTCTCCCTGGAGAACCTGGACGAGGCGCTCAAGGCCGGTCTGGTCCAGGAGCTCAACCTCATCATCAAGGGCGACGCGTCCGGTTCGGTGGAGGCTCTCGAGTCCTCGCTGCTCCAGCTCGACGTCGGCGACGAGGTCGACATCCGGGTCCTGCACCGCGGTGTGGGTGCGGTCACCGAGTCGGACATCGACCTGGCGACCGGCTCCGACGCCATCGTCATCGGCTTCAACGTCCGTGCGGCCGGCCGTGCCGCGCAGATGGCGGAGCGCGAGGGTGTCGACGTCCGCTACTACTCGGTGATCTACCAGGCCATCGAGGAGATCGAGGCGGCCCTCAAGGGCATGCTCAAGCCGGAGTACGAGGAGGTCGAGCTGGGCACCGCGGAGATCCGCGAGGTCTTCCGCTCCTCCAAGCTCGGCAACATCGCCGGTGTGCTGGTCCGCTCCGGCGAGGTCAAGCGCAACACCAAGGCCCGTCTGCTCCGCGACGGCAAGGTCATCGCGGAGAACCTCAACATCGACGGCCTGCGCCGCTTCAAGGACGACGTCACCGAGATTCGTGAGGGTTACGAGGGCGGTATCAACCTCGGCAACTACAACGACATCAAGATCGACGACGTCATCGCGACGTACGAGATGCGCGAGAAGCCGCGCGGCTGACGCGGCTGCCCGGCCGTGCGGTACGCCGTACGGCCGGGCGACGGTCCGGGGCCGGGGCCGGTCGGCGGGAGAAATCCCGTCGATCGGCCCCGGCCGTCGGCTGTAACGTCGTACCCATGTACGCAGGCACGCTGTGCTTCGACCTGCTCCTGGGTGACGTACGGTCCCTGAAGGAGAAGCGGTCCCTCGTCCGTCCGATCGTCGCCGAGCTGCACCGCAAATTCGCGGTGAGCGTGGCGGAGACCGGCGACCAGGACCTCTATCGCAGGGCCGAAATAGGAATCGCGGTGGTGTCGGGAGACCTCGGACACCTCAAGGACGTACTCGACCGGTGCGAACGCTGGATGATCGCCCGTCCCGAAGTGGAACTGCTGTCGGCACGGCAGCGTATCCACGGCGACGACGAGTGAGCAGAACGCCCAAGGACACAGAGAGAAGAAGACGATGACCGACACCGCGCGGGCGCGAAAGCTGGCCGACCGCATCCGGGTCGTGGTCGCGGAGACCCTGCAACGGCGGATCAAGGATCCGCGGCTGGGGTACGTGACGATCACCGACACCCGGGTCACCGGCGACCTGCGGGAGGCGACCGTCTTCTACACGGTCTACGGAGACGACGAGGAGCGGGCGGCCTCCGCCGCGGCCCTGGAGAGCGCCAAGGGTGTGCTGCGCTCCGAGGTCGGACGGCAGACCGGGGTGCGGTTCACCCCGAGCCTGGCCTTCGTCGCCGACGCCCTGCCCGACAACGCCAAGACCATCGACGACCTGCTCGCCAAGGCCCGCGCGGCCGACGAGGAGGTCCGCAAGTCCGCCACCGACGCGCAGTACGCGGGCGAGGCGGACCCGTACCGCAAGCCGTCCGACGACGAACTGGACGACGACGACCTCGACGTCCCGGCCGCCGCCGACCCGGACACCCGGCCCGACTCCGAGGGCGGTCCGGCAAGCGCATGACACATACCGGCTCTGAGCGACCGGAGGCGAGCCGGGCGCGGAAGGGGGCCCCGTCCGGGCTTGTCGTCGTCGACAAGCCCGGCGGGCTCACCTCGCACGGGGTGGTGTCGCGGATGCGGCGGCTGGCCGGGACCCGGCGGGTCGGGCACGCGGGCACGCTGGACCCGATGGCGACCGGGGTGCTGATCCTCGGCGTCGAGAAGGCCACCCGGCTGCTCGGCCACCTCGCGCTCACCGAGAAGGAGTACGTCGCCACGATCCGGCTCGGCCGGACGACGGTGACGGACGACGCCGAGGGCGAGATCACCGCCGTCGCCGACGCCACCGGGGTCACCAGGGAGAGCGTGGACGCCGGGATCGCCGCGCTGACCGGCCCGATCCAGCAGGTCCCCTCCAAGGTCAGCGCGATCAAGGTGAACGGCGTGCGGTCGTACACCCGGGTCAGGGAGGGCGAGGAGTTCGAGCTGGCCGCCCGGCCGGTGACGGTCCACTCCTTCACCGTCCAGGACATGCGGCGGGTCGACGAGCCCGAGGACGCCGTCGGCGCCGTCGACCTCGACGTGACCGTCGTCTGCTCCTCCGGCACCTACATCCGGGCCCTCGCCCGCGACCTGGGCGCCGGGCTCGGCGTCGGCGGCCATCTGACCGCGCTGCGCCGCACCCGCGTCGGCCCGTACGGGCTGGACACCGCGCGCACGCTGGAGCAGTTGGAGGAGTCCTGCACGGTCATGCCGATCGAGCAGGCGGCCGACGCGGCCTTCCCGCGCTGGGACGTGGACGCCGACCAGGCCCGGCTGCTGGCCAACGGCGTCCGCATCAAGGCCCCGGCGCTGCCCGACGGGCCGACCGCCGTCTTCGGCCCCGACGGCCGCTTCCTGGCCCTGGTGGAGGAGAAGGACGGCCAGGTGAAGATCGTGGCGGTCTTCCCGGAATAGCCGTCCGTCCCCCCTGCGCCCGTGCCCGGCCCGGTGTGACCGGGCCGGGCTCTGGACACCGTGGAGCGCGGCCGTCTGTCCCCTGAGCGGCCCCGCTCCACGATCCCCCTCGGTCCCCCCTCACGTCTCCCTATCCATCCGGAACCCGGAAATCACCCCAATGGGCGGGCGCTCGGAGTGAAGCGAGGGAGCACAGGGGGGCGCTTTTCCTCCGCGATCTAGGCGGGAGATCATCGGGCACCTACCGTCGAAGCGGGACGAAACGGGGCGCGGCGGTGGGGGAGGTGCCCGATGGCGGTACGCGGGGCCGACGTGGACGACGCGTTGGTGCGGGTCTGTGACCTGGCGGGACGGCCACGCGGGACAGGTTTCCTCGCGGACGCCGACGGCACGATGGTGACCAGTCACGAGGCGGTCGACGGGCTCGCCCGGCTGGTGCTGCACGCGCCGGGGGACCAGGTGTGCCTGGTCGAGGCGGAAGCGATCACCGTACTGCCCGAAGCCGGGCTCGCGCTGGTCGCCACCGAGGGGCTGAATCTGCCGCCGCTGCCGATCGCGCCCCGCGGCCCGGCCCACCCCGAGCGACGGGTACGGCTGAAGGTCCCGCAGTGGACCGACGGCGTCGTCCTCGGCACCGCGTCCGTCACGTACACCGCCACCGACCGCTTCCACCTGCTGGAGGAGGTCTACGAACTGGGCCTCGGCGCCACCGACATGAGCCGGGTCGCGCCCCAGTCCTCCGGCGCGCCGCTGATCGACGCGGCGACCGGCGCGGTACTCGCGGTCGCGGTCACCGCGCTGCACGCGGGACACCGGGCGGCCGGTTTCGCCGTACCGCTGCGGGCCGGGCCCGGCACGCCGGAACCGCTGGCCGCGCTGCTGGCCAGGAACGCGGCGACGGTGCCCGCCTACGGTCCGCACCTCAACCTCGCGGGCGCGCTCCAGCTCACGGGTACGTCGGTCGGCTCCGCGGCCGGGCCCGGCCAGTGGCGGGAGCCGGTCGCCAGGCCCGAAGTCCCCGACGCGCTACGGGACTTCCTCGCGCCGCGGGGCGAGACCGCGCCGCTGGTGCTCGGCCTGGTCGGCGACCCCGGCAGCGGGCGCAGCACCGAACTGGCCGCGCTGGCGGCCCGCCGGGCGCGCGGCGCGGAACCCGCGCCGACCGTCTGGCTGCGCGGCGCCGAACTGCGGCCGGGCGACGGCGGGATCAAGGACGCCGTCGAACGCTCGCTGCGGACCGCCGCCCGGATCGTGTGCGCCGCCGCCGGGCGCGGCGGCGCTGTGGGCGGCGACCCGCCGTTCGCCTCGCCCGACGCCGTCGCGGCGCTCGCGCGGGCCGCGGGACGGCCGCTGCTCGTCCTGCTCGACGCGCCCGAGGAGATGCCCCCGGTCCTCGCGCACGCGCTCGCCGACTGGACGGCGGGCACGGCGAGTTGGCTGCGCGCGGGCGGGGTGCGGCTGATCGTCGGCTGCCGCCCGGAGTTCTGGGAACAGGCCGGGTCGCTGCTGCCCGCGGGAATGGCGTACGCGCCGCCGCCCGCCCCGTACGTCGCCGTCCGCGCGCTGCCGCCCTGCCTGCGGCTCGGCGACCTGACCGACGTCCAGGCGGTCCGCGCGCGGACCCGCCACGGCCTGGCGCCGGACGCCCTGCGGCCCGCCGACGCCGCGCACCCGCTGGCGCTGCGCCTGCTCTCCGAGATCCAGGCGTCGCTGCCCGGCGGCACCGCCACGGACGGCGCCGCGCCGACCCGCGCCGAGATCTTCGCCGCCCACCTGGACCTGGTGTGCCTGCGGATCGCGGTCCGGCTGGCCGCGAGCGCCGAGCGGCCGGTACGCGGCAACGGCGTACGGCGGCTGGCCACGCGGGTGGCCGGGCAGGTGCACGAGGCGGCGCGGCGCTGTCTGGGGCCGGGGCAGGGGGAGTTGGACCGCGAGTCCTTCGAAGACCTCTTCCCGTGGCGTACGGGGTGGGCGTCCGCCGTCCTCACCGAGGGGCTGCTGGTGCCCGCGGGCGCCGGATACCGCTTCGCGCACGAGGAGGTCGCCGACTGGCTCCAGGGCCTCCACCTCGACCTGGACGCGGCCCTGCACGCCCTGGTCCACCGCTGGTTCGCGGCACCGGCGGGCGGCACGGAGGCGCCGGTACGGCTGCCGCAGCGGCCCGCCGCCGTCCACGCGGGCGAGCCGCCCGTCCCGCCCGCCCCGGCCGTCGCCCCGCCCTCGGGGCCGCGCTCCCTCCCCGTCCCGCGCCACCGCCTCGGCCCGGTCCTCCAGGCCATGCTCGCCACCGACCCCGACACCCTGACCCGCCATCTGCGCCACCTCATCCACCGCCTCGACCACCAGGCCATCGCCCCCACCCGCCATGTCAGCGCCCCGGACCCGGACCCGGCCGCGCCGCCGCGCCGCCCGGCCCCCGTGCGCCGCCCCGCGTGGGACGCCTGCACGGACGCCTACCTCGACACCGAGACGGTCCCGAACCCCCGCTCCCGCCGGCGCCCCCGCCCGACGCCCGCGGGTCCGTGCCAGGGAGGCGGGGGCGGCGGAGGCGAGGGGGTGCCGGACGGGGGTACGGGCGGGGGCGTTGGCGGCGGGCCGGTGGGGTTGCTCGCCGGGAGCGCGGGAGCGCCAGGCGGGGGAGCGGGCGTGGTGCCCGCTGGCGGTGCGGGAGGCGGTGCGGGGGTGCCCAGAGGCGGTCCTGCGGGGTGGTCGGTGGCGTGCGGCGGGTGGCCGAGTGGTGGCGGCGGTGGCGGTACGGGCGGGGCCGGGGCTGGTGTCGGCGGGCAGCGGGCCTCCGGCGGCGGTCCTGCGACGGTCGGTTCGGGGCAGCGGCTGGACGGCGGAGACAGCGCGCCGGGTCGGGGGCCGGACGAGGGCGGGGGCGCGGCCACCGGGGGTGCGCCGTGGGGCCACTCCTCGTGCGAAGGCGGAGGACCGTCGTACGCGAGCGGGCCGCGGGCCCGGCGCGGGGACGGGGTGTCGGCGCGGCGGGGGGATGCCGTGTGGTGGGCGGCGCATCTGGTGGGGGAGGTGGTGACGCGGCTCGGGGACGCGCGGAACTACCGGGGTGTGCTGCGGCTGTTGGCCGAACGGGTCGCGGTGCGGTCGGTGGAGCGCGGAGGGTTCACGCCCGAAGGGCTCGGCGGGCTGGGCGAGTTCGGCCCGGCGTTCTGGCGGCGGGTGCCGTTGCCGCTGGGGGAACGGCTCGAACTGCTGCGGCTGCTGCTGCCCGCCGACCGGCCGCCCGTACCCGGTGAACCGGCCGACCCCGAGACCCGCTTCCTGCCCGCCGTCGCGGAGCTGCTGCGGGAGGCGCCGGCCGAGGCCCTGGCGGCGGTGTGCGGGTGGTTCGACGACGACCGGCCGCTCCAGACGGCGCCGGGCGCGGACGGCCCCCGGCTGACCGTCGCGTCCGCCGCGCAGGCGCTGCTGCACACCCACCGGCGGCTCGCCGTGGACGAGTTGACCGAGGCGCTGGTGGCCGCAGGGCACCCCGGCGCCGACGAAGTGCTCGCCGCGCTCGCCGAGGACGAGCCGTCCGCCGTGTGCAGGGCCGTCGACCGGTGGGCGCACGACCCGCGCCCCGACCGCCATGTCGCGGCAGCCTCGTACGGCCGCCGCGCCGCCGCGTTCGTACGCTCGGAGGCCGACCGGGAACTGCTGCGGTACGCGGCCCTCGCGATCCTGGCCCGCCCCGGCGACTGCACTCTGCACGGCGCCGCGCTCGGCCTGCTGGTACGGGATTCGGTGACGCGTTCCCGCCATCTCGACGCGGCGCTGCGGCACTTCGCGGCGGGCGATCCCCACCTGCCCGCGGGCGCACTGGCGGCAGCCCTCGGCACGCACCCCGAACCCGTACTCGCCGCCTTCCAGACCCGGCTGCGCGCCCCCTACCCCGACGGGGGAGCCGCCGAGGTGCTGGACGAACTGGCCGGGGTCACCTCGCCCGCCCTCGCCCGGCGCGCCGCCGCTTTGGCCCAGGACCATCTGCTGCACCACCCGGACGGCGCGGCCGACGTCGCCCGCTTCCTGGACCGGCGGCTGGAACAGGGCCCCGGCGTCCGGGCCGTCCTGCTGCCGCTGGCCGCCGCGCTCATGACCGACCACCCGCCGGACGTCCGCCGCGCACTGCTCCCGGTTTTCGCCGCCCCCGGCACCCACCTGTCCCGGCCGCTGCGCCAGGAACTCCTCGACATGGTGCTTGCGGCGGAACGCGACCCCGGCGTCCTGGACGCCCTGCTCGCCGCCGCGGCGGACGGCTGCCACCGCAGGCCGACCGTCCTCACCCGCGACCTGGTCCACCGGGTCGGCCTGCTTCTCGGCCGTACGCCGGAGGGCGCCGCGCAGTTCGACCGCCGGGTCGTCGAACTGGCCGCTTCCTGGCCCGACTTCGGCCGCCTGGTGCGCGAATGGCTCAAGACGGGCGGCACATGGGACGCGGTGATCGGCCCGAGCGCGAGACGCCGCCTGGAGGCGGCGGCCTGACGGGACCGGCCGGGGATCTCCGTGGCGGCCGCCTCGGATCGCCCGCCCATGACTTCCTGTCACCCTCTGGCGTTGGTGGGGGACAGCCTGCGCAGCCCGTCAGCTCGTCAACTGCCCGGTGACCGGCCGCTGTCAGGGCGGCCGGAAACCGCCGTTTCGAGGGTAGGCGGTCACCTATGAGGCGTTCCTCACGTCACGTTGGTGGATGGGGAAGGTCTCCTGGGTGAAGGGACGTTGTAGTCGAGGAGGCGCGTCCGCCGCGGGCCACGAGCCCGGCGGTGCACGCCTACCCGGGCGGCAGCCGCGGAAGGAGCGCAGATGCGCGTCGACGCTGAAGAGCTGGCAGTGGTGCCCTTGGAATCACCGTTGGCCCACGAGGCCGCGCTGGCCGGGGCCAAGGCGGCGAATCTGGCCCGGGCGGCGGCGCGGGGGCTGCCGGTGCTCCCCGGCTTCGCCCTCGTCCCGGCCGCCCGCGCGCCCGGTGCCCCGGCCGGGACGGCGGCTCTGCGCCGCGCCTGGCAGGAGCTGGGCGGACCGGACGGCGCCGCGCTGGTGGTCCGTTCCTCCTCCGCGCACGAGGACACCGCCGAGTCGTCCATGGCGGGCCGCTTCGAGTCCGTCCTCGACGTACGCGGCTGGGACGCCTTCACCGACGCGGTGCGGGCGGTGCTGGACTCCGCCGCGCGCGTGCCGTCGCCGCCCTGGCCGTCCGCGGAGGACATCTCCGGAACTGGACCCGGAGCCGGAACTGGACCCGGACCCGGACCCGGAGCCGGAACTGGAACTGGAACTGGAGCCGGATTAGGAAGCGCGCCAGGACAGGGGCCCGGTCCTGGGCCAGGACCGGACGCCGACGACGCGGCCGACCCCGCGGTCCTCCCCGGAGACATGGCCGTCCTGGTCCAGCCCATGCTGCGGGCCGCCGCGGGCGGCGTCATGTTCGGCGCGGACCCCGTCGAGGGCCGCTACGACCGCGTCCTGATCAGCGCGGTCCCCGGCGGCCCCGACCGCCTCGTGGACGGCAGCACGCAGGGCGTCCGCTACCAACTGACCCGCCGCGGACGGCTGTTGCGCACCGAACCCGCGCCCTCGGGGCACGGCCGGGTGACCCGGCTGCTCGCACGGCCGCTGCCCGGCCGTCGGGAGCGGCGGCCGGAGCCGGGGACCCTCACCGCGCGGGAGCGGCAGCCGCTCACCCGGCGGCAGTTGGTCCGGCTCGTGCGGCTGGCCCGGCGCGCCGAGCGCGTGTACGGCGGGCCGCAGGACATCGAGTTCGGCTTCGCGGACGACGG
Organism: Streptomyces sp. NPDC093221; assembly: GCF_044753885.1. Taxonomy (NCBI): domain Bacteria; kingdom Bacillati; phylum Actinomycetota; class Actinomycetes; order Kitasatosporales; family Streptomycetaceae; genus Streptomyces; species Streptomyces sp. NPDC093221. Next base: position 24,031 of record NZ_JBIVOA010000002.1, on the reverse strand, counting down.
GCGGCTGTGGCTGTTCCAGGCGCGGCCGATCACCGCGATGGCGGCCCGACCGCTGCGCGGGGCACGGCTGTTGGGGCCGGGACCGGTGAGCGAGACGCTGCCCGGTGTGCTCCAGCCGCTGGAGGAGGACCTGTGGCTGGCGCCGATGGCGCACGGGCTGACGCTGGCCCTGGACATCGCGGGCGCCGCGTCCCGGCGGCGGCTGCGCAAGCTGCCGGTGGCCCGTACCGTCGAGGGTCGCGCCGCCGCTGACCTGCGGCTGCTCGGCGTGACACCGCCCGCGCACCCGGTGCTGCACTTCATCAACCCGGCCCCCGGCGCCCGCCGCGCCGCCGCGGCCTGGCGGGTCGGACGGCTGCGCGGCGCGCTGCCGCTGCTCGCGCAGGACCTGATGGCCGACGTCGACCGGCAGCTGCACGACTTCAGGGCGCCCCGGAAGATGCTCAGCGGCGAGCTGCTGAACGCCGTCTCCTGGGGACGCAACGCCCTGTCCGCCCTGCACGCCCAGGAGTCCCTGGCGGGCGCGCTGCTGGACACCGGCACCGGTACGGGCGGCGGAGCGAGCGCCGGTACGGGAGGCGCCGCGAGCGCCGGCGCGGGCGGAGGGACGACGGCGGCGGGCGAGGCGCTGGCCGTACTGGCCGAGGGCCGCGGCCGGGGCGCCACCGACGCGGAGCTGATCGCCCACCACCCCGTCCTGCTCACCCTGCTGCCGCCCACCCTCGGCGAGCGCGGCCCGCTGCCCGAGCACGTCGGCTGGAACGGAGTCCCGCGCGGTGTCGGCTTCCTGAGCGTCCGTGAGGGGCTGCGGCTGCGCATCCGCTGGGTGCAGGAGATGCAGGCCGCGATGGTCCGCGAGATCGGCACCCGGATGGACGCGTACTGTCTGGTCGGCGAGCGGCGCAAGATCGCGCTGCTGCGCTGGGACGAACTGCTGGGCGTCGGCGCGGGCCGCGGCCGTCCGGCCGACCTGGCCGAGCGCACCCCGCGCCCCGAGACCCCGCCGCTGCCCGCCGCCTTCCGGCTCGCCGACGGCGCACCGCAGGCGGTGAGCCTGGCCCGCGGCCGTACTGGTCGGGGACAAGGCGAGGGCCAGGGCGCGGGCGGCGGCCAGGGCGCGGGGACCGCCTGGGACGGCGCGGGCGTACGGCCGCCGGACGCCGTGCTCGTCGTCCGCTCGCTCGACCCGGCGCTCGCGCCGCTGCTGCCGGGCCTGTCGGGCCTGGTCGCCGAGACCGGCAGCGTCCTGTCGCACCTGGCGGTGCTGGCCCGCGAGTACCACGTGCCGACCGTCGTGGGCGTCACCGACGCCGTCGGCCGGTTCGCCCCCGGCTCCGGGCTCGCCGTGGACGGCGGTACGGGGGCGGTGGAGCCGACGGGCGGCGGTACGGGGACGGTGGAGCCGACGGGCGGCGGTACGGGGACGGTGGAGCCGACGGGCGGCGGTACGGGGACGGTGGAGCCCACGGGCGGCGCGTCCGACGCACCGGGCGCGGAGCCGGGCGGGTCCGACGACGCCCCCGCCCCCAGGGACGGGCGCGCCGCGCTCGAAGCGCGGGACGAACCGCGCAAGGGGGCCGTCGCGTGAAGTACGTCAGCTACCTCTTCGGCGGCCTGTCCACCCTCGCCGCGGGCATCTACCTGGTGATCTACCTCTACCGCTGGGAGTGGCAGCGCGCCGTCATCTGCGGGGTGCTGCTCCTCGCCGTCGAGGGCTTCCTCGTCTGCGTGATCCTGCTCGGCCGGATGGGCCGTCTGGAACGGCGGCTGAGCGACGCGGACGCCCGGATGGAGGAAGTACGGCAGCGCCTCGAACACGCCAGGGAGACCTCCGCGCACCCCTTCCGCTGGCTCGGCAACGGCAACGGCAACGGCGGTGCGAGCGGCGGCGGTTACGGGGACAGGCGCGACGGCGTGGACGGCGGCAACCGTACGTTCGTCTTCGTACCGATCCTCATGGTCACCGGCGCCGCGCTGTCCGGTGTCGCCTGGGTGATCCAGCGGATCGCGGCGGTCACCGCGCGGCCGGGCGCGGAACGGCGGCTCGCGGGCCGCCTCGCGCCGCTCGCCGCCCCCTCGGGCGGCGTGCACGGCGTCATCACCCAACTGGAGGACAACCCGGCGGTGCCGCCCGCGCGCCGACTGCGCCCGCTGCTGACCGGATTCGGCGCGGCCGCCGGGGTCGTGCTGCTGGTCTACCTCGTCTATGTGCTGTCGGAGGCCACCGAGACCCGCGAGGAGTCCAGGCCCGACGCGGCGGCCAGCACCGTGGTGTTCCGGATCGACGTGCACGGCACCGACGACGCCAGGGCGCGTGAACTGGCCGCCCGCGACCTGTGGGAGAGCTGCCGCCGCTCCACCTCCTCGCTCAACCCCGACGCCAGCCTCGGGCGGCTCGCCGACGGCGTCTTCGCGGGCGTCATCCGGCCCGCGCTCAGTCCGCACGACATGATGCGGCTGCGCGGCTGCCTCTCGGACGCGAGCGTGAACCGGGCCCACGCCAAGGTCCTGGGCACGGGACAGGCGGGAGTCCCGCACTGACCCGCCCTCTGCGCGCCCCCGGCGCGGGGCCCGCGTGCCGGAATCGGGCACTGGCCCCGGAAGCAGCGGCTAGCCTGACGGGACGGCCGCTGCCCTCGGGGAGGGACGGCGGCACCTGTCCCCAGGTTTCCGCTCCCCAGGTGGTGAACCCCGCTTGTCCGAATCGGCCGCTCTCCCGATCCCGGTCCCTGCCCCGACGTCGTTACGGCGGCCCGTACGCGATCCCGTACGTGATCCCGCCCGCGGCCCGGCGCGCGGTCCCGGAACCGACCACGAACCCGATCCCGCGGGCGACTTCGGGCCCGGCTCCCTACCGCCCGCCGCCCCCGGCGCCCGGATCTGGGCGCGGCGGGTGACGAAAGTGCTGCTCGGCTGTCTGCTCGGCTACGGCGTGCTGTGGGCCGCCTCCGCGGGCGGCATGCTCGCGGTCTCCGCGTGGGCGCGGCACGGCGCCTCGGCCGGTTCCGGCGAGCGGACGGCGGGCATCAACCACTTCCTGGCTGTCGACCCGCACGTGTGGCGCGGGTCCGCGCCGACCGCCGCGGGCTACCGGGCATTGGCCGACCGGGGCATCCGTACCGTCGTCGACCTCAGGGCGGAGGATCTGGCGCCCGCGGAACTGGCCCTGCCTTCCGCCGCGGGCCTGCACGCCGTCCGGCTGCCGATCCGCGACGGCCAGACCCCCACGGAGCGGCAGGTCGACACGTTCCTGCGGATCGTCAGGACCTCGCCGGGACCGGTCTTCGTGCACTGCGGCGCGGGCGTCGGCCGTACGGGCTCGATGGCCGCCGCGTATCTGGTCCGCACCGGACAGGCCGACAGCCGCCAGGCCGCGCTGCGTACCCTCGCGGTTGGCCCGCCCTCCATCGAACAGGTCTATTACGTGCTCAACGTGTCGCGCGACGACACCGACCAGCCGCCGCTGCTCGTCCAGGGCGTGAGCCGGTTCCTGGACGCGCCGCGCCGCATCATGGCCTCGCTGTAGACCGCGCCGGCCGCGGACCGGGCCAGGCGTGCGCCGCGCTCGCCGCGGACCGGGCCCGCGCCCGCTCCGCCGGAGCCGTCGCGGAACCGATAAAGTCACGCCCGTGTCGGAGGTCGGCGAGCGGGCGGGATGTCGCGGTCCACATCACATTCGAACGGGCGCCGCAGGTGGGAAGGGCCGACGCCGTACGCGCGGACCGTGCCGATGGGCACGGCATCGCGGCGGCATGGCAGGCTTGGACCCGCAGGACAAGACAACACGGTCAGTGATTCGGCGAAGAAGCGGAGCGTCAAGGTGCAGCGCTGGCGGGGCTTGGACGACGTTCCCGGTGACTGGGGACGCAGCGTCGTCACCATCGGCTCGTACGACGGCGTCCACCGCGGTCACCAGCTCATCATGGGCCGCGCCGTGGAGCGCGCCCGTGAACTGGGGCTGCCCTCGGTCGTCGTGACCTTCGACCCGCACCCCAGCGAAGTCGTACGGCCCGGCAGCCACCCGCCGCTGCTGTCCGCCCACCACCGGCGCGCCGAACTGGTCGCGGACCTCGGCGTGGACGCGCTGCTGATCATCCCCTTCACCAGCGAGTTCTCGAAGCTGACGCCGAGCGAATTCGTCAAGACCGTGCTGGTCGAGGGGCTGCACGCCAAGCACGTGGTCGAGGGCCCCAACTTCCGCTTCGGGCACAAGGCGGCGGGCGACGTCGAATTCCTCTCCGCGCTCGGGCTGAAGTACGACTACGAACTGGAGGTCGTCGACCTCTTCGTGCGCGGTGAAGCGGGCGGCGGCGAGCCGTTCTCCTCCACCCTGACCCGGCGGCTGGTCGGCGAGGGCGACGTCGAGGGCGCCGCCGAGATCCTGGGCCGCCCGCACCGCGTCGAGGGCGTCGTCGTCCGGGGCGCGCAGCGCGGACGCGAACTGGGCTACCCCACCGCCAACGTCGAGACCCTGCCGCACACCGCCATCCCCGCCGACGGGGTCTACGCGGGCTGGCTGCACGTCGACGGCGAGGCCATGCCCGCCGCGATCTCGGTCGGCACCAACCCGACCTTCGACGGCACCGCGCGCACGGTCGAGGCGTACGCGATCGACCGCGTCGGCCTCGACCTGTACGGGCTGCATGTGGCGGTGGACTTCCTCGCCTATCTGCGCGGGATGGAGAAGTTCGACACCATCGACGCGCTGCTGGAGCGGATGGCCGACGACGTGAAGCGGGCCAGGGACCTGGTGGACGCCGCCGACTCGGCCGCCGCCACGCCCCCGCCCACGTCCGCGCCCGAGCCCACGTCCGCGCCGACCGAGCCGTCGCCCGCCGCCGAATAGTCTCGGGCCAGGCCGTTCCACAGCCGCTCTGTCAGTGGTCGCTGCCAGACTTGGCGCATGTCCGAGCAGTACGTACCGTTCTTCGCGGGCTGAGCCTGCACGGCCTCGTACGGCACCTCGCGGGCATCGAGCGGTGGTGGATACGCCAGCACTTCGCGGGCGAGGACCTGCCGATGCTCAACTACTCGGACGAGGACCCCGACCAGGGCTTCGACCGGCTCGACGGGGACGTGGAGGCGGCCTTCGCGGCCTGGCGGGTCGAGCGCAACCGGGCCAGGACCATCGTCGCCGAGGCGCCCTCGCATACGCCCGGCACAACGGGCACGCCGACCTGCTCAGGGAGCGGATCGACGGCGCGACGGGCCTGTGAGACAGCCACCTGACAGCGTTCGGGCGGGAGCGCGGGGGAGCGCCGGGCCTCAGGTGGGGCGGATCAGCCGGGTCTCGTAGGCGAAGACGACGGCCTGCACACGGTCGCGCAGCTCCAACTTGACCAGAATCCGGCTCAGATGGGTCTTCACCGTCGCCTCCGCCAGGTGCAGCGTGCCCGCGATCTCCGTGTTGGACAGGCCGCGGCCGACCTCCACCAGCACCTCGCGCTCGCGGGCGGTCAGCCGGTTCAGCCGCCCGTCGCCCTCGGAGCCGCCGGACGCCGAGGGGAGCTGGTGCGCGAAGTTCTCCAGCAGGCGGCGCGTGATGCGCGGTGCCACCACCGCGTCGCCCGCGGCCACCGAGCGGATGGCGCCCAGCAGTTCCTCGGGCAGCGCGTTCTTCAGCAGGAAGCCGGACGCGCCCGCCTTCAGCCCGGCGAAGGCGTATTCGTCCAGGTCGAAGGTGGTCAGGATCAGCACCTTGGAATCCGGGCAGCGCCGTACGATCCGCGTGGTGGCCTCGATGCCGTCCGTGCCGGGCATCCGGACGTCCATCAGCACCACGTCGGGCCGCAGCGACTCCGTGAGCCGTACCGCTTCCGCGCCGTCGCCCGCCTCGCCGACCGGCCGCATGTCGGACTGCGCGTCCAGCACCATCGTGAACGCCATCCGCAGCAACGGCTCATCGTCCACCAGCAGCACCCTGATCACCCGCCCGCCCCCGTCCTCGTCGGCCCCGCTGTCGTCGGCTCCGCGCCCGTCGTTCCCGCTCCCGCCGGGCGCGGGCTCCGCCGCCCCGCCGGTCATATCGGCTCCGGGGCGCCGAGGACGAGCACCGCCGCGACCCGCCAGCCGCCACCGGGCAGCGGCCCCGCGACCAGCGAACCGCCGTACGCCGCCGCCCGCTCCCGCATGCCGGGTATGCCGTGCCCCGCCGAGGCCGCCGCACCCTCGGCGATCGCGCCGGCGTGCGCGGTGCCGGCCGCCGCGGGGTGCGTGCCCGGGCCGTCGTCGGTGACGGTCACGGTCAGCGCGTCGGGGGCGCAGCCGATCCGCACCTCCGCGCTGGTCCCGGCGGGCGCGTGCTTGAGCGTGTTCGTCAACGCCTCCTGGACCAGCCGGTAGACGGTGAGCTGCGCCGCCACGGGCACCGGGCCCGGATCGCCCGCCACGGACAGCACCGTCGGCAGCCCCGCGGCCCGTACCTGGTCCACCAGCGATTCGAGCTGCGCGATGCCCGGCATCGGATGCCGCAGCGCGTCCGGCTCGTCCGCCCGCAGCACCCCCAGGAAGCGCCGCATGTCCGTGATCGCCTGCCGCCCGGTCGCCGACACCTGCCGCATCGCGGTCGTCGCCCGCTCGGGGGTGCGCTGCTGCGCGAAGACCGCACCGTCCGCGAGCGCCACCATCACCGACAGATTGTGCGTCACGATGTCGTGCATCTCCCGTGCGATCCTGGCCCGTTCGTCGGCCACCGCCAACTGCGCCCGCTGGTCCCGCTCCCGCTCCAGCCGCACCGCCCGGTCCTCCAGGAAGGCCAGACGGTCCCGGCGGCTGCGCATGTTCACGCCGAAGACCGCCGCCGCGACGGCCATCGCCGACAGCGAGACGAAGGTCCCCGCGCTCCGGTCGTGCATCGCCCAGCTCACCGTGGCCAGGACGACCCCGACCTCCAGCACGCCGAAGGCCATCATCAGCCGCCGCCGGTCGCAGTACGCGGCCACCGTGTAGAGCGCCACCAGCAGCGCCACGTCGGCCGGGACCTGGAAGTCCAGCAGCCACTGCACGAAGGCCGTCGCCGCGATGCAGGCGAAGACGGCGAGCGGCGCCCGCCGCCGCCACACCAACGGCGCCGTGAGCCCCGCCCCCAGGGCCAGGAACGGCACCGGATCGTCCCGCAGCGGCGCCCGCGCCAGCATGCTGAGACCCACGTAGAGGGTGGCGGCGAACAGCCCGTCCACCACCATCGGGGGCAGCCGCCGTCCCACCCGCCGCCGGGCCCGCCCGGCCAGCGCCCGCCACGCGGGGGCCGGTCCGGTAGCAGCCGATCGCATGGGCGACGTGCCGGTGCCCATGGGACCAGTGCTCAAGGGGACCGTCGCGCCGGGGTCCGCGGACGCCGGTCCCGGCTGCCGCGGGGCGTTCCCCTGGGCAGCCGGGTCCTGTGCCGTCGCGGTGGACGGCAGCGGGTACGTCATCGCGTCCTCGTCACGCCGTCGTCACGCGTCGCGCCGCTTGAGCAGCACCGCCGCGCCCGCGAGCGCCACCGCCGCGTAGAGGCAGAACACCAGGAACCCCGTCCAGGGCGCGAGGCTCGTGGCGTCCTGGTGCAGCGAGATCAGCGACTGTCCCGCGTTGCTCGGCAGGTACTTGTTGATGTGGTCGGCCCACGAGGTGGGCAGCGCCTCGGCGAGCACCGGCAGGACGAGCAGCAGGCCGAAGACGGTGGCGATACCGCCCGCCGTGTTGCGGACCAGGGCGCCTATCGCGACGCCGAGCAGTCCCACGACCGTCAGGTACAGGCCCGCGCCCAGCACCATCCGGGTCACGCCGGGGTCGCTCAGCGAGGTGCCGATGTGCCGGGAGGACAGCAGCGCCTGACCGACCAGGAAGGCGATCAGCGCGCCCGCCGTCATCACCACCCAGGTCACCGCCGCGTACAGCCCGGCCTTCGCCCACAGCACCGGCAGCCGCCGCGGCACCGCGGACAGCGACGCCCTGATCATGCCGGTCGCGTACTCACCGGTGATCATCAGGACACCGAGCACACCGACCGCGAGCTGCGCGAGGAAGAAGCCGCGCAGACTGGTCAGCGCGGGCTCGAAGTCGGCCCGCTCGTGCGGCGACATGTGCGGCCAGCGGTTCGCGGTGACCGCGCAGAACAGCGCGCCGAAACCGATCAGCGCGACCATGCCCGCGATCAGCGTGTAGAAGGTGGACCGCAGCGTCCGCAGCTTGATCCACTCGGAGTGCAACACGCGGGCGAGGGTGACCTCGCCGCGCGGCGCGGTCCGCCGCGCCCCGGGAGTCTCCGGCGCCTTGTCGATGGTGGCAGTGCTCATGCCGCCTGTCCTTCCCGCTCGCGCACGGGCGCCGGTGCCTGGTACTCCACGGCGTCCCTGGTCAGTTCCATGAACGCCTCTTCCAACGACGCCTGCTGCGGCGTCAGTTCGGCCAGCGCGACGCCCTGGTCGGCCGCGATCCGGCCGATCCGGTCGCTGCTGAGCCCGGTCACCTCCAGCACACCGCGCTCCACCGACGCCACCGACACATCGGGGCCCGCCAGCAGCTTCCGCAGCCGCTCCGCCTCGTCGGTCCGCACCCGCACCGACGTCCCCGCCGCGGCCCGCACGAATTCCGCCACCGACGTGTCGGCGATCAGCCGCCCCCGCCCGATGACGATCAAGTGCTCGGCGGTCAGCGCCATTTCGGACATCAGGTGGGAGGAGAGCAGGACCGTACGGCCCTCCGCCGCCTGGTCCTTGAGGAGATTGCGGATCCAGAGGATGCCCTCCGGGTCCAGGCCGTTGACCGGCTCGTCCAGCACCAGCGTCGCCGGGTCGCCCAGCAGCGCGCTCGCGATGCCGAGGCGCTGCCCCATGCCGAGCGAGAAACCGCCGACCCGCTTGCGGGCCACCTCGCCCAGACCCACGATGTCGATCACCTCGTCCACCCGGCGGCGCGGAATCCCCGTGGTGGCGGCCAGCGACAACAGGTGGTTGTACGCGCTCCTGCCGGTGTGGATGGCGCGCGCCTCCAGCATCGCGCCCACCTCGTGCAGCGGCGCGCGGTGCTCCGCGTACTGCTTGCCGTTGACGGTGACACCGCCCGACGTCGGCGCGTCCAGGCCCAGGATCATCCGCATCGTGGTCGATTTCCCCGCGCCGTTGGGGCCGAGGAATCCGGTCACCACGCCGGGCCGGACGGTGAAACTGAGGTCGGACACGGCGGTGCGCTCGCCGTACCGTTTGGTCAGGGCGTGGGCTTCGATCATCGGATCGTCCTCGGCGGTGCGTCAGCGGGAAGGGATGATTCCATCCTTGTTCTCCGCGCCCGCCGCGGCGACGGTCCACGGGCGGATTCCCGCCCCGCCCGCGTGCGCCTCCGGGGGGACGCCCCGTACACCAACTGTTGTACGCGCCGCCCGGCCGCCGCTGCGGCCGGGGACGACAAGGGCCGCCACCAGCGACAACGCGTGGTGGCGGCCCCTGTGTCCGCGCTGTGCGCCCGTGCGGGCCCGCCTGCCCCCGGCTACTGCGGGGCGGGCGGCGGCGGGTAGCCGTACCCCGGCGGGAGCTGCGGCGCCTGCGGGTTCTGCGGATCCTGCGGCGGCCCGCCGTACGGCTGCTCGCCCTGCGGCGGCGCGGGCTGCTGCGGCCACCCCTGTTGCGGCTGCGGGGCCTGGGGCTGCGGCGACTGCGGCTGGAAGGGCGCGGGCGCCGCCTGCTGGCCCGGCGGGTACGGCTGCGGCGCCTGCGGCGGACCGCCGTACGCACCGGGCTGGCCGGGCTGTCCCGCCTGACCCGGCGCCGGGTAACCGCCGTGCTGCGGTGCCGGATAGCCGCCCTGCTGCGGTTGCTGGGGCTGCGGCGGCGGAGGGTAACCGCCCTGCTGCGGCGGTGGCGGCGCGGGGAAACCGCCCTGCGGAGCGGCGTAGGGGCCGTAGCCGGGACCGGCCTGGCCGCCGCCCTGGACCGGCATCGGCGGCGCCTGGTGCGGCGGCGGGTTGACCCCGTCGGCCGTCCACAGCCCCTGCGCCTGCTGGGCCCGCGTGAAGTCCTCCGCGACCATCGCCGACAGGTTGAAGTACGCCTCGCGGGTCTTGGGCCGCATCATGTCGAGGTCGACCTCCGCGCCCGCGGCGAGGTGTTCGTCGAAGGGCACCACCTGGACACCGCGGCAGCGGGTCTGGAAGTGCGCCACGATGTCGTCGACCTTGATCATCTTGCCGGTCTCCCTGACCCCCGAGATGACCGTGATGCTCCGCGACACCAACTCCGCGTACCCGTGCGCCGACAGCCAGTCCAACGTGGTGCTCGCGCTGGACGCGCCGTCCACCGACGGCGTCGACACGATGATCAACTGGTCGGCCAGGTCGAGGACTCCGCGCATCGCGCTGTACAGCAGACCGGTGCCGGAGTCCGTGAGGATCACCGGGTACTGGCGGCCCAGCACGTCTATCGCCCGCCGGTAGTCCTCGTCGCTGAACGCCGTCGAGACGGCCGGGTCCACGTCGTTCGCGATGATCTCGAGCCCCGACGTCGCCTGCGAGGTGAACCGGCGGATGTCCATATAGCTGTTGAGGTACGGGATCGCCTGTACGAGGTCGCGGATCGTCGCCCCCGTCTCGCGCCGCACCCGGCGGCCGAGGGTGCCCGCGTCCGGGTTGGCGTCGATCGCCAGGATCTTGTCCTGCCGCTCGGAGGCCAGCGTCGAGCCCAGCGCGGTCGTCGTGGTCGTCTTGCCCACGCCGCCCTTGAGGCTGATCACCGCGATCCGGTAGCACGACAGCACCGGCGTACGGATCAGCTCCAGCTTCCGCTGCCGCTCCGCCTCCTCCTTCTTGCCGCCGATCTTGAACCGCGACGGCTGCGCGTTCGCGCCCGCGCGCTTCGCCTTCGGCGGATTGCGCAGCAGCCGGTCCGACGACAGCTCCACGGCCGCCGTGTAGCCGAGCGGCGTGCCGCCCTGCGTCGTGGGCTGCCGCTGGTCGGGCGTGACGGTGGGCCAGCCGCCCATCCGCGGGTCGGCCGGTGCCTGCGGCTGCGGCTGCGGAGGCTGCGGGGCCTGCTGCTGACCCTGCGGGTCGGGCCGCGCGGGCTGCTGCGGCTGGTGCGGCTGCCCCGGCTGCGGGAAGCCGTAACCGCCCTGCTGCGGCAGCGGCTGAAGCGGTGCCGCCTGGTCCTGGCCCGGCTGCGCGTGCTGCGGGAAGCCGTAACCGCTGCCCTGCGCGGGACCCGCGCCCTGCTGCGGCGCCACCGGCTCGTGCGGCAGTCCCGACGGTACGGGGCCCGCCGTGTACGGCTGCGGCCCGCCCTGCGGCGGCGCTCCGAAGCCGGTCGGCGCGGGCAGATTCCGCTCCGGGGTGTCCTGCGGCACCGCGTCGTTCGGCTCGGGCACCGCGTCCTGCGGTTCCGGTGCCCGCTGCGGCTGGACCTGAGCGGGTGCCGGGACCGGGGCGTGCGGCGCCGCGGGCGGCGGGAAGCCGTACCCCTGGCCCTGCGGCGCGTCCGGCGTCCCCGCGACCGGCGCGGGCGGCTGCGCTTGAGGCTGAGGCTGCGACTGCGGGTGGGGCTGCGGCTGCGGCTGCGCGTAGCCGGTCGGCGGCACGGGCTGGCCCGGCTGCTGGACCGGGCCCGGCTGCCCGGCGGCCGGGGGCTCCTGACGGGCAGGGAGATTCACCGGCTGCCCGGTCGGCGGCGGGAAGCTGTGCAACGGCGGCGCCGCCGCAGGACCCGCGTTCCCCTGCCGCGCGGGCTCGGCGGTCGGCGGGGGGAAGCCGTAACCCTGTTGGGGTGCGGGCGGGTTGGGGCCGCCGGGGTGCAGTGGTGCGGCCGGTGGTGCGGCGGGCTCGGCGGTCGGCGGGGGGAAGCCGTAACCGTGTTGGGGTGCGGGCGGGTTGGGGCCGCCGGGGTGCAGCGGCGCTGCCGGTGGTGCGGCGGGGGCGTCGGCTGCCGGGGGGAAGCCGTAGCCCTGTTGGGGTGCGGGCGGGTTGGGGCCGCCGGGGTGCAAGGGGGCGGCCGGAGGTGCCGCCGGAGCGTTGGCCGCCGGGGGATTGCCGTAATCCTGTTGAGGTGCGGGCGGGTTGGGGCCGCTGGGGTGCAGGGGTGCGGCCGGTGCGTCGGCGGCGGGCGGGAAACCGTACCCCTGTCGCGGGGCGGCCGGGGAGCTGTCCGGGGCGGGGTGCGAGGGCTCCGCGCGCTCGAAGTCCGGGGGGAGCGGCGGTACGGGGCCGCGCGGTGCGCCGGGCGCCCACGGGAGGGCGTCCGCCGCGCCGGGCAGCGGCACCCAGACCGGGGCACGAGGCGCGGCCGGGGCCTCCTCGGCCTCGGGCTCCGACGGTGCCGACGGCTTCGCGGCAGCGGCAGCGGCAGCGGCAGGGGCAGCGGGCGCGGGCGCGGCGGCCTTGGCCTCCGCAGGCTCGTCATCGGCGGCGGACGAGGACGTAGAAGACGTAGAAGAGGACGTAGGAGAGGAGACGGCCGGCTCCGGCGGCTTCCGCTTGCCGGCCTCGCGCTCCTCCACCTCCCGCCGCAACGCGGCGGCGGAGAAGCGCACCGTGGCGTCGGGCGCGCCGTCCTCGCGGCCCCCGAAAGCGGGGAATCCCGAACCACCGGGCGTACCGGACCCCGACGCGGAAGCCCGTACCGGCTCCGGCTCCGACGTGGCCGCGGCCTCCGCCGCAGGCGCGGACTCGGGCTCCCGCTGCGCCGCACCTTCCGAGCGGTCCGAGCCGTCCGAACGGTCCGTGCCCGCCGACGCGCGCGCGGGCTCGCCCGCCGACTCGGCCGACGCGGCGCGCGGAACCGGGATCGACGGTACGGCCGCGGCCGACCAGGACGGTTCGGCCGCCGACGCCGAAGGGCCGGGCGTGGGCAGGGGCAGCGACGGCACGGCGGCGGCGGACCACGACGACTCCGACGACTCCGACGAACCCGCCGCGTCACCCGTCAGCCCCGCCCCCGGCTCGGAGCCGGGAACAGAAGCAGGGGAGGAACCTGCGGCACCCGTATCCGAGCGCCGGTCCGACCGCGCGCCCGTCTGCGGGCCCGAGCCCGTGAAGGACCCCGAATCCGTGACAGGAACGGAACCGGAATCGGCGCCAGCGCCGGAATCCGAGCCGCTGTCCGCCGCCTCGTCGGCGTCGTCGGCGTCCGCGGAGCCGCCCGCGTCCCCCATGTACCAGGCGGGCGCCGCGTCGCCCAGGCTGAACTCACCCGTGTAGTCGGCGTCGCCCCGGTCCTCGACAGGGCCGGCCCCGCCCACGCGGCTGTCGTCCCGATCGCTGCTCACAATGCCTCCTGGTCTGCTGCTTCACCGTGTCCCCGCGACGAGTCCGGCCCGTAAAAAGCCGCTCGTCGGCGCGGGACACCGTCGCGGGACCGCACCGCTGCGCGCATACCCACGCATCCCATGTCCGATCCCCCTCCCCGTCAGGGGCAAGACTAATCGTCGGTAGCCTTCCGATGTCAGGCCCGCCCTCATGGGTCAGTGCCCCTCGCACACCACCCTCACGCGCCGGGCGGCGTCCCCGCCCGCGCCCGGAGATGACCCGCGGGTAAGCGGACCGCCGCGGGCTGGTACTCTGGGTGACGGTCACGTGTGTGTACACACCCCGTGATCCCGCGCCTCGCGAGTCAACGAAGCATCCCCCGCGATGAATACCGGGGGCGCTCGGAGGCCACTGATACCTGAGGAGTCCGTATGTCGCTCGACGTCGAGACGAAGAAGCAGATCATCGCCGAGTTCGGTACCAAGGAGGGCGACACGGGCTCCCCCGAGGTCCAGGTCGCTCTGCTCTCGCGCCGTATCTCGGACCTGACCGAGCACCTCAAGACCCACAAGCACGACCACCACTCGCGTCGTGGTCTGCTGATCCTGGTCGGCCAGCGCCGCCGTCTGCTGCAGTACCTGGCCAAGAAGGACATCACGCGCTTCCGTGAGCTCCGCGAGCGCCTCGGCATCCGTGCCGGCGCCGCGGGCGTTCGCTAAGACGCCGTGGAGGGGGAGCGGTACCCGCGAGTCGGGGCCGCTCCCCCTTTGCCGTATACGCGATACGCGCCGTGTACGGCGAAGCATCGCCGTAGTGGCCATATACGCGCCGAGCGACGAAGCGCGCACATGAAGTGCGTGATGTCTCCGTCATCTGGTGCAATGGTTATCAAGTATGAGGAGGAGCGTCCTCCTGATCGCCGAACAGCCGGTCCTCGGTAGTGGCCTCCGGAAGACACACGCCCCGGAGGCTTCGATCGAAGACCGGCACCGGTAACAGGACGCCCCTCCACCGATGGCCCGCCAGGGAAACGCCCTGCGGGCATGGACGAGGAGAATCCCCATAGTGGAGAACGAGACCCACTACGCCGAAGCCGTTATCGACAACGGCACGTTCGGCACCCGCACCATCCGCTTCGAGACGGGCCGCCTGGCCCGTCAGGCCGCCGGCTCCGCCGTGGCCTACCTGGACGACGACACCATGGTGCTGTCGGCCACCAGCGCCTCGAAGCAGCCCAAGGAGCACTTCGACTTCTTCCCCCTCACGGTGGACGTCGAGGAGCGCATGTACGCGGCCGGCCGGATCCCCGGTTCCTTCTTCCGCCGCGAGGGCCGCCCCTCCGAGGACGCGATCCTCACCTGCCGGCTGATCGACCGCCCGCTGCGCCCGTCCTTCGTCAAGGGCCTGCGCAACGAGATCCAGGTCGTCTGCACGGTCATGGCGCTCAACCCCGACCACCTGTACGACGTGGTCGCGATCAACGCCGCCTCCTGCTCCACGCAGCTCGCGGGCCTGCCCTTCTCCGGCCCGATCGGCGGCGTCCGCGTCGCCCTCATCAAGGGCCAGTGGGTCGCGTTCCCGACCCACAGCGAGCTCGAGGACGCCGTCTTCGACATGGTCGTCGCGGGCCGCACCCTCGAGGACGGCGATGTCGCGATCATGATGGTGGAGGCCGAGGCCACCGCCAAGACGATCCAGCTCGTCGCGGGCGGCGCCGAGGCGCCGACCGAGGAGATCGTGGCCGCGGGCCTCGAAGCCGCCAAGCCGTTCATCCGGACGCTCTGCAAGGCGCAGTCCGAGCTGGCCGCCAAGGCCGCCAAGCCCACCGGCGAGTTCCCGATCTTCCTGGACTACCAGGAGGACGTGTTCGAGGCCCTGGAGTCCGCCGTCACCGGCGAGCTGGCCCAGGCGCTCACCATCCCCGGCAAGCAGGCCCGTGAGGCCGAGCTGGACCGCGTCAAGGGTCTGGCCGCCGAGAAGCTCCTCCCGCAGTTCGAGGGTCGCGAGAAGGAGATCTCCGCCGCGTACCGCTCGCTGACCAAGAAGCTGGTCCGCCAGCGCGTCATCAAGGACAAGGTCCGCATCGACGGCCGCGGCGTCACGGACATCCGTACGCTGGCCGCCGAGGTCGAGGCCATCCCGCGCGTGCACGGCTCCGCGCTGTTCGAGCGTGGCGAGACCCAGATCCTGGGCGTCACCACCCTCAACATGCTCCGCATGGAGCAGCAGCTCGACACCCTGGCGCCCGAGACCCGCAAGCGCTACATGCACAACTACAACTTCCCGCCGTACTCGGTCGGCGAGACCGGCCGCGTGGGCTCGCCCAAGCGCCGCGAGATCGGCCACGGTGCGCTCGCCGAGCGCGCCCTGATCCCGGTCCTGCCGACCCGCGAGGAGTTCCCCTACGCGATCCGTCAGGTCTCCGAGGCGCTCGGCTCCAACGGCTCCACGTCGATGGGCTCGGTCTGCGCCTCCACCATGTCGCTGCTGAACGCCGGTGTGCCGCTCAAGGCCCCCGTCGCCGGTATCGCCATGGGCCTGATCTCGCAGGAGATCGACGGCGAGACGCACTACGTGGCGCTCACCGACATCCTCGGCGCCGAGGACGCGTTCGGCGACATGGACTTCAAGGTCGCCGGCACGAAGAACTTCGTGACCGCGCTCCAGCTCGACACCAAGCTCGACGGCATCCCCGCCTCCGTGCTGGCCGCCGCGCTGAAGCAGGCCCGTGACGCCCGCCTCCACATCCTCGATGTGATGAACGAGGCCATCGACGTCCCGGACGAGATGTCCCCCAACGCCCCGCGGATCATCAGCATCAAGATCCCCGTGGACAAGATCGGCGAGGTCATCGGCCCCAAGGGCAAGATGATCAACCAGATCCAGGAGGACACCGGCGCCGACATCTCCATCGAGGACGACGGCACCGTGCTGATCGGCGCCACCGAGGGCTCGCAGGCCGAGGCGGCCCGCGCGGTGATCAACCAGATCGCCAACCCGACGATGCCCGAGGTCGGCGAGCGCTACCTGGGCACGGTCGTGAAGACGACCACCTTCGGCGCGTTCGTCTCGCTGATGCCCGGCAAGGACGGCCTGCTGCACATCTCGCAGATCCGTAAGCTCGCCGGCGGCAAGCGCGTCGAGAACGTCGAGGACGTTCTCGGTGTGGGCGCCAAGGTGCAGGTCGAGATCGCCGAGATCGACCAGCGCGGCAAGCTCTCGCTGATCCCGGTCATCGAGGGCGAAGACGACGCCGAGGACGCGAAGGACGAGTCGGAGAAGTGACGACCCGCTCCACCGCAGTGACGGCCCGCCCCTCCACCAAGGGGCGGGCCGTCCGCACGCGGACCCTCCTCCCGGGCACCGACGGCATCGGCACCGTACGGCGCAGCGTCCTGCCCGGCGGGCTGCGCGTCGTCACCGAGACGCTGCCCACCGTCCGTTCCGCCACCTTCGGCATCTGGGCGGCCGTCGGCTCCCGCGACGAGACCCCGGTGCTCAACGGCGCCACCCACTACCTGGAGCACCTGCTCTTCAAGGGCACGGAGCGCCGCAGCGCACTGGACATCTCCGCGGCCGTGGACGCGGTCGGCGGCGAGATGAACGCCTTCACGTCCAAGGAGTACACCTGCTACTACGCGCGGGTGCTCGACACCGATCTGCCGCTGGCCATCGACGTGGTCTGCGACATGCTCACCGGGTCGCTGATCCGCCAGGAGGACATCGACGCCGAACGCGGCGTCATCCTGGAGGAGATCGCGATGACCGAGGACGACCCCGGTGACCAGGTGCACGACCTGTTCACCACCGCGATGCTCGGCGACACCCCGCTCGGCCGCCCCGTCCTCGGCACCGTCGAGACCATCAACGCGCTCACCCGCGACCAGGTCGCCCGCTTCTACAAGCGGCACTACGACCCCACGCGGCTCGTCGTCGCCGCCGCGGGCAACGTCGACCACGCGGCCGTCGTCCGCCAGGTCCGCCGCGCCTTCGAGAACGCGGGCGCCCTGCACGACACGGACGCCGTCCCGATGGCGCCGCGCTCCGGCAGCCGTACGCTCCGCGCCGCGGGCCACCTCGAACTGCTCGACCGGCGCACCGAGCAGGCCCATGTCGTCCTCGGCATGCCCGGCCTGTCGCGCAACGACGACCGGCGCTGGGCGCTCAGCGTGCTCAACACCGCGCTCGGCGGCGGCATGAGCTCCCGGCTCTTCCAGGAAGTGCGCGAGAAGCGCGGCCTGGCCTACTCGGTGTACTCCTACACCTCGTCCTTCGCGGACTGCGGCCTCTTCGGTGTCTACGCGGGCTGCCAGCCGCGCCGGGTGCCGGAAGTGCTCAAGATCTGCCGGGACGAGCTGCACCAGGTCGCGGAACACGGCCTGACCGACGAGGAGATCGGCCGCGCGATCGGCCAGCTCTCCGGCTCCACGGTGCTCGGTCTCGAGGACACCGGCGCGCTGATGAACCGGCTCGGCAAGAGCGAGCTGTGCTGGGGCGAGCAGTTGTCCGTCGACGACCTGCTCGGCCGGATCGCCGCGGTGACCCCGGACGACGTACGCGCGGTGGCCCGCGATGTACTGGGCCAGCGGCCGTCGCTGGCCGTCATAGGGCCGCTCAAGGAGAAGCAGAGCGCGCGCCTGCGCGAGGCGCTCGCGTAGCGGACCGGCTCGCGGGAGCCGCGGCGCGCGTGCCGTCAACCGATGTGAGATGCGAAGGACGAGGACAGGACAACGATGAGCAAGCTCCGTGTGGCCGTCATCGGCGCCAAGGGCCGGATCGGATCAGAGGCGGCACGCGCGGTCGAGGCGGCCGACGACCTCGACCTCGTCGCGGCGATCGACCGCGACGACCGGCTGGAGACACTGACCGAGTCCGGTACGCAGGTCGCCGTCGACCTGACGCACCCCGACGCCGTCATGGGCAATCTGGAGTTCTGCGTCGGCCACGGCATCCACGCGGTGGTCGGCACCACCGGCTGGACCCCGCAGCGGCTCGACACCCTGCGCGGCCGGCTCGCCGCCTCGCCCGCCACCGGGGTGCTCATCGCGCCGAACTTCTCCATCGGCGCCGTCCTCACCATGCGCTTCGCCCAGCAGGCCGCCCGCTGGTTCGAGAGCGTCGAGGTCATCGAGCTGCACCACAACCGGAAGGCGGACGCCCCCAGCGGCACCGCCACCCGTACCGCGCAGCTCATCGCCGCCGCCCGCGCGGAGGCGGGCCGCGCCCCGCAGGAGGACCCCACCACCCACGCCCTGGACGGCGCCCGCGGCGCGGACGTCGACGGCGTCCCGGTGCACTCGGTACGGCTGCGCGGCCTGCTCGCGCACCAGGAAGTGCTCTTCGGCGACACCGGCGAGACCCTCACCATCCGGCACGACTCGCTGCACCACAGCAGCTTCATGCCGGGCATCCTGCTCGCGGCCCGTACCGTGCCCGGTGTCCCCGGCCTCACCTTCGGCCTGGAACACTTCCTCTCGGACGACCACCGCGCGCTTCAGCCGGACGAGGGCTGACGCGGAGGACCGAACCGGAGGACGGAAACCGAAATGCGCGCCAAACTCAGCTACGCCGTGTCCGCGGTCGTGCTGGTCTTCTACTTCGTGCTGGTCGGCGACCGCGGGGTGCTGCTCATCGCGGACGGCCGCCCGGTCACCGTCGTCTTCGGCGTCGCCGTGCTCGTCCTGCCGCTGATCGGCGCCTGGTTCCTCTGGCACACCACCCAGTTCGCCCGCCACGCCGGACGGCTCGGCCGCGAACTGGAGGCCGAGGGCGGCCTGCCCGTGGACGAACTGGTCCGTACGCCCAGCGGCCGGATCGACCGCGACTCGGCCGACGCGGTGTTCGCCAAGCGGCAGGCGGAGACGGAGGCCGCGCCGGACGACTGGCGCAACTGGTTCCGGCTCGCCGTCGCGTACTTCGACGCACGCGACACCCCGCGGGCCCGCAAGGCGATGCAGCGGGCCATCGCGCTGCACGACGGGCGCGAGGTGCGCGAGCGGGTCTAGGCGGGCCGCGACCGGGCGCGACTCCTCATACGGGTGTGCCCGGTCGAATTCATCCGGCCGTGCACCCGGGAGGGTGAAGCTGAGCGCGGCTCAGCGCAGTTCGGCGGCCCAGCCCTCGATGGCGTCGGCGGCGAGGTCGAACGCCTCGACCCGGCCGAGGAAGTCCGCGTTGTGGTCGGTCAGCATCGGCCGCAGCGGACGGCCGCCGCGCCGGGTGATCACCAGTGCCTGCCCCTGCACACTGCGTGGCAGCCCCAGCACCCGCACGGGCTGCTGCGCCGTGCGCACCGAGACCACCTGGCTCCACGACACCGTCGAGGTGGAGAAGAACTCCACCTGGCGCAGGCCCTTCCCGCTCACCCACACACCTACGCGCAGCAGCCGCAGGGTGACCGCGATGATCACGAACGCCGAGAGCAGGCACGTGACGCCGCCCTGCCCGCTTCCCGCGGCGACCATGATCAGCGCGGCGAACAGCAGGTACGAGGCGAAGACCAGCAGCAGCGCCGCGGTCGCGACCCGCCACGGTCCTGGACGGTAGGGCCGCATCCAGCGGTCCTGGTCGGCGTGCGGCAGCGCACGTCCGGGCGTGAACTCATCGACGAAGGCGGTGGTGGAATTGTGGGGGAGGGACACGCGGGGAATCCTCTTCGGGTCTCCGGCAGCTTCCGGCACGAGCGGGCTATGACGGGTGAGGCTAGCCGCCGTGCGGCGCCGCGGCTACCTCGGGTCGTCCGATCGGCCCTGGCCCGCCCGACGAACGCTGTCATACGGAGCGAATAGGCTGGCGCCGCACGGCAGAACAGCCGCCCGACCGCACACCGGCTCAACCGCACACCAGCTCAACCGCACAGCCGCCAAGCAGGAAGGACCTCGGGTGCCGACCGAGACCACCACCGGGACCACCGTCCCCGTCCAGTTCCGCGACGACGTGACCGTCGACCTCGTGAAGCACAGCGCCTCTGACGGCGACGTCCTGTGGGCGGCCCGGGTCTCCACCGCCGGAGAGCAGTCCCTCGAAGAGCTGACCAAGGACCCCGAGCGCTCCAAGGGCCTGATCAACTACCTGATGCGCGACCGCCACGGCAGCCCCTTCGAGCACAACTCCATGACCTTCTTCATCAGCGCCCCGATCTTCGTCTTCCGCGAGTTCATGCGCCACCGCGTCGGCTGGTCGTACAACGAGGAGTCCGGGCGTTACCGCGAGTTGCAGCCGGTGTTCTACGTGCCGGGGCCCGAGCGGAAGCTGGTGCAGCAGGGGCGGCCGGGGAAGTACGAGTTCGTGCACGGCACCGCGGAGCAGCACGAGGCGGTGCGGGGGGCGATGGAGGAGTCGTACGCGCATTCGTACGCGGCGTACCAGGAGATGCTGGCGGCCGGGGTGGCCAGGGAAGTGGCGCGGGCGACGCTGCCGGTCGGGTTGTTCTCGTCGATGTACGCGACGTGCAACGCGCGCTCGCTGATGCACTTCCTGGGGCTGCGGACGCAGCACGAACTGGCGGCCACGCCGTCGTTCCCGCAGCGGGAGATCGAGATGGTGGGGGAGCGGATGGAGGCCGCGTGGGCGGGTCTGATGCCGCTGACACACGCGGCGTTCAACGCGAACGGCCGGGTGGCACCGTAACGGCCGGAACCGATCGGCGCGACCGCAGTCAAATGTCCGAAGTGTTCAGATTGCAGGCATTCGTGAAGTTCATCTAGGCTGCTGAAACGGACTCCGGCGTTGCTTGAACCCCCGAGCAGGCACCGCCGGAGTCCTTTGCGCAGGTCCCGAGGCTGCATGCCCGTACACACACCGAGTAGCGTGGACCCATGGCTCCGACCTCCACCCCCACGGCCCCCTTCGGGCGGGTCCTGACCGCAATGGTCACGCCGTTCACCGCGGACGGCGCCCTCGATCTCGACGGCGCGCAACGGCTCGCCGCCCACCTCGTGGACGCCGGGAACGACGGTCTCGTCGTCAACGGCACGACCGGGGAGTCGCCCACCACGAGCGACACGGAGAAAGCCCGGCTCGTACGGGCCGTCGTGGAAGCCGTCGGAGACCGCGCCTTCGTCGTCGCCGGAGCCGGCACCAACGACACCCGGCACAGCACGGAACTGGCCCGCCAGGCGGAGAGCGCCGGCGCCCACGCCCTGCTCGCGGTGACGCCGTACTACAACAAGCCCCCGCAGGAGGGCCTGTACCGGCACTTCACCGCCATCGCCGACGCCACCGGGCTGCCCGTCATGCTCTACGACATCCCCGGCCGCAGCGGCGTCCCCATCGACACCGAGACCATCGTCCGGCTGGCCGAACACCCCCGGATCGTCGCCAACAAGGACGCCAAGGGCGACCTCGGCGCCGCGAGCTGGGCGATGTCCCGCAGCGGCCTGGCCTGGTACTCGGGCGACGACATGCTCAATCTGCCGCTGCTCTCCATCGGCGCCGCCGGCTTCGTCTCCGTCGTCGGCCACCTGGTCTCCGCCGAACTGCGCGCACTCCTCGACGCGTACACCAGCGGCGACGTCACCAAGGCCGCCGAGATCCACCAGCGACTGCTGCCGGTCTACACCGGCATGTTCCGCGCCCAGGGCGTCATCACCACCAAGACCGCCCTCGCGCTGCGCGGACTGCCCGCCGGTCCCCTCCGGCTCCCCCTCGTGGAGCTGGACCAGGCCGCCACCGAACAGCTCAGGAGGGATCTCGCCGCAGGCGGGGTAGACCTCTGACCACAGACTTCACAACTTAATAGGTCCGAACACGCACAACCGCACAACCGAACGACTGCACAACCGCACAGCCGAAAGACCGCACAGCCGACGATGCGCACTGCCGCATACGCACGGAAAACACGATGTCACGCGCGCCGCGACCCAGGAGGGTCCGGCGGCGCGCGTGGTAGGGAGAGACTTTTGAGCCATCCGCACCCCGAACTCGGCCCCCCGCGGACCCTGCCCGACGGCGGCCTCCGGATCACCCCGCTCGGCGGCCTCGGAGAAATCGGCCGCAATATGACGGTCTTCGAATTCGGCGGCAAGCTGCTGATCGTCGACTGCGGAGTGCTCTTCCCCGAGGAAGAGCAGCCCGGCGTCGATCTGATCCTGCCGGACTTCACCTCCATCAGGGACCGCCTCGACGACGTCGTCGGCGTGATCCTGACCCACGGCCACGAGGACCACATCGGCGCCGTCCCCTTCCTCCTGCGGGAGAAGGACGACATCCCGCTGATCGGCTCCAAGCTGACCCTCGCCCTGATCGAGGCCAAGCTCCAGGAGCACCGCATCCGGCCGTACGTGCTGGAGGTCAAGGAGGGCGAGCGCGAGCGCATCGGCCCCTTCGACTGCGAATTCGTCGCCGTCAACCACTCCATCCCGGACGCGCTGGCCGTCGCCATCCGCACTCCGGCGGGCATGGTCGTCGTCACGGGCGACTTCAAGATGGACCAGCTCCCGCTGGACGGCCGCCTGACCGACCTGCCGACCTTCGCGCGGCTCGGCGAGGAAGGCATCGACCTGCTCCTCGCGGACTCCACCAACGCCGAGGTCCCCGGCTTCGTCGCACCCGAGCGGGACATCTCGCAGGTGCTCAGGCAGACCTTCGCCAAGGCGGACAAGCGGATCATCGTGGCGAGCTTCGCCAGCCACGTCCACCGCATCCAGCAGGTCCTGGACGCCGCGCACGAACGCGGCCGCAAGGTGGCCTTCGTCGGCCGCTCGATGGTCAGGAACATGGGCATCGCCCGCGACCTGGGCTACCTCAAGGTGCCCAGCGGTCTCGTCGTGGACGTCAAGGTCCTCGACGACCTGCCCGACGAGAAGGTCGTCCTCGTCTGCACCGGCTCCCAGGGCGAGCCCATGGCCGCCCTGTCCCGGATGGCGAACCGCGACCACCAGATCCGGATCGTCGAGGGCGACACCGTCATCCTCGCGTCCTCCCTCATCCCGGGCAACGAGAACGCGGTCTACCGCGTGATCAACGGCCTCACCCGATGGGGTGCCAACGTTGTCCACAAGGGCAACGCCAAGGTCCACGTCTCCGGCCACGCCTCGGCCGGCGAACTGCTGTACTTCTACAACATCTGCAAGCCGCGCAATCTGATGCCGATCCACGGCGAATGGCGACACCTGCGCGCCAACGCCGATCTCGGCCAGCTCACCGGCATCCCCAAGAACCGCTGCGTCATCGCGGAGGACGGCGTGGTCGTCGACCTCATCGACGGCGTCGCCAAAATCGCGGGCAAGGTTCAGGCCGGTTACGTGTACGTCGACGGTCTCTCCGTCGGCGACATCACGGAGTCGTCGCTGAAGGACCGCCGCATCCTCGGGGAAGAAGGCATCGTCTCGGTCTTCGTGGTGGTCGACTCGACCACCGGCAAGATCGTCGGTGGCCCGAACATCCATGCCCGCGGTTCGGGCATCGAGGACGACGCATTCGCCGCCGTCATCCCCAAGATCGAGGAGGGGCTGTCCCGTTCGGCCTCCGACGGGGTGATGGAAGCACGCCAGATCCAGCAGCTCATCCGCCGCTCGGTCGGCAAATGGGTCTCCGACACCTACCGTCGGCGACCGATGATCCTCCCTGTGGTGGTTGAGGTCTGACGCCTCGTCAACCACTGGACCATGAGCGGGCCCCCGGATTTGCATCCGGGGGCCCGCTCCAGTACGTTGGCACAACCGCCTCGACGAGACCCACGGAAACGTGTGTGCTCGGAACGGGGTTGGTAATTCCGACCGAATAGCTTCTGCTAAAGTCGGAGACACGACGAAGGGAAAGCCCGGAGGGCCGGTGAAACGGTCTGAAGGAAGCTTCCGTTCCTTGAGAACTCAACAGCGT